>NZ_JBFWVQ010000108.1:0-19438 GCF_050246655.1 Pseudonocardia sp.
TGCTTCCCACCCGACTCCGGCACCTCCCGGATCAGGCTGCCCTCAGCTTCAACGACCCACTGCGACAGGTCGCAGACGGAGTCCTTCCACCTCCGTTCGGAACAGACAGCGCCTCGTGGCGCACGTGCCAGCATCGGCACATGGTCGATATCAGGGACGCGGCGCCGGCCGACGCCCGGTCCCTCGCGACCGTGCAGGTCGCATCCTGGCGCGCCGCCTACCGGGGCCTGATGCCCGACGAGGTCCTCGCGGGCCTGTCGGTGCCGGACCACGAACGGCTCTGGTCCGACCGGCTCGCCGCACTGCCGCCACGGACGAGCGCCGTCGTGGCGGTCGCCGCGCGGCGGATCGTCGGCTTCGCCTCGGCCGGCCCGCCCCTCGATCCCGGCGACCGCGCCGATGCGACGCTGGGCGACCTGTACGCGCTCTACCTCGATCCGGATCACTGGGGCCGTGGCATCGGCGAGCCGCTGCACGCCGCCGTGCTCGACCGCCTCGTCACCCACGGCTTCACCCACGCCGGACTCTGGGTCCTCGACGGCAACCAGCGCGCCCTGCGCTTCTACCACCGCCACGGCTGGACCGACACCGGCCGCACCCAGATCGACCGCGGTCCACAGGACATCGAACTTCACGAGCGGCGGCTCGGGCGCGGTCTCACCGGCTGAACGCGGGCCCGGGAGCGGCGTCGGCCCGGGCGGGGTGTCAGCTGCCCTGGAGCAGGCGGTTCACGTTGGAGGCGAAGTCCTCGTAGCGACGCAGCGCCGTGACCTTCACGTCGACGAACTGACCCATGTCGACCATGATCGGGAGAGTCAGCAGGATCTCGTCGAGGGTGTCGTGGCTGTCGACGTCGACGACGGCGATCACGCGCCGCTCGCCGACGCACTTCCAGAGGTCCACCACGACGCCCGCCTTCTTGGCGCCGAGCGCAGCGTCGGCCTCGCGGGACCAGATGGCGAAGAGGTCCTGCTGGCTCATGGTTGCGCCGTACTCCACGTGGAAGTCGAGATGGAAGAGCATCGTTGGCCTCCGCGAGATGTCGGAATGATCGCGACCCTACTGCGGTCGCGCGTCCCGCGCACGAAAACGCACCGGCCCGCGACCCCGGGCGGACCGGCGCGGAGGTCGCGGAGGCGAGGGCGCGGCGGTGCCCGGCGCTCCCGACCCCTCGACGCTCCGGTGGTGAGCGTGACCGAATCCCTTGGGGCGGCAGCAAACCAGGCGGTGACGACGTCCGGCGCGAGCAGATGCACGCCGACGGGTCTCCGCGTGCGCCTCATGGCGCGTTCGGCGACCATACGTCGGTGAGGCGCGCCAGCTCCGCATCGGTCAGGCGGATCGCCGCCGCGGCGACGTTGGACCGGGCGTGGCTCACCCGCGTCGTGCCGGGAAGGGGTACGACCTCGACGCCGTGCGCCGGACCCCGGCCGTGCACCCACGCGAGGGCGATCTGGCCGACGGACGCCGCGCGGGCGGCGGCGATCTCACGCAGGACCGCTGTCCCTTCCCGGTGATCGTCGTCGCCTGCCGCGCCGTGCAACGCTCCGTGACCGGTCGGTGAGTGGGCGACGATCGGAACGCCGAGTTCGGCCGCGGTCCGGACCAGCGTGCTCTCGACGGCGCGATCGGAGAGCGACCACTGCTCCTGCAGCGCCGCCACCGGGTGGACGGCGTGCGCGCGCCGCAGGTCCTCCGCCGTGACGTTCGACAAGCCGATCGCGCCGATCTTGCCCTCGGCGAGCAGGCCCGCCATGGCGTGGACGGTCTCCTCGACGGGCACCGTGTCGCTGCGGTGATGCAGGTAGTAGAGGTCGATCCGCTCGACCCGCAGCCGCCGCAGGCTCGCGTCGCACGCCTGGCGCACGTAGCCGGCGTCGGCGCGGACGTCGAAACCACCGGCGACCGCGCCGTGCCAGACGAGGCCGAACTTGCTGGCGAGGACGACCTCCTCGCGGCGGTGCGCGATCGCCCGGCCGACGAGCTCCTCGTTCCGGTACGCATCGGCGGTGTCGATCATCCGGACGCCGCCGTCGAGGACGGCGTCGACGATGCGGGACGGGTCCCGGTCGGGGTCCGCGGAGCCGTTCGGCCGCAGGCGCATCGCGCCGAAGCCTTGCCGGCCGAGATCGACGGGGTCGGCCGCCGGAGCGGTCCTGCGGTCGGTGGTCATGGGCGAACCGTACGATCTCGACCCGACTCGAGGTCCAGGCCCGGCGCGGCCCGGATCCCCGCGGTGGCGGTGGCGGTCACGCCGTGGCCCCGGCGGGCGCGAGCAGCGCGCCTGCCCGCTCGAGGCGGTCCATGACGAGGCGGTAGTACACCCACGTCCCGCGCCGCTCCCCGGCGATCAGCCCGGTCTCCCGCAGGACCTTCAAGTGGTGGGAGATCGTCGGCTGGCTCAGCTCGAAGACCCCGGTCAGCTCGCAGACGCACACCTCGCCCCCGTCGTGGGAGGCGATCAGCGACAGCAGCCGCAGCCGGACCGGGTCGCCCAGGGCCTTGAACACCGCCGCGAGCTCCGCCGCCTGCCGTGGCGACAGGGGCTCACGGATCAGTGGCGGGCAGCAGGAGTCTTGCATCGACATCTCTCTATATTGACAGCTATCGATACAGGAGACCATCCTGAGTTGCATCGATGAGCGTCGATTCAGGAGGTGGACGATGTCGCGGGTGCAGCTCGCGTTGCGGGTGTCCGATCTGGAGGCCTCGATCGGGTTCTACCGGTCGCTGTTCGGGGTCGAGCCGGCCAAACGCCGTCCCGGCTACGCGAACTTCGCGATCGCCGAACCACCGCTCAAGCTCGTGCTGATCGAGGGCGAGGCGGGCCTGCCGACCGTGCTCGACCACCTCGGCGTGGAGGTCGGCAGCACCGCCGAGGTCGACGCCGCCACCGGGCGGCTCGCGTCACTCGGCCTCGCCACCGACGTGGAGAACGACACCACCTGCTGCTACGCCCTGCAGGACAAGGTGTGGGTGCACGGGCCGGGTGCCGAGCCGTGGGAGGTCTACACGGTGAAGGCCGACGCCCCGGAGGCGACGCGCGTCGACCCGGGCTGCTGACCGTCGCCGGTGCGCGGCCCGGACCCCGCGCTCAGCGTCGCCGAAGCCGCGCGATCTCCGAGCGCGAGTGCGCCACCGCGGGCGAGTCCTCCCCGCCGGACTCGCAGAGGTCGTGCGCGAGGTCCCGCGCGGCCTGCAGGATGTGCTTCTCGCGGCGGCTGCTGATGCCCGGCGCACGCCCGCGGACGGCGGCGCGGCGCTCGCGGCGGTGACCGGCCAGCGCGTCCAGCTCGGCGGCGGTGATCGTGCCGGCGCTGACCTCCGGCTGGAGGACCGCACGCAGGAACCCGCGCTCGCGGGCGCCGCCGAGCCGCAGCGTGACGCCGACCAGGACCAGCGACACCACCGTCACGACGACCATCAGGACGGTGGCCCAGGCCGTGCCGCCGGCGAGCGCGCCGAGCGAGTCCCACACCCCGTGCAGGACCACCGGGGCGACGACGAGCGCCGTCCCCCGCCCGAGCCGGCGCGGCTGCGCGACCGTCCCGATCAGGTAGATCAGGCCCGCCGCGAACAGCGCCGTGTACAGGGCGTGCGAGGCGACCCCGGTGAGGGAGCGCAGCACGAAGGTGCTCAGCACGCTCTGCGCCTGGTCCGCGCCGAAGTGGGCCGCTGCGGAGTTCTGCCCGTAGAGCACGTCCTCGAGCACCTGGAAGCCGAGCCCGGTGTACGCGCCGACGATCAGCCCGTCGTACAGCGTGCGGACCACGACCGGTGCCAGGCCCATGACCAGCAGGAACGCGACCCCCTTCGAGGACTCTTCGACGATCGGCGCGGTGAGCCCGGCCTGCCAGTCCGCGGCGAACGCCTGCCCGAAGACCTTCGTGTACAGCGACATCACCGCCGCGTTGCCCGGCAGCGCCATGGCGAACGCGGCGCCGAACCCGCCGACGAGGAACGCGGCGACGGCGAGGCGGGCCGGGGTGCGCTCCCAGCGGTCCGACCGGTGCAGGAACAGCACGAACGCCGCCGCGAACAGGCTGCTGGTGAGCACCGCGGTGATGTTCGCGACCGCGAAGATCCGCGCCGTCGGCGCCGTCAGCGTGACGGCCGACCAGATCCCCGCACCGACCAGCGCCAGGTACACCCAGAAGCACGCGTTGCGTGGCTGGACGAAATGGAAGTGCGCACCCCAGCCGGACGTGGCGATGGCGGCGTGGCGTGCGTCCCGCTCCGCGTCCGGCCGCTCGACAGGTGGCCGCTCGACGGCCCTCACGAACCGCCCCGCTCGTCGCGGATGCTCGTGATCATCGCGTCGATCTCCGCGGCGTGCGATGCCAGCTGGGCCGGCGCGCCGGCCGCGATGATCTGCAGCCCGTCCTGCTCGTACACCAGCGCGGCGATCAGCCCGTCCGCGACGGGGGTGGCGAAGTCCTCCAGCACGCCGACGGCGCCCTGCCGGGTCAGGATCGTGGTCGAACCGCCGGTCGGCTCCAGCGTGCCGCCGCCGAACTCGGCGGCCACGATCCGCGTGCTCTGCCGCAGGAGCTCGCCGGGTGTGCCCGTCCACGGCCCGGACGTGACACGGAAGCTGACGCCGTCCGTCGTGAGGACGACGTCCTCGGAGGTGGTGCCGCTGCGCGTGCGGTCCGTGGTGCGCAGCCCGCTCTGCAGGCCCCAGCCCGGTACGGGGACCATCGTCACGGTGTCGGTGAGCTGCAGGACGTCGCCCGGGTGCACGGTGTCCCGCCACGGCACGGCGTCGTCGATCGCCGGCACGATCACCGCCCACAGCAGCCACACGGCCAGCGCCGCCCCCGCGAGCGGGAACGTCCGCCGGTCCAGCCCGAGAAACCGGTGCTCGACCGGGACCCGGCGCTTCCCCACCCCTCGCACCGGTTCGAGGCTAGGGAGATCGTCGCGGGTCGCATAGCGCCGGGCGGGTCACGTCGATCACTCCGCGCGCGGTCGCCCCGGGGGGTCCGGAACGGGCGTGCTCACCGCGCTACCGCGCGGGCATGCCCGGGTCGATCGGCCCGGTGGGATCGGCAGCGCGGCGCGCCCACGGCCCGCGGGACCGGTGGCGCAGCCAGGATCGCGCCCACTGGAGGCCACGGCTCAGGCCGTTCGCGCCGCGGCGGGCCTCGACGGCGTCCCCGATCAGGCCGAGGAGCCAGGCCAGGAGTGGTGCCGCGAGCGCCAGCAGCAGCCACATCCGCAGCCGCGCCGAGAGGAACGCCCACATCCTCGTGCTCCTCCGTCCGTTGTTCCTTCACGAGAGATGCCGAGCGTACGGCGCGTGGCGGGCTGCAGCAGTCGTCGCGGCCCGACGCCATCACCGTCATCACCGTCGACGAGGAGGAGCCCGGATGCCTGGCACCTGGGAATGGTTGATCATCGCTGGGATCATCGTGCTGTTGTTCGGAGTGAAGAAGCTCCCCGAGATGGCCCGCTCGGTGGGTCAGTCCGCGCGCGTGTTCAAGGGGGAGATGAAGGGCCTTCGTGAGGACGAGGCCCGTGCCGCAGCGCAGGACACCGCCCACGTGCGCCGTGAGACCGCCCACGTGCGCCGTGAGGAGGCCGACCCGCCCGTCACCCGGCCCACTTCGGCGCCGGTCACCGGTATCGTCGTCGATCCCTACCCGGTACCGCCGTCGGGCCGGGGGGTCTGATCGGGCCGGGCGTGACGATCCGGGCGTCCGGCGTCCACGAGGCCCGCGACCACCAGTGGTCGCGGGCCTCGCCCGTGCCGGGACCCGTTCGTATGACCCGCCCGCGGTTGCCGCATCCTTCGCCGTGTCCCGGCCGTTAGCCGGGCATGCACGCAGGCCCTTCTCGCATGCCCGGGAGGCTGCTGGCGGTGGGCGTCTCGGCCGCGGTCGTCGCCGGGCTCGCGGTCGCCGGAACCCAGCAGGCGCTCGCGGCGGACGTCCCGTCGCCGCTGGCCGTCGGATCCTGGTCGGCCCCGTTCGTCGACGCCGGCCTCGCGGGCGGGGGCTCGCCCGCCACCGCCGTGGCCGTCCTGCCCGACGGGCGGGTCCTCTACGGGGGCGCCTCCGGCGAGCCCCGGCTGCTGACGATCACCGGCGCCGGCGTCACGTTCGGCCCAGCTGCCGGTGCCGGGTTCGACGGCGACGTCGTGCAGCTCGCCGACGGCCGCCAGCTCGTGGTCGGTGGCGGGGACGCCCTCGCCGCACCCGTCGCCGCGCGCACCGCCGACGGGCCGCTGCCCGCCCCGGCAGGCGGCGCGGCGCCCGTCCCCGCCCCGGACGCCGGTGCGCTCGCGGGCGGCCCCCGGGACGCGCGGGTCTTCGACCCGACGGCGGCCGAGGGCTCCGGCGCCTGGGAGGCCGCCGGCTCGATGCTGTCGGGGCGGGCGCACGCCTCGGCGGTCACGCTGGCCGACGGGAAGGTCGCGGTGCTCTCGGGCGCCGGGTCCCCGATCGGCGGCGGCCCCGTGACGCTGCCGGTCCGCAGCACCGACGTCTTCGACCCCGCCGCGGGCACGTGGACCGCTCTCGACCCGGAGGCGGCGCCGGGCCTGCCGGGCGGCCGGTCGCTCCCGCCCAACGCGCGCGTGTACCTCGCCCCGGACGGCAGCATCTTCTACACCGGCGACGGGCAGATGTACGCGCCGTTCGGCCAGTCGCCCGACGAGGCCCTGTGGGTCAACCAGGGCACGCTCGACGTCGCGACCGGGAAGTGGACCGAGAAGGGCATCACGATCCCGCGCAGCTCGCCCGCGTCGGTGGTGCTGCCGATGAAGGCGCCGTACGACTCGATGACGATCCTGCGCGCCGGCGGCACCCTGCTGACCTCGCCGGGGAGCTACGCGGCGGTCCCGACGACGGACCTCACCACGATCGACCGCAACGGCACGGTCGCCAACCTCGCCGGCCCCGAGCTCCGCAACGCCCGCTGGTTCTCGCAGGCCACGGCCCTGCCCACCGGTGAGGTCCTCCTGACCAGCGGCGCGCGCAACGACGAGGCGATCACCCCCGGGGTCGGCCTGCCGGTCCGCGAAGCCGAGCTCTACGACCCCGCGAGCAACCGCTTCGTCGGGCTCGCGAGCACCGAGCACGCCCGCACCTACCGCAACACCGCCGTGCTGCTGCCCAACGGGCAGGTGCTCGTCGGCGGGCACGCGCCGGTGGGCCCCGGGCTGCCCGCAGCCGACGCGGTGCCGCACGTCGTCGCCGGAACGGCGGGCGACCCGTCGTTCGAGCTGTTCAACCCGCCGTACCTGTACCGCGGCACCCGCCCGCACATCGACGCCGTGCAGTCGGGGCTCGCCTGGGGGGAGAACGTCTCCCTGATCACGCGGGACGCCCCGGAGATCACCAAGGTCGTCCTGATGCGGATGCCGTCGACGCAGCACGTGATGGACAACGACACCCGCACGCTCGAGCTGGACTTCGCCCAGACGGGGCCGAACGCGATCTCGGTCGACGTCCCGGCCGACGGCAACGCCGCCCCGCCCGGCTACTACTACCTGATCGTCAACCAGGGTTCGGACCGCGACCCGTCGGTGGCCGTGCCGTCCGTGGCCCGGATCGTGCGGGTCGGGGCGGAGAGCGACCGCAGCCCGGCGCTGGAGCCGATGGGCGAGGACACCGTTGTGCTGCCGGACGCCCCGGCGACCCCGGCCGCCGACCCCGCGCCGCCCGCAGGCGGCCCTGCGGGCGCGCCGCTGCCTGCAGCGCCGGTGGACCCGGGCGCCGCGCCGCTGCCGCCCGTGCCCGCGGACCCGGGCGCCGCACCGCTGCCGCCCGTGCCCGCGGGCCCCGGTGACCTCCCGGTGGGCGCCCTGCCCGCCGGCTCCGGATCCGCCGGTCGCCGAGTCCGGCACCGGCACCGATCACGGTCCGGCCGTTCCCGCGGACGATCCCGGGAGCGGTCGTGGATCGTGATGGGACGACGCCCCCGCCGTGCCCCCGGCGGGGGCGTCGCCGTGCCGGGCCGCGCTACGGTGGGGCGCCTGCCCCCGGATCCCATATCTAGGTAAAGTCTGGGCAAACGCGGGAACGTCCGTGGCTGGTTCCGCGTTCGAACGGGTGGATGTCTTACCGAGGAGGAGCCAGGTGCGCACCAGCAGCAACCCGGCGTTCCGCAGCCTGCCGACCACGCAGGGCGGATACGCCGGATTCGACCGCCAGGCCGGCATGATGGGCGGGGCAGCGGCCTACACGGACGTGCAGTCCTCGCAGGCCGGCTACGGTCGCGCCGACGTCGGCGAGCGTCCGATCACGATCGACGACATCGTCCAGAAGACCGCGATCACCGCGGGCGCCGCGCTCGTCGCGGGCGTACTCACCGCGGTCAGTGGCCTCTACGTGCTCGCGCTCCCGGCGTTCATCGTCGGGTTCATCGTGTCGCTCGTGCTGATCTTCAAGCAGCACCTGGCGAAGGCGCCGATGGTGCTGCTGTACTCGGTCTGCATGGGTGTCGCCCTCGGCGGCATCAGCGGCCTGCTCAACGCCCAGTTCCCCGGTATCGCCTTCCAGGCTGTCGTCGGCACCGCGGGCGTCTTCTTCGGGATGCTGATCGTCTACAAGACCGGCGCCGTGAAGGTCACGCCGAGGTTCACCAAGTGGCTGATCGGCGCCATGATCGGCGTGGTCGTCCTGATGCTGTTCAACCTGGTGATGAGCCTGTTCGGGATCAACACCGGGCTGCGTGACGGCGGCGCGCTGGCGATCATCTTCAGCCTCGTCGTCATCGGCGTCGCGGCGTTCAGCCTGCTGCTCGACTTCGACGCGGCCGACCAGGCCGTCCGGGCCGGCGCTCCCGCGAGGTTCGCCTGGTACATCGCCTTCGGCCTCATGACCACCCTGGTCTGGCTCTACATCGAGATCCTGCGGCTGCTGAGCTATCTGCGCCAGGAATAGCCGCACCCGACGCCGACGGCCCGGCACCCCCCAGGGGGTGCCGGGCCGTCGCGCGTGCCGGGATCAGCTCAGCCGCTCGAGCACCATCGCCATCCCCTGCCCGCCCCCGACGCACATCGTCTCCAGCCCGATCTGCGCGTCGCGGGTGCGCAGCCCGTTGATCAGTGTGCAGGCGATCCGGGCGCCCGTCATCCCGAACGGGTGGCCCAGCGCGATCGCGCCGCCGTGGACGTTGAGCGTGTCGCCGAACGGGTCGATGCCCAGGTCGCGTGCGGACGGGATGACCTGGGCCGCGAACGCCTCGTTGATCTCCACGAGGTCGACGTCGCCGATCGTCATCCCGGCGCGGGCGAGCGCCTGCGCCGAGGCCTCCACCGGGCCGTACCCCATGATCTCCGGGGAGAGCCCGGTCACTCCGGTGGAGACGACCCGGGCCAGCGGCGTGATACCGAGCTCGGCGGCCTTGCGGTCCGACATCACGACGAGCGCGGCGGCGCCGTCGTTGAGCGGGCAGCAGTTGCCAGCCGTCACCCGCCCGTCCGGCCGGAACACCGGCTTGAGCTGCGACACCGCCTCGTACGTGACGCCGGGGCGCGGCCCGTCGTCCTGCTCGACGACGGTGCCGTCGGGCAGGGTGACGGGGGTGATCTCGCGGGCGAAGAAGCCGTCCGCGATCGACTTCTCGGCGAGGTTCTGCGAGCGGACCCCGAACCGGTCCATGTCCTCGCGGGTGACGTCCTTGGCCAGGGCGAGGTTCTCCGCGGTCTGGCCCATCGCGATGTAGATGTCGGGCAGGTCGCCGGCCTCGCGCGGGTCGCTCCAGGAGTCCGCGCCGCCCGCCCGCGCCGCGGTGCGCTCGCCCGCGGGACCGAAGACGGAGTTCTGGGTGTCGGGCAGGGAGTCGGAGTTGCCCTTGGCGTAGCGGGAGACGGCCTCCACGCCCGCCGAGACGAACACGTCGCCCTCGCCCGCCTTGATTGCGTGCAGCGCCATGCGGGTGGTCTGCAGCGAGGACGAGCAGTACCGGGTGATGGTGGTGCCGGGCAGCCGGTCCTGGCCCAGCAGCACGGCCACCACGCGGGCCATGTTGAAGCCCTGCTCGCCGCCGGGCAGGCCGCAGCCGAGCATGAGGTCGTCGATCTCGCCGACGTCGAGCTGCGGTACCTGGTCCAGGGCGGCTCGGACGATCTGCGCGGTGAGGTCGTCGGGCCGTATCCCGGCCAGCGACCCCTTGAACGCCCGGCCGATGGGGGAACGGGCGGCTGCGACGATCACGGCTTCGGGCATCGTCGATCCTTTCCTCTGAGGGCCGAACCCACCCTACGGCGGCGGGAGCCGGGGGAGATCCGATGTGACCGACGGGTCACACGCCTCCCGGGCTGGCGCGGATCGGGGTCGCGGCAGCACGGTGGGGTGATGGAGGAGACCTCGTGGGCCCTGAACCGATCGCTCGACAACCCCTTCGCGCGTCCGCGCGGGCTGCGCGGCCGGCTGGCGGGGCGGTTCATGGCGGTCGTGGGCGGGCGCACGTCCGGGGAGGTCGCCGCACTGCTGGCGTTGCGGCCGCGGGACACGGTGCTCGAGGTCGGGTACGGGCCGGGGACGCTGCTCGCGGCGCTGGCGCAGCGCCCCGAGCGGCCCGTCCTCGTCGGCGTGGACCCGTCGGCCGAGATGGCCGAGCTCGCGGCGCGGCGCGTCGGTCAGGCGGAGCTGCGGCTGGGCACGGCGGCGGAGACGCGGCTGCCGGACGCCTCGGTGGACCACGCCGTCTCGGTGAACAACGTCGCGATCTGGCCGGATCTCGACGCAGGCCTGGACGAGCTGTGCCGGGTGGTGCGGCCGGGCGGGACGGTGCTTCTGGCCTGGCACGGCGTGACGGCGCGCTCCCGGATCTCGCGGAGCCTGGCGCTGTCGACCGACGCGTGGCGCCGGATCGAGGTGGGACTCGCCGCCCGCTGCGCCCGGGTGGGGCGGGTCGTGCTGACCGATGTGGAGGTCGCGCAGGCGGTGCGGTGACCGCGAGCCCGGAGCCGCCGGGTCCGGGTCAGGCGGGCAGGTGGGTGCGCAGGGCGGCGACGAGCTCGGCGCGGTTGCGGGCGCTGAGCTTGCGGCGCAGCCGCGCGACGTGCTGCTCCACCGTCTTCGGCGAGATGTAGAGGCGCGCCCCGATCTCCTTCTGCGTGAGCCCGTCGACGACCAGCGCGCCGACCTCCTGCTCCCGCTCGGAGAGCAGCCCCGTGGCGGTCCCGCCGGACGTGCGCAGCTCCCGGCCGGTTCCGAGCAGCGCGCGGACGGCGGCGGGGTCCGTGCTCACCTCGGCGGCGGCGGCACACAGCGCGGAGGCCTCGACGCGGCGCCCCGCGCCGGTCAGCCGGTCCGCGACCGCGACGACCGTCCCTGCGTCCGGCCGGGCGGCGAGGACCGCGGTCCAGGCGGTGGCCGCGCCGGCGAGCAGCGCGAACCGGTCCGGCGCGTGGGCCGGGGTCCGTCCGCCTTCGGGTGATCGGTCGGCGACGGAGCGGTCCGCGAGCGCGGTGAGCACCGCCGCCGCGTCGTCCGCCGCGGCCCGGTCCCGCGTGACCACGGCCCGCTCCACCCGCCACCAGGCGTCCGCCGCGACCAGCCACGGCGGGTGGCCCGCCCGGGCGACGGCGGTGGCGATCGCCTCGGTGAGGCTGTCGCGGTCGGTGGGGGAGACGTGCGCGGCGGCCACCGAGAGCTCGCCCCACACGTCGATCAGCAGCGGTTCGACGTCCGCCCCGGCGACCACCGCCGCGGCCCGGTGCCAGGTCGCGGCCAGGGTGGCCGCCCCCTCGGGGGTGGTGGCGGCGCGGCGCGCCAGCCCCGTCCCGACGGCGGCGGCGAGCACGGCGTTGCGGCGGAGCACCGGGGTGGCCCGGGCGGCGGCGAGCCCCTCGTGGGCCTCCCGGAGGCGGGCGCCGCGCAGGTCCGTCCAGGCCGTGAGCAGGCGCCTGCGCACCGTCGGCTCGCCGGGTACGGCCGCGAGCATCGCCCGCGCGGTGGCCTCCTGGCCGGCTGCCGCGACCACGACGGCGGCCAGCTCGTCCCAGCTCTCGGCGGCGAGCGGATCGGGCGGGACGGTCGCCGCGGCGAGCCCGGTCAGGGTCCGGGCCGCGCCGGTGACGTCCCCGCGCAGCGCGTCGAGCGTGGCGGCGGCACCCGCGACCAGCACGCCCAGCCCGCGGGGCGCCGGATCGGGCATCCGCCCGCAGGCCTGCTCGACGTCGCCGGACGCCGCGACGACGTCGCCCGCCAGGGCGGCGGCGAGGGCCGCGCGCCCCAGGGCCTCCACCGCGGGTGTCCCGTCCTGCGTCGCCGCGACCGCACGCCACCGGGCGGCTGCGTCGCGCAGCGCCCCGTCGGCGGCCGCGGCAGCGGCCGCGACGCCCGCGGCGCGCGAGCCCGGATCGGTGCCCGCGCCGAGCGCGCGGTCGGCCGCGGCGATCGCGGTGACGACGTCACCGGCGAGCCAGGCGCGTTCGGCCGCGGTCGCGGCGTGATCGGCGGCCGGATGGGCACCGTGATCGGTCTCGCGTGTGTGGACGTCCATGGTTCCCCCTCATGGGTCCGGGTGTCCCATGCTGAGCCGTGCCGGGCGCGGCGTCTGTGTACCGGTACACGGTGCAACCGCCGTATTCGCCTCACAGCTACCGGTCCGCGTGCGCACCTGCGGCGTCGGCGATCTCCGCGCGGGACCGGACCCCGAGCTTCGCGAGGATGTGCGACACGTGCGTCTGCACGGTGCGCGGGGACAGCCACAGCCGCGCGGCGATCTGCGGGTTGGTGAGGCCGTCCCGGATCAGCGCGGCGACCCGCTGCTCGGTCGTCGTGAGGCTGGCCGGGCCGAACGACGCCGCGCGGTGGCGTTCCCTGGGGCCGCGGCGCAGGCCGAGCGTGCGCGTCCGGCCGAGGAGCCGGTCGCGGTCGGCGGCGGCACCCATCGCCTCGTAGGTGCCCGCCGCCCGCTCCATGCGGTCGCGGGCCGGCCCGAGCCGCCCCGTCGCCGCGGCCGCACAGGCCGCCTCCTCGTCGGCGAAGGCGGCGAGCAGGGCGTTGCCACGGGCGCGTGCGGCGCGTGCGGCGGCGTCGATCCGGTCCACGTCACCCGCGCACGTCCCCTCGGCGAGATCGCGGGCCGGTGCGAGCAGCGGGCAACCGGCCACGTCGAGAGCCCGCAGGTCGGCGGCGATGCGCCGGCCCAGCGCGGGATCACCGCCGGTGGCCGCGATCCGGACGAGGTCGGGGGCCAGCCGCAGCATCCACGCAGGCCCGGTGTCCGGGGCGGCGGCCCAGAGCGTGGCGGCCCGCGGCACCGCCTCGGGCAGCGCCCCGGTCACCTCCAGCACCGCGAGCGCGGCGAGACCGGGCTCGTCCATCCCGAACTGCAGCACGGTCCGCCGGTCGGTGAGGGCCTGCAGCCGCTGCGCGGCCCACCGGACGCGCCCGCGGTGCGCGTCGATGTAGGCGAGCGTGGCGACGGCGCTGGAGATCCAGCCGGACCCGGACTCCTCGGCCTGCTCCAGGCCGGTGGCGAGCTCGGCCGCGGCGTCGTCCCACTCACCGGCCCACAGGTCGAGCTCGCCGGCGATGAAGTGCCGGTACGGATCGACCCATCGGGCTCCGAGAGCCTGCGCGGCCCGCCGGGACGCCGTCGCCGCGGCCCGGGCCGCGGCGAGGTCGCGGCCGTACAGCTCGAACAGCGGCGGCCAGACGAGCGTGCTGATGCGCGCCTGCACGCCCTCGTCGGTGAGCCGCAGTGCGGCCTGGCGGTGCATCAGGGCGATGGCGCGGTCCGCGCGGCCGTCGAGGAACTCCGCGCAGCCCAGCGTGGCGAGCAGGCCCGCCTGGGTGTCCCGGTCGTCCTCGGCGACGAGCTCGGCGAGCAGCGTGCGGCCCAGCCGGGCGCCCTCGCGGTGGCGCCCGGCCAGCACGAGCGTCCAGCAGCGCAGCGACTCCAGCCGGTGGCGCACGGGTGAGCGCAGGCCCGCGGCGGCGAGCAGGCCGTCGATCGTCCGCAGCGCGGCGGCGGAATCACCCCGGTTGAGCTGCGAGCGGATCAGCACGGCGTTCAGCTCGGCGGCGGCTCGGCGGTCCCGGGTGGTCGCGAGGTGCGCCTGCGCCAGCTCCTCGGCGCGGCGGTGCTGCCCGGAGACGAAGAGCGCATCGGCGCGCTCGACGGCGATCCGGTCCCGCTCGGCAGCAGCAACGGCACCGTCCGCGACGATGTCGAGGTCCGCGAGCAGCTCGGCCGCGACGGCCGGGGCGAACGTCGCGGCCTGCTCCGCGGCCGTCCGCAGGGCCTGCGCCGCACCCGGATCGGGCGCCTGGCGGGCCGCCGCCACCAACTGCTCCGCCACCGCGCCCGGCCCGGCCCCGCGGGCGCGCAGCACCTCGGCCGCCCTGCGGTGGGCGGCGGGCCGGCGCGCCGGGTCCAGGGCGGCGTAGGCGGCGTCGCGGTAGGCGTCGTGGCCTGCGTCGAGCCGACCGGGGGCCGGCCGGACGAGCAGGCCCGCGCGCGTCCCCCGTTCGATCGCGGGCTGCAGGGCGGGCACCGACACGTAGAGCAGCTCGGCGACGTCGTGTTCGGCCGCCGCCCCGCCGAGGACGGCAAGCGCGGTGAGGATCTCGGTGACCGGCTCGTCGAGCCCGGCCAGGTGCTCGCGGACCGCGGCGTCGAGCCCGTCCACCGGTTCGACGCCGCCGATCAGCTCGACCACGCCGGGGACGGCGCGGTCCAGCCGGCCGCGTGCGTCGAGCGCGGCGAGCGTCTCCGCGACGAGCAGCGGGTTCCCGCCCGCCGTGGCCAGCTGCTCGCGCAGCACCGGCCCGGGATCGCGCCCGGTGCGCTCGCGCGCCAGGTCGGCGACGGCGCCCGCGGTCATCGGGGGCAGGCACAGCCGGTGCGTGACCTGGTCGGCGAGCAGTTCCAGGGGCTCGCGGGCCGGGTACCCGCGGGCCGCGACCAGCACGACGAGCGGGAGGTCGCGGGCCGCCCACACGAGCCGGCGCAGGACGGCGAGCGACGCCGCGTCGGCCTGGTGGGCGTCGTCGACCCAGCACAGCACCGGCCCGGCCGCGCACCACTCGTCCACCTGGGCGAAGGCCTCCTCGCCAGGGTCCGTGCCGGCGCGGGCCGGCCCGGCGAGCTCCTCGACGACGGCGAACCCGTCCCGCGTGGTCCCCGGGGTGCCGCGGGCCGTGCGCACCGTGGCCCCCGCCGCGGCGGCGTCCGCCGTGAGCGCGCGGCACAGGAAGCTCTTGCCGATGCCCGGCGGGCCCTCCAGCAGCACCGACACGCCACCGTGCTGCGGGTGGTCCAGGACGGCCTCGACCGCGGTGCGCAACCGGTGCTCGACCTCGGGGCGGGCGGCCGGGGGCTCTTCGGTTGCGCCTCCGGTGCCCGGCCGGACCATCCGCGAACCGTACTACGCGCCCGCCCCACCGGCGGATGTCTGCGCAGGCACGCGGCGGATGTCTGGGATCGGGCACCGCTCCTACGGTCGCCCCGTCGTCCCGCCCGGAGAGGTTGCCGATCATGAACGACCTGGTCCGTCTCGCGCTCGCCTACTTCCTGATCCTCCCGCTGATCGGCCTGGTGGTGGCCATCGTCATGGTGCTGGCCCTGCCGCGGCCGCGCGACCGTGGCCGGATCATCGAGATCGCGTTGCGGCAGTACCTGCTGTTCTGCATCGCCCTGGCGTTCCTGTGCAACTTCGTGGTGCACACGTTCTTCGGCCACCTGGCCGCGCCGCTGATCGGCTGGGAACCCAGCCCGTTCGAGATCGAGGTGGGGATGGCGAGCCTGGGGTTCGGGCTCGTCGGCTCCTACGCGCTGCGCCGCGACGCCGCCGTCCGCTTCGCGGCCGTGCTCGGCCCGGCGGCGTTCCTCTGGGGTGCCGGCGTGGGGCACATCATCCAGATCGTGCAGGAGGGCAACTTCAGCCCGGGCAACGCCGGGTTCGTGCTCTACCTCGACATCCTGCTGCCGATCGTGGGCTTCGTGCTCGTCGCGCTCTCGCGCAGGCACCCGGTCCGGACGGACGCGCCCGCCGACGCCGAGGCCGCCTGAGGCCTCAGCGCGGGTGCAGCGTCGCGAGGATGCCCTCGCAGCTGCGCACGACCACCCGCGACGTCTCGGTCGCAGGATGGGCGAGCATCGGGTCCACTGCGTGGCGCCGCCACCGGTCCAGCGCGGCGAAGCCGGCCCGGCGCAGCTCGTGCGGCGGGGCGTCGGGCGCGAGCCCGAGCCGGACGGCGGGGGCGGACCCGGCGTCGCCGAGGAGCCGCTCGGCCTCCTCCGCGACCGGCCGGGGCAAGCCGGTCGTCCCGCTGCGCAGCGCACCGAGCGTGCGCAGCTCGGTGAACTCGTGGGCGCCCGCGAGGATCCGCTCGATCTCCGCGGCGAGCGCGGCCCGCCGTCCCGTCACCGGGCCGCCCGCGTGCAGCAGGCTCTCCACCGCGAGCAGCGCGGATCGGGCCTTGAGCAGCTCGCGGCGCTCGGTGAACCGGGTGTGCAGGACGCGCCGCAGGTCGTCGAGGCCGCTGCGGGCCAGGAGCTCGGTCGACAGCGCCGCGGGCGAGCGGCAGCCCTGGCGGATCAGCGTCGCCGACAGCCGCACGCCGAAGATCCCGAACCGCCGCACGAGGGGGCCGCGGACGTCCGGATCGGCGCGCAGGAACCGGCTGACCGACAGCAGCTCGCCGTCCAGCTGCTCGCGCGGGGTGCGGGCGAGCTCGGCCAGCGCCGAGAAGTCGTCCAGGCGCAGGGTGCGGGCGGTCTCGGCGAGCAGGCCCGCGACCGCGACGACGTCCTGGGCGAGGCCGCGCACCGCCGGGTCGGCCCGGTAGCGAGCGGCGATCGAGCGGGCGGAGAACAGCGCGTCCACCCGGCCGCCGCCGACCTCGTCGGCGCGCGACAGCACCGCCACGGTGTTCACCGCGGTCGCCCGCGCCACCCCGCGGTCGCGGAAGGACTCGAGGAAGTCCGCGTCGGCGGAGTGCAGGTGGCGCATCAGGTAGACGACGGCGTCCGCCTCGGTGGGGGACTCGTCGTCGGGGTCGAGGAACGCGACGGTGCGGTGCGACACCTCCGACGACAGCGACGAGATCCCCGGCGTGTCGATCAGCGTGCTCGCCCGCAGCCCGCGGGAGGGCCAGTCGACGACGAGCCGCTCGACCCGCTCGGCGGGCGTGCCGCCGAGATCGACGACGAGCGCGCCGTCGCGGCGGACGACCGCGAGCGGCTGCGGCGGGCCCGAACGCGGCTCCAGCACGATCCGCGGGACGGGCCCGTCGCGGTACCAGGTGACGACCTTCGTGCACTCGCCGGCGTCGGTCGGCGCGACCTGCTCGCCGACCAGCGCGTTCAGCAGCGTCGACTTGCCCGCCTTGACCTTGCCCGCGATCGCCACCCGCAGCGGTTCGTCGAGGCGGGCGAGCTGCCCGCGCAGCCAGGCGGTGGTCGCGGGGTCGTCGGCGTGGGTCGCCGCGGCGAGCTGCAGGACGTGGCGGGCCGCCGCGGTCAGCCCGCTCACGACCCGGTCCCGGGAAGCAGGGCGCGCGCCGCCCGGCGGGCCTTCTCGACCTTCTCCAGCTCCGCGGTGAGCACCGGGATCCGCGCCTCGCGCTCGGCCTTCGACGCCCGTAGCGCCCGGTCGGCGGACTGCTGCGACTCGGCGAGCGAGCGCTTGAGCTGGTCGGCCTGCTCGGTGAAGTGGTCGCGCAGCTCGCGCTGGATGCCGCGCAGGCGGGTGCGGGTGTCGGCGGTGAGCTGGAACGTCACGTCGTCGACGTGGCGGCGGATCGCGGTCTTGGCGTCGTTGCGGCGCTTGGTGACCAGGCGCTTGCGCTCGTCACCGACCGCCTTCCCGCTCATGAACAGGGCCGCGCCGACGCTCAGCGGGTTGATCACGGAGGCGAACCCGACGAACGTGCTGAGCATCCCGAACATCACCATCGCCGAGTAGCCGCCGCGCAGCCCGGTGAGCGCCTTCTGCCCGGCCGTCCACGGGTCGGAGGCGCGCACCGAGATCGCCCGGACCGAACGCAGCGCGTCCGACTCGTCCTGGCGCAGCACGGGCATCAGCGGCTCGCGCTCGCCCGCGAAGTGCTCGGCCACCCGGGCCGCGAGGGCGCGCGCCCGCTGCGTCGACCACACGAAGTTCGCCGACGCCGCCGACGTCACCTCCTGCTCGACCCACGCGGTGATCTGGTCCCACACCTTCGTCGGGTCGCCACCGCCGTCGATCTCCTCCTCGGCGGCGCGGGTGATGTCGCGCATGCGGTCGCGCAGGTCGTAGTCGATGTCGGCGTTGAGGTCGGCGATGCCGTCGTTCAGCGTGGTCTGCCAGCGCGCCGAGCGCTCCTTGAGCGCCGTCGCCCGCTCCTGCGCCGCGGCCAGCTCGGCCACGAGGTCCTTCACGGCGTCGGGGTCGCGGACCGCGGCGAGCTCCGCGCGCAGCATGCCCGCGAGCTGGTCGGTGACGGCGAGGACGTCGTGCACGGTCGAGCGCCGCGCGATGCGGTCGGCCTGGCCGAGGACCCGGTTGCGCAGGTAGCCGACCAGCGCGGGGAAGCCGGACTCCTGGTTCGCCTCCTGGTCGCCGTGGAGCACCGCGTGCCAGCGCAGCGTGGAGGACACGGCGTACAGCTCCGCGGAGATCCCGGCGTCGGCGAGGTGGGCGCGGTCCAGCTCCGCGATGCGCTCCCACTCCGGGTAGAGGTCGTTCTTCGTCAGCACGCACGCGACGTTCGGGCACACCGACGCCGCGTGGCCGAGGAACTCCAGCTCCGGCGCGGTGTACTCCTGGGAGGCGTCGGAGATCAGCAGCACGGCGTCGGCGCTGGGCAGCGCGGCGGTGGTCGCGGCGCCGTGCACCGAGGTCAGCCCGCCGACCCCCGGGGTGTCGACCAGCTCCAGCCCACCGGCCAGCAGCGGTCGCGGCACCGCGATCTCGACGTGGCTCCAGCCGGCCCGGTTGCCGGGGTTGCCCTGCTCGGTGACGTGGTCGGCGAGCTCCTCGGCCGGTGCGGTGACCCGCTCGACGCGGCGCTCCTCACCCGTGCCGGTGATCCGCACGAGCGTCAGGGAGACGGCGTCCGCGTGCCGTACCACGGTGGTCACGGCCGTCGCGACGTCGTCGAACGTCGGGCAGACCGGCGCCCCGACCAGCCCGTTGACCAGCATGGACTTGCCCTTCTTGAACTCGCCGACGACGAGCACGCGCACGTGCTCGTCGAGCAGGCGGGCACGGGCGGCCTGCAGGCGTGCGGTGAGGTCAGGGCGGTCGTGGCCGGCGAGGCACGCCAGCGCGAGATCGACGACGGCGACCGGCTCGTCGCGCGCGGGCCGGTTGCTCGGTGCTGTGCTGGACGCTGCTGCGGGCGCTGCAGTGCTCACGGCTCCTCCGTAAGGTTGTTGATGTTCGGGATGTGGTGTTCCGGACGCCCGCGACGGCAGGGTGTGGCTGATGGCTCCTTGCCGGTGGGTGGCTTCCGAGGAGTGGCCGCCCTGCCGTTCGGGACGC
>NZ_JBFWVQ010000109.1:0-6998 GCF_050246655.1 Pseudonocardia sp.
GAGCCGAGGATGCCCGGCTTGCGCTCCTCGCGGCCCAGGAACAGGTTGTCCGCGATGTCGAGCCCGGGCGAGACCGCGAGCGTCTGGTAGACGGTCTCGATGCCGGCCCGGCGGGCGTCCATCGGGTTGCGGAACGACACCGGCTTGCCGTCGAGCAGGATCTCGCCCGCATCCGGGGTGAGCGCCCCGCACAGGGCCTTGATGAGGCTGGTCTTGCCGGCCCCGTTGTCGCCGATGACCGCGAGGATCTCGCCCGGGTAGAGCTCGAGGTCGCCGCTGGCGATCGCGGTGACCGGGCCGTAGCGCTTGACCAGGCCCTTGGCCTGCAGCACCGGCTCGCGGGTGGTCGTCGCCGGGCCGCTGCCGGCGGGGGACGTCTCCGTGGCGGTCATGCCTTCACCTTCCGGATCCACTGGTCGATGGAGACGGCGGCGAGCACCAGCAGGCCGATCGCGAAGCCCTGCCAGACGACATCGACACCGGACAGTTGCAGCCCGTTGCGGAACACGCCGACGATGAGGGCGCCGATCAGGGTGCCGATCACGGCGCCGCGACCACCGAACAGGCTCGTGCCGCCGATCACGACGGCGGTGATCGTGTCGAGGTTGTACTCGACACCGACGTTCGGGCTCGCGGACGCGAGCCGCCCGATCAGGATCCATGCACCGATGGCGTAGATCGCGCCCGCCGTCAGGTAGACGGAGAACAGCACGCGGTCGGTGCGGATACCGGCCAGCCGCGCGGCCTCGATGTCGTCACCGGTGGCGTAGACGTGCTTGCCCCAGGCCGTGTCGCGCAGCACGTAGAAGAACACCGCGAACAGCAGCAGCATGATGATCGAGCCGTAGGTGATGCGGAAGTCGCCGATCGGGAACGTGGTGCCCGTCCAGGTCATGATGTCGGGCATGTCCGAGCCGCGGATGGTCTCGGAACGGGAGACCACCGCGTTCAGCGAGAAGAAGATGCTCAGCGTGCCCAGCGTGACGATGAACGGGGGCAGCTTGAGCCGCGTGACGAGCAGGCCGTTGATGGCGCCCATCCCGGCGCCCAGCACGAAGCCGAGGATCAGGGCAAGGAGGCCGGGCATCCCGAGCTTGGTGGCGAAGTTCGCCATGAGAACCGAGGAGAACACCGCGATGGCGCCGACCGAGAGGTCGATGCCCGCGGTCAGGATGATCAGCGTCTGACCCAGCGCGAGCACGGCGATGACCGTGACCTGCTGGAGCACAAGCCCCAGGTTCGCCGCCGACAGGAACCGGTCGGCGACCAGGGAGAACGCGAGGACCGACAGCACGAGGACCGCGAGCGGGCCGAGCGTCGGGTTGGCGTGCAGGACGTGCTGCACGCGCTGGAGCAGGGACTTGCGGTGGTCGTCGAAGCCCAGGTCCGGGGTGGCCGTGGCCACCGAGCCGCCGGGCTCCTCGGGTGCGATGGATGACGCCATGACGGACACCCCTTCGTGTCGGTCTGGTGGATCCCGGGCGCGGGGCCGATCGCGGGCCCCGCGCCACGGGATGGGGTCGATGGATGCGGACTGCGAACCTGCGCGACGGGCCGATCAGCCCCAGCAGTTCTCCGCGCCGTAGGTGGTGTCCTTGCTGTCGACGCCCGGCTGCGGCTGGTCGGTGATCAGGGTGACGCCGGTGTCGGTGAAGGTCTTGCCCGCGGTGGCCTCGGGCTTGGTGCCGTCCTTGGCGTAGGCCGAGATCGCCTTCACACCCTCCTGGGCCATCTTCAGGGGGTACTGCTGCGAGGTGGCACCCAGCTGGCCCGCCTTGACCGCCGCCACGCCGGGGCAGCCGCCGTCGACCGAGACGATCGTGACATCCTGCTCCTTGCCGGCGGCCTTGAGCGCCTCGTACGCGCCGGCCGCGGCGGGCTCGTTGATCGTGTAGACGAGGTTGATCCCCGGGTCCTTCTGCAGGAGGTTCTCCATGGCCGTCCGGCCGCCCTCCTCAGCGCCGTCGGTGACGTCGTGACCGACGATGCGCGGATCGGTCTCGTCGCCGATCCTGGTCTTGTCGACGACGTCGATGCCGAAGCCCTCGAGGAAGCCCTGGTCGCGCTGGACGTCCACGGAGACCTGGTCGGCGTTGAGGTCGAGCATGGCGATCTTGGCCGTGGCGGCGGCCGCGCCGAGCTTGCCCTTCGCCCACTCCCCGATGAGCAGGCCCGCCTGGTAGTTGTCCGTGGCGAAGGTGCCGTCGACGGCGTCGGCGGGCTCGGTGGGCGTGTCGAGCGCGATGACGAGCAGCCCGGCCTGGCGGGCCTTCTCGATCGACGGCACGATCGCCTTCGAGTCGCTCGGGGTGATCATGAAGCCCACGGCGCCCGCGGAGATCAGGTTCTCGATCGCCTGCACCTGAGCCTCGTTGTCACCGTCCTTCTTGCCGGCGAACGACTGCAGCTCCATGCCCTCGGCGTCCGCCGCCTGCTGGGCACCCTCCTTCATCTTCACGAAGAACGGGTTGGTGTCGGTCTTGGTGATCAGACCGACGACCGGCTGATCCGCCGAGTCACCGGAACCTCCGGAACCACAGGCGGCGAGGACGAGGGACGTGGCCAGCCCGGCGGCGAGGACGCCGGCACGGCGGACGGATCGAGCGTTCATGGATGGAGCCCTTCTTCGTCGGCACTGACGTGATGCTGTCTGTGAGACAACGTTGTCAGCTAGGGTCCGCCCCTTTCTCTCCCCATACAATCGTCCATACGGACGAATCCGTATCATCTGAGCGCGAGACGGGACGAGGGAGTTGACATCGTTGTCAGACGATGTGCACCATGACACACCTCCGCAACGAAGCGAGGTGCCGATGACGACGCGCGACGATGCCGCCTCACCGGTCGACGTCAGGCGGGCGACCATGCGCGACGTCGCGGCCCGTGCCGAAGTCAGCCTCAAGACCGTGTCGCGCGTGGTGAACGGCGAGGCGGGCGTCTCCCCGGTCCTCGCCGAGCGGGTGCGCCGCGCGATCGACGAGCTCGGCTTCCGCCCCAACGCGGGCGCCCGACACCTACGCCGGGCCGACCAGCGCACCGCGTCCATCGCCCTGCTGCTCGACGACGTCACCAACCCGTTCTGCGCAACCGTGCAGCGTGCCGTGGAGGACGTCGCCACCCCGCGCGGCGTCCTGGTGTTCTCCGCGAGCGTGGACGACGACCCGGTCCGCGAGCAGGCGTTCGCCAGGGAGTTCGTCGGCAGGCGGGTGGACGGCATCCTGCTGTTCCCTTCGGGCGACGACCAGTCGTATCTCGAGGCGGAGGTGCGCGCAGGGACGGCCATCGTCTGCGTCGACCGCGAGCCGCGCAACCTGACGGTGGACGCCGTCGTCACCACCAACGCGCTCGGCGCCGCCGTCGCCGTGCGCCATCTCGCCGCGGCGGGCCACCGGCGCATCGCCTTCCTGGGCGACACCCCGCACATCGCCACCGCCGTCCAGCGCCTCGACGGGTACCGCACCGCGCTGGAGGAGCTGGGCCTACCCGTGGACCCCTCGCTCGTCCTGCTCGACGTGGGCCAGGTGGCCGCCGCGGACGGCGCCGTCACCAGCTTGCTCGCCAGGCCCGACCCGCCGACGGCGCTCTTCACCGCCCGCAACCAGACCACGATCGGCGCGGTACGGGCGCTGAGCCGCCTCGGCCGCCAACGCGAGATCGCCCTCGTCGGATTCGACGACTTCCTCCTCGCTGACCTGCTCGTCCCGGGCATCACCGTCGTCCGCCAGGACGCCACCGCCATCGGCCACCTGGCCGCCGAACTACTCTTCGCACGCATCGGGGGCGACACCTCGCCGCCGTCCGTGCGGCTCGTACCCACAGATCTGGTCCGCCGGGGTTCCGGCGAGATCGCGCCCCCGCGAGGATCCAGGACATGACCCACGGCAGAACCGGCATCGTCGCCGTCGCGGGCGAGGCACTCGTCGACCTCGTCCCCGCCCCCGTGCAGGGTTACTTCGAGATGGCTCCGGGTGGCAGCCCGGCCAACGTCGCGGTCGGCCTCGCTCGCCTCGGCGTGCCGACCCGGATGCTCGCCCGGCTGGCGACCGACCCGCTCGGCCTGCTCCTGCGGGCCCATCTGGCCGGCAACGACGTGGAGCTCGACCACGCCGTCACCGCCGCCGAGCAGTCCTCGCTCGCGATCGTGTCGGTGGGCGCGGACGGGGGCGCGGCCTACGACTTCCGCGTGGACGGCACCGCGGACTGGCAGTGGACCCCCGCCGAGCTCACTTCGGCGTTGGACCCGGGCGCGGAGGGCCCTGTGGTGGCCGTGCACTCCGGCTCGCTCGCCCTCACCACTCCACCCGGAGCGGACGCGCTGCGCGGCCTCCTGCGCTCCGGACGCGCCCGCGCGACGGTGACCTACGACCCGAACGCGCGGCCGCTGCTCATGGGCGACGCCGCGACCGTCCTGGCCGGCGTGGAGGAGATGCTCGGAATCTCCGACGTCGTGAAGGTCAGCTCCGAGGACCTCGCCTGGCTGCGCCCGGACGCCACCCCTGCGCAGGTGGTCGAGGAGTGGCTCGACCGCGGCCCGTCGCTGGTGGTGGTGACGCTCGGCGGTGAGGGCGTGGTCGCCGGCAGCGCGGGTGGCCTGCGGCGGATGCGCCCCGCCCGGCTGGTGGACGTCGTGGACACCGTCGGTGCGGGCGACACCTTCATGGGCGCGCTCATCGCCGGCCTGTACCGCACGGACCTGCTGGGCGCGCAGCGCCGGGAGGACCTCGCGGCCATCCCAGGCGGCGTCCTCGACACCGTGCTGGACGACGCGCTGCTCGCCGCCGCGATCAACTGCGGGCGGCGCGGCGCCGACCCGCCCACGGCCGCCGAGCTCGACGCCGCCCGCGAACCTGCCTGAGTTCTGCACGGACCGAAGGCTGCACCGGACGGCCGACAGTTCCGGGGTCCGGCACGGACGGACGGTCGAGTTGTCCACCTCGCAGAAAGTTGTCCACAGATCAGCGGTCGACGGCCACGCGTCATCTCTTCCTGCCTAACGTCGGGCGCGGAGGTGACGCGATGAGATCGGGAGGCACGCTGGCACCGCGGCTGCGGCAGCGCGTCGTGGAAGCCGTACGCGGGCCGGGATGGCGCCGGATGGCCCTCGCCCGGCGCGCCGCCGCCGGGTTGCTGGCCGCGCTCGCGCTGGTACTCGCCGTCGCACCCGGTGAGGTGGGCGTACCGGTCCTGGTCGCGGCCCGCGATCTCGTGCCCGGGTCCCGGCTGGCCGCGGCGGACGTCGTCGTGCGGCGATGGCCCGCCGAGCAGGTGCCAGCCGGAGTGGTCGCCGATCCGCAGCTCGTGGACGGCCGGGTGCTCGCCGGCGCGGCTCGTGCCGGCGAGGTGTTGACCGACGTGCGGCTCGTCGGGCCCGAGCTGGCCGCCAGCCTGCACTCCGCGCCGGACAGCGCCGCGGTTCCCGTGCGGCTGGCCGACGCACAGGTCGCCGGGCTGCTCGTGCCCGGCAGCCGCGTCGACGTCGTCGCGCCCTCGGCACGCGGCGAGCCGGTCGTCCTGGCCGAGGCGGCGGCGGTGCTCGCGGTGCTTCCGCCTGCGGACGGGCCGGGCCAGCGGGGCCGGCTCGTGCTGGTCGCGATGTCGCAGGCACTCGCGACACGCGTCGCCGCGGCCGCGCTGACCGAGCAGGTGGCGATTACGCTCCGCTGACCGAGGCCGACACTCATCCGCTCGGAGGGGGACGCACGTGCTCAAGGGCTTCAAGGACTTCATCCTTCGGGGGAACGTGGTCGATCTCGCGGTCGCCGTCGTCATCGGCGCCGCGTTCACCGCGATCGTCACAGCGTTCACCAGCAGCCTCATCCAGCCGTTGATCAACGCCTTCACGCCTCCGGGATCGCCCGGCCTCGGCATCCAGCTCGTGGCCGACAAGCCGTCCACCTACATCGATCTCGCGGCCATCATCTCCGCAGTGATCAACTTCCTGATCGTGGCCGTGGTCATCTACTTCGTGATCGTCTACCCGTTCAACCTCATCAAGAAGCGCAGGGAGCGCGGCGAGGAACCGGGACCGGCCGAGCCGACGGACGTCGAACTGCTCGCCGAGATCCGGGATCTGCTCGCCGCCCAGCAGGTGGCCCAGCAGGACGCGGGAAGCGCGGACGGTCGGTCACCCGCCCCCGCTTCCGAAGGTCGTGCACCGCAGAGCCCGGGCGCGAGCGAGCCGCGGCATCGTCAGACCTGAGGTCCTCCACCTCCCCGCTCGCACAGATCGGGTGGCGCTCACACAGATCGCGTGGTGCTCGCACAGATCGCCGGCGGTGTGTGCGAACACCGTTCGCTATGTGCGCGGCCCCGGGGCGGGCCGAGCGGTGGAGGCGGCTCGTGCTCGGAACCCGGTGGGCCGCGTGCGCGACCGGCAGCAGCCGTGCGCGACCCGCACCCCGGCCGCGGGTCAGGCGGCGCCGCCCGGCCGGCAGCCAGGCGAAACGTCGCTGGGGGCGGGACGCGGTCGCACCGGGCGTCGGTCGTGGCTCGTCGCCTGGGCAACTCCAGCCGCAGGCTCTCCTCGCCGCGATCCATCGCCCGCCGGTGGTTGGCGGCAAACACCAGGCGCAGCGGCCAGACCCGGCGGGCATGACCGGCGGCCACCGATGGCCCAGGCAAGGCCCCCGCCACCCGGTTCCGACGATCTTCCGCGCGCAGCGCCTCAACGGGTGTCATCGAGCCGAAGCCACGACACTGCGGCGGGCGCTCGGGGCGTGCGTCGAGCCGCCGGCCACGCCGCTGGATGTGGGCGCGCCTGAACGGCCAGAGGTTCAGTCGCGGTCGTGGTGCGGCGGCCGGTTGGCCAGCAGTTCCCGCTCGGTCTCGGAGGAAGAGCCGCGATCGAGTGCCGGTTCGTCGAGCCCGAGCTCGTCGGAGGTGACGCGGGGCAGGTCGCCGAACACCTCCGCGAGCCGGCGGAGCACGCGGGGATCGGCGGCGCGGGAGCGGCCAGAGCCGGGGCCGGGGCGCTCATCACCGGCATCCGACGGTGCCCG
>NZ_JBFWVQ010000109.1:7098-18582 GCF_050246655.1 Pseudonocardia sp.
CGGCCGGATCGCCACCGCCGCAACCCCGCCGTACCGCTTCGGCTTCGCTTCCTGCCGCGCCAGGCCCCGGGTCGCCACACGGCTGCTCCACCGCCATCGCCTGCCTCAGTTGCCGTCGAGGCCCGAGAGCTCGGTGATCACGTGCCCGATCAGGGGAGTCAGGGTGGCCATGCCGTCGCGAACAGCGGCACGGGACGGCGCGAGGTTCACGACGAGGGTGCTTCCGGAGACGCCGACGAGCCCCCGGGAGAGGCCGGCGTCGACCGCGCCCGCGGCGAGCCCGGACGCGCGAATCGCTTCTGCGATGCCGGGGATGGGCCGGTCCAGGACCCCTGCCGTGGCGTCAGCGGTGACGTCGCGGGGCGACACCCCGGTTCCGCCCACGGTGATCACGAGATCGACCCCGCCGATCACGGCGGTGTTGAGCGCGTTGCGGATGGCGACGGTGTCGCCGGGGACGACGACCACGCCGTCGACCAGCAGCCCAGCCTCCTCCAGCAGCTCCGCGACGAGCGGGCCGGTGACGTCCTCGCGTTCCCCGTGGCTCACGCGGTCGTCGACGATGACCACGAGTGCCCGGCCGATCTGAGGCGGCGCCATCTCCATGGCGTCACCGTAGCGGGGCCCACCGACCACTCCCGCGACCCCGTCCCGCGAGTGGGTGCGGATCCGCCCGCAGCACCGCGACTGCGGCCGCTCCCAGACCGACACGCGGCTCGGCCTGACGGATCGCGCCAACTCGGGCGTCGAGATGCGCAACTCGCCGACACCAAATCCGCAACTCGCCGACACAAGACCCGCAACTCGCCGACGCAAGACCCGCAACTCGCCGACGGCAAACCCACAACTCGCCGACGCAAGAACCCCAACTCGCCCCGGCGAGATGCGCAACTCGCGGGTCAGGCCGCCAGCGGCAACCGGACTTCGAACCGGCACCCCGGCCCGTGGTTGCACGCCGTGATGTCGCCCCGGTGTGCCTCCACCAGCCCGCGGGCGATGGCGAGTCCGAGCCCGCCGCGGGAGCCGTCCTCGCCGGGGGTGCGAGCGGTGCTGCCTCGGAAGGCGACGTCGAAGAGGCGGTCCAGATCCTCGTCGGGTATGCCGCCGCAGGCGTCGTCGACGCGCAGCCAGGCGCGGTCGCCCTCGCTCCCGGCGGCCACGACGACCGTGCCGTCGGCGGGAGTGTGGCGGATGGCGTTGGAGAGCAGGTTGCGCACGACGCGGGCGAGTTCGGGGTCGCTGCCGAGCACCACCGGCCACTCCGACGACGCCGCGGCGCACACGGTCACGCCCTTGCGTGCCGCCGCGACCGCCTCCACCGCCACCGCCTCGGACACGACGTCGGCGAGCGGCACCGCCGTCAGCGACAGCCGCAGCGCCCCCGACGTGATCCGCGACAGCTGGAACAGGTCCTCGACCATCGCCGTGAGCCGCTCAGTCTCGCGCCGCATCCGCTCGGCGTAGATGACCACTTCGGGTCCCGTGACGATGCCGTCCACGATCGCCTCGGTCATGGCGCGCAGCCCGGCAAGGGGGGTGCGCAGGTCGTGGCTGATCCAGGCGACGAGCTCGCGACGGGACTGCTCGGCGGCCCGCTCGGTCTCGTGCGCCTCGTGCAGCCAGGTGAGGTCGCGGGCGATGCCACGGCCGAGGAGCACCGCAGCGGGCACGGCGACGGCGGCGACGACGGCGCACACGATCAGGGTGCCGCCCAGCTGCGGCGTGTACATGAAGCCGCTGACGCCGACGATGCCGGCGAGAGCCGCGACCAGCGGCACGAGGACGAGGGCGGTGACGGCGCGGGTGATCGAGCGCCTGCGCATCCGGTGCAGCAGTACGGCGCCCAGCAGCACGACGGGCACCGAACACATCAGCGCCACCGGTATGTCGGTGGCCGCCGTCTCCATCACGCCGGGCTCATCCCGTGATCATGCCGCCGGCGCCCCGGCCGCCCCGTCGTAGCGGTAACCGACGCCCCACACCGTGGCGATCCGGACCGGGTTGGTCGGATCGGTCTCGACCTTCTCGCGCAGCCGCCGGACGTGGACCGTGACGGTGGACTGGTCGCCGAAGTCCCAGCCCCAGACCCGTTCGAGCAGCTCGGCGCGGGTGAAGACCTGTCCGGGGCGGCGGATCAGGAAGGCGAGGAGGTCGAACTCGCGCACGGTGAGGGCGAGCTCGCGGTCGGCGAGGAAGGCTCGCCTGCCGGGGACGTCGACGCGCAGGTCACCGTCCACGACCGGGCCCGCGCCGCTGTCCCGGGCCGGGACCTCACGGTGGCGGCGCAGCACGGAGCCGACGCGCAGGACCAGCTCGCGCGGGCTGAACGGCTTGGTCACGTAGTCATCGGCGCCGAGCTCGAGCCCGAGGACGCGGTCCTCCTCCTCGCCGAGTGCGGTGAGCATGACGATCGGGACGCCGAGGCCGTCGCGGCGCAGCCGCCGGCACACCTCGAGGCCACCGAGGCGGGGCAGCATGAGATCGAGCACGACGATGTCCGGCATCCGGCCGGCCACGCTGCGCAGCGCCTGCTCACCGTCCCCCGCGACCTCGACGCGGTAGCCGGCACGGTCCAGATAGCGGGTGACGACGTCGCGGACGGTGACGTCGTCGTCCACGACGAGGGCGAGCGGCCGGTCGGTCATGGGGAGAAGCTAGCGCTGGGAGCACCCGCCGCGGGAGCCCGGAAGGGCCGTGTCACGGCACCGTAAGCGCCGGAGAAAGGGGACGGGTCGCGCCGGTGCGGGGAGGGGGTACCGGCCCGGCGCGACCCGAGGCTCCCGGTCGCGGGGCCCCGCGATCCGGTGCGGGAACGAGACCACTCCGGATCACGATGCGTCAACGTCCGGATGACGAGCCACGCTGGGCGGTCACCGGGGTGCGCCTGGCGGCAGCCGCGACCGCCAGGCGGTCAGGTCGGGCCGTCCTCCGGACGCGCCGACGGCATCCCCGGCCGAGGGCCGCGCAGAGCCGATCCGGGACACCCCGGCCGCGCCCGTCCTCACCCGGTCTTCGAGCCGAGCGTGACCTGGACGAGACGGCCGTTGACGACCAGGGTGACCTGGTCGCCGGGGGCGTGGTCGCGGATCGCGGCGACGAGCTCGTCGCCGTTGGTGATGACACGGTCGTCGACGCGAGTGATCACCTCACCGTCGACGATGCCCGCGAGTTGGGCAGGGCCGCCGGGCGTGACCTGCCCGACGACGGCGCCGGTGCCCTCCCCCTCGTCACGCACGGCGACGTTCACCCCGAGCACCGCGCGGGTGGCGACGCCCGTGGACTCGAGCTCCTTCGCGACCCGGTGCGCCTGGTTGATCGGGATGGAGAAGCCGACGCCGATGGAGCCGCCGTCGGCCCCGCCGGTGGTGGCGATCGCCGAGTTGACGCCGATGACGCGGCCCTGCATGTCGACGAGCGGGCCGCCGGAGTTGCCGGGGTTGATGGCGGCGTCGGTCTGCAGCGCGTTGAGGACGGTGGAGTCCGTGGCACCGATCTGCGGCCCGACGTTCACCGCCCGGTCCACGGCGCTGATGATCCCCGACGTGACGGAGCCGCCGAGCCCGAGCGGGGAGCCGATCGCGACGACCTGCTGCCCGACGCGCACCGCGTCGGAGTTGCCGAGCTCGATCGGGGTGAGCCCGGACACGCCCTGGACGCGGATGACCGCGATGTCCGAGCTGGGGTCGCGGCCGACGATCTGCGCGGCGGCGGTGCGCCCGTCCTGGAACACCGCGGTGAGGGTGGCCCCGCCCGCCGCCTCGTCGATGACGTGGTTGTTGGTGAGCACCAGGCCGTCCGGGCTGAGGATCATGCCGGACCCCTCGCCGCCACCGCTGCCTGACCGGACGCGGATCTGGACGACGCTGGGCAGCAGCCGCGCCGCCACGGCTTCGACGGCACCGGGCGGGGCGTTGTTGCCCGGCTCCGGGATGGGACTGTCCAGCACGCCGACGGAACCGCCGCCCTCGGCGAGCTGGTGGCCGACGACCCCGCCGAGCAAGCCGCCGAGCAGGCCCGCGACCAGGCCGATCACCAGCGTGCGGCCCCGTCCCGACGAACCGGCCGTCCCGGACCGGGCGGACGCCCGGCCTGCGGGGGGCGGCGGCTCCGCCGTCGACCCCTGCGCGGGCGGGGCCTGATCGGGCCAGCCACCGGGCGGCGCCGCGGGCGGCGGGAGCTCGGCCGTTCGCGTCGCCGAGGACTCCTGCTCACGCTGCCACGGCGACCACGCCCCGCCGGACGCCGCGCGAGCCGGCTCCTCGGTGGTGGCCGGCGTCCCCGTGGGCGGCGTGCCGGGTTCGCCTGCGCTCGACGGATCGGCCGATCCGGGCGGGGGTGGCACGGGTGTGCCGTCGATCGGGTCGACGTAGGTCGGGACGCCCGTGGCCGCCTGCGGTCCCGACGCGCCGGGCGGGTCGCGGCGGTCGTCGGCAGCGGAACCGTGGCCGTGGGTCATGACATCACCGTGTTCGGGGAGTGCGGGACCGCGCTCGTGGGCGCGGCGGGGGGAGCGATCCGGGCTCCCATGCTAGGAGGAGGGGCAGGCGGCCGGCCGGGCAGCCGGAGCACGAGGAGCGCCCCGCCCTCCGGTGCCCGGCCGGCCCAGACCGCTCCGCCGTGGCGGACTGCGACCTGGCGCACGATCGCCAGCCCCAGCCCGGAACCGGGCATCGTACGGGCGCCGTCGGCGCGGTAGAAGCGGTCGAACACGCGCGGGAGGTCCTCCTCGGCGATGCCGGGCCCCGCGTCGGCGACCTCCAGCACCAGCGACCACGCGTCGAGCTGGCGCATCTGGACGCGCACCGCGGCGCCTGCGGGGCTCCACTTGGCGGCGTTGTCGAGCAGGTTGAGCACGGCCCGCTCGAGCGCGGTGGCGTCACCGACCATCGTCCACGGCACGAGGGTGGCGTCGAACGTGACGTTCTTGGTCGTGGGGCCCGCGCGGCGGCGGGCCCGGTCCAGGGCGCGGGAGACGACGTCGGTCAGCTCCACCGGCTCGTGGACGACCTGTGGCGCGTCCTCGCGGGCGAGCTCGACGAGGTCGCCGACCAGCGTCGACAGCTCGGCGATCTGCGCCGAGACGTCGGCGAGGATCTCGGCGCGCTCCTCGTCCGGCAGCGGCGGGGCGCCGGGGCGCTCGGCGGCGGCGAGCAGTTCCAGGTTCGTGCGCATGGACGTGAGCGGGGTGCGCAGCTCGTGGCCCGCGTCCGCGACGAGGCGGCGCTGCTGCTCCTGCGACGCGGCGAGCGCGCCGAGCATCTCGTTGAACGCCTGCGTGAGCCGCTCCAGCTCGTCCGAGCGGCCGCCGAGCGGGATCGGCCGCAGATCACCGGTGGCGGCAACCCGTTCGGCCGCCGACGTCAGCCGCTGCACGGGCCGCAGGCCGGCGCGCGCGACGGCGACCCCCGCCAGTGCCGCGAGCGCCACGCCCACCCCGCCGACCAGCAGCAACGCGACGCCGAGACGGGTGAGGACCTGCTGGGTGGGATCGAGCCGCTGCGCCATGACGAGCGCCTGCCCGGGGCCGGCCCGCACCGCGACCACGCGGTAGGTGACACCGTCCGTGCGCGCGGTACGCACGGACGTCTCCAACTCCCCGGTCGCGACTGCCAGCTCGGGATCTCCCAGCGGCGGGGCCGACGCCTGCCCCTCCACGGAGCGGGCGAGACCGGAGCGGGAGTCGATGAACGCGATCCGCAGGTCGGCCGCGCCGAGCAGCCCCGGGGAGACCCGCGAGAGGGCGAGCGGGTCGGCGAGGTCGCTCTGCGTGGCGGCGACGGCCCGGTTGAGCAGGTTCGCGTCGAGGGTCTGCAGGATGCTCGCCCGCACCGTGATGAACGCCGCGGCCGACACGAGCACCACCGACACCGCCGCCACGAGCGCCGCGAGGATCCCGATCCGCGCGCGCAGGGAGAAGCGGTCCAGCAGGCCCTTGGGCCGGGCGGGCTCCGTCACGGAGGTGTCTCCCGCAGCGCGTACCCCACCCCGCGCACGGTGTGGATCAGCCGGGCCTCGCCGCCCGCCTCGGTCTTGCGGCGCAGGTAGCCGACGTAGACCTCCAGCGCGTTTCCGCTGGTGGGAAAGTCGTAACCCCACACCTGCTCGAGGATCTGGGCGCGGGTGAGAACGCGGCGCGGGTACTGCATGAGCAGCTCCAGCAGCGCGAACTCGGTGCGCGTGAGGCTGATCGGTCGCTCGCCGCGGCGGACCTCGCGGGTGTCCGGGTCGAGCGTGAGGTCGGCGAAGGTGAGCGCCTGCGAGGAGGTGCCCTGCTCGCGCGGGGCCCGGCGGCGCAGCAGGGCGCGCAGCCGGGCGAGCAGCTCCTCCAGCGCGAACGGCTTCGGCAGGTAGTCGTCCGCACCGGCGTCCAGGCCTGCGACCCGCTCCGACACCGCGTCCCGGGCTGTCAGCACGAGGATCGGCAGGGGGTCGCCGCTGCCGCGCAGCCTGCGGCACACCTCCAGGCCGTCCACCCGAGGCATCATCACGTCGAGCACCATCGCGTCCGGACGGTCCGCAGCGACGGCGTCCAGGGCCTGCTGGCCGTCGTGGGCGAGCGTGACGTCGTAGCCGTTGAAGGCCAGCGATCGGCGCAGGGACTCGCGGACGGCGCGGTCGTCGTCGACGACGAGGATGCGCATGCGTCCAGTGTGACCGCAGCGTCTGAGATGCGCCTGAGAGGCTGGCGGCGTGGGGTTCGTCGCGGTCGTGCTGACGGTGCTCGTCCTGATGCACGGCTACGTGTACCTGCGCGCGGTGCACGGCGTGTTCCCGACGCGGCGGGGGCGGCTCGCCGGCGGTGCCGTCGTGGCCCTGCTGGCGGTGGCGACGGTGGCGGCGTTCGTCACCCGGCGCACCCCGGACGTCTCGGCGGTGGTGCCCTACGTCGGCTACGTGTGGCTCGGGGTGCTGCTCTACGTGGTGCTGCTGCTGGCGGTCGGCGAGCTGGTGCGCCTTGGTCTGTTCCTTGGCGGGCGCCGCGGCCTGGACCCGTCGCGGCGCAGGCTGCTGTCCGCCGTCGTCGCGGGGACGGCCGTCGCGGGTGCGGTCGCCGCGATCGGCTACGGCATCTTGGCGGCGCGACGCGTCCGGGTCGAGCGACGCGAGATCGTCCTCGACCGGCTCGACCCTGCATTCGACGGGTTCACGATCGCCGCGGTCTCCGACATCCACCTCGGACCGTTCGTCGACGGCGGCGATCTCGCCAGGATCGTCGCCACGATCAACCGGGAGGCGCCCGACGCCGTCGCCGTGGTGGGCGACCTCGTCGACGGCGGCGTCGCCGACCTCGGCCCGGCCGCCGCACCCCTGCGCGACCTCGCCGCCCCAGCCTACTTCGTCACCGGGAACCACGAGTACTTCTCCGACGCCGCGGACTGGGTGGCATACCTGCCGACGCTCGGCGTGCGGGTGCTGCGCAACTCTCGCGAGACGCTGCGGCGGGGGGACGCCGTCCTGCACATCGCGGGCTGCGACGACCGCACCGCCGCCACGTCCGGCGTGGTCGGGCACGGTTTCGACCTCGACGCGGCGCTGCACGGGCGCGCGCCGGACGAGCCGGTCGTGCTGCTCTGCCACCAGCCGGTGATGGTGGACCGGGCCGCCCGCGCGGGCGTCGACCTGCAGATCTCCGGGCACACCCACGGCGGGCAGCTGTGGCCGATCACGCACGTCGCGCTGATCGACCAGCCGGTGCTCTCGGGGCTCGTCCGGGTGGGGCCGACCTGGCTCTATGTCACGCGCGGCACGGGGTTCTGGGGACCGCCTGCGCGCGTCGGGTCGCCGCCGGAGATCACGGTGCTCGTGCTGCGCGCGGGATCAAGTTCATGATCACCGTTTCCGGTACATGAGCTGCACCCGTGCACCCCATGTCCCCGTTCCGACGATCATGGATCGCGCTTCCGGCCACCGGGACGAGCTACGGTCGCGCGGTGGCGGGAACCGAGTACACGATCCAGGGCGGACGCACCGATGCCGATCGCCTGGCTCGCCAGGCGGAGGTCATGGGCTCCGCCACGACGGCCTTCCTCGTCGAGTGCGGTGCCCGGCCGGGCGCGGCGTGCCTCGACGTCGGTTGCGGCACCGGGCAGGTGACCGTCGACCTGGCCCGGCTGGCCGGACCGGGCGGGCGGGTGGTCGGTGTCGACATCGACCCCGGCGAGCTCGTGATCGCCCGCAAGGCCGCGGCCGACGCCCGCACCGCGGTCACGTTCGCCCGCGCCGACGCCGCCGAGGTGCTGGAGCCGGCGGCCTTCGACCTGGCCTTCGCGCGGCTCGTGCTCAGCCACCTCGCCGACCCGGTCGCCGTGCTGCGGGCGATGGTCACGGAGGTGCGTCCGGGCGGGGTGGTCGCTGTCGAGGACATCTACACCCCGTCGCTGCACGCCGATCCGCCGGCACCGGCGCTGGACCGGTTGATCGAGGTCTACTCGGCCACCGTGCGTGCCCACGGCGGCGACCCCGCCATCGGACCACGCCTGCCCGCACTCCTCGCGTCGGTCGGGCTGGACGACGTCCACGAGCGGACGGTCGTCAACCGCATGACGACCACCCGCGAGAAACTGTTCCTGGCCGAACTGGTCGACAACATGCGCGCCGCGACCGTGGCGGCAGGCGTGGCGACGCCGGACGAGGTCGACGCGCTGCGGGCCGCCGTGGCTGCCGCCGCCGAGCGTCCGGACACCGTGTTCCTCCAGGCGCGCATGCACCAGGTGCGGGGCACACGGCCCGGCTGACCCCGGAACGGGCCCGTGACCGGCTCGTCGACCGGGGTGATCGCGTGGATGCCGCGGTGTGGCCCAGAAGGTGTGCCCCAGAAGGTGTGCCCCCGGGGCGTCGACGGCGACAACATCGGCGACGGGAGTCCCGGGTAGGCTCCTCGCAGGCCCTCGTAGCTCAGGGGATAGAGCACCGCTCTCCTAAAGCGGGTGTCGCAGGTTCGAATCCTGCCGGGGGCACCACGTCTGACCAGCGACGATGCTGTCCACGATCGCAAAGGGCCCGATCCGGAGCACCCGGAGTCGCCAGGGCATCAGCGCGAGATGTGCCGTTCGACAGGCCGCCCACCGGCCGGGGATTAGCATCGGCTCGGTGACCGATCGTGCCGATGCTGCCGGGGTGGTGCTGGCGGGCGGCCGGTCGTCACGGATGGGGGCGCCGAAGGCGGGCCTGGAGTGGCACGGCTCGACGCTGTTGTATCGGGCCACGGCGCTGCTGCGCAGGACCGTGGGCGGCCCGGTCACGGTGGTGAGCGCCCCGGGCCAGGCTCTTCCCGCGCTGCCCGCGGGCGTGGAGGTCGTGGAGGACCCGGTCGAGGGGCTGGGACCCATGCAGGGCCTGGCGGCGGGCCTGGCAGCGGTGGCCGATCGCGCAGAGACGGCGTTCGCGTGCTCGACGGACGCCCCGTTCATGCACCCGGCCTTCGTCGCGCGGGTGCTCCGTGCGTTCACCGAACCGGGCTCCGACCGAACCGCCGCCGGCGAGGTGGACGTCGTGCTGCCCGTGGCCCGCGGGTACCGGCAGCCGCTGGCCGCCGGCTACAGGACGGCGCTGCACGGGCTCCTGACCGAGCTGTTGCAGAAGGGCGACCTCCGCCCGGGGATGCTGCTGCAGCACTGCCGGGTGCGACAGCTCGACGACGACGCGCTGCTCGACGACGATGGTCTCGCCCGTGTCGACCCCGGGCTCGACTCGGTGATCAACCTCAACACGCCGGACGACTACGCGGCGGCCCGCCGGCAGCCCGGACCGGAGATGGCCGTCGAGTGCTTCGGTGCGCTCGCCTCGGCCGGTCGGCGTGACCGGCGCGCTGTGCACGCCGCCACGCTCGGCGAGGCCGCCGCCGCGGTCGGGCTGGTACTGGACCGGCACGTCGTCGCGGCCCTGAACGGCGACCAGATCACCCGGGACCCGCAGCTCCCGCTGGTGGCCGGCGACACCGTCGCGTTCCTGTCCGCGGACGCGGGCGGCTGATGGTGCCGACAGTGCCCACGACAGTGCCTACAGTCGTGGGATGACGGCGGGCGGGTACTTCGGGCGAGCCCTGATCGTCGACGTTCAGGGCGGCTCGGCGACGAGCACGCCGCTCGACCTCGACGAGCGGGTGCTGCGCGGCTACCTCGGCGGGGTGGGGTTGGGCACCTGGCTGCTGCACCGCCTCGCACCGCCGAAGGTGGACCCGCTGGCACCCGCGGCACCGCTGACGTTCGTGTTCTCCTCGCTGGTCGGGACCCCGCTCACCACGAGTGCGAAGTTCGCGGTGCTGGCCAAGTCCCCGCTCACCGGGCTGCTCACCGACGCGTTGGCGTCGAGCCAGTTCGCCATCGCCGGCAAGCTGACCGGCAACGACGCCATCGTCGTTCGCGGACGGGCCGACGTGCTCTCGGTGCTGCTGGTCGGGCACGACGGCGTGCGGCTCGAGCCGGCGCTCGAGCTGGCCGGGCTGCCTGCCGCCGACGCCGAGGCGTCGGTGCGCGAGCGGTTCGGTCGCGGCTGGCGCACCGCGGCGATCGGGCCTGCGGGCGAACGGGGCGTCCGCTACGCCACGATCAGCCACGACGGGCGCCACGCCGGCCGTGGCGGCCTCGGTGCCGTGCTCGGTGCGAAGAACCTCAAGGCCGTGCTCGTCAAGGCGGGTACCAGGGTCGACGTCGCCGACCCTGCGGCGGTGCTGGCCGCGGCGAAGGACCTGCGCGAGCGCAGCTTCGGACCGGCGACGAGGAAGTACCGCGAGCTCGGGACGCTGGCGAACCTGCTCGCGTTCAACGCCGTCTCCACGTTGCCGACCCGCAACTTCACGGCCGCGACGTTCGAGGGTGCCCCCCGGTTGGCTGCCGAGCAGCTGCATGAGCTGCGCGGGATCGCGCGCAACAGCTGCGCGTCGTGTTCGATCGGGTGCGAGCACATCTACTCCCGCAGGGGCGGCGGCAGCCAGCGCATGGAGTACGAGAACGTGTTCGCGCTGGGGCCGCTGTGCGGCGTGTCGGATCCCGACGACGTGTTCGCCGCCAGCGCCCGTTGCGACGAGCTCGGGATCGACACGATCTCCGCGGGCGGGACGATCGCGTGGGCGATGGAGTGCGTCGAACGTGGGCTGATCGACGCACCGTGGCTGCGCTTCGGCGACGGCGCCGCGCTGCTGCGGGCGCTGGACGAGATCGGGGCGCGTGAGCCGGGCCTCGGAGAGCTGCTCGCGCACGGCTCCCGGCACGCCGCCGGCGTGGTCGGCTCCGGCTCGATCGACTACGCCCCGCAGGTCAAGGGCCTCGAGCTGCCGGGGTACGAGCCGCGCACCCTCCAGTCGATGGCGCTCGGGCTCGCGGTAAACGCGCGCGGCGCCGACCACAACCGGTCCGGCGCCTACGAGGCGGACCTGTCGGGCGAGCTGGACCGACTCGACGGCGGCAGCCGACATGTCGCTGCGGCGATCGGCACCGAGGACCGCGCCGCCGTCATGGACTCGATGATCCTCTGCAAGTTCCTGCG
>NZ_JBFWVQ010000110.1:0-18086 GCF_050246655.1 Pseudonocardia sp.
CCGGGTGCGTGCCCTGCCACAGCAGCACCAGCAGCGCCGGCAGGGCGATGAGCATCGTCTCCTTGCTGAGCACCGCGACCGCGGCGCAGAACCCGGCGGCGGCGTGGTGCCACAGGTAGCGGCGCGGCGATACCGCCAGCACCATCGCCGCGAGCATCCAGCTGACGGCGATGTTGTCGAGGTAGATCTGGCGCTGCAGCGTGACGGCCAGCGGGGAGAGGGTGAACAGCAGCCCGGCGAGCGCGGCGGCCCAGCGCGGCAGCGTGAGCCTGCGGGCCAGCGTGTAGAGCAGCGCCACGGAGACGGCCGTGAAGACCAGCATCACCACGCGCCCGTTGCCGACGGCGAGGTGCTCGGGCAGCAGCAGGGCGGGGATCCAGGACAGCGCCGCGAGCTGCAGCCAGCCGACCGGCGGGTGGTCGTACCAGTAGGTGTAGTGCGCGAGGCCGAGGCCCTCCTGCACGGCCCAGGCCTGGGCGAGGTAGGTGCCCTCGTCGTCGCCGAGGGCGGGGAACCCGGCGATGTTGACCGCCTGCACCGTCACCGCCGCGACGACGAGGCCGATCCGGATCCAGGTGTCGAGCGAAGGGCGGCGCCGCCCGGACGGTGGCGTGGCGGGGAAGGGCGGGGCGGGAGCGGCGGTCCGTACGGGAGGTCCGGACAGGGTGAGCGACATGGACGTCTCCGGGTTCGGGCTCAGCTACCGGCGGCGGGCGCGGACCGGGGGGCGGGCAGGTGGGCGCCGACGTGGGAGGTGAGCTCCCAGTCGGCGCGGCCGCGCGACTCGCGCCAGACGGCGCGCAGCGCCGCGTAGGCGAGGACGACCTGGTAGGCGGGCGCTCCGACGACGAGCTTCGCGTAGTGCACGGGGCGCACGGGGAAGCGGTACTGCCGGCCGAAGTCGTGCAGGCCCACCACCTCGAAGGCGAGCACCGCGAGCGTCGGCAGCAGCGGCAGGAACGACAGCAGGGCAACGAGGATCGGGACCTTGGTGGTGAGCCCGATGAGGATGCCGACCGGGATGGTGAGGCCGGTGAACGCCTGCAGGAACGGGGTGGCGAGGGTGTAGCGGGCGAGCATCCGCGGCCGGACGCCGTCGAGGCGGCGCCAGTCGCCCTTGCGGAAGACCTGGATGAAGCCCTGGTTCCAGCGGGTGCGCTGGCGCATGAGTCCCTGCAACGAGTCCGGCGTCTCCTCGCGGGTGACGAGCACCGGGTCGTAGGAGACGACGACGCGCGCGCCTGCGCTGGACAGCCGCACCCCGAGGTCGCAGTCCTCGGCGAGGCAGTCGGGGTCCCAGCCGCCCGCCTCGCGCAGCAGGTCCGCCCGCACGAACACGGTGTTCCCGCCGAGGGGGATGAAGCCCTTGGCGGCCTGCAGGTGCAGCCTGCTGCGGAACCAGAAGTAGTACTCGAGGCAGTTGCGCAGGCTGTACCAGCTCGACTGGAAGTTGACCAGCTGCACCCCGCCCTGGACGACGTCGGCGTGCGCGTGCCGGAACGTGTGGTCGACGTGGCGCAGCAGGTCCGGGTGCACGACGTCCTCGGCGTCGAACACCCCGACGACGTCCCCCCGGCACGCGGGCAGTGCCGAGTTCAGCGCGCGCGGCTTGTTCTTGCTCAGGTGGTGGTCGACGACGACCTGGACCTGCCCCGGGAACTCGCGCGCGAGGGCCTCGGCGACCTCGGCCGTGCCCGGGTCGTCGTGGCCGACGATCACGATCACCTCGAAGTCGGGGTGGCGCGAGCGCACGAGCGCACGGACCGTGTGGCCCAGCACCAGCTCCTCGTGCCGCGCGGGCACGAGCAGCGAGAACCGCAGGCCCGGCTCGTCCTCCGCGGCCCGGAAGCGGGTGGCCGCGAGCGTCTCCGGGGTCCGCCAGGCGTGGAGCATCCACCACAGGGTCACGCTGGAGAACGCGAACAGGATCAGCGAGACGGCAACGACGAGTGCCGAGAGCAACGGTTTCCCCCAGGGCCGACGACGGACGGCCCGTGCGGCAGCGGCCACCGGTGCGGGGATCCCCGCGGCCGCGACCCTGCGGCCCGGCAGCCGGATCGCTCCGGCAACGGGCAGCTAGAGCCTCACGGATCCGGTCGGCGTGCCGCATCGCCTCGATGCACGCTTCGCGCCTCCCCCACTTTGAGGACGGGTCGGCTCAGGGATCGAGGACGACCGTGGTGACGGACACAGGCGGCAGGGTGAGCTCCAGCTGGTCCGTCACGGGCCGCACGACGATCAGCTCCGGGCGGCCCGCGGTGCTGCGCCAGACGTGCGCGGAGCCGCCGCCGTACCCGCGCAGGCGCACCCGCACGGCCCGTTCCCGCCCGCCCGGGTGGGCGAGCACGACGGCCGGGTCGGCGGCGGAGGCGAACGCCGCCACGTCCGGGTCCGGGTTGTGCACCGCGACCATCCGCGTGCCGATCCCGCGGAACAGCCCGGCCCCGGTGAGCATCGCGATGCCCCAGTAGCTCGGCATCGGCACGCCGTCCGAGGTCAGGCCCATCGCGGCCGAGCGGTCGCCGTACTGGAACGCGACGGCGCCCCGCGACAGGATCGTCGCGAGCGCCGTCGCGACCCACACCGTCTGCGCCTGGGTGTTGTTCTGCGGCTCGTCCGCCCAGTTGAGGTTGAACTCGCCCACCTGCAGCCCGACCGACGGGTCCGCGACGCGTTCGCGCAGCGCGTCGAGCCAGGGGCCGTAGCGCAGCGCGCTCTCCGGGGTGGCCGTCTCGCCCTCGCCGGCGCCGTAGGCGTGGAAGTCGACGAACGACACCCGCTGCGCGGGGGGCGCGTCGAGCAGCCCGCGCAGCAGCGGGTCGTTGAGGCCCTCGTAGTGCGCCGTGGCCGGCCCGCCGATCTCCAGGTGCGGATCGACCCGGCGCATCGCGGCGGCGATCTCGCGGAACCGGCGGACGTACCCGGCGTCCCCGACATCGGCGCGGGAGTGGGCGTCCATCTCGTTGCCGAGGACGAACCGGCGCACGCCGTACGGGCGCACCGCGTCGAGCACCGCGAGGGCGGCGTCCCGGTCCAGGTCGACGACGACGGTGGGCCGCAGCCCCAGCTCCCCGTACGCGCGGAGCCAACGCTCCGCGGGGATCGACCGGTCGCCGCCACGGGCCCCCGAGACGACCGCGCCGTCGCGGGGCGCGAGGTGGATCCGGACGGCGCCCGCGCCGAGGGCACCCAGGGCGGCGAGGTCGCGCGGGTTCCCGACGACCGGTCCGGGCACGTCCGCGAACGTGGTGGCCGTGAACCCGATCGCGGCGCGCGGCAGCTGCGCGATCGGCCATTCGAGGTCGACGACGATCTCGCCGCCCACGTCGCCGCAGGCAGCGAGCACCGCGGCGGCCGGCAACGCCCCGAGGATCAGGCGCCTGCCCACCGACGGGGCTCGGGTCGGGTGGGTCACGGCCGCCTCTTTCGGGATCGCGACCATCATGGCTCACCGGGACGGCGACCTCGGCGCGGGACCGGGTGGCCACGCCGAGCGTGCGCTGAGTCCGGCAGCGAGCTGCAGGAGTGCACACTCACCGGTAATCGGCGTGACGGGCCTCGCTACGCTCGGAGGATGCACGACCCCCGCGTCCTGCTCGATCCCGCCACCGACGCCGTCCGCAAGCTCGCGCGGCGCGGCTACGCCCTGGACGTGGCCGCGCTGGAGAAGCTGCTGTCCGCCCGCAACGGCGCCATCCACCGCGGCGACGAGGCGCGCGCGGAGTCCAAGCGGGTCGCGGCGGCGGTGAAGGGGGCGTCGGCCCAGGATCGGCCTGCGCTGGTGGAGCGCGCGCGCGAGCTGAAGGCCGTGGTCGCGCAGGCCGAGGCCGAGCAGCGCGACGCCGACGCCGAGCTCACCGACCTGCTGCTGGGCATCCCGAACCTGCCGTCGGACGAGTCGCCGGACGGCGACAGCGACGAGGACGCCGAGGTGGTCCACAGCTGGGGCGAGCGGCCCGCGTTCGACTTCGCCCCGCTGGACCACGTCGATCTCGGCGAGAAGCTGGGGATCCTGGACCTGCCGCGGGCCACGAAGCTCGCGGGCCCGCGGTTCGTCGTGCTCAAGGGCCGGGGCGCCCAGCTGGAGCGGGCGCTCGCCCGCTACTTCCTCGACCTCGCCGCGGCGAACGGCTACACCGAGTTCTCGGTGCCCACGCTCGTGAACCGGGAGACGATGACGGGCACCGGGCAGCTGCCGAAGTTCGAGGCGGATCTGTTCAAGACCGGGTCCAAGACCGATTCAGCGGACCGGGAGCTCTTCCTCATCCCGACGGCCGAGGTGCCGCTCACGAACCTGCACGCCCGCGAGACGCTGGCGCTGGAGGAGCTCCCGCTGGCCTACACCGCGCACACGCCGTGCTTCCGCTCGGAGGCCGGGTCGTACGGCCGCGACACCCGCGGCATGATCCGCGTGCACGAGTTCTCGAAGGTCGAGCTGGTGCGGATCGTGGACGCCGCGACGTCGCGCGCCGAGCTGGACGTGCTGCTGGGCCACGCCGAGGCCGTCCTGCAGGGCCTCGGCCTGGCCTACCGGGTCGTCAAGCTGGCGGCGGGCGACACCGGGTTCTCGGCGGAGCTCACGTTCGACATCGAGGTGTGGCTGCCCGGGCAGCAGAAGTACCGGGAGATCGCGTCGGCGTCGGACTTCGGCACGTTCCAGGCGCGCCGCGCCGGCATCCGCACGAGGGCGAAGGACGGCACGCGGGGCTTCGCCGCCACGCTGAACAGCTCCGGCCTTCCGGTCGGGCGCACGCTGGTGGCGGTCCTGGAGCAGGGCCAGCAGGCGGACGGCTCGGTGCGGATCCCTGAGGCGCTCGTCCCCTACACCGGCTTCGACGTCCTCACGCCGTCCCGCTGACGCGGGCGGCTCGCACCGGTGTCACGCCGTGGCCGGGCCCTGCACCGGCGCGAGCTCGGTCCGCAGCTTCGCGAGCGCCCGGTGCTGGGTGACGCGCACGTTGCCCTCCGTCATGCCGAGGATGCGGGCCACGTCCGCCGCGGGAAGCCCGCCGAGCACCCGCAGCCCGACGACCTCCTGCTCGCGCTCGCCCAGCACGGCCAGCGCCCGGGCCAGCTCACGGGCGAGGTCGCCGCGCAGGGCGGCGTCCTCGGGACCGGGGGCGATGTCGCGCAGCTGGGTGACGGTGTCGTCCAGCTGCTGGTGGCTGCGCTTCACGGCGTCCCGGAACGCGTCGGCGACCTTGTTCTGAGCGACCCGGAACACGTACGGCAGCATCGGCTGCCCGGTCTCGACGAGATGGGCGAGGCGGCGCAGGACGGCGATGCACGTCTCCTGCACGACGTCGTCGGCCACCCCGTGGCCGAGCTGGTGCAACCTGCCGCGGCAGTAGGCGCTGATCAGGTCCTGGAGTGCGCGCACGAGGGCACGCACCGCCACCGGGTCGCCGTCGACCGCGGCCGCGGCCCACTGCCGCAGCTCGGGCTCCCCCGGTCGCCTGTCCATCGCTCGCGCCCCGCCTCCCCGACGTCCCGCGGGCCGTGCTTCCCCCTACTCGGACGGAGCGGGGTGGGCGTTTCGTGCACGAGCCGGGAGAAATGAGACCGGCGTCACAATCGCCCGATCGGCGGCGCACGGCCGTGCTCTCCGGGCGGCGACCGCCGCACGTGCGGCGACGCCCTGGATACGGCGGGCCACGTGGCTCACCTGGCCCGACGCAGCGCGGATAGCCTCGCGCCCGCCCCTCCCCCGACCCGGAGACCCACAATGACCGAACTCGCCGCGCTGATCGAAAGCCGGCCGCTGCACGACCCCGTCCTCGCCGAGGCCACCGACGCCCTCCCCGACCACCGGATCCTCCCCGACGTCAGCGTTCTGAAGATCGGCGGACAGAGCCTGATCGATCGGGGCCGCGCTGCGGTGTACCCCGTCGTCGAGGAGCTGGTCGAGGCCAAACGCACCCACAAGCTGCTCATCGGCACGGGCGGCGGCACCCGCGCCCGGCACGTCTACTCGCTCGCCGCGTCGCTCGGCATGCCCACCGGGATCCTCTCGGAGGTCGGCTCGGCCGTCGCAGGTCAGAACGCGACGATGCTCGGCTACCTCATGGCCCGCCACGGCGTGCCCACCGTCGGGCCGTCGGCGTTCGCCGTGCTCGCGATGCACCTTCGCGAAGCGGGCGCGGCGATCTTCCCCGGCATGCCGCCCTACGACCTGTGGCACCAGGTGCCCGAGCGCGGCACCATCCCGCCCTACCGCACCGACGCCGGGTGCTGGCTGGTCGCGGAGACCTACGGCTGCGCCCGAATGATCTTCGTCAAGGACGAGGACGGCCTGTACACGGCCAACCCCAAGACCGACCCTTCCGCCACGCTCATCCCGCGTGCCACCGTGGACGAGCTGCTCGAGATGGACCTCACCGACCTCATCGTCGAGCGACCGCTGCTGCAGCTCGTCCGCAACGCGCGGCACGTCCGCGAGATCCAGGTGATCAACGGGCTCGTGCCCGGCAACATCCGCCGGGCGCTGGACGGCGAGCACATCGGCACGATCATCACGGGAGGTGAGGCGGCATGACCACCGCGAAGGACGTCCGCTCGCCGCTCATGCGGCAGACCCTGCTGGACCGCGAGCTGGTGGCCCCGGTCGACGACGACCAGCCCGTACGGCGCATCCTGCCCTGGCTCACGGTCGTGAAGCTGAGCGGCACCGCGATCATGGACCGCGGCCCGGACGCGGTCCTGCCGCTGGCGGACGAGCTGCGCACCGCGCTCGCCACCCATCGGATGCTGATCCTCACCGGTGGCGGGATCCGCGCGCGCCACGTCCTCGGGGTGGGCCTGGACCTCGGCCTGCCCGCCGGGGTGGTGGCCGGGCTCGCGGCCACCGAGGCGGAGCAGAACGCCCACCTGCTCGCGGCGCTGCTCGCCGCGGACGGGGTGTCCTACCTGCCGCACGGCACGGTGGCCCACCAGCTCGCGGGCCACCTCGCGGCCAGCCCGGCGGTGGTGGCCAACAGCTGGCCGCCCTACGGCGTGCACGAGTTCCCCGCCGCGACCGGGAAGATCCCGCAGCACCGGGGCGACGCGGGCACGTTGCTGCTGGCCGACGCCTACGGTGCGCAGCGCACGATCTACGTCACCGACACCGACGGGCCCGGCGGCCGCGTCGCGGCGACCGCGCTCGCGGACCCGCCCGTCGACCCGCTCGTGCTCTCCCTGATGGCGCACGCCAAGCACGTCCGTGAGATCCAGGTGGTGAACGGCCTCGTCGTCGGGAACCTGACGAAGGCGCTCGGCGGCGAGCAGGTCGGTACGGTGATCACCGCCTGACCGCGAGTTCCGCATCCCACCACCGCGAGTTGCGCATCTCACCGCCGCGAGTTGCGGTTCTCACCAGCGCGAGTTGCGCATCTCACCGCCGCGAGTTGCGCGATTCACCAGGCCGGACGCCCGTTCGGCCTGAGCAAATCCGCAACTCGCCGGCATGAGAACCGCAACTCGCCGGCATCAGAGGCGCAACTCGCGGCCACGGGATGCGCAACTCGCGGGTCAGTGGCTGCGCGCCACCCGCGCCGCCACCTCCGGGCGCCGCGGATCGGCCCGGCCGAGCAACCCGAGCAGCTGCTCGGCGAGCTCCAGGTCGTCCCCGTCGACGCGGTGCAGGAGCCACGCCGCCTCGACGTCGCGGCAGTCCAGGACGGCCCGGCGCAGCGACAGGTGCAGCTGCTCGCGCTCCTCACGGATCGCGGGCGCGTCCGAGCGGGGCAGCAGCTGCCCGCGGTAGGCGCGGGCGGCGTCGCGCACCCTGCCCTCGGCGAGCGCCGCGCGCACGCCGAGGAAGTCCGCCTCGATGCGGGCCTGCAGCCGGTAGGGCTGGGCACGCACCACCCGCACCCCCAGCGACACGCGCAGCCGGTGCATCTCCGCCCGGGCGGTGACGAGCTTGGCGTCCTCTCCGTACAGGTCGGTGGCCAGCTCGTCCCCGGTGCGGCCGTCCGGACGCAGGGCGAGCAGCGTCACCAGCTCGGCGTGGCGGTGGGTGAGCCGCACGGGGCGGCTGTCCAGCCGGGCCGACGGCCGTCCGCCACCGAGGAAGGCGAGCTCCAGCACCGGTGCCGGCATCGGCCTGCTCGCCGGGTCCGGACGGGTGCGCAGCAGCCAGCCGTCCGCGAGCGGCTCCAGGTGCCCCTCGTGCCGCCCGAGGAGGACCCGGTCGCCACCGGCGGGCAGCTCCACCCGCTCCGGCAGCCAGCCCTCGGGCTGCGCGGCGAGCACGCGGCCGCTCGCGGTGAGCAGCGCACCGGGCTCGCCGCGCATGGCGAGCAGGTGGGGGAGGTTGCGACGCAGCAGGCGCTCGTCGCGCTGGGCCTGGTGGGCGGCGAGATGGCCCTCCGCGAGCCGCGCTGCGGCGACGACGAGGGCGAGCGTCGTCGGGTGGAAGGTCCGCATCGGCCCCGTGACGTCGACGACGCCGATCATCTCGCCGCTGTCCGGGTCGTGGATCGGCGCTGCGGCGCACGTCCACTCGTGGTAGGTCCGGACGAGGTGCTCGGCGGAGTGGATGCGCACGGGACGGTCCGCGGCGAGCGCAGTGCCCATGGCGTTCGTACCGGCGGCCGTCTCGCTCCAGCCCGCACCCTCCACGAGGCCGAAGCGCTCGCCGCGGCGCATGACGTCGGCGCGGCCCTCGCGCCACAGGATGTGCCCCTCGGCATCGGTCACGATCATCATGTGCATCGCCTCGTCCGCGATCGAGACGAGCGTGTCGCGCAGCAGCGGCAGCACCGCGGCGAGTGGGTGGCTCTCGCGGATGCGGTGGACGTCGGACCGGTCGAGGACGAGTGGCGCCTCGCCGTGCTCGGGATCGACCCGGGCGGCGAGCGAGCGCTTCCAGGACTCCGACACGAGCGGGCGTGGCCGCTCCCCCGCGTGGCCGGCGAGGGCCGCCTCCCGAAGGGCGGCGAGCCGGCGCGCCGTGCTGCGGTGGTCCGCTGCGGGCATGGGTCTCCATCGACTCGTGGACTCCGGAGGACCACTCCACCCTGCCCTCGGCAGTTTGGCAAGACAAGCCTTCACCAGATTCGTACCAGCGAAAAGGTGAGGTGTCCGGCACCGCAGATGCGTGCAACGTCGTTGCAACCCCCGCCCTCCTAGCGTCGCTCCGCACGTGATGGCGCCCACTTCCGGGGCGCCCGCGACGAGGAGGTCGACGATGACACTGGCTTTCGACGCGCCGCACATCGAGCGCGTGGTGGGCTCGCTGAGCCGCAAGATGCTGATCAACGGCGAGTGGGTGGACTCCGCGTCCGGCGAGACGTTCGAGACGGTGAACCCCGCCACCGAGGAGGTGCTCGCCTCCGTCGCGAAGGGCGGCGCCGAGGACGCGGACCGCGCCGTGCGCGCGGCTCGTACCGCGTTCGAGGACGGCTCGGCATGGCGCACGATGCCGCACGGCCAGCGCGGCAAGATCATCCACAAGCTGGGTGACCTGGTCCTCGAGAACCTCGAGGAGTTCGCGCTGCTCGAGTCGCTCGACAACGGGAAGCCCTACGCCGTGGCCAAGGCCGCCGACGTGCCGCTGACGGCCGACATGTTCCACTACATGTCCGGCTGGGCCACCAAGATCACCGGCCGGACGATGCCGGTGTCCGCGTGGGACCCGAACGCCTACCTCACCTTCTCGCTGAAGGAGCCGACGGGCGTCGCCGCGCAGATCATCCCGTGGAACTTCCCGCTGCTCATGGCGGCGTGGAAGGTCGCACCGGCGCTCGCAGCCGGATGCACCGTCGTGCTCAAGCCCGCCGAGCAGACGCCGCTCTCGGCGCTGCTGCTGGGCGAGCTCGCCCTGCAGGCGGGGCTGCCGCCGGGCGTGCTGAACATCGTCACCGGCTTCGGTGACGCCGGCGCGGCCCTCGCCTCGCACCCCGACGTCGACAAGGTGGCGTTCACCGGCTCGACCGAGGTCGGCAAGGAGATCGTCAAGGCGGCCGCGGGCAACCTCAAGAAGGTGACGCTGGAGCTCGGCGGCAAGTCGCCCAACGTCGTCTACGCCGACGCCGACATCGAGAAGGCCATCGCGGGCTCCGCGCACGCGATCTTCTTCAACCAGGGCGAGTGCTGCGTCGCCGGATCGCGCCTCTACGTCGAGGAGTCGGTCTACGACCAGGTCGTCGAGGGCGTGGCCGCCCGCGCCGCCGAGATCAAGGTCGGCAACGGCCTCGACGCGACGACCGAGATGGGCCCGCTGGTCAGCCAGGAGCAGTTCGACCGCGTGACCGGCTACATCGACTCCGGCCGCTCCGACGGCGCCGGCATCCACGGCGGCACCCGCGTCGGCGACAAGGGCTACTTCGTGGCCCCGACCGTCCTCGCCGGCGCCCGCGAGGACATGAAGGCCGTGCAGGAGGAGATCTTCGGCCCGGTCGTCGCCGCGATGCCGTTCCGCTCCGAGGACGAGATCATCCCGGTGGCGAACAACACCAACTACGGCCTCGGCGCCGGCGTCTTCACCAAGGACGTGGGCAAGGCGTACCGCACCGCCAAGCGCCTGCGCGCCGGCACCGTCTGGGTGAACACCTGGAACGTCTTCGACGCCACGCTGCCCTTCGGCGGCTACAAGGAGTCCGGCTGGGGCCGGGAGATGGGCGAGGACGTCTTCCACAACTACACCGAGACCAAGACCGTCATCACCGACCTGAGCTGAGCCCGTCGTGCGGGGGCGGGCCGCGTGCCCGCCCCCGCACGCCGTCGAGGAGGTCGGCGTGCGTGTCGAGATGTGGTCGGACCTGATCTGCCCGTGGTGCTACCTGGGCTCCACCCGCCTGCACCGGGCCCTCCAGCAGTTCCCCGACGCGGACTTCGACGTCGTCTACCGCAGCTACCGGCTCAACCCGTCGCTGTCGCGGGAGCCGGAGCTCGACATGGCCGACTACATGACGAGGCGCTACCACCTGACCCGCGAGCGCGCCGAGCTCGGCCACCGGCGCCTGGAGGCGCTCGCCGCCCGGGAGGGCCTCCACTACCGGATGGACCTCATGCGCCCGGTCGACACGCTCGACGGGCACCGCGTGCTGCAGCTCGCCCGCTCCCGCGGCGTCCAGGTGGCGGTGAAGCAGCGGTTCATGGCCGGCGTGCTCGGGGAGGGAGCGGTGATCTCCGACCACGACACCCTCGTCCGGCTCGCCGCCGAGGCGGGCCTCGACCCCGACGACACCCGCAAGACCCTGGCCTCCGACGCCTTCCTCGCCGACGTCGAGCGTGACGAGGCCGACGGCCGCCGCCACCGCCTGCAGAGCGTCCCGTTCTTCGTGTTCGGCGGTACCGACCGCCTGGCCGACGCGGCTAGCGTCGACGAGCTGGCCCGCGCCGTGCGTCGCAACCTCTCCTGAAGGGAAACCGATGTCCGACCTGCCGACACTGCGTTCGCTGTCCGGCCTGCCCTCCGACGCCCCACGGCTCGCCGACTCGACGCTCGTCATGATCGACTGCCAGAACACCTACACGCGCGGCGTCATGGCCCTCGACGGCGTCGAGGCCGCGCTGGACCAGGCCGCGGAGCTGCTGGACCGCGCCCGCGCCGCCGGCGTCCCCGTCATCCACATCCAGCACGACGCCGGCGAGGGCTCCCCCTACGACGTGCGCGCCGAGATCGGCGCCATCGTGGACCGGGTGGCGCCGCGCGAGGGCGAGCCGGTGATCGTCAAGAACTATCCGAGCTCCTTCGTCGGCACCGACCTCGACGAGCGGCTGAAGGCGTCCGGGGCGTCGAACCTGGTGCTGGCCGGGTTCATGACGCACATGTGCGTCAACTCCACCGCGCGCAGCGCGTTCAACCTCGGCTACGCGCCCACGGTCGTCGCCGCGGCGACGGCCACGCGCTCGCTGCCCGGCCCGGACGGGCCTGTGGACGCCGCGGCGCTGCAGGCGGCGAGCCTCGCGGCGGTCGGAGACCTGTTCGCGATCGTGGTCCCGGACGTGAAGGCCGTCCCGGACTAGGAGTGTCCTGACCGACCCGTACGCCACCGGCCGGACCGCCCTGCCCGGCCGGGCCGCTACCTCAATCGGACGACGGCCGGCGGCGGTCCGCGTCGCGTCGCCTGTGCCGACCTGCTCAAAGTAGAAACGATCATCGCTGAAACCGCATGTGCGGGGATACTCTCCGATCAGTTGCGAATCTGCGGATCATTGTGCCAATCGGCCTAAGGGTGGCGGAGAGGGGTTTCGACCTCCTCACGTCCCACACGGGCACGGCCCTTCCCGGACGTCGCGACCGTGGGACGTCAACGCGGCGGGAGGACGGGATGAGGGCACGCGCGCTGGTCTGTGCGATCGGGCTGTGTCTGGTGCTGGCGGCGTGCGGCAGCGGGTCGTCCTCCCCCGGAGGTGGCGCCGGCGGCACGGCCGCATCCGGGTCACGAACACTCACCGTGTTCGCCGCTGCATCGTTGACGGACACGTTCACCGCACTCGGGAAGAAGTTCGAGGAGTCGCATCTCGATGTGTCGGTGCGGTTCAACTACGCCGGCTCGTCGACGCTCGCTCAGCAGATCGTCCAGGGGGCACCCGCCGACGTGTTCGCCGCGGCCAACACCGAGACGATGAAGACGGTGACGGACGCGGGCGGCACCGAGGGCGAGCCGGCCATCTTCGCGACCAACATCCTGGAGATCGCCACCCAGCCCGGGAACCCGAAGCAGATCACCGGCTTCGCGAGTCTCGCCGATCCCGGCCTCAAGGTCGTGGTGTGCGCTCCGGCCGTGCCGTGCGGGGCGGTCACCCAGCAGGTCGAGCAGAACACCGGGATCCAGCTCAGCCCGGTCAGCGAGGAGCAGAGCGTGACCGCGGTGCTGACCAAGGTCACGACCGGCAACGCGGACGCCGGGCTGGTCTACGTCACCGACGTCAAGTCGGCGGGAGACCGGGTGACCGGCGTGCCGTTCCCGGAGGCCGACGCCGCCCCCACGGACTACCCGATTGCCGCTCTGAGCAAGGCACCCCAGCCCGAGCTGGCCCAGCAGTTCGTGGACATGGTGATCGGGCCGGACGGCCAGCAGATCCTGCAGACCGCCGGGTTCGGCTCGCCGTGACCGGCATGCGCGGGTCGCGGAGGGGCGGGTCATGACCGCACGCACCCAGGAGATCGGTGAGGTCGCGGAACCGGATGGCGGCGACCCGCAGCCGGCAGTGCCGCAGCCCGACAAGGTCCACGACGCCGGGGTGGGGATCCCGTGGCTGCTGTGGATCCCGGCGACGCTCGCCTTCGCACTGATCGCGCTGCCCGTCGTCGGGTTGCTGCTGGAGGCACCCTGGGGACGCATGCTGGAGCTGCTGACCAGCACGGCGGCGCTCAGTGCGCTGCGGTTGTCGCTGGTCACCGCCTCGATCTCCACCACGCTGTGCGTGGTTCTGGGTGGCCCCCTTGCCGTCGTGCTGGCCCGGGCCCGGTTTCGCGGGCTGAAGTACCTGCGCTCGATGGTCCTGCTGCCGCTGGTGCTGCCGCCGGTCGTGGGCGGGCTCGCGCTGCTGTTCCTGCTGGGACGCAACGGGCTCATCGGACAACCCCTCAACGTGGCGTTCGGCATCACGATCCCGTTCAGCACCGCGGCGGTGGTCATCGCCCAGACGTTCGTCGCGATGCCGTTCCTGGTCGTCAGCCTGGAAGGGGCCCTGCGTACGGCGGGCGAGCGGTTCGAGCAGGTCGCCAACACCCTCGGCGCACCACCCTCGCAGGCGTTCCTCCGCATCACGGTCCCGCTCGTCCTGCCGGGCCTCGCCTCCGGTGCGGTCCTGTCGTTCGCGCGCTGCCTCGGCGAGTTCGGCGCCACCATCACGTTCGCGGGCAGCCTCGAGGGCACGACCAGGACGCTGCCGCTCCTGGTCTACCTCCAGTCGCAGACCGACACCGACGGCGCGGTCGCCATCTCGCTGCTGTTGGTCGTGGTGGCGATCATCGTCATCGTCCTGGCAGGCCACGCAACGTCGCGGGGCTGCAATGACCGACACCGACCCGACGAGAACCTCCGCCACCGGGACCCCACCGACGGACGACCGTCGGGAGGACGGCGCAGCTCTGGACACGAGCATGGTCCTGCGCCGTCCCGGCGGGTTCACCCTCGACGTGACGTTGCGCGTCGAACACGGCGAGGTGATCGCGTTGCTGGGGCCTAACGGCTCGGGCAAGTCGACCGTGCTCGGCGTGCTGGCCGGGCTGCTGCTCCCCGACTCCGGCCACATCCGCCTCGGAGAGGCCGTGATCGCCGACGTCGCCACCGGTGTACGGGTGCCTGTGCACCGGCGCGGCATCGGGCTCCTTGCGCAGCGAGCCATGCTGTTCCCGCATCTCACCGCGGTGGAGAACGTCGCCTTCGGACCGCGGATGAACGGCACCCCCCGCAAGGAGGCCAAGGCACGGGCCCGTGAGCTGCTCGGCGAGGTCGGCGTCGCCCCTCAGGCCGACCGCCGACCGGCCCAGATGTCCGGCGGGCAGCAGCAGCGCGTCGCGCTCGCCCGCGCGCTCGCACCCAGCCCCGAGTTGCTGCTGCTCGACGAACCCCTCGCCGCGCTCGACGTCGACACCACTCCCGCCATGCGATCGCTGCTGCGCCGCATGATCCGCGACATGAACCAGACCGCCGTCCTCGTCACCCACTCCGCCCTCGACGCGCTGATGCTCGCGGACCGTGTCGTCGTGCTCACCGACGGGAAGGTCGTCGAGCAGGGCCCTACCAACGTCGTCCTCGGTCGCCCCCGCAGCCCGTTCACCGCGCGGATCGCCGGCCTCAACCTCGTCCCGGGCACCCGCCATGAGGACACGCTGCGGACCTACGGAGGCCGGCTGCTCCTGGGTGAACCCAACCCGACGACGGACGGTGACGATCACGCCGTCGCGGTGTTCCCGCCCTCGGCGGTCGCCGTGTCACCCCAGCCCCCGCCCACCGAGACCACCAACGTCGTCGCGGTGCGCCTGGCCGCCATCGAACCGCACGGCAACACCATGCGGCTCCTGGCCTCCGCGCCCGACGGCGGCGAGCCGTGGATCGACGGTCTCTCCGCCGACGTCACACCGGCGACGGTCGTCGAACTCGGCGCCGAACCCGGCGTCGATCTCTGGTTCCACGTCAACCCCGCGGAGGTCGCGATCTACGCCGCAACCGGATGAGCCCGTTCCGGCCACCCGCCGGCCCGATGCCGGCGGCAGCGCGGCTGGACCTTCACGGCGCGCGACGCCGGCGGGGCATCGGCGATGCTGTGGGCGTGGAGTACGTGTCCAGAGTGCCGCGACCGCCGCTGGACGGGCTGATCGACGACCTCTATTACCTGGAGGGTGCGTCGCCGTACGCCCGGCTGACGCTGCCGCCGGCGCCGGCGGCGTTGCTCATCGTCAACCTCGGGGCGCCGTTCCTCATCCGCGCCGGCACCGACATCGAGACGGCGGAGTACGCCGACGGCTGCGTGGTCACCACGCCCACCCGGGCGTGGGAGTTCGGCTACCCACTCCGGACCCGGTCCGTCGGCGTGCACGCAAAGCCGTGGGGGCTGGCACCGTTCCTGCCGATGTCCGCGGCCGAGCTGTGTGACCGGCCGGTGACGGTGGAGCAGGTGTGGGGCCGGCCCGCCGTTGCTGAGCTGCGAGACCGGCTGGCCACGGCGGACGGACCGCACGAGATGCTGACGCTGCTCGAGGATGAGCTGATGCGACGGCTGTGCGAGACCTCCGGCCTGGGGCTGGTCCGCCATACGAGCAGCGTCATCGCGGCGACCAGCGGGGCGGTGGCGATCGGCGACCTGAGCGTGGCAGCCGGTGTCAGCAGCACTCATCTGGCACAGCGGTTCAAGGAGCTCATCGGCGTCACGCCGAAGCGGCTGGCCCGCGCCCACCGCTTCACCGCCACCGTGTTCGCGATCAACCCGGCCGAACCGATCGACTGGGGCGACGTCGCCGGTGGCGCAGGCTACTTCGACCAGGCGCACTTCGGCCACGAGTTCCGCGAGTTCACCGGGCTCACGCCCACTCAGTACGTCGAAGTCCGGCGGCGGTTCCTGCGCGAGCACCCCGGTCACACGCTGGACGGCTGGCCGCTGCCGGCCGATTGATTCCTTACAAGACCGACAGCCCAGGTCACGCCAGTATTGGGGGCAATCCGAGAGCAGAGGAGCGCCCCGTGGGCAAAGTAGTCGTGTATGCCTCGGTGTCGGTCGACGGTTTCATCGCGGACGAGAACGACCAGCCCGGACCGCTGTTCGACTGGTTGGTCAGCGGTGACGTGCCGTTGGACGAGAGCGGCGTCTTGAAGGTGTCGCAGACGTCCTACGACTACGTCCGGCCGTACTGGGACCAGATCGGGGTGACAATCGCCGGCCGCCACGTCTTCGACATGACGGACGGCTGGGACGGGACACCTCCGTCTGGGGTCGACCACGTGGTCGTCGTGACCCATCGGGGTAGGCCCGAGGGCTGGGATCCCGAGGCGCCGTTCCACTTCGTCGACGGCGTCGAAGCAGCCGTGGCCAAGGCGCAGGAGCTTGCGGGTGAGCGCTTGGTCGAGGTCGCCGCTGGCGACGTCGGTGGCCAGGTGCTCGCCGCGGGCATGATCGACGAGGTGCGCATGGACGTCGTACCCGTCGTGCTCGGGTCCGGCAAGCGCTACTTCGGGTCGGTCCACGCGCAGCACCTGTTGGAGGATCCTGACGTGGTGATTCAGGGCAACCGGGTGCTTCACCTGCGCTATCGGGTGCGCCGTTGACCGATCCGAGCGGGTCGTAATTCCACGACACCGGAGAATCGAATTCCTATCGTTGTCGCGACGGTGCCCTGCCGGTTTCGTCGTTCGCCCCGGCGGGCAACTGCTCGCTGAGCGCTGCGGCCAGGTCCACCGCGCGCACCGACTCGACCAGCGCGTCGGCGACGAGGGAGCGCGGCTCGCGATCAGGCACGATGAGCCCGACCGCCGGCCGCGGCCGGACGTCGGCGAGCCGCCGTACGCACATCCCCGGCGGCACGCCGAAGGCGTACAGCCAGGTGTGCGCGCCGCCGCGTCCTCCCAGCGCACGACCCGGTCCGCGACGACGGGATTCCCGGCGTCGACCAGCAGGAGGTAGCGCTCCCGGTAGAGCTCGATCCGGCGCATGCCCGGTGGGGTCTCCTCGTCGAGGTACGTGACACCGGCATCGAGGTCGAACTCGGCGAGCCGGCGGCTGATGTCGCGCGAGGACAGGGCCCTCGATCCGGATTCGGGCGGCGGGATGGCGGACCTGGAGCTGGCGCGTCAGCAGGGGTGTCGCCGGTATCGCCGTCGGGATGGCGCCGATCCGGGCCGTCGTGGTCAGGCCGCCGCGGAGCCGGTCGAGATCGGAGAGGAGCGCGTCGCGCTCGGCGAGGATGCGGTGCGCCCAGCCGACGACCCGGATGCCCTCGTCCGTGAAGCCCTCGAACCGGCGCCCCCGTTGCACGATCTCGACGTCCAGCTCCCGCTCCAGCTTGCGGATCGCGGCGGAGAGCGCAGGCTGACTGATGTGACACGCCGCTGCGGCGCGCCCGAAATGCCTTTCCCGGCTCAGCGCCAGCAGGTATTCCAGCTGGCGGATCAACACCTCGCGCATGTACTCCATCCTCGATAGGTGCTGTCTATGACGTCTGTCGAGAATGCAATCACCAGAGCCTTGTCGAGCCCGGTCGACGGGACGAGGGTCGGGTCGTCGGTTATTCTCGAAGGGAGTCAGACAATGGCAAAGGTGCTCTGCGTCCTCTACGACGACCCGGTCGACGGGTATCCGAAGGAGTACGCCCGCGACGGGCTGCCCCAGCTGTCGCACTATCCGGACGGCCAGACGCTGCCGACCCCGTCATCGATCGACTTCACGCCGGGACACCTCCTCGGGAGCGTGTCCGGCGAGCTCGGACTGCGGCCGTACCTCGAGAAGCTGGGTCACGAGCTGATCGTGACGTCGGACAAGGAGGGGCCGGGTTCGGAGTTCGACCGCCACCTGCCCGACGCCGAGGTCGTCATCTCGCAACCCTTCTGGCCCGCCTACCTCACCGCCGAACGCATCGCGAAGGCCCCCAACCTGAAGCTCGCGCTCACCGCCGGCATCGGCTCCGACCACGTCGACCTCGACGCCGCCATCGA
>NZ_JBFWVQ010000111.1:0-17722 GCF_050246655.1 Pseudonocardia sp.
GACTGCAGCGCGCGTACCGCCGCGACGACCCGCGGCTCGGCCAGGGTGGCGAACCGGTCCCAGCCGCGCAGGACCAGCCCCGGCAGCGGGTTCGGCCCCCCGGTGAGCGGGGCCAGGCGGTGCGGCCACAGCAGCGTGAGCCGGTCGGCGAGGTCGCAGAGCCCAGGCGGGCGGTCGCCGCGGAAGGCGTCGTGCAGCGCCGTGGCGGCCCGCAGGATCGTGCGGCAGTCGGCGCGGGTGAGCGACCTCGTCCAGCCGGGGATGTGCGCGCCCACGTCGCGCATGAGCACGAGCGTGTCCGGACCGTCGCCCCAGGCGTCGACGATCGCGTGCCCGACGCCGCCGGGCAGCGCGTCGAGCACGCCGGAGGCGAAGAGCTGGAACTCGCGGTCGCTCCCGCCGGTGAGCGTCCCGACGAGGTCGAGGCCGGGCGTCGAACGTTTGAGCACCAGCCGGGTGCCGTCGGCCAGCCGGACCCGTTCCAGCGTGCTGCCGGAACGGCCGTCGTGGTCGGGGAACGGGGTGCGCTCGGCGGTGTCGAGCAGCGCGCGCGTCACGGGAGCTCCTCGCTGACGCTCGTCGCCCGTGACCGGGTCGCTGTGCTGAATCGTGACCTCGCAAGCTCGGTCACGGTGCACCGACCAGGGCGTCCTGCGCCGCGTACCGGGCGACGGTGGCCGGGTCCCAGTGCCCGGTGCACCAGACGGAGTGCGCCGTGATCGTCGACCCGTCGAGGGTGAGGACGTGCGCGTCGCGCCACAGGCCCTCCCCGCCGTCGGCGGCGAAGCGCACCTCGGTCTCGATGAGCACGCCGTCCGCGGTGTCGGTGCGGCGCAGCCACGCCAGCCGCCTGCCGGGCACGTCGAACTCGCTCGCGAGGGCCTCCGCGATCGACGCGCGGCCGGTGACGCGCAACCGCCACTGCGGGACGTCGGCCTCCACGACCGCGTCCGGCGCGTAGTGCGCCAGCAGGCCGCGCAGGTCGGCGCGGTCGATGTGGTCGACGACCGCCGCGGCGCGGTCGGCCGGATCCGGATCGAACGTGATGCGGTCCCGGGAGCGGGGGTCGGCACCGAGCAGCAGCAGCTCGCGGGCCCCGCCGGCGTCCGCCCGCTGGCGGTGCACGTCGTGGGGTGGCGGGCCGAACGCCAGGACGTCCCCGGGACCCAGGGCGCGGATCTCGGCGAGGCGGGCCGTGCCCGGGCCGGCCGGTCGCCAGCGCTCGTAGCGGTCGGTGCCGTCCAGCAGCAGGCCGACGCCCCACGTGCCGTGCCCGTGGACGTCGGTGGCCAGCTCGCCCGCGAAGTGCGCGAGGTACAGCCCCGGCCCGTCCGCGTGCCCGGCGAGCACGACGCGGTCGCCGGGCGCGGTGTCGGGGAGATCGATGTCGGCGGCCGCCGCGCGCAGCCAGCGCGCGACCGCCGCGACGTCGTCCGGCGCCGTGCCGAACCGGTCGACGGCCCGGGCGAGCAGGAGTTCGGCGGAGTGCTGACCGGTGATGCTCATCGGTACCTCCAGGGTGTGGCGGGTCCTCACCCCGGCAGGCGGGAGGCGGCGCCTTCCGACGGGAGGCGCGCGCCTCACACGTGCCAGCGCACCGCCGTCTCCGGCGAGTAGCGGCAGAAGGCGCCGGTGTGGACGCTGACGCGCAGGTGGCGGGCGAGCTCGGGGTGCACGGCCTCGATGCGGCGCAGGGCGTCGCGGATCCGCCAGCCCACGGCCGAGCGGGCGCGTTCGGCGGGATCGCCGGTGCGCCGCGGCCTGCCCCCGATGCCGTAGGCCGCCGACAGCTGGGCGAGCAGCACGGCCCGTTCCGCGCTCGCCCGCTCCGACCGCGGCGCGTCCCCGGCCCGGTCCGCGGCGGCGAGCTCGTCGTCGAGCACGGCCAGCCGGGCCCGGTAGGCGTCGCGGGCCGTCGCGTCGACCAGCTCGCCGGTGTCCCCGCCGTCCACCAGCGCCTCGGCGAGCTCGACGGCGGCGACGTCGGTGCCCGGCCGGGCGAGGAGCCGGGCGAGGTCGCGCATGCCCTTGGTGTCGCGCACCGTCGCGTCCCGGCCCCGCCACGACACCGACCAGGTCTCGCCGGTGCGCCGGAACTCGCCGGTCGTCGGGGCGGGATCCGGGGCGGGTGGCCCACCGAGCAGGGCGTCCACCTCGGTGATGCGATGGGGGACGTCCAGGCGCCGGTAAGCCTCCCGCGCCCGGCCGAGCAGCGCCCGGTCGCCGAGCACCGCGCCCGCGTCGCGCAGGGTCCGGGCCACGAGGAGGTTCGCGCCCGCGCGCTCGTTGGCATCGAGGGCCGCGACGAGGTGCGCACGGGCGGTGTCGCTCTGGCCGAGTGCGGCGGCGAGCAGGCCGAGGGGCCGTTCCAGGCTGCCGTAGCTGTAGGCGCCGATGCCGTCGATCCCGTGCCGGCCCCGATGGGGCAGCAGCGCCGGGTAGGCCCACTCGGCGACCGGGTGCCCGCCGAGCAGCGTCACCAGCTCCGCGACCTGTACGAGCACCGGCGGCCACTCCGACCCGGTCGGGAGGCCGGGAAGCAGCGGCGCCACCGCGTCCAGGCGGTTGCGGGCGGCGTCGCAGCGCCCGGCCTGGGCCTGCGCCAGCGCGAAGCCGACCTCCATGTCCGGGCCGAGCGGGCCCAGCCGCTCGGCGAACGCGGCGAGTGCCGCGTGGCCCTCGGCGAACCGGCCGGCCTCGGCGAGGCTGTTCCAGCGCGCGGAGACCGCCAGGATGGCCGCGTTGAAGCTGTCGACGCGCGCCCCGGCGGTCTCGGCGAGCGCCCGCTGCCGCTCCCCGTCGTCGAGCCGGCCCGCCATCGTCAGCCGCATCGACCGCCACAGCGGTGGGTACCAGGCGTAGAGGGGGTGGCGGATCGTGGCCACCCGCAGCGCGAACGCCTCCGCCTCCCGGTCGGCGCCCGGGTAGTCGCCGCGTTCCAGCAGCGCGACGAGGTGCAGGCGCCTGCCGAGGAGCTCGGCCTCGACGTCGCGGGTCGCCGTGGCCAGCGCGACGATCTCGTCGGCCTGGGCCTCCCGGCGCTCGACCTCTTCCGGCCCGGCGATCGCGTCGCAGTGCGCGGCGAGCGCGGCGGTCAGCACGTCGGGGTCGGCGGCCGCGCGGGCGGCGGCGACCGCCCGGTCGGCGAGGGCGCGGCGGCGCTCCTGCTCCTGCTCGGGCAGCGCGACGGACAGCCGGGCCGTCACCCGCGTGTGCAGCGCCGCACCGTCGGGGAGCAGCTGCTCCGCCTCCTCCAGCAGGGCGATCTGCTTCGCGTCCGCGCGCGGCACCTCGAACCCCGCGGGCCCGCCGCCGAGACCCAGCGCGGCCCGGGCGAGATGGTCGGCACAGCGGTCGGCCCGGCCGTCGAGCCGCGCCAGGCGGGCCGCGGCCAGGTAGGTGCCCCGCGCTCCGGGGCCGTCACCCGCGGCGAGCCGGGCGGCGGCGAGATCGAGCAGCAGCTCACCGCGGTCGGCCGCGCCCGGCGCGGCGTCGAGCTGGTCGACGGCCTCCGCGAGGTGCCGCGCGGCGTCGGCGTGCGCGAGGACGGCGGTGGCCGCGCGGGCCGCAGCGCGGTGCTGGCGGACCGCCTCGTCCGCTCGGCCCGTGGCGCGGCCGAGGTGGTGGGCGAGCGTCGCCGGGTCGGTGGATCCGGCGGCCCGCAGCGCGTCCGCCACCCGGCCGTGCAGCCGGGCGCGCTCCGGCGCCGGCAGGGCGGCGTGCACGGCGTCGCGGACCAGGCCGTGGGCGAACGCGGCGCGCCCCGGCCCGGCGGGGCGGACCAGCCCGGCATGCTCGGCGACGGCCAGCAGGTCCTGGGCGTCGTGCCGCGGCCCGACCGCGTCGAGGAGGTCGACCCGGAACTCCTCGCCGACGACGGCCGCGACGGCCAGCACGTCCCGGGTCGGCCGGGGGAGCGCGGCGAGGCGGTGCTCGAGGGCCGCCCGGACCGAGCCCGGCACCGCGGCCCGCGCGACGTCCGGCCCGTGGTCGCGGGCCAGGCGCGCGAGCTCGATGGCGTAGAACGGGTTGCCGCCCGTGCGACCCGCGAGTGCCTGCGCGTCGGCCGGCCCGAGGGCCGCCCCGAGCGGGCGTATCAGCTCGGCGAGCTCGTCCGCGCTCAGGCCGGACAGCTCGATCCGCGCCGCGTGGGGCAGGCGGGCGCCGCCCTCGCGGGCGGTCGCCAGAACCGCGACCCGCAGCCCGCCGAGCTGCGGGCGGAGGAACTCCAGCAGCCGCAGCGACGTCTCGTCGGCCCACTGCAGGTCGTCCAGCACGAGCAGCCACGCACGGCGGGCGGCTGCGGCCCGCAGCACCTGCTCGGCGGCGTCGAAGAGCCGGAACGGGCTCGGGGACGTCTCCGCGTCCGCGACGCCGTCACGCAGCCGGGCGACCAGCCCGCCCACCCCCGGCACGTCCGGGTCGGCGGTGGCGATCGCCCGGGCGAGCTGAGTCCACGGCCAGAGCGCCGGCGCGCCCTCGCCCTCGACGCACGTCGCCCACGCGGTGGCCACACCGAGTGCGGCGGCACGGTCGGCGACCTCGCGCACCAGCCGGGTCTTGCCGACGCCCGGCTCGCCCGTCACGAGGGTGAGGCATCCGCGCCCCTCGCGGGCCACGGCCAGCAGGGCGCCGAGCTCGGCGAGCTGGGCCGTGCGGCCGACCAGAGACACGGCGGGGATGATCCTCCGGCCACCGCCGCGGGCGCTACGCCGACCCGCTCAGTGCTGGTGGCCCGGCTCGTTGATCTCCAGCACGGCCCACGGGGCGGGGAAGATCCGCCACCGGCCCTGGAGGTACACGAGCCCGTCCACGCGGGTGCCGAGCGAGCTGCCGGGGGCGTGGAAGACCAGCTGGTAGATCGTGATGCCCGGGTTGAGCTGCGGTGCGACGGTGCGGTACCCGCTCGGGAACTCGGCCGACGCGCCGGTGCCTGCGACGAGCTCCTCGGTGGTGACGGCGTCCACCCGCACCTCCGTCTGCCCCGGGGCGGGGCCGAGCAGCTGCGGATGCTGCCAGTAGCCCTCGTAGTGGGTGCGCGCGTCCTTCGCGATCTCCAGCCGGAACACCTCGGCGTAGTCCGGCGGTTCGGGGCGGCGCTGCGTGAGCAGCGCCGTGACGTCGGCGCCGGGGGCGAGCAGGGCGGCGGCGATCGTCTCCGGTCCGTCCGGCGGGGCCGGGGCGGCGGCGAGGCCCTCGGCGGGGACCGGCGCCGGACCGCACGCGAGGAGCGTGAGCGCCAGGACAGCCGTCAGGACGGCGATCAGTACGGCCCTCCCGGTGGCTGGGCGCCCGGCGCGCACCGCTCGCCGCCGCCCACCCGTCACGCGCGCAGCCTGTCGTCCCGGCCGGGCGGACGTCAACTCGGCGACCGGAGCGGCTCGGGCCGTGTCAGGCTTTCGTGATGCTCCCCCTCCTCGTGCTCGCGAACGACGCCGCGGGCGGGGTGGACGACGCCGTCCGCCACGCCGTGCTGGACACGCTCCGGGAGGGCGCCGAGGTGGTCACCGCCTCCCCGGACGGCCCGGGCGAGCTGGACGCCGTGCTGGCCGCGTACCCGCAGCACCGCCCCGTCGCCGTCGGCGGGGACGGCACCCTGCACCTGCTCGTCGCCGCGCTGCACGCCCGGGGCGAGCTCGACCGGCGCGTGCTCGGGCTGGTCCCCCAGGGGACGGGGAACGACTTCGCCGGGACGCTCGGCGTGCCGGACGAGCCGGTGGCGGCCGCCCGGGCCGTCCTGCACGGCCGCGAACGCGCCCTCGACCTGCTCGTCGACGACACCGGCGCCGTCGTCGTCAACGCCGTGCACCTGGGGATCGGGGCCCGGGCCAACCGGGAGGGCACCCCGCTCAAGCCCGTCCTCGGCCCGCTCGCCTACCCGGTGGGCGCGGTGCTCGCCGGGCTGCGCAGCTCCGGGTGGCCGCTGCGGGTCCTCGTCGACGGCCGGACCCTCGCGGACGGCGTCGTGCTGCAGGTGGGGATCGGCAACGGTCGCACCGTTGGCGGCGGCACCCCGATCACCCCCGACGCCGCACCCGACGACGGCGCCGCCGACGTGGTCGTGAGCACGGCGACCGGCCTGCTCGCCCGGCTGCACTACGGCCGGCTCCTGCGGGCGGGGCGCCACGGCGAGCACCCGGAGGTGGTGACGGCGCGGGGCGCGGAGATCGAGGTGTCCGGCGGGCCGGTCCCGGTCAACGCGGACGGCGAGCCGGGCGAGCCGGTCACCCGCCGCCGGTGGACGCTGCGGCCCGCGGCCTGGCGGATCACCGTCCCCCGCTGAGCCCCTGCGGCTCCAGCATCCGCAGCACCGCCGGGCCGAGCCGCAGCACCCCGTCGTCCAGGGCCTCACAGCGCAGCCCGGACCGGCCGCGCAGCGCCCGGAACGCGCCCGGGCCGAACACGACGTCCATCCACCGGCACGGGTGCGCCGGGCGGTGGGCGCGCAGCCGGACCGGCCCGTCGCCCGAGTCCAGCGAGAACACGGTGCCGCGCGCGAGGGCGTCCACCGCGAACCCGGTGAGGACGACGTTGCGGCGCGCCCGCAGGGGATCGACGTCCGGGAGCCCGAGCTCGCGAGCCATGTCCTGCACCGCGGCCGCGTCGAGCACCGTGACCGCGGCGCGCCGGTGAGCGGGATGACCGAAGTAGCGGTCCCCGACCAGGCCGAGGCTCGCACGGACCTCGACCCGGTCGGCCGGCGTTGCCGGGTCGGGCAGCGGACCGTCCGCGGGCCTGCCGGCGAACGCGTGCACGGGGGACACGAGCAGCCCCACGATCTCGACGTCGTGCGCTTCCACCGGGCCGAGCCTAGGCAGGCCCCGCGCCCTCAGGTCCGCGCGAACGCCCGTCGGGCCGCGGCGAGGCGCACCGCCTCCAGGCGGCGGCGCTGGTCACGGGCCCGGTCGGCGAGCCCGGCGAGATCGGGAACGCCGGTGTCGGCCAGCCGGTCCCGGTCGGCGGCGCTGGCGGCGTCGGACAGCGCGACCCACAGGGCGAGCTTGCCCTCGACGCCCAGCGCGAGGCTCTCCGCGGCCAGCATCCGGGCGAGGTCGGGCCCGTGCGAGCGCGATGCGGCGACCCCGATCCGGTGTGCTTTCTCCGCCACCCACCCGGCGGCCTGCTTCACCGGGTTGCGCCGCACGCCGAGGCGCTCCATGACGTGCCGGAGCGTCTCGACGTCCGCGGCGACGTCGTCACCGATCGGCCCGAGCAGCTCCGCGTCCGGCTCGCCCGCCACCTCGCGCTGCAGCGTGCGGGCCATCTCGACACCGGTGTGGGCACCCGCGAGATGGTCGTTGAGATAGACGTCGAGCTCCTCGGCGGCGGACATGGATGGCACGGTACGTCTGCCCGCGCCGTCCGGCAGCGCGAGGCGCGGCGTGCCGACGTGGGTGCTGCCCGGTGCGCCGGTAGCCTCCTCGGGTCGAACGGGTGTTCGCGGGAAAGGGGAGCGGGTGCGGGTGCTGGGCGTCGACCCCGGATTGACCCGGTGCGGCCTGGGCGTGGTGGACGGCGGCGCGGGCCGCACGGTTCGCTGCGTCGCCGTCGGCGTCGTCCGCACGCCTGCGGACGTGCCGGTGGAGCGGCGGCTGCTCGCGGTCGGCGACGCCGTCGAGGAGTGGATCGGCACGCACCGGCCGGACGTGGTCGCGGTCGAGCGGGTGTTCAGCCAGCAGAACGTGCGCACGGTGATGGGCACGGCGCAGGCCGCGGGCGTCGTGGCACTGCTCGCCGCCCGGGCCGGGCTGCCGGTGGCGTTCCACACCCCGAGCGAGGTGAAGGCGGCCGTCACCGGCGAGGGCCGGGCGGGCAAGGATCAGGTCACGACGATGGTGACGCGCCTGCTCGGGCTGGCGGAGCGGCCCCGGCCCGCGGATGCGGCGGACGCGCTGGCCCTGGCGATCTGCCACTGCTGGCGGGCGCCGATGCTGGACCGGATGGCGTCGGCGCAGGCCCGCGCCGCGGCGCTCGCACGGGCGCACCGGCGGCGGTTGGCGGAGGCGGCGAAGGGACGTACATGATCAGTTCGGTGCGCGGCGAGGTGCTGTCGATCGGGCTGGACCACGCCGTCGTCGAGATGGGCGGGGTGGGTCTCGCGGTGCACGCCACGCCCACGACGCTCGCGGGGCTGCGTCGCGGCGAATCGGCGCGGCTGGCCACCATGCTGGTGGTGCGGGAGGACTCGCTCACGCTCTACGGCTTCGCGAGTGCCGACGAGCGGGAGCTGTTCACCCTGCTGATGTCGGTGAGCGGGGTCGGGCCGCGGATCGCGATGGCCACGCTCGCGGTGCTGGACCCGGACACGCTGCGCAGCGCGCTCGCCGACGGCGATCTCGCGGTCCTGACCCGGGTGCCCGGGATCGGGCGGAAGGGGGCCGAACGGCTCGTCGTGGAGCTGCGCGACAAGGTGACCCGGCCGGCGCCCGCCGCGGCTCCGGCGGTCCTGCCGGGCGGGTCGCCGGGGCGCGACCAGGTCGTCGAGGCGTTGCTCGGGCTCGGGTTCGCGGTGAAGCCCGCCGAGCAGGCGGTGGACGCCGTCCTCGCCGAGAACGGCGGTGGCGGGGTGTCGTCGGGGATGCCGGGCGTGTCGGGGGCGTCGGGCGTGTCGGGGGCGTCGGGCGTGTCGGATGTGTCGGTCCTGCTGCGGGCGGCGCTGACCCGGCTCGGGCGGTCCCGGTGACGTGCTCGCACACACCGGGCGGTGGTCACACACACCCGAGGGTGGTCGCACACACCCAACGGTGGTCGCGCACACCGCCTGCGGGGTGTGCCGGCGGCTCGAGGTGTGTGCGGGCGCTGGAACAGATGTGCGACCGCCCCGGGGCGCGGGGCGCGGGGCGCGGGGCGCATGTGTGCGATCGCCCCGGGCACGGGGCGCGGGCGCTGGAACATGTGTGCGATCGCCCCGGGCGCGGGGTGTGGGCGCTGGGACAGATGTGCGAGCGCCCCGGGCGCGGGGCGCGGGCGCTGGGACAGATGTGCGAGCGGCCCGGACGCGGATGGAGGCCGGCACGTGTGCGCGAGCGCGCCGGAGCAGGGGGAGCCTCCGAACGTGTGTGCGAGCACGCCGAACACGCGTGGCGGGCGCTGGAACAGATGTGCGAGCGGCCCGGACACGCGGGGGCGGGCGCACGAACATATGTGCGAGCGTGCAGGGGCACGGGATGGAGGCCGGCACATGTGTGCGAGCGCCGCACGCCCTTGGGTGGCCACCCGCACATGGGTTCGAGGGCCGGAGACGCCGGTGGCGCACATCTGGCTCGGGGGCGGTCCCGGTGACGTCCTCGCACACGCCGGGCGGTGGTCGCACACACTCGACGGTGGTCACACACGTCGCCTGCCGTGTGTGCCAGCACCCCGCGGTGTGTGCTGGCGCTGGAACGTATGTGCGCGCGGCCTGGACACGGGGGAGCTGCTGGAACGTGTGTGCGAGTGCGCCGAACACGCATGGTCAGCGCGGGAGCATGTGTGCGAGGCGTGCCGGAGCCGGGGATGGACGCTGGAACGTGTGTTCGAGCGCCCGGCCGACCGTGTGCGGGCGCTGGAACGTATGCGCGAGCGGCCCGGACGCGCCGCGGCGGGGGAGACGCTGGAACGTGTGTTCGAGCGCGCCGGACACGGGGCAGGCGCCAGAACATGCGTCTGACCGCGCCGACCACAGCCGACGCACCCCGGCACCCGTGTGCGACCCGGCCCGCCGGTGCCGCGACGGATACGCGGGCATCGGGGGTGGGCCGTGACCGGTGACCTCTCGGCCGACCTGGAGCCCGAGGACCTCGACGTCGAGGCGACCCTCCGCCCCCGCAGGCTCGCCGAGTTCATCGGGCAGCCCCGGGTCCGCGAACAGCTCGAGCTCGTCCTGGAGGGGGCCCGGCGCCGCGGCGACCCGCCCGACCACATCCTGCTCTCCGGCCCGCCGGGGCTGGGCAAGACCAGCCTCGCGCTCATCGTCGCCGCCGAGCTGGGCGCGGCGGTCCGGCTCACTAGCGGCCCGGCGCTGGAACGGGCGGGCGACCTCGCCGCGATGCTCTCCAACCTCGCATCCGGCGACGTCCTGTTCATCGACGAGATCCACCGCATCGCGCGGCCCGCCGAGGAGATGCTCTACCTCGCGATGGAGGACTTCCGCGTCGACGTCGTCGTCGGCAAGGGGCCGGGGGCGACCTCGATCCCGCTGGACATCGCGCCTTTTACGCTGGTCGGGGCGACGACGCGGTCCGGAGCGCTCACCGGGCCGCTGCGCGACCGGTTCGGCTTCACCGCACACATGGAGTTCTACGAGCCGCCCGAGCTGCAGCAGGTGCTGCGCCGCGCCGCGGGCATCCTGGGGGTCACGCTGCGTCCCGAAGGCGCCGCCGAGATCGCCCGGCGCTCCCGCGGCACGCCGCGGATCGCGAACCGGCTGCTGCGCCGCGTCCGCGACTTCGCCGAGGTGCGCGCGGACGGCGCCGTCACCCGCCAGGTCGCGCGGGATGCACTCGCCGTCTACGACGTGGACGAGCTGGGCCTGGACCGCCTGGACCGCGCGGTGCTCGGGGCGCTCGTTCGCTCGTTCGGCGGAGGGCCGGTCGGAATCTCCACGCTGGCGGTCGCGGTGGGTGAGGAGCCCGGTACGGTCGAGGAGGTCTGCGAGCCCTACCTCGTCCGCGCCGGGATGCTGGCCCGCACGCCGCGGGGACGTGTCGCCACACCTGCGGCGTGGGCGCACCTGGGGCTGGCCCCGCCCGACGGCGGACCGGCCAACCCTGCGGCGCTGTTCTGACGAGGGGGCTGGCAGACTCGACGGCCCACGACGTGCGGAGTACCAGATGGAGAACTTCGGCTCGCTGATCTTCCTGCTCCTGATCGCCCTGCTGTTCATCCCGATCATCCTGAACAGCAGGCGGCAGAAGAAGGCGGTCGCGGACATGCAGGCACTGCAGGCCTCGCTGGAGGTGGGGGACGTCGTCGTCACCACCTCGGGCCTTCGCGGCACCGTGGTCGACGTGTCCTACGAGGACACGATCGATCTGGAGATCGCCGACGGGGTCGTCACGACGTGGGTCCGGGCCGCGGTCCGCGAGAAGATCACCGAGGACGCCGCGGACTCCGCGGCGCCGTCGAAGACCGATCCCACGTCCACCGACACGGACGCCGCGCACTCCTAGCGCGGCGCCGACCTGAGCCCAACGGGACGCCGGAGGGGCACCGGCGGGTCCGAGAGAGACGAGAACTGTGGCACCCACCCCGGGGCAGATCAGCCCTTGGCGGTACCTGGCGTCGTTCGCCGTGGTCGTCGCCGTCCTGTACGCGCTGGTCTTCTTCACCGGCGACGGCAAGGCCACTCCGAAGCTGGGGATCGACCTGCAGGGTGGCACCCGCGTCACCCTGCAGGCCCGCACGGAGAGTGGTGCCGAGCCGCCGCGTGAGCAGCTGCTCCAGGCGCAGCAGATCATCGAGCAACGGGTCAACGGCCTCGGCGTGAGCGGCGCCGAGGTCGTCCTGGACGGCTCCAACCTCGTGATCACCGTCCCGGGGGCGGAAGGCGACCAGGCCCGCTCGCTGGGGCAGACGGCACAGCTGCGCTTCCGCGAGGTGGTAGGTGGGCCGTTCCCGGCCACACCCGCGGCGGCGCCCGGCGCCCCCGGTGAGGCGCCCGGCGCCCCCGGTGACGGGTCGCCCTCCGACGCCACACCCGGAGAGCAGGGCACGCCCTCGGCCCCGCCGGACGCCCCGGCGCAGCCCCAGGGCGCGGGTGCCGCCCCGGCGATCGCGCCCGTCTCGCACGCGACGCCACTGGACCCGCAGGCCCCGCCGCCGAGCACACCCGCCCCGCCGCCCGCCGGGTCCACCCCCGCCCCGCCGCCCGCCCCGCCCACGACCGGGGACGAGCCGGCGGACCCGGAGGTCGCCGCGCAGATCGAGCAGGCCCGCGCGGTGCGCCAGAACCCGGACCTGATGTCGCAGGACCCGAACGTCCAGCAGGCGGCGGTCTTCGCAGCCGTCACGAGCCTGGACTGCGCGGCGAACGACCCCCTGCGCGGCTACGACGTCCCGACGCTGCCGCTCGTCGCCTGCAACCGGGACGGCACCGAGAAGTACGTGCTCGGCCCGGTCATCACGGACTCCCAGGGACGCCCGCTGGAGGGCACCCACATCGAGACCGCGCAGGCCAACTTCGACCAGAACAACGTCGGTTACGTCATCGACCTGACGTTCGACAGCACCGGCGCCGCGATCTGGGGCGAGTACACCAGCACCCACGTCGGCACCCGCACCGCGTTCGTGCTGGACGGCGAGGTGGTCTCCGCACCGGAGATCCGCCAGGCCATCTACGGGCCCACCCAGATCTCCGGCAGCTTCACCCAGGCCGAGGCCCAGGACCTGGCCGCGGTGCTGCGCTACGGCTCCCTGCCGCTGTCCTTCGCGGCCTCCGAGGCGCAGACGGTGTCCGCGACGCTGGGCCTCGCGTCCCTGGAAGCCGGCCTGATCGCCGGCGGCATCGGCCTCGCGCTCGTGTTCGTCTACTGCCTGTTCTACTACCGCATCCTCGGGGTGCTGACGATCCTGTCGCTGGTGCTCTCCGGCGTGATCGTCTACGCGGTGCTGGTGCTGCTCGGGCGCTGGATCGGGTTCACCCTCGACCTCGCGGGCGTCGCGGGGTTCATCGTCGCCATCGGCATCACGGCGGACTCGTTCGTCATCTACTTCGAACGATTGAAGGACGAGGTGCGCGAGGGACGCACGTTCCGCTCGGCGGTGCCGCGCGGCTGGGTCCGGGCACGGCGGACGATCCTCTCCGCGGACGCGGTCAGCTTCCTCGCCTCGGCCGTGCTCTACATCCTCGCCGTCGGGCAGGTGAAGGGCTTCGCGTTCACCCTGGGCCTCGCGACGGTGCTCGACCTGGTCGTCGTCTTCCTGGTGACGCACCCGCTGGTCGAGCTGGCCGCGCGGTCGAAGACCCTGAGCAGCCCGGCCCTGTCCGGGCTCGGATCCGTCGCCCGCATCGGGGCCGAGCAACGCCGCGCCAGGTCACTGGCCGGCGCCGGGAAGGGAGCCTGACATGGCCACCGGTACGGGCACCCGGCGCTCGCGGCCCAGCGTCTTCCAACGGCTCTACACCGGTACCGGCGCGTTCGACATCGTCGGCAGGCGGATGACCTGGTACGCCGTCTTCGGGATCATCGTCGCGATCTGCCTCGGCTCGATCCTCTTCCGCGGCTTCCACCTCGGCATCGACTTCGAGGGCGGCACCCAGATCCAGTTCCCCGCGGCCAGCACCGCCGTCCCCGCGGACGTCGAGTCCGTCAAGCAGGTGGTCGAGGCGGCCGCGGGCGAGGAGCCGTCGTCGGTGCAGACCGCCGGCACGGGTGCGGCCCAGACGGTCCAGATCCGGACGGAGACGCTGACGCCCGCCCAGCTCGTGGCCGTCAAGCAGGCGCTGTACGACACCTTCCAGCCGGTCGGCGCGGACGGCGTCCCGTCCCCGTCGGTGATCAGCGACAGCGACGTGAGCGGCACGTGGGGCGGGCAGATCACCCGCCAGGCGATGATCGCCCTCGCGGTCTTCCTGGTGCTGGTGACGATCTTCCTGGGGTTCTACTTCGAACGTGCCATGGCGATCGCGGCGCTCGTCGCGCTCGTCCACGACGTGGTGGTCACCGCGGGCATCTACTCGATCGTCGGTTTCGAGGTCACCCCGGCCACGGTCATCGGTCTGCTGACGATCCTCGGGTTCTCGCTGTACGACACGGTCGTCGTGTTCGACAAGGTCACCGAGAACACCCGCGGGATCCTGGGGCTCACCCGCCGCACGTACGCCGAAGCCGCGAACCTCGCGCTGAACCAGACGCTGATGCGCTCGATCAACACCTCGCTCATCGCGGTGCTGCCGGTCATCGGCCTGCTCGTGATCGGCGTCGGGCTGCTCGGCGTCGGCACGCTCGCGGATCTCGCGCTGGTGCAGATGGTCGGCATCCTCGCCGGCGCAGCATCGTCGATCCTGCTCGCCACCCCGGTGCTCGTCGACCTCAAGCTGCGCGACAAGCGGTTCCGGGACCAGGCCGCCCGGGTCCACGCCCGCCGGGCGAAGATCGCCGCAGGCCGCGGCGCCGACGAGGACGCGGTGGGGCCGGATCTCGGCGACGAGGACGCCCGGGCCACCGAGTTGCGCCGCGAGAAGGCGCTGTCCGCGGCGGCCGCCACGCCGGCCCGCCACGCACCGTCCCGCCGGGCCACGCCGCGCGGCGGGCGGCCCACCGGCAAGTCGACACGGCCTACCGGCAAGCGCCACCGGTGAGCGAGGATCCCCTGGGCCGGGTTCTCGGGCTCGTCCGCGACGTCCCGGACTTCCCGAGCCCCGGCATCCTGTTCCGCGACATCACCCCGGTGCTCGCGGACGCCGAGGCCCTCACGACGGTGGCCACCGAGCTCGCCGCGCTGATGGGCGATGCCGACCTCGTCGCGGGCATCGAGGCGCGCGGGTTCCTGCTCGGCACGGCGGCCGCGCTGGTCGGCGGCACGGGTGTCGTGCCCGTGCGCAAGGCCGGCAAGCTCCCGCGGGTGGCGGCATCGCGCAGCTACGACCTGGAGTACGGCACCGCCACGCTGGAGCTGCCCGAGGGGGTCGTGGCGCCGGGCGCGCGCGTGTTCGTCGTCGACGACGTACTCGCCACCGGCGGCACCGGCGCGGCGACCGTCGACCTGCTCGGCGCGGCCGGAGCGGACGTCGTCGGGTTCGCCGTGCTCGCCGAGCTCACGGCCCTCGGCGGGCGGGCACGGCTCGCCCCGCTGCCCGTGCACGCGCTGCTGGCGTTCTGATCGGTCGCCGGTCCGGGTCTGTTCGGCGGCGCCGGGCGGACTATCCTCGGCGGCGTGGAGCGGGGCGTGACCGACGTACAGTCCGGCGCCCCGCGCGGTCCGTCGGATCCGGCCGTGCCGGAGCGGCCCGAGGAGGGCGCGCAGCCTGCGCCGTCCGATAACGCGTCCCCGGTCGGCGCCCGGTTCGACGGGCGTGCCGACGCCCGCCCGTCCGCCACCCGCCGGGTACGTGCACGGATCGCGCGACGCATGACGCCGCAGCGCGTCGCCGCCGTCAAGCCGGTGCTCGAACCGCTCGCGAGCGTGCACCGCCAGCTGCACCCGAAGGCCGATCTCGCCCTGCTCCAGCGCGCCTACGACGTGGCGGAGGTGCGCCACGAGGGCCAGAAGCGCAAGTCCGGCGACCCGTACATCACCCACCCGCTCGCGGTCGCGACGATCCTCGCCGAGCTCGGCATGGACACGACGACTCTGGTGGCGGCCCTGCTGCACGACACGGTCGAGGACACCGGCTACTCGCTGGACGACCTGCGGGCCGAGTTCGGCGACGAGGTCGCCCACCTGGTGGACGGCGTCACGAAGCTGGACAAGGTCGAGTTCGGGGCCACCGCGGAGGCCGAGACGATCCGCAAGATGGTCGTCGCGATGGCGCGCGACCCGCGCGTGCTCGTGATCAAGCTGTCGGACCGGCTGCACAACATGCGCACGATGCGCTTCCTCCCGCCGGAGAAGCAGAAGAAGAAGGCCCGCGAGACCCTCGAGGTGATGGCCCCGCTCGCCCACCGCCTCGGCATGGCGACGGTGAAGTGGGAGCTGGAGGACCAGGCGTTCGCCATCCTCTACCCGAAGAAGTACGCCGAGATCGTGCGGCTGGTCGCCACCCGCGCACCGTCGCGGGACACCTACCTCAAGCAGGTCATCGACGAGGTCAACCAGCAGCTGGACACCGCGCGGATCACCGCCACCGTCGAGGGCAGGCCCAAGCACTACTACTCGATCTACCGCAAGATGATCGTCAAGGGCCGGGACTTCGACGACATCCACGACCTGGTGGGCGTCCGCGTGCTGGTGGACGAGGTGCGCGACTGCTACGCGGCGATGGGCATGGTGCACGCCCTCTGGCAGCCGATGCCCGGGCGGTTCAAGGACTACATCGCCCAACCCCGCTTCGGGGTCTACCAGTCGCTGCACACCACCGTGATCGGCCCGGACGGCAAGCCGCTCGAGGTGCAGATCCGCACGCACGCGATGCACCGCACCGCGGAGTACGGCATCGCGGCGCACTGGCGCTACAAGGAGACCCGCGGCGCGAACGGGTCGGACGGGGCCGTCGAGGTCGACGACATGTCGTGGATGCGCCAGCTGCTGGACTGGCAGCGGGAGGCCGCGGACCCCGGGGACTTCCTGGAGTCGCTGCGCTACGACCTCGCGTCGGCGGAGATCTTCGTCTTCACCCCCAAGGGTGACGTCATCGTGCTGCCCTCGGGGTCCACGCCCGTCGACCTCGCCTACGCGGTGCACACCGAGGTCGGGCACCGCTGCATCGGCAGCCGCGTGAACGGCAAGCTCGTGGCGCTGGAGCGGCGGCTGGAGTCCGGCGACGTGGTCGAGATCTTCACCTCGAAGGCCGAGGGGGCAGGCCCGAGCCGGGACTGGCTGTCCTTCGTCGCCTCCCCCCGCGCCAAGAACAAGATCAAGGGCTGGTTCGCGAAGGAGCGCCGCGAGGAGGCCATCGAGGCGGGCAAGGAGGCGATCACCCGCGAGGCGCGGCGCACCGGGATGCCGTTGCAGCGCCTGGTGTCGGCGGACGCGATGGTGGCCCTCTCGCGGGAGCTGCACTTCCCGGACCTGTCGGGCCTCTACGCCGCCGTGGGGGAGGGGCACGTCAGCGCCCGGCACGTCGTGCAGCGACTGGTGGCGCTCATCGGCGGGGTGGAGGACGCCGAGGAGGAGCTCGCCGAGCGCGCCACGCCGTCCACCGTCCGGCTGCGGCGCCCCGCCGGGGACGCCGGCGTGGTCGTGGCCGGCAGCGGTGGCGGCCTGTCCGACCTCTACACCAAGCTCGCGCGCTGCTGCACACCCGTGCCCGGCGACGACATCATGGGCTTCGTGACGCGCGGTGGCGGGGTCAGCGTGCACCGCACGGACTGCACCAACGCCGCCGACCTGCGCGCGCGTGCCGAGCGGCTCGTCGACGTGCAGTGGTCCGTGTCGCCGGGGTCGGTGTTCCTCGTCGCGATCCAGGTCGAGGCGCTGGATCGGCACCGGCTGCTGTCGGACATCACGAAGGTGCTCGCCGACGAGAAGGTGAACATCCTGTCCGCCTCGGTGACGACGTCGCGCGACCGGGTGGCCGTCTCCCGGTTCAGCTTCGAGATGGGCGACCCCAAGCACCTCGGGCACCTGCTGCGCGCCGTGCGCAACGTCGAGGGCGTGTACGACGTCTACCGCGTGACGTCGGCGGGCTGACCCTCAGGAGACGGTCACCTTCGTGATCGTCACCGGCTGGGCGGGCGCGCCGTCCCCCTGCGCGCCGTCGGCGAGACCTGCCGCCGCGATCTGGTCCAGCACCGCGAGGCCGGGCTCGCCGATCGTGCCGAACACCGTGTAGTCCGGCGGCAGCGGGCTGTCGCCGTAGACCATGAAGAACTGGCTGCCGTTGGTGTCCGGGCCGGCGTTCGCCATGGCGAGGGTGCCGCGCGGGTAGCTCAGATCCGGTGTGGTCTCGTCGGGGAACGAGTACCCGGGCCCGCCGCTACCGGTGCCGGTCGGGTCGCCGCACTGCAGGACCTTGATGCCCTCGGTGGTGAGCCGGTGGCAGGTGCTGGCGTCGAAGTAGCCGGCCTGCGCGAGATGCAGGAAGCTCTCGACGGTGCACGGCGCCTTCGCGCGGTCCAGCGTGAGCGGGATGGCCCCCCGG
>NZ_JBFWVQ010000112.1:0-17379 GCF_050246655.1 Pseudonocardia sp.
CGGGAAGGACCGCAACTTCTGCGCGGGCGCCAACATCCGGATGCTCGCGCAGTCCAGCCACCCCTGGAAGGTGAACTTCTGCAAGTTCACCAACGAGACGCGCAACGGCATCGAGGACGCCGCCGCGCACTCCGGCCAGACCTACATCGCCGCGGTCAACGGCACCGCCGCGGGCGGCGGCTACGAGCTCGCCCTGGCCTGCGAGCAGATCCTGCTCGTCGACGACAACTCCTCGGCCGTCTCATTGCCCGAGGTGCCGCTACTCGGCGTGCTCCCCGGCACCGGCGGCCTCACCCGCGTCACCGACAAGCGCAAGGTGCGCAAGGACCGCGCGGACGTGTTCGCCACCCGCGCGGAGGGCGTGCGCGGCAAGCAGGCCGTCGAGTGGCGGCTGGTCGACGAGGTGATCCCGAAGCGGCGCTGGGACGAGACGGTCGCCGAGCGGGCCGCACAGGCCGCCGAATGCTCCACCCGGCCCACCGACGCGCAGGGGATCACGCTCACCCCCCTACAGCGCGAGGAGGACGCCGACGGCATCCGCTACCGCCACGTCCACGCGCGCTTCGACCGCGCCCGTGGCCTCGTCGAGATCACCGTCGACGGCCCCACCGGCGACGTGCCCGACACCGTCGAGCGGGTGCACGAGCTGGGCGCGGAGTTCTGGCCGCTCGCGATGACGCGCGAGCTCGACGACCTGATCCTGCGGCTGCGCGCGAACGAGCTGGAACTGGGCACCTGGATCCTGCGCACCCGCGGCGACGTCGAGGACGCGCTGGCGTTCGAGCGGGTCATCGAGCGCTGCAGCGGGTCGGACTGGCTGGTCAACGAGATCCGCCACTACTTCAAGCGCGTCCTCAAGCGCCTCGACGTCACGTCGCGCTCGCTGATCGCGCTGATCGAGCCGGGCTCGTGCTTCGCGGGGGCACTGCTGGAGCTGGCGCTGGCGTGCGATCGCCAGTACATGCTCGACGGGTTCATGGAGGACGACGCCCAGGAGGGCGAGCCCGCCCAGATCGTGCTGTCGGCGTCCAACTTCGGCACGTTCCCCATGCCCAACGGGCTCTCCCGGCTGGGCTCGCGGTTCTACGGCGACGAGGACACGGTCGCCAAGCTGCGCCAGGAGACCGACCGGCGCATCGAGGCCGCCGAGGCGCGGGAGCTGGGCCTGGTCACCGACGCCCCCGACGACATCGACTGGGACGACGAGATCCGGATCATGCTGGAGGAGCGGGCGTCGCTGTCGCCGGACGCGCTCACCGGCATGGAGGCCAACCTCCGCTTCGTCGGGCCGGAGACGATGGAGTCACGGATCTTCGGCCGGCTGACGGCCTGGCAGAACTGGATCTTCGTACGACCCAGCGCCTCCGGACCCGAGGGGGCGCTGCGCAGGTACGGCACGGGCCGCAAGGCCGACTTCGACCGCAAGCGGGTGTGACCATGGCCATCGACTACTCCGAGAAGATCCCCAACAACGTCGACCTCGCCGGCGACCGCAAGCTGCAGCGGGCGCTGGAGTCCTGGCAGCCGAACTTCCTCAACTGGTGGCGGACGATGGGCCCGGCCCTGCCGACCGAGGACGTCTACCTGCGCACGGCGATCAACGTCGGCCGGGACGGCTGGGCACACTTCGGGCACGTCGCGATGGAGGAGTACCGCTGGGGCGTGTTCCTCGCCGAGCGCAACGCCGACCGCCGGATCGCGTTCGGTGAGCAGAAGGGCGAGCCGGTCTGGCAGCAGGTGCCCGGCGAGTACCGCTCGGACCTGCAGCGGCTCATCGTCATCCAGGGCGACACCGAGCCCGCCTCGGTGGAGCAACAGCGCCGCCTCGGCGAGACCGCGCCGTCGCTGTACGACCTGCGCAACCTCTTCCAGGTCAACGTCGAGGAGGGCCGCCACCTCTGGGCGATGGTCTACCTGTTGCACGCGTACTTCGGCCGGGGCGGCCGCGAGGAGGCCGAGGCGCTGCTGCACCGCAACTCCGGCGACCTGGACAGCCCGCGCATCCTCGGCGCCTTCAACGAGGAGACCCCGGACTGGCTGTCGTTCTTCATGTTCACCTACTTCACCGACCGGGACGGCAAGTACCAGCTCGGGACGCTGAAGGAGTCGGCGTTCGACCCGCTGTCGCGCACCTGCGAGTTCATGCTCAAGGAGGAGAGCCACCACATGTTCGTCGGCACCACGGGTGTCGACCGGGTGGTCGCCCGCGCCGCCGAGCTGATGCACGAGCACGACACCGACGACATCGCCCCGCACGGCGGCATCTCGCTGGACGTGATCCAGCGCTACATCAACTTCCACTACTCGGTGTCATTGGACCTGTTCGGCTCCGAGCAGTCCACGAACGCGGCCAACTACTTCACCGCCGGGCTCAAGGGCCGCTGGCAGGAGGAACGCCGCCGCGACGACCACGTGCTCACCGAGGACTCGGCGCACATCGTCGTGGTCCGCGACGGGGAGATCGGCACCGACGAGGTGCCGGCGCTGCTCGCGCTCAACCACGACCTCCGCGACGAGTACGTCGCAGACTGTGAGAACGGGCTCAAGCGCTGGAACCGGGTGCTGGAACAGGCCGGGATCGACCGGCGGCTGTCCCTGCCGAACGTCGGGTTCAACCGGCACGTCGGGCTGTTCGCCGAGCACCACGTCACGCCGCGCGGGGACGTCGTGTCCTCGGAGGTGTGGGAGGCCAAGCGGGACTCCTGGCTGCCCTCGGACGCCGACCGGGCGCACGTCCGGTCGCTGATGCGGCCGGTCTACGAGCCGGGCAAGATCGCCGGCTGGATCGCCCCGCCCGCCAAGGGCATCAACGGCCAGCCCGTCGAGTACGAGTACGTCCACTTCCCCTGATCCGCCGTCGAGAACGACACTGTGGTGATCAACGAGGCGTTCCGGCGACCATGACGTCGTTCTCGACGCGAAAGCCCTGGAGGTGACCGTGCCGTACGTGATCGCGGGCCCGTGCATCGACGTGATGGACCGCTCGTGCGTGGACGAGTGTCCGGTCGACTGCATCTACGAGGGCGCCCGCAAGCTCTACATCTCCCCGGTCGAGTGCATCGACTGCGGGGCGTGCGAACCGGTGTGCCCGGTCGAGGCGATCAGCCAGGACCGCGCGGTCGAGCCCGACCAGGAGTCACACGTCGAGGACAACGCACGCTTCTTCGACGAGATCCTTCCCGGTCGCGACGAGCCGCTCGGCTCCCCCGGCGGCGCCATGGGGATCGGCGCGGTCGGGGTGGACACCGAGATGGTCGCCAAACACGAAGCCGACGGCTGATCGGCCCCGGCCGGCCCGGGGCCCGACGACGCGCCCCGGCCGGCCTCACCGTCGCTCCGCCGCGTCCGCCGCGGCGGTGCGTCCGGCAGGTGTCAGCGGTAGAGCTCGGCGGCCAGCTGCGGGGTGAGCACCCCCGGCTGCTGCTTGTCGTGGAACCGCAGCTCGGCGTAGGTGACCACGGCCGCCACGACGCCGACGATCCCGCCCACGATGCCGAGCAGGCCCTGCACGATCGCCCCGAGGATCGAGGCGGGTCCGCCGAGCAGCGCCGCGATGAGCCCGACGATGAAGTAGTACACGAACGCGGCGAGGAACAGCAGCAGCATCCGGCCGAGCGTCGGGCCGAACCGGTTGTTGAACAGCGCGAAGCAGCGGCCGATCCCGGCACGCTCGATCACCACGACGCCGTAGAGGGTCGCGGCGAACACGCACGCCAGGTAGATGCCCGGCAGGATGAGCAGTACGAAGCCGATGCCGATGATCAGCCCGGCGAGGATGCCCCAGCCGATCATCGGGAGCAGCCGCGACGGGGCGAACTTCAGCGCCGCGGCGATGTCGCCCGGACCGCCCTGGGCCTGCGTCACGATGATGTGGACGCACGCGATCGCGCCGATCAACGAGACCAGCCCGGCGATGATCGAGCCGAGCAGCGGCAGGCCGACGAGGCTGAACCCGACCTGACCGGAGGCGAGGTCGTCCGGGCTGATGTTCGTCATGCCGGGGCCGAACAGCAACGCCACGATGATCGCGACGACCGCCACACCGAGCTGGATCTGCAGCAGCGGCACGAGACTGCGCTGCACCGTCGCGATGATCCGCTGGAACCAGCCACCCAGGTCCGGCGGCACGAGCGGGTCGTTCGGCGGCGGCACGCCCGGGACGCCGCCCGCCTGCGGGTACGGCTGCTGCCCGTAGCCGGGCGGCGGGTAGCCACCCTGCGGGGGATAGCCGCCCTGTTGCGGGTAGCCGCCCTGTTGCGGGTAGCCGCCCTGTTGCGGGTAGCCGCCCTGCTGCGGGTAGCCGCCCTGCTGCGGGTAGCCACCGGGCGGCGGCTGCTGCGGATACCCCTGCGGGGGGTACTGGTACTGCTGCCCGCCTGGCGGCGGCCCCCAGCCGCCGGGATTCTGCGGAGGCGGGCCGTCGGGGTTTCCGGGCGGACCGGGAGGCGTCGACATGCGTGCGACGGTAGCCCCTGGTCGTCGCTCGACCTACCGCTTCGCGGGTCTCACTCCGATCACGACCCGCCCGGCCGCGCGGCGTCCGGCTACCCGGCGAGCTGCGCCGCGAGGGTGGCGGTGCTCAGACCGGGCTGCTCGCCCGCCCGCAGCTCGGCATAGGTCACGACGGCGACCGCGACCCCGACGACGCCGACCGCGGACCCGGCCACCACCTGCACGACCGTCGTCGCCAACGGCCCCGCGCCGACGGCCGACACCAGCAGGTCCACGGTGGCGAGGAAGGCGAGGTAGGCACCGACCGCGAGCAGGATCCGGCCGAGCGTCGGCAGGAGCCGGGGGTTCACCAGGGCGAAGCAACGCCCGATCCCGCGCCGCTCGACCACCACCACGCCGTAGAGGCTCGCCACGAACACGACCCCCAGGTAGATCGCCGGAAGGATCAGCAGCGTCCCGGCAACGACCAGCGCTCCCGCGACCAGCAGCCAGCCGGCGAGCGGGAGCACCCGACCGCCCGCGATCCCCGCGGCCTGCCCGACCGTCAGGGGATCCCCGGCGGCATGGCGAACCGCCAGCACCACGGACACCGCCGCCGAAGCCGCCGCGACCAGCAGCATGATCACGCCGGCCAGCAGAGCCGTGCCGAGGAAGTCCGGCCCGACCGTCGTCGGGTCGAACGGGGCGCCGTCGAACGGCGGCCCCGCGGCCGCGCCGACCCCGACACCCACGGCCGTCGCCACGAGCTGCACGGGCAGCAGCGCGGGCCAACTGCGCCGCACCACCCCGACGATCCGCTCGAGCCAGCCGCCGAAGTCCCCCGGCACGAGCGGATCCGCGCCCACGCCCCGTCGCGTCGGCGGCTCCGGGAACGAGCGCGGGTCGAACGGGTCCTGCGGCCCGGGCGGCATCGACATGCGACGACGCTAGCGGCGCAGCCTTGCACGACGCATCCGCACCCGCACCATCACCCGATCGCGTCGCCTGCTCGGGCGGCTCTCACCGGTCGACGGCGGTGTAGCAGTGCTCGAGGTGCTCGCGGATGCCCTCGAAGCCACCCTCGCGGCCGAGGCCGGACTGCATGACCCACCGAAGGGAGCAGCCGGATCCGGGACTTCGCGCGGTCTTCCGCAGGCGCCCGGGGCGGGCCAGGCTGGTCGCCCGAGCCGGTCGCGGGCCGAGGGAGTCGATCATGGACGTAACCGGGTTGCGCAGCCTCTGCGAAGCCTTCCAGCGGACGGCGAACGCCCACCCCGACGCACCGGCGCTGCGCGCACCCGGCGGCACGCCCGCGATCACGTGGCGGGAGTACGCCGAGCGCGTCCGTCGGGTCGCGGCGGGCCTGCACGCCCTCGGCGTACGCCGGGGCGACGCCGTCGGGTTGATGCTGCTCAACCGGCCCGAGTTCCACCTCGTCGACACCGGGGCCATGCACCTGGGAGCCGCACCGTTCTCGGTCTACAACACCTCACCCGCCGGACAGATCGCGCACGTGCTCCGCAACGCGGGCGCCAGGGTCGTCATCTGCGAGGCGAATTTCGTCGACCGGGTCCGGGCGGCGGGTGGCGCGGTCGAGCACATCGTGGTGATCGAGGGTGCCCTGGAGGGCACGCTCTCCCTGGCGGAGCTTGAGGGGATGTCGGAGGGCGGGTTCGACTTCGACGGCGCCTGGCGGGCCGTGCAGCCCGAGGACCTGCTCACGCTCATCTACACCTCGGGCACCACCGGTCCGCCCAAGGGCGTGGAGCTCACCCACGCCAACATGATCGCCCAGATCGCGGGGCTCGACGACGTGATGACGGTGCACGTGGGCGACCGGATGGCGTCCTACCTGCCGTCGGCACACGTCGCGGATCGCTGGATCTCCCACTACGTCGGCATGATCTACGGCCTGGACATCACCTCCGTTCCCGACGCCCGGCGGCTCTTCGCGGTGCTGCCCGAGGTGCGCCCGACGTTGTTCGGCGGCGTGCCGAGGGTCTTCGAGAAACTGCAGGCGGGGCTGGAGGCCCGGTTCGCGGCCGAGCCGGATCCGCAGAAGGCCGCGGGCGTCATGTGGGCGCTGGAGGTGGGCAGGCGGAAGGTGGCGGCCGAGCAGGCCGCACGCGCCGGCACGGGGCCGGGCCCCGATCAGGCGCTGCTCACCGAGTACGCCGACGCCGACCGGATGGTGTGGGCGCCGGTGCGCACCCGGCTCGGCCTGGACCGGGTCCGCACGACCTTCGGCGGGGCCGCCGCGTTCCCGCCGGATGTGCTGGAGTTCTTCGGCGCGATCGGGTTGCCGATCAACGAGCTGTGGGGCATGTCGGAGCTCGCCTGCCTCGGCGCGTCGAACCGGGACGGCTCGGCCAGGCACGGCACCGTGGGCCCCGCGATACCCGGTATCGAGATGCGCATCGCCGAGGACGGCGAGCTGCTCTGCCGGGGCGGCATGGTCATGCGCGGCTACCGCAACGACCCCACTCGGACCGCGGAGGCGATCGATGCCGACGGCTGGCTGCACACCGGCGACATCGGCTCGATCGACGCCGACGGCTACCTCACGATCGTGGACCGCAAGAAGGAGCTGATCATCAACTCGGCCGGCAAGAACATGTCACCGGCCAACATCGAGGGCACCGTCAAGAGCGCGAGCCCGCTGATCGGGCAGGTCGCGGTGATCGGCGACGGCCGGCCGTACAACGTGGCGCTGATCGTCCTGGACCCGGACGCCTCGGCGGCCTACGCCGCGCGCCGGGGCCTGCCGGACTCTTCGCCCGCGGCGCTCAGCGCGGACGACGACGTGCGCAAGGCGATCGGCAGCGCCGTCGACCTCGCGAATGCGCGGCTGTCGCGCGTGGAGCAGGTCAAGCGGTTCACGGTCCTGCCGGTGGACTGGCTGCCCGCCGGGGACGAGCTCACCCCCACGATGAAGCTGCGGCGCCGCCCGATCGCGAAGAAGTACGCCGCCCTGATCGAGGCGATGTACGCGGCGCCGACGAGCATCTGAGCGCGGCCCGGCGTCAGGGACCGAACAGGTGCGGCAGGCCGTCGAGCTCGGGGAGCAGCACCACGCTCTCCTGCTCGTTCGGATCCGTGCGCGCGATCAGCCCGATCACCGGTTCGGTGTCGCTGAGGTTCACCGGCAGGTGGGGCACGCCGGCGGGGATGTAGACGAACCCGCCCGCCGCGGTGTCCACCCGCTGATCGAGCCGGGGCCCGAACCACGTGGTGGCGCGCCCGCTCACCACGTACACCGCCGACTCGTGGCCCTCGTGCAGGTGCGCCTTCGCCCGCCCGCCCGGCGGGATCCGCACGACGTGCATGCACAGCGCGCGCGACCCGGCGTTCTGCGCGCAGACGCCCATGAACATCTCGTGGCCCTGCACGCTCCCGGTGGCCGGCGCCGGGTCGATCCCGATGCACCGCTCGTCCATCGCGCCCTCCCATGCCTGCCCGCCACGGGCGGTGGCGACCCCCGCGACCGCTCGGCTCGGCCGCGAGTATGGCCCGGTCAGCGGCCGAAGGTCGCCAGGACGGCGTCGAGCCGGTCCGCGATCTCGGCCGCGGTCAGACCGTAGCTGGGCACGTAGCACAGCAGGCGGTCGTAGAGCCCGTGGAACGCGGGCATCTGCTCGCGGGCCTCCTGCGGCGTCCCGGCCACCGCCATCCGTTCGAGCATCGCGGGCGACACCGCCGCGATCATCGACTCCGCGTCGCGGCGCTGCCACGCCTCGCGGATCGCGTCCACCTCGGCCGTGAACCCCTCCAGCTCGACGAGCGGGGCGTAGGTGCGCACGACCGTGTAGAAGGCGATCTGGGCGGCGGCGTCGCGGCGGGCACGGTCGCCGTCCTCGGCGACGCTGGTGATCACGTAGCCCGCGATCGGCACGGTCGCGTCCCGTCCGGTGCGGCGCGCACCCTCCGCGAGCGCCGGGCGCACCACCTCCTGCACGTACCGGCGGGTGAAGATCGGGTGGCCGACGAGCCCGTCCGCGACCGCCCCGGCAGCCTGCACCATCCGGCGGTTGAACCCGGCCAGGTAGACCGGGATCGGCGGGCCCGGGCGCACCTCCGCCGTCGGCTGAAGCGCCATCCGGTAGAAGCGGCCCTCGTGGTGCACGCCCGAGGCGTCCATCGCCCAGATCCGGCGCAGCAACGGGACCAGCTCCTCGAGCCGCGGCGCCGGGGACAGGCCGTCCGCGCCGTGCCAGTCCTGCTGCATGCGCTTCGTGCCCGTCCCGAGGCCGAGCACGAGGCGCCCCCCGGAGAGCTCGCCGAGATCGCGGGCCTCCGCGGCGAGCACCAGCGGACTGCGGCCCACCGCGTAGGCGATCCCACTGCCCAGCGTGATCGTCGAGGTCGCCATGGCCATCGCCGCCAGCGACACCGTGGCCGAGCGGTCGTAGAACTCGGTGGTCCACACCGACTCGAAGCCGCGCTCCTCCGCACGCCGTGCCGCCGCGACCGCCGCCGCCGGCGTGCCGCCGTGCACCGCCACACCCATCAGTTCGCCCGCCACGACCCGACCCTAGGACCCGCGCCTGACGCGCACGTGGCCCTGCCTACGAGCCGGCGCGCCGGGCACCGCCGCGGCGCCGTCCCCCGGCCCGCCTGCCCGATCCGACGGGCGGGGCCGCGGCGGGCCCCCGGACCCCTCGGGGCTCGGCCGCGGCGCCGGGACGTCGGGTGCGGGGGCGAAGGCGGGGGTGCCGGCGCCCCGGGCCCGGACGGGATCGGGGCGCGGCCCGACCGCGGGGGCGGAGTGCGGGGGACGCGTGCGGCGGGCGGTGTCGGCGGCGTCCGGCGTGTCGGCGGCGTCCGGCGTGTCGGCGGCGTTCGCGGTGTCCGGCCCGTCCGCGGCGTCCGCGGTGTCCGGGCCGCCGGCGGTTTCCGGCGCGTCCGCCGGATGTGGCGCGTCCGCGGTGTCCGGCCCGCCGGCCCTGTCCAGGGCATCCGCGGTGGCCGGCGCGTCCGCGGTGTCCGACCCGTCAGCGGTGTCCGGCGCGTCCGCGGTGTCCGGCGCGTCAGCGGTGTCCGGCCCGCCGGCCGTGTCCGGCGCGTCCGGCGCATCCATCGGCGCCTCGTCCAACGCGAGCTGCCGGGCCTCCCCCGCGTGCGGCCTGCGATGGTGCCCGATCACCCAACCCAGCAGCCGGGCATGCCCGTGCACGTACGGCATCCCGACCCGTCCTTCCCGGTCGCGCCTTCCCCGACCACCCGACCTCTGTCCAGTGCAGCACGGCACCCCGACAATCCCGACGGGCTGAGCGACCGCGGGACGGCGGCGCCGAGCGGGCGGCCCGGCAGGTCCCGACCCGACCTGCTGCACGGTCGGCGCGCCGGCCGGGCGGGTCGGGGCGGGTGGCAGGGCCGCGGCTTGTCAGGCCACCTCCACCGCCGCCATCAGCCGCCGGGCCCGCTGCACGCGCGGCGGCGCGGACTCCGGCGGCATCAGCCGCGCGACGGCGGGGCGGGCGGCCCGCAGCAGCAGCGCCACCCCGAGATCGGTGGTGGGCAGGCCCGGGAGCCCGTAGACGCGTCGCGCCCACCGCGGCAACGTGGCGACGGCCGCGGTGGCGACCGTGGAGATCGCGGTGCGGAAGGCCCGTGGAGCGTCCCCCCGCGGGCGCAGCAGGCCACCGACGCCGCGCACGGCCTCCTCCGTCATCCGCAGTTGCGGCCGGACGCGCGCGAAGTAGGCGTCCATCTCGGCCCGGGTCGTCGGCACGATCGCCGGATCCAGGCCGACGACCTGCGCGGCCGCCCGGTTCTCCGCAACGTAGGCGTCCGCCTCCGCCGCGGAGACGATCCCGGCGCGACGGGCGACGTCGACGTAGGAGTCGATCTCGCAACAGTGCACCCACAACAGCCCGGCGGGATCGTCGACCCGGAAGTGCTCGCCGGTGTCCGGGTCGTAGCCGCGCAGCTTGGCGTGCAGGGCGCGCACGCGGGCGGCGGCTCGCTCGACCTCCGCGAGGCTGCCGAACGTGCGCGTCTCCACGAACTCGACGGTGCGCAGGAAGCGCGGGTAGGCCTTCTGCGGATCGAACAGGGCCGAGTTCTGGAAGGTCGCACGCATGACGCGCGGGTGCAGGGACTGCAGCAGCAGCGCCCGCATACCGGCGACGATCAGCACCGGCTCCACGTGCATCCGCCACGTGATCGAGCGCGGGCCGAACAGGCCCAGGTCCGGGCCGGTGTCCGCCACCGCGTCGCCCATGCCGTCACCGTACGCGCCGGCCGGAGGAGCGGCCACGGCCCGCGGGCCCGACGCCCGGGCGAAACCCGCAACCCGCGCCGGCGAAACCCGCAACTCGCGGCGGCGAGCCCGCAACTCGCGGCGGCGAGCCCGCAACCCGCCCGGGCGAAACCCGCAACCCGCGCCGGCGAAACCCGCAACTCGCCCTGACGGGATGCGCAACTCGCGGGCTTTCGGGCGACCAGCGGCTCTCGGGCGACCAGCGGCTCTCAGGGCACCAGCACGAGCTTGCCCCGCACGCCGCCCGCGGCGAGGCGCCGGTGCGCGGCCGCGGCGTCCGCGAGCGGGAAGGTCGCCGCGACGCGCGTGCGCAGCCGCCCGGCCGCGACGGCGTCCAGCAACTCCCCCAACGCCGCTGCGTCCGGGGTCACCGACACCTTCGCGACCCGGACGCCGCGCTCGGCCACCGGCGTGGTCGGGTCCGTCACCGCGACGAACGAACCCCCGTCGCGGACGGCCGAGATCAGCTCCGGCCCGGCGGGAGCGGCGTCGAGCACGGCGTCGACGACCGGCAGCCGCCCGGAGAGCGCGTCGCGGCCCAGCACGTGCGCCGCACCGAGCCCGGCCACCCACTCCTCGTCGCCCGCGGACGCCACCGCGTACACCTCGGCGCCGGCCTGCGCGGCGAGCTGCACCGCGAAGCCGCCGACGGCTCCCGACGCGCCCGTGACCAGCAACGACCCGCCCTCCGGAAGGGTCGCGAGGGCCTGGCGGGCGGTCAGCCCGGCCAGCGGCACGGTCGCGGCGAGCACGGCGGCCACCCCGTCGGGGACGGGTGCCACCCATTCCCGGTCCACCGCCACCGCCTCGGCGTAGGCGCCACGGTCGGTGGCGAACCACGGGACCATGCCCGCAACCCGCGTCCCGTCCACCTCGCCCGCCAGGTCCCAGCCCAGCACGAACGGCGGCGACAGCACCGCCGCGAACGCACCCGCGCGGGTGGCGAGGTCGACCGGGTTCACCGTCGCCGCACGCACCCGCACGACGACCTCCCCCGGCCCGGGGACCGGCTCCTCGCGGTCGGCGAGGGCCAGTACGTCGGGGCCGCCGTAGGACCCCGTCTCGATCACCTTCACGATCCCTCCCTGGGTCTCCCCCGCACATGGACGCCGGCCGGCGCCGCGTGCCAGACTGCGCCCCGCAGGCACTGATGGGGAGTAGGCACCTAGAAGTGCCTAGGGGAGGAACCATGACCACCCAGACCGCCGAGGAGCGCCGCCAGGAGCAACGCCTCGCATACGACGCCTTCCTCGCCCGCTGTCCCACCCGGCAGGTGCTGGCGACGATCGGTGGCAAGTGGTCCGCACTGCTGGTCAGCGCACTGGCGGACGGACCACGGCGGCACGGGGAGCTGCGCACGACCATCGCGGGGGTGAGCCAGAAGATGCTCACCCAGACCCTGCGCGAGCTGGAGCGCGACGGGCTGGTGCGGCGCACCGTCACCGCGCAGGTGCCGGTGCGGGTCGACTACGAGCTCACCACGCTGGGGCGCACGCTCGTCCCGGTGCTGCGGGCGCTCAAGGACTGGTCCGAGGCCCACATCGAGGAGATCCTCGACGCCCGCACGCGGTTCGACCGTGCCTGAGGTGAGGATGACGGTGTTCGACGAGGTCCGCCCCTACGCGATCCCGCTGCGCACCCGCTTCCGCGGCATCACCGTCCGCGAGGGCGTGCTGGTGCGCGGCCCCCTGGGCTGGGGGGAGTTCTGCCCGTTCCCCGAGTACGGCGACGCGGAGGCGGCGGCCTGGCTCGCGACGGCCGTCGAGCAGGTGACGCGGGGCTGGCCGGCCCCGGTCCGCGACCGCGTGCCGGTGAACGCCACGGTTCCCGCCGTCCCACCGGATCGGGCACACGCGATCGTCACGGCCTCCGGATGCACGACGGCGAAGGTCAAGATCGCCGACCACGCCTGCTCCCACGCCGAGGACCTCGCGCGCGTCGAGGCCGTCCGCGACGCGCTCGGGCCGGGCGGTGCGCTGCGCGTGGACGTCAACGGACGCTGGGACGTCGACACCGCCGTCGTCCGGATCCGGGAGCTGGACCGGGCCGCCGGCGGGCTGCAGTACGTCGAGCAGCCGTGCGCGGGCATCGACGAGCTCGCCGCCGTGCGCCGCCGGGTGGACGTGCCGATCGCGGCGGACGAGTCGATCCGCCGCGCCGACGACCCGCTGCGGGTGGCCGTGGCCGGGGCCGCGGACGTCGCGGTCCTCAAGTGCGCGCCGCTGGGCGGGGTGCGCCGGGCCCTGGAGGTGGCGCAGGCCGCCGGGCTGCCCGTCGTGGTGTCCTCGGCGCTGGAGACGAGCGTCGGGCTCGCGGCGCAGCTCGCGCTCGCGGGCGCCCTGCCCGAGCTGGAGCTCGCCTGCGGCCTGGGCACCACCGCGCTGCTGGACGGCGATCCCGTCGCCCGTCCGTTCCGCCCCGTCGCGGGATTCCTGCCCGTGCCGCGCACGCCGCCCGAACCCGATCCGGCCCTGCTCGCGCGCCACGCGGCCGACCCGGACCGCGGGCGGTGGTGGACCGAGCGCCTCGCCCGCGCGCTGGACCTGCTTCCGGACCTCGCCCGACCCGGGTGAGCCCCCGGGCCGGTCCCGCAGCCACCGGGGAGCTTGCGCCGGCGCGGCCTACGGCACCGGCAGCGGCAGGGCGTCCGGCGCCGGCAGCCCCCCGGGAGCCGGCAGCCCACCCGGGCCCGGCAGGGGCAGCGCTCCGGGAGCCGGCAGCGCGCCCGGCCCGGGAACGGGCAGGCCCTCCGCACCGGGGGGAGCGACCGGCAGCGGTGCTGCGGCCGGCGCGGGGGACTCGGCACTCGTCGGCGCGGGCGCCGAGTCCGCCGCGGCCCGCGGCTGCTCGACGGGCGCGACCGTCCAGTCGAAGCCCCGTCCCGCGACGCCCGGGGCCGCGACCAGTACCTGGTGCGTGTCGGCCTGCACCCCGAGGTAGCGCCGGTTGCCGTCGCCGGGGGTGTAGATGCCGTTGCCCTGCAACCATCGGTAGGTGTCGCTGCGGATGTCGGGGCAGCGCACCATCGCAGGCCCCTCGGCCGAGAGGCACCAGCGCAGGCCGAGCTTCTCGTTGCGCAGGCGCTTGCTCGCGACGTCGTAGGTCCACCGCTGGTCGGAGCCGGTGTCGCAGGCCTCGACGACGACCAGGCCCGTCCGTTCCCCCGTCGCGGGCGCCTTGCCCGACAGGCACAGCCCGGTGAGGTCGTTGGTGACCGTGAACGGCACCTCGGGGAAGGTCGACTTCTCGCCCTGGGGTTCGGGCTCGGGCGCGGGAGCGGCCTGCGCGACGGTCACCAGCAGCGCGGCGAGGAGGACGGAACCCGCCGCCGCGAGGGCGGCGGCCAGGACACGACGAGAGCGCATGGGGGCCATCTCCGGGGGAGCTCGGCGACGGGGAGCCTGCGGGAGAGGCTAGTGCACTCGCCCGGTCGACTGATGGACGGGTAGCCCGATCGGCATGCCCGTCACGGCCCGGTGCGCGATCGCACCAGATGCTCGACGCCGTCGAGGATGCGGGCGAGCCCGAATGCGAAGTCGGCGTCCCGCTCGGCCCGCGAGCCCTCGGCGGGCGCGAATGCGCCGCCGTGGACCGCGCGCAGCACGGCGGGGAACCGGTCGGCGTCGAGCAGCTCCGCGAGCCGCGCGCCGTAGCCGGCCGGGTCCGGCACCCCGGGCGCGGTGCCGAACGCGGCCCACTGCAGGTCCGCGAACACGTGCGCGCTGAGCAGCAGCACTGTGTTGACCTTCTCGGGTTCCGCCAGGCCGGTGGGGGCCAGCGCGCCGAGGGCGCTCTCCAGCCAGCCGAGCTGGTGCGGCGTGGCGGGCGGGCCGAACATCGCGACCGCCTGCAGCATCCACGGGTGGGCCCGGAAGCGCGCCAGCGCGGCCCACGTCCACTCCTCCAGCGCGGCCCGCCAGCCCGTGCCTGCAAGGCGCGGCGATGGCCCGATTGCCGCGTCCTGCATGAGCAGCACCAGCTCGTCCTTGCTCGCGACGTGGCGGTAGAGCGACATCGCCGTGAACCCCAGACGGGCCGCGACCTTGCCCATCGACAGCCCGACGAGACCCTCCGCGTCGGCGATCCGGACACCTTCCGCGACGATCCGGTCGCGGTGCAGGCCGCCACGTCGGGGTTCGGGCACGGGCACCTCCGGGAATAGATTGCACCGGTGGTTAGTTTATCTCATAAACTTTGTGTATGGCATATACAGCGCGGCCGGACACCGTCCGGCGTTTCACCTGGCCGTGGCTGGTCCTCGCGCTCCTGGCGGTCGCGTTCCTCGCGTTCTCGGTGCCTCCCTACCTCACGTTCGACCCGGCGCGCAGCCGCCTCCCGATCCCCGCGGACGTCGCCTGGTACTACCCGGCGTTGGTCGTGCACATCCTGCTCGGCGCGGTCGCGCTGGTCGCCGCGTGCGTCCAGCTGTGGCCGTGGCTGCGGGCGACCCACCCGGAGGTCCACCGCCGGAGCGGCCGCGTGTACGCGGCGTCGGCGATCCTCGCCTCGCTCTCGGTGCTCACGATCACCATGTACGGGGTGTGGGGCGCCAACCAGCGCGTCGCGAACACGATGCTCGCGCTGCTATGGCTGATCACGACGGTCGCCGGGGTGCGGGCGGCCCGGCGACGGCGGTTCGCCGAGCACCGCGAATGGATGGTGCGCAGTGCCGCGCTCGCGTTCTCGATCGTCGCGAACCGGATATGGGTCGTGCTGTGCATCGCCGTCTTCGCGCCGGAGGTGTTCGGCACCGATCCCGGACCGGCGGCGGCACCCGAGCTCGCCCAGGCGGTCGGGGCGAGCGCCTGGCTGAGCTGGGTGGTGAACCTGCTGGTCGCCGAGTGGTGGCTGCATCGCACCCGCCACCGCGCCTGCGCTGTTAGATTCCCCGGGTGATCAGACGGCAGCCGACGGTGGCTGTGCTCGGAGCCGGGTCGTGGGGGACCGCGGTGGCCGCGATCGTGGCGCGCAGCACACCCACCATCCTCTGGGCCCGGTCGCCGGAGATCGTCGCGGAGGTCAACGGTGCGCACGGCAACTCCCGCTACATCGGCGAGGTGAAGCTGCCGCGCAAGCTGCACGCCACCAACTCCCTGGAGGAGGCCGTCTCCGACGCGGACGCGCTGGTGATGGGCGTGCCGTCGCACGGGTTCCGCGCCGTGCTGACCGACGCCGCGCCGTTCGTCCGGCCGTGGGTGCCGATCGTGAGCCTGGTGAAGGGCCTGGAGCAGGGCACGGACCTGCGGATGACGGAGATCGTCGGCGAGGTCCTGCCGGGCAGCCCCGCCGGCGTGCTGGCCGGGCCGAACATCGCCCGCGAGGTGCTGGACGGCTACGCGGCCGCGGCCACCCTCGCGATGTCGGACCGCAACCTCGCGGCCCAGCTCGCGGAGCTGTTCCGCACGCCGATGTTCCGCATCTACTCGACCACGGACGTCGTCGGGGTGGAGATCTGCGGCCCGCTCAAGAACGTGTTCGCGATCGCCGCCGGCATGGGCGACGGCGCGGGCGCGGGCCACAACACGAAAGCAATGGTGATCAGCCGGGCCGTGCGGGAGATGGCCCGGTTGGGCGAGGCGATCGGCGGCGAGCCCGTCACGTTCGGAGGCCTGGCGGGAATGGGCGACCTGGTCGTGACGTGCGTGAGCCCGCTCTCGCGCAACCGCCGCGTCGGCGAGGCGATCGGCCGGGGGCTGTCGGTGCCTGCGGCGATCGCGTCGTTGAACCAGGTCGCGGAGGGGGTCAAGTCGGCGAGCGTGGTGATGGAGCTGGCGCGCCGGGCGGGGGTGGAGATGCCTATCGCACGTGAGGTGGACGCCGTGATCAACCACGGGGCCAGCGCGATCGATGCCTACCGCGGCCTGCTGCGCGAGGCGCCCGGCCACGAGTTCGACGACTCCGGCTGGTAGATCCGCGTCTGCGGTGCCACGCGGCCATCCGTGACCGCCTCGCACCACAACCGCGGATCTTGCACGGGAGTTCCCCCGTTCCGCCGCGGACGGAGGGTCCGGCGGCGCATCCTGCGGCGATGTCGATCGACGAGCTGCTCGCCGGACAGGCCGGCGTGCTCACCGTCGCCCAGGCCGTGGCCGCAGGCATCAGCGCGCGGTCGGTCCGGCGCCGGGTCGCGAACGATGCCTGGCGGGAGCTGCATCCCGGGGTGCTGCTCGCCGGTGGGCACCGGCTCACCGACGAGGCCCGCCTGCGGGCGGCGTGGCTGCGGACCGGCGGACCGGCGGACCGGCGGACCGGCGGCCCTGCTCTGCGGGCCGACGGCGGCGTTCTGGCACGGCCTGCTGGCGCGCGCGCCCCTGGCCGCCGAGATCACCGTGCCCCGCGGGGACCACCGGCGGGCCCAGCGGGGGGTGCAGCTGCGGCGCCGCGACCTCGACCAGCGCGACCGCGCCCGCCGCCGGGGCGTCACGCTCACGGGCCGCGGTCTCACGGTCCTCGAGACGGCGATCGCGCTGCCCGACGGATCGGCGTTGCTGGACCGCGCCCTGCAGCGCCACGTCTCCCCCGCGGAGCTGCAGGCGGCGTTCAGCCGCAACCCGGGCCCCCGGGGCTCCCCCGGGCAACGACGCCTGCTCGCCGCGGCCGGGGACCGGGCGGACTCGGCCGCGGAACGCCTGCTGGTCGCGATCCTGCGCGAGGCGGGCGTCACCGGCTGGGTGCTCGGGCACCCG
>NZ_JBFWVQ010000113.1:0-17211 GCF_050246655.1 Pseudonocardia sp.
GCACGGCCCTGCCGCGGCGGCGTGACGGCGGCGCGAACCGGGTGACAGCGCGCCCGCGCAGCGTGCGGCGGTACCGGGCCGGATCCGCCGGCCGGACGACCAGGAGGAGTCACCGATGCACGCGATCCACGTCACCTACCGCACGCTCGCGACCGCCGAGGAGGCCCGCGGCGTCGCCGACGCGTTCGTCGCGGGCCCGCTGCTCGGCGCGCTGCGCGACGCGCCGGACGTCTCGGAGGTCGCCGTCCGCGGCTACGCCGTCGACGGCGAGGCGACCGCGCGCACCGCACCGTTCCTGCGCGCCGCGGCCTGATCGGGGTCCGGTGTCATCCGGACGTTACGCCGGGCGGCGTGCGTAACGGGGTGCTGTTCCCGACGAAACCCGTACGCCATCGCCTGCCGGTGTCCTAACGTCATGCGGCTGAACGGCGGACATCACGACGTGGTCGTGGTCGGCGGGGGACAGGCGGGGCTCGCGATGAGCCACCGGCTGTGCGCCCGCGGCATCGGCCACGTCGTGCTGGAACGCGAGCGCGTCGGGTTCGCCTGGCGGGAGCAGCGGTGGGACACCTTCTGCCTCGTCACCCCGAACTGGCAGTGCGACCTGCCGGGCTTCCCGTACACCGGCCCGGACCCGGACGGGTTCATGCTCCGCGACGACGTCGTCGGCTACCTGGAGCGCTACGCCGCCTCCTTCGACCCGCCGCTGGTCGAGGGTGTGGCCGCCACCCGCCTGCGCGCCGCGGGCCGGGCGTTCGAGCTCACCACCACCGCGGGAACGCTCACGGCGGACCAGGTGGTACTCGCCACCGGCCCCTACCAGGTGCCGAACCTGCCGCGCGCCGCCGAGCGGCTGCCCGCGGACGTCGTGCAGATCCACTCGGTCGCCTACCGCAACCCGCAGCAACTGCCCGACGGCGCGGTGCTGGTCGTCGGGACCGGGCAGTCGGGCTGCCAGATCGCCGAGGACCTGCACCTCGCGGGCCGGCAGGTGCACCTGGCCGTCGGCGGCGCGCCGCGGGTGGCGCGCCGCTACCGCGGGCGCGACGTCGTCGACTGGCTCGACGAGATGGGCTACTACGCCACGCCGATCGACGGCTTCGCCGACGCGGACGCGGTGCGCTTCCGGGCGAACCACTACGTCACCGGCCGCGACGGCGGGCACGACATCGACCTGCGCGCCTTCGCCCGCGAGGGCATGGTCCTGCACGGCCGGCTCACGGAGATCGACGGCGGCAGGATCGGCTTCGCGGACGACCTCGCCGCCAACCTCGACGCGGCGGACCGGGTCAGCGAGGGCATCAAGGACTCCATCGACGCGCACATCGCCGCCCGCGGGATCGACGCCCCGGCCGAGCCGCGCTACCAACCGGTCTGGTCGCCCGGCGCGCAGCCCGGCGAGCTCGACCTGCGGGAGGCGGGCATCTCCGCGGTGGTGTGGAGCACCGGCTTCGGACGCGACCACCGCTGGATCGAGCTGCCGATCTTCGACGGCCGCGGCTACCCGACGCACCGTCGCGGGGTGGCGTCCGTGGCCGGCATCTACCTGCTCGGCCTGCCCTGGCAGCACACCTGGGGCTCGGGGCGGTTCTGCGGGGTCGGCGCGGACGCCGAGTACCTCGCCGAGCGGATCGCCCGCCACCGCGCGGGCGGCCTGGAGGTGTCCTGGCTGTCCGGCAGCACCGCCGACACGTTCCCCACGGACGGCTGGCAGCCCACGAGGACGGTCGCGTGAGCGGGCCCCGGGACGGCACCGCCACCTCGCCACGATGCCTGCTCCCGCAGGCACTCCGGCGCCGGCCGCCGGCGACGGCGACCTCGCCGACCTGATCTTCCGGGACACGTTCGACGTGCTCTGACGTGCGCTGACGTGATCCACGGATGAACCCACCACCCGTCGAAGGGACACCAGAGATGACCGCGACCGTCGGACTCACCGACACCGAGAAGGCCTCCCTCGAGGAGGTCCCGCACCCGTCGCTGCCCGAGGGCTCCTCGATCTACGGCGGCACCAAGGTCTTCCCCGACTACCAGGCGGAGAACGGCGAGAGCTACTTCACCCTCGTGCACGGCATCGCGCACGAGTCGTCGGTGAGCTTCGTCGCGATCCTGCAGGCCACCCGCGCCCTGCGGAAGGGCTTCGAGTCGGCCATCTACTTCTACGGCCCCGGCTCGCTGAACTGCCTGGCCACCCGCGGCTTCCCGACCACGGGGAACTCGGCCTTCCCCGGCGAGCACAACATCAACAACTCGCTGGCGACGTTCATCGCCGAGGGCGGCAAGGTGTACTGCTGCCGCTTCGGGCTGTCGCTGCACGGCGCCCGCGAGGAGGACCTCATCGAGGGCGTCATCCCCACCCACCCCCTCGACGTCCAGGACGCGCTGATCCACTACGCGCGCAAGGGCGCGATCATCAACTCCACCTACATGTTCTGAGGGCGTCCGCGATGACCATCGTCGATCTCGGGATTCCGCTGGCCGTCCGGTCCGCGCTCGCCGTCCGTGGGGTGCGGACGGAGACGTCCGTGCGCCGCGGGCCGGGCGCCGGGCCCAGCGACGACGGGCACCTCGTGGTCGACGGTGTCAACGCGGCACTGCCGATCGACCCGGGGAGCCCGTACGTGGTGCGGGACGGGCGCATCTACGAGGACGGGACCGACCTCGGCGTCGCCGTCACCCCGGTGGCCAGGCCGCGCTTCTACGACCTGGCCACCGCGGACGGCGTGCCGTACCGCAAGATCGCCCTGCTGCACGGGCGCGACGTGCTCGCCTCCACGGTCGTGCAGACCTGCATCCGCTACGACGAGTCGCAGCGCTGCCGGTTCTGCGCGATCGAGGAGTCGCTGCGCGCCGGGTCCACCGTCGCGGCGAAGACACCGGCCCAGCTGGCCGAGGTGGCGGCCGCCGCCGTCGCGCTGGACGGGGTGCGCCAGGTCGTGCTCACCACGGGCACGACCACCGGGCCGGACCGGGGTGCGGTGCACCTGGCCCGGTGCGTGCGCGCGGTCACCGCCGCCGTGCCCGGCATCCCGGTGCAGGTGCAGATCGAGCCGCCAGGGGACCTCGACGCCATCGACGAGCTGCACCGGGCGGGGGCCACCGCCATCGGCATCCACGCCGAGGCACTCGACGACGACGTCCGCCGGGCGTGGATGCCCGGCAAGGGCGCGGTCCCGATGGCCGAGTACGAGGCCGCGTGGGACCGGGCGGTGGCGGTGTTCGGCCGCAACCGCGTGTCCACCTACGTCCTCGTCGGGCTCGGCGAGGACCCGGACGAGCTGGTGACGGCCTGCGGGCGGCTCGTCGAGCGCGGCGTCTACCCGTTCGTCGTCCCGCTGCGGGTGCTGCCCGGCACGCTCGCCCACGCCGACGGCGCCACCCCGCCCGACCCGGCCGTCGTCGCGGACGTCACGGGACGCGTGGCGGACCTGCTGCGGGCGGCCGGGATGCGCGGGGCCGACCAGGCTGCGGGATGCGCCGCCTGCGGGGCCTGCAGCGCGCTGCCGGCGGCGGGGGCATGAGCACCCGCCGGTCCGGGCCGTTCGCCGCGCCGGTCGGGGGCACGGTGGGCGGCGGGGCGGGCGGCGGCGGCACGGTGGGTGACGCCCTCGGTGCGGTGCTCACCGGGCCGCCGCGGCGCCCGCCCCGCTTCACCGTGGAGCGCACTGACGCCGTCCTTGCGTATCACGACCTGCGCCGCGAGGTCTTCGTCGGTGAGCAGGGCGTGTTCGCCCACGACGACCGGGACGACCACGACGAGGACCCGCGCCTTGTCGTCCTCGCCGCGCACGCCCCGGACGGCCGCTACCTCGGCGGCGTCCGCCTCGGCCCGGTCACCGGCACCGACATCGGCTGGTGGTTCGGCGGCAGGCTCGCCGTCACACCCGAGGGCAGGCGGGTCGGCGGGGTGGGCGCCGCGCTCGTCCGGGCCGCCGTGGCGCACGCCGAGGCCGCGGGCGCGCTGCGCTTCGACGCCACCGTGCTGCCGGCCAACGAGCGGTTCTTCGCGCGTCTCGGCTGGCAGCGGGTCCGGTCGGTGCAGGTGGCGGGCCGCCGGCACGTGCTGATGCGCAGGCCGATGGGGCGGATCGCGTCGGCCGCAGCGGGCAAGGCTCCGCTGGGTGAGCTCCTCGCCGGGCTCGCCCCCGGTGGGCCGGGATATGTCGGTGACGACGGCGTCCCGGTGCCCGGATCGGACGTCGTGGCGGCCTGCGACGCGATCGTCCCGTCGATGGTGGAGCGCGACCCGTGGTGGGCGGGCTGGTGCTCGGTCCTGGTCAACGTCAACGACCTGGCGGCGATGGGTGCCGAGCCCGTCGGGCTGCTGGACGCCGTCGCCGGCCGGGACGTCGCCGCGGTCCGCGCGGTGCTGGCGGGGCTGCGGGCCGCCGCCACGGCGTACGCGGTTCCGGTGCTCGGCGGGCACACGCAGCTGGGGGTTCCCGCGGCGCTGTCCGTCACGGCGCTGGGACGCGCCGCGGCGCCCGTGCGCGGTGGCGGCGGGCGGCCGGGGCAGGCCGTCCGGCTCACCGCGGACCTCGGCGGAGGCTGGCGCCCCGGCTACACCGGGCGGCAGTGGGACTCCACGTCGACCCGCCGCACCCCCGAGCTGCGGGCGATGCTCGGCGCGGTGGCGGCCGCGCGCCCGGCGGCCGCGAAGGACGTCTCGATGGCCGGGATCGCCGGCACCCTCGGGATGCTCGCCGAGGCGTCCGGGTGCGGCGCCGTCCTGGACGTCGCGGCGGTGCCGCGACCGGACGGGGCGTCCGCGGGGGACTGGCTGACCTGCTTCCCCGGCTTCGGGATGCTGACCGCCGGCGGACCCGTCCTCGACGCGGGCCCGGCCACCGGCGGGGAGTGCGGGGAGCTCGTCCACGGCGCGGGGGTGGCGCTGCGCTGGCCCGACGGGGAGCTCACGGAGGCGGTCGCGGGACCCGTGACCGGGATGGGGATCGCGTCATGAGGATCGCGGCCGTCGCCGCGCCGTTCGACCGCGACCTCGACGCGGATCTCGAACGCATCGCGAAGACCGTCACGGCCGCCCGGGCGGAGGGCGCCACCCTCGTCGCGTTCCCCGAGGCGGCGCTCGGCGGCTACCTGTCCGACCTCGACGGCGACGCGCCGCCGCCGCCCGCGCTCAAGGTCGACGGCCCCGAGATCGCCGAGCTGGTGCGGCTCGCGGGCGACACAGTCGTCGTGGCCGGGTTCTGCGAGGACGGCGGGGGTCGCTGGTACAACTCGGCGGTGGCCGTCGGCGCGGGCCGGGTGCTCGGCCTGCACCGCAAGGTGCACCAGCCGCTCTCCGAGGACGCGACGTACGCCGCGGGCTCGTCGTTCGCCGCGTTCGACACACCGGCGGGCCGGATGGGCATGCTGATCTGCTACGACAAGGCGTTCCCCGAGGCCGCCCGCTCCCTCGCGCTGGACGGTGCCGAGATCATCACGTGCGTGTCGGCGTGGCCGTCGGCCCGCACGAACCCCGCGCCGGACCTTGCCGAGGACCGCTGGACCCGCCGGTTCGACCTGTTCGACCGGGCCCGGGCGCTGGAGAACCAGGTCGTCTGGGTGTCGGCGAACCAGTCGGGGGACTTCGGGTCGCTGCGGTTCGTGGCGAGCGCGAAGGTGGTCGACCCGGGCGGCGAGGTCCTCGCCACCACCGGCGTCGCCGAGGGCGTGGCGCTCGCGGACGTCGACGTGCCGGCCGCCGTGCACGCGGCGCGCCGGTACATGGGACACCTCCGGGACCGGCGCCCGCACGCCTACGCTTCGTCCTGATGCCCAGGCTCGCCGCCGTGGCCGCCGCCTTCGGCCGCGATCTGGACCATGCCGTCGAGCGGATCGCGACGGTGGTGGCGCACGCGCGCCGCGACGGCGTCGGGCTGCTGGTCCTGCCGGACGCCGCCCTGGGTGGCTACCTCGACCTCGCCCGCGGCGAGGACCTGCCGCCCGCCCTCGACGAGGACCACCCGGCGCTCAAGCGCGTCCGCGCCCTCGCGGGCGACATGGTCGTCTGCGTCGGGTACCGGGAGGAGGACGGCGGGCGCTGCTACAACACCGCCGTCTGCCTGCACGGTGACGGGGTGCTCGGCAGGCACCGGAAGGTGCACCAGCCGCCGGGGGAGTCGCGGGCCTACGCGCCGGGCACGGGCTTCGCCGCGTTCGACACCCCCGTCGGGCGGCTGGGCATGCTCATCGACTACGACAAGACCTTCCCCGAGGCCGCCCGGGCCCTCGCGGTGGACGGGGCGCAGATCCTCGCGTGCCTCTCGGCGTGGCCCACGAGCGTCACGAACCGGGCGCCGCGGATGAGCCAGGACCGGCAGTCGCGGCTGTTCGACCTCTACGACCGGGCCCGCGCCGCCGAGAACCAGGTCGTGCTGGTGTCGAGCAACCAGACCGGGGCGCTCGGCGGGATGCGCTTCCTCGGGCAGGCCAAGGTGGTCGGCCCCGGCGGGGAGATCCTCGCCCGCACCTGGGCCAAGGCCGGGATCGCCGCCGCGGACGTCGACGTGTGCGCGGAGATCGCCACCGCCCGCCGGGTCCTGCACCACCTGCGCGAACGGCGGCCGGATGCGTACTGACCGCGTCGCGCTGCTGACCTACTCCACCAAGCCACGCGGCGGCGTCGTGCACACCCTGGCGCTGGCCGAGGCGCTGGCCGCGCGAGGCGTCGACGTGACCGTGTGGAGCCTGGGCCGCGGCGGCGACACCGGGTTCTTCCGCCCGGTCGACCCGGCCGTCACCGTGCGGGTCGTGGCGCTGCCCGAGATCGAGGGTGAGACCGTGGGCGAGCGGGTCCTGCGCTCGATCGCCGTCCTCGGCGGGGCGTTCGAGGGCGGGTACGACATCGTGCATGCCCAGGACTGCATCTCGGCGAACGCCGTGCGCGTCGACGTGCGCACCGTGCACCACCTCGACCGGTTCACGACGCCCCAGCTCGCGCGCTGTCACGAGCGGGCGATCGTCGACCCCCCCGCGCACGTGTGCGTGTCCGACGCCGTCGCCACCGAGCTGCGCGACGGCTGGGGGATCGGCGCGACGGTGATCCCGAACGGGGTGCACGCCCAGCGGTTCGCCGTGGCGGTGCCCGCCCGACGAGCGGCACCGTACGTGCTGACCGTCGGCGGGATCGAGCCGCGCAAGGGCAGCCTGGAGCTGCTGGAGGCGTTCGCGGCGATGCGCACCCCGGGGGTCGAGCTGGTCGTCGCGGGCGGGGAGACCGTCTTCGACCACCGCGAGTACCGCGCGGTGTGGGAGCGGCGGGCCGTGGAGCTCGGCGTGCGGCCGGTGCTGCTGGGCACCGTTGCGGATGCGGAGCTGCCGTCGCTGGTGGCCGGGGCGGGCGTGTTCGCGTTCCCGTCGGTGAAGGAGGGATTCGGGATCGCCGCGATGGAGGCGCTCGCCGCGGGCGTGCCCCTGGTGATCTCGGACCTGCCGGTGTTCCGCGAGACGTTCTCCGGGGCGGCGGTCTTCGCCCGCGGGCCGCAGGCGCTCGCCGCGGCGCTCGACGCGGCCCTCGCCGCACCGGACCCGCGGCGTGCCGCCGCGGGTCGCGCGCTGGCCGCGCGCCACACCTGGGACGCCGCCGCGCGGCGCCACCTGGACTTCTACGCGTCGCTGTAGCGCCGCCGTCCAGCGCCCGCCGTTCCCAGCGCCCGCCGTCCGCCGCTCCCGCCGCCGTCCCCCTCCCCCCGCCGTCCGCAGCGCCCGCCGCTCCGGTTCGCAGTGGGGTGGCTTCACTCCGGTCTAGCCGGAGCAAAGCCACCCCACTGCACCGGGGAGCGGGGCTTCACTCCGGTCCAGCCGGAGCAAAGCCACCCCACTGCACCGGGGGAACGCCGTCGACGCGCACCGCACGCACCGCCGGCCGAGGCCTCGCGGCCGCCGCCGCGTACGCCGCGCACAGCTCGGCGGTGACGCCGGCGCGGTCGGCCCGCAGCCTGCGGGCCAGGGTCGGGAGCAGGCTCGCCCCGGCGGCGGTGAAACGGGCATGGCGTTCCTGCTCACGCGCGTAGTCCGCGGGCCCGAGATGCCACGCGAAGGAGTTGATCTCCCAGGCGAGTGCCACCTCGTCCCACCACGCGTCGGCGATGCCGAGCAGTTGGCCCGCGGCGTCGTACACCGCGGCGTTCCACCACGGCTCGGGGAGCCCGGACGCGGCCCAGAGCTTCCGCGCGTCGAGCTCCGCGGCCGAACGGATGCCGGCGCCGACCGCGCGCAGCACCCGCCGGGGCGTCGCGCTGCCGTGCTGTCCGCCCGAGTCCAGCTCGGCGGACAGCTCGGCCACCGTGCAGGTACCGCGCTGGACGGCGTCCGATACGAGCTCCGCGATCGTCGCCTCGGACCGGAGGCAGCGAGCGGCGTCGATGACCGCCCGGACGGGCGGGGCCAGCGGGACGCCGCGATGATGCACGGGGATCGGAAGGCGGCGCGTCCGGTCCACCCGCACGAACCACGTGTGCCGGACCTGGCGCGTGTGCGGGACCAGCAGCTGCAGTGTCCCGTCACGCGGCGGCGTGCGGTGGATGTCGTGGCGGCGGCACGCCTCCAGCCCGGTGAGCATCGCGTCCGGCCCGCCGTGCAGCAGGGCCGCGACCACGAGCTGGTGCACGCTCGGCCGCCCGGTGGACAGCAGCACGATCCCCGGTGCGAGCCGTTGCCACGGACCGCCGTCGCGGCACCGGTCGTACACCGTGGACTCGGGTACGCCGAGCGCGACGAGGCTGCGGGCCGAGATCACGCCCTCACGTGCCGCCGCCCACAGCTCGGCCCGGCTCGGTCCTCGTCCTCGTCGCATGGCACGCATGATCGGCACCGCGACGCGCGCCGTGGGCCGATCGGCGGAATCGGCCGGCGGTCGGGTGCTCGTGGCCCGCAGTGGGGTGGCTTTACTGCGGTCCAGCCGGAGTGAAGCCACCCCACTGGGCGGTGACGAGCGGCAACCCACCCCGCCGGTAGAATCGGTCGCGCTGTGTGTACGGAGAAAGGACTTCGATGAGCGGCCACTCCAAATGGGCCACGACCAAGCACAAGAAGGCCGTCATCGACGCCCGACGCGGCAAGATGTTCGCCAAGCTGATCAAGAACATCGAGGTCGCCGCGCGGGTCGGCGGTGGTGACCCGGACGGCAACCCCACGCTCTACGACGCCATCCAGAAGGCCAAGAAGAGCTCGGTGCCCAACGACAACATCGACCGGGCGGTCAAGCGTGGCTCCGGTGCGGACGCCGGCGGTGCGGACTACCAGACGATCATGTACGAGGGCTACGGACCCAACGGGGTCGCGGTCCTCATCGAGTGCCTCACCGACAACCGCAACCGCGCGGCCACCGAGGTCCGCCTCGCGATGACCCGCAACGGCGGCACGATGGCCGACCCGGGCTCGGTGTCCTACCTGTTCACGCGCAAGGGCGTCGTGATCGTGCCGAAGGACGGCCTGACCGAGGACGACGTCCTGCTCGCCGTGCTCGACGCCGGTGCGGAGGAGGTCGACGACCTCGGGGAGAGCTTCGAGGTCGTCAGCGAGGCCACCGACCTGGTGGCGGTGCGCACCGCGCTGCAGGACGCCGGGATCGACTACGACTCGGCCGATCCCACGTTCCTGCCGTCGATGCAGGTGCCGCTGGACGCCGACCAGGCGCGCAAGGTGTTCAAGCTGATCGACGCGCTCGAGGACTCCGACGAGGTCCAGAACGTGTATGCGAACTTCGACGTGTCCGACGAGGTCATGGCGCAGGTCGGCTGAGCCGACTCACCGCGCCGCCTCACCGGGCCGCCAGCTCCCGCCACAGCAGGGAGAGCATCCGGGGTCGCCGCGCGGTCGTGATGACCGCCATCACCCGCCGCACCCACCGGTCGCCGTCGAGCGTGTCGAGCATCGCGGCGGCCAGATCGGGGCGGGCGGTGAACAGCCCGTCCGCTCGGTCCTCGCTCGTCTCGTAGGCTGTCGGTTCCGGCAGGTCGAACAGCCCGGACGGGCGGACGATCGTCCAGTCGAGGTCGGTGTCGCGGACGAGCGCCTCCATGCGCCGCATGTCGTCGTGCACGGTGCGCCCGAAGCGGCGGTTGACCAGGGGATCGAGCACCCCGTTGAACAGGGCCTCCCCGCTGGGCCGCCAGCGCGGGTCCATGACGCTGGAGCTGACGACGACGAGCCTGCGGACGCCGTGGCGGCGCAGCGCCGCGACGATGTTCGCCGTGCCCGTCGAGTAGACGTCCACGGGTTCGGGGGTGAACCGTCCCGAGCACCGACAGCACCGCGTCGCCGCCCTGGACGGCGGGCCCGAGGGTTCGGAGATCGGTGGCGTCGGCCTGCATCCGGGTCAGGCGGTCCCGCCCGGTCCCGACTACCGGGCGCCGTGCGACGGCGACGACGTCGTGACCACGCGCCAGGGCCTGGTCGGTGAGCAGGCGTCCGGTCGGGCCGCCTGCGCCGAGGATGACGATTCGCATGCGGTTGACGGTGCGTCCGGAGCACCGGATTATTCAACTGTGCTGAATAAACCGCGGTCGCGGGGCCGCCCGGCGGGCCACCCGCCCACCCGCGCGACGATCCTCGCCGCGGCGCGCGAGCTGTTCCTGGAGCGCGGGTACCGCGGCACGACGGTGCGTGCCGTCGCCGCCCGCGCAGGCGTGGACCAGGCCTTGATCGGCTACCACTTCGGCTCCAAGCAGGGCCTGTTCGGGGAGGCGGTCCCGCTGCCCTGCACCGGGTCGCTGGCCGTGACCGAGGCGGTGGCCGGGGATCGGGCCGGGCTCCCCGATCGCCTGCTGCGAGCGGTCACCGACCAGTGGGACGGCGCGGCGGCGGCGCCCGCGCTGCAGAGCGAGGAGGTCATGCGGGTGTTCCGGGAGTACCTGGAGCGCGAGCTGCTGTGCAGGCTTGCCGAATTCCTCGGCGGCCCGAACGCCACGCAGCGGGCGGCCGCGGCCGTCGCGGTCCTCACCGGGTTGATCTTCACGCGGTACCTCAACCCCTACGGCCCGCTCGTCGCGCTGCCGGCGGCGGAGGTCCGCCTGCTGCTCGGCCCGCCGCTGCGCACCGCGCTGTACGGCGCCCGGCCCGCCGTGCGCCGCTAGCGAGTCACCTGCATCACCCCGTTGGCGCGCAGGAACGCCACGAGGTCCACGCCGGACGACGTGGCGTCATGAGCGCCCAGCTCGCGCGCCTCGAGGCCATGGTCCCGAGCGGACCGGGAGCTGGTGAAGACCAGAACGGGCGTCCGGTCGCCGGCGTCGCGGAGCTGGCGGATGAGGTCGAGGCCCGCTCGGGGACGGAACCGGCCCTCCTCGTCCCGGCCCATGTCGGTGATGATCGCGCCGTAGCGGCGGCGGGCGGCGAGGGTCATCCCCTCGGTTGTCGATCGGGCGATGTCGACCGCGACACCCGCGCCCATGAGCTGGTCGATGAGGAGTGCGTTGTTCTGCGGCTGGTCGTCCACCCACAGCACACGGGCACGGTCCGGCACCGGTTCCGCCGGCGCCGGCGGCGCCCCCGCGATCCGGCGGCGCAGGTCGTCGGTCGCGGGCGGGTCCGGCCGCCCGAGGACTGTCGGGGGGCGGTCCTAGACTCGCCCCCGATGAGCACTCCGACCACCACCCCGACGACGGCGACCGTCACGTCCCCGCCGAACACGCGCCGCCTGCTGCTGCTGGACGGCCATTCGCTGGCCTATCGGGCCTTCTTCGCGCTACCCGCGGAGAACTTCCGTACGGGCACGGGCCAGACGACGAACGCGGTCTACGGGTTCACGTCGATGCTCATCAACCTGCTGCGCGACGAGCAGCCCACCCACCTCGCGGTGTGCTTCGACGTCTCGCGCCAGACGTTCCGCTCGGAGCGGTACACCGAGTACAAGGCGAACCGCACGACGACACCCGATGACTTCCGGGGCCAGGTCGACCTCATCAAGGAGGTCCTGCGGGCGCTCTCGATCCCGGACTTCGGGGTCGCCGGATACGAGGCGGACGACCTCATCGCCACGCTCGCCACCCAGGCCGAGGCCGAGGGCTTCCAGGTGCTCATCACCACGGGCGACCGGGACGCGTTCCAGCTGGTCAGCGAGCACGTCACGGTGCTGTACCCCACCCGGGGCGTGTCCGAGCTGGGCCGGATCGACCCGGCGGCGGTGCAGCAGCGCTACGGCCTCACCCCGGCGCAGTACCCGGACTTCGCGGCGTTGCGTGGCGACCCGAGCGACAACCTGCCGAGCATCCCGGGCGTGGGGGAGAAGACGGCGGCGAAATGGGTGCGCGAGTTCGGCTCGCTCGCCGAGCTCACCGACCGGGTGGACGAGGTGAAGGGCAAGGCGGGCGACGCGCTGCGCGCGAACCTCGCCAACGTGCTGCTCAACCGCCAGCTCACGGAGCTCGTCCGCGACGTCGCGCTGGACGCCGGACCGGCCGATCTCGCGGTGCGCGCGTGGGATCGCGACGCCGTGCACCGCCTGTTCGACGAGCTGGAGTTCCGCGTCCTGCGGGACCGGCTGTTCTCCACGCTGGCGAGCGCCGAGCCCGAGGCCGAGGGTGGCATCGAGGTCCAGGGCGGGGCGATCCCGCCCGGCGAGCTGGCGGCCTGGCTCGCCGAGCACGCGCGCGACGGCCGTCGCGTCGGGCTGTCGTTCTTCGGCCCGCTCGCCACCTGGGCGGGCCGCGACGTGCACGGCATCGGGCTCGCGACGGGTGAGCCGTCGGTGGAGGCCCGCGCGGGAGGCGCGGCCGCCGGCGTGGCACAGACCGGCTATGTCGACATCCTGAAGATGACGCCGCAGGACGAGCAGGCGCTGGGGGAGTGGCTCGCCGACGCGTCGGTGCCGAAGGCGGCGCACGACGTTAAGGCGGCGCTGCACGCCCTGCGCGGCCGCGGCTGGACGCTCGCCGGGCTCACCAGCGACACCGCGCTCGCCGCCTACCTCGCCCGGCCGGGGCAGCGCAGCTTCGACCTCGCCGATCTCGCGCTGCGCTACCTGCGGCGCGAGCTGCGCTCGGACGGCGAGGCAGCGGACGGGCAGCTCTCACTCCTCGGCGGCGAGGAGGAGGCCGACGCCGCCCGCGCCCGGACGTACATGGTCGCGGCCTCGGCCGTCGCCGACCTGGCGGACGCGCTGGACGCCGAGCTGGCGAAGCTGGGCGGCACCGAGCTGCTCGCGAACCTGGAGCTGCCGCTGCAGTTCGTGCTGGCCGACCTGGAGGCCGCGGGTATCGCCGTGGACACCGAGGCGCTCTCGGCGCTGGAGGCGGACTTCGCCGCCCAGGTCAAGCAGGCCGCGCAGGACGCCTACGCGGTGATCGGCAAGGAGATCAACCTCGGCTCGCCCAAGCAGCTGCAGGTCGTCCTGTTCGACGAGCTGGGCATGCCGAAGACCAAGCGCACCAAGACCGGCTACACCACCGACGCGGACGCGCTCGCGAGCCTCTACGCGCAGACCGGCAACGAGTTCCTGCGCCACCTGCTCACCCACCGCGACGCCACCCGGCTCAAGGTCACCGTGGACGGGCTGCTGAAGTCCGTGGCCGACGACGGGCGCATCCACACCACGTACAGCCAGACGATCGCCGCCACCGGGCGGCTGTCGTCCACGGACCCGAACCTGCAGAACGTCCCGATCCGCACGGCCGCGGGCCGGCGCATCCGCGAGACGTTCATCGTGGGGCCCGGTCGCGCCGAGCTGATGACGGCGGACTACAGCCAGATCGAGATGCGGATCATGGCGCACCTGTCGGAGGACGCCGCGCTCATCGAGGCGTTTCGCTCCAGCCACGACTTCCACGCCGAGACCGCGGCGCGGGTGTTCGGCGTCGGGCCCGCCGAGGTCACCCCGGAGCAGCGGGCCAAGATCAAGGCGATGAACTACGGGCTGGCGTACGGCCTGTCGGCGTTCGGGCTGTCCAACCAGCTGCGGATCTCCACCGAGGAGGCCCGCGAGCTGATGGAGGACTACTTCGAGAAGTTCGGCGGCGTGCGCGACTACCTGCGCTCGATCGTGGACGTCGCCCGCAAGGACGGCTACACCGAGACGATCCTGGGCCGCCGCCGCTACCTCCCCGATCTCACCAGCGATAACCGGCAGCGGCGCGAGATGGCCGAGCGGATGGCGCTCAACGCCCCGATCCAGGGCAGCGCCGCGGACATCATCAAGGTCGCCATGCTCGGCGTGCACCGCGCCATCGTCGAGGAGGGCCTGACGAGCCGGATGCTGCTCCAGGTGCACGACGAGCTGGTGCTGGAGGTCGCCGAGGGCGAGCGTGAGGCCGTCGAGGCGCTCGTGCGCCGCGAGATGGGCGGGGCGTACGCGCTGAACGTGCCGCTGGACGTCTCCGTCGGCTACGGCCGCAGCTGGGACGACGCGGCCCACTGACCGGGTGGCCGCTCTCGCTCAGCGCGCGACGATGGCGCCGTAGAAGTGCTCGGCGAGCGCCGTCACGGGCATCTCGAGCGGCGGGCGGTCCCCCCGCCCCCAGCACCAGATGCGGAGCCGCAGCTGATCGCCGACCCGCTCGACGGGGCAGTTCAGCACGACGTAGTGGTTCGGGATCCCGATGCCCAGGGTTCGTGCGATGAAGCTGGGCTGGTTCGCCTGCCACGCCCCGGGGACACCGGGCCCGGCCATCGCCAGCGTGTGGAGGAGCACCACGACGTCGCGGGAGTCGTTGGGCTGCAGCTCCTCGAGCTCCTCGATCGGCCGTTGGCCCACGATGCTCGTCCGGTTGCGCACCTCCCGGTAGAGGCCGGTCGCGGTCAGCCAGCTGACGACGTCGCCCGGCGGCGTGATCCCGCCCAACTCCTCGTCGTCGTGGCCCAGGAAGGGAAACGCGTTGGCGGCGTCCCGCAGCGCCGACAGCATCATGAAGTCGGCCGCGAACTGCGACTCCCCGCTCCCGCTGGTCGTCGGCCAGATCGCGCGATGCGACTGGTTGAGCAGCTCGGGATGCGGGACCACGTCGAGACCGCCGATCCGGGACCGACCCGTCTCGTACAGCTCGACGGCGAACTGCGCGACCGCGGCCGGGTCCCGCTTCAGCCAGACGTGCAGGAAGGCGGCCACCCCGCACACGTTGAGGCCCCTCTGGTCGAGCATCCGTGGGCCCGTGTCGGACACCACGTTGGTGGTGTGGCAGCCGTTCCCGAACGGATCGGCCGTGGTCAGCTTCGTCAGGCGGTTGGCGACCTTCGACCGGTCGAGGTCGAACTTGCCCGGCCCGGATCGGTTCTTGAAGTCGTCGATGATCTGGACCGCGCTCTTCGGGGCTACCGCGCCGGCCGCGCCGACCGGGGTGGACGTCGGTGCGTTTCCGCTGACCGCGCCCGCCCCCGCCAGGGTGCTCGCGAAGGCCAGCTGCTCCTGCGACGGGCGCGTGCTCGCCGTGATCACGCGGCCGCCCGCACCGGAACTGGTCCCGCCGGTACCTGCACCACCCCCGGAGGAGCCGGTGCCGTCGACGGGGCCACCGTCGGTGCCGTCGAGGGGCAGCGGGTTCGGCGCCTGTGCCGCGGCGTCCATCTTCGCCCCGTGGTTGATCGCCGCGCCCGCTGTGGAGACGTTCGTGAGCCCGGGCCCGGGTGCGGCGGGGATGCCGAGCGCGGCTGCGGCCAGGGCCTTCGTCATCTCGAGGGTGAACTGTCCTGCGGTGGCCATGTTCGCGCCGGCCTGCGCGGCGATGCCCTGGGCGCCCTGGGCGGAGGCCTGGAGAGCGGCCTGGGCGAGGGCGGCCGTGGCCGACCCGTTGCTCATGTCGCGGAACAGGTTCGCGGCGGTCAGCGCCGCCAGCGCGCCGGACAGGCCGGTGGGATCCGGCAGCGGCTGCGGGTTCTGGATGGTGACGACCGGCGCATCGAGGTCGCCGGGGGTCGTGCTCTCGGCGACGACGCGCTGACCGGCCTGCAGCGCCGCGATCTCGGGGGCCTGGATGGGGATCGGCGAGTCCTGCCAGTTCCAGAACCGGGTGAGGTCGAGCTTCTCGGCCGAGTTGAACCGGCCGAGGACGGCTTCGGCGAAGACCCCGCCGGTCGGCATGGCGACGAGGTCGACGGCGACCGAGGACGTGTCGACGTTGCTCGCCGTCCAGTCCTTCCAGGCCTGGGCGTCCTCGGCCTTCCACCGGAACACCAGGCAGTTGCCGGCCGCCGACAGCGGTGTCGGGTCGATCTGTTCGATGAGTCGGTTGCCCTCGTAGCTGTACCGGGCCAGGAGGACCGTGAGGCTGCCGGGATCGAGGGAGAGCCAGACCTGCTGGCTGTAGTGCAGCGCGTTCTCGTTGAGGTGGGCGACGAGCTCGCTCGACGCGAGCGGCGTCTGGAACGTCATGAGGGTCGCCCGCGTGGCCCCCTTCGGGAGGATGCAGTCGGCGCGCAGCTCCACGTTGGTCGCGGGCGCCGACGGGAGCCGGAACACCAGCCGCAGCTCCTGGACGTCGTCCTCGTCGCGCTCCTCGAACTCGACTTCGACCGCGGTGAGCTGGTAGATCGGCACCGCGGCTCCGAGCTGGGGATGCACGGCGGGGGCCACCGGAGCGGACCCGCTGCGTGCGGCGTCGAGGCGGGTCTCGCCGTCGTCGCCGACGACCACCACCGCTGACGTCCGGTCGCCCGCCCACACCGCCCCCACCAGCGAGGCCTCACCCGCGAGAGAGAACGCGGTGAGGTTGTGGGGGTCGTCCACGGAGAGGACGAGGCCGGCGGCCTGCAGCTCCCGCAGGTGCTCCCGGTATGCCGCCCGGGCCTTGGCGATCTTGAGCTGGGTCTTCCGCGCGTCGCTCATCGATCCCCCGTCAGTCGACGAACCGGTAGGCGGGACGCAGCTCCAGCGACGCCGCGACGCTGCCCGCCGCGGTGACGAGCAGCTGCCGGACCCGGTCGGAGAGCGCGGCGCGGAACAGCGCGCTGCGGAAGCGGGCGATCGTGGCCTCGTCGAAGGTGAGCTGCTGCATGGGCACGAAGAGCGCACGCTCGGCCCGCTCGGTCCGCACCTCGGTGCGATAGACCTGGACCACCTCGTAGTACTGGACCGACAGCGCGTGCATGTGGTTGTAGTTCGTCACGGAGCGCGTGGTCAGCGACTCGCGCTCCTCCTGCGAGGCTTCGGTGACGACGGCGGCCTTGCGGTTGCGCTGCACGAAGGCGCTCTGCTGGGTGCTGCTGCTGATCTTCTGCTGGTTCTTGGCGGACAGGTCCCGCTCGCCCTTGGACGTCGTGAAGGAGGTGGCCGTCGACGCG
>NZ_JBFWVQ010000114.1:0-16976 GCF_050246655.1 Pseudonocardia sp.
GGGGTGGACGCCAGTGGCGACAGCGCGTAGACCAGCCCCGCGCCCAGCAGGGCCGTGCCACCCGCCAGGCCGACGGCCTGCCAGACGAGGAGCGCACCCACCGGGTCGCGGGCGGGCCACGCCGCCCGTGCGAGTACCACGCTCACCGGCTCGGCCAGGGCGAGGCCGAGCAGGAGGAGCGCCAGAGCGGCGGCCTCCACGAGAGGCGGCTCAGCTCAGGAGATCGCGTAGGCGTGCGCGTTCGGCGGGTGCGATCGACCCGATGAAACGCGCCAGGACCGCACCACGGTCCGGCGCTCCGTCCAGTGCGTCGCGCATCAGCTCGGCCACGTGATCCTCCCGGCTCGCGACCGCACTGTAGCGGTGCGCACGCCCGTCCCGCTCGCGACTGACCAACGCTTTGCGTTCGAGGCGGCTGAGAACGGTGAGCACCGTGGTAGTGGCGAGATCACGATCCGCGAGCGAGTCCTGCACGTCCCTTGCGGTGAGCGTGGCGTCGTCCGCCTCTCCCGCGCGGGCAGCCGAGCGGGCGGCCCACAGGACCTCCATCACCGCTCGTTCGAGCTCGCCCAGGGTCGTCACGCATCTATTCTACCTGGCGTAGAGACCGGGCAGAAGATCAGCCCGCACGGTTCACCGCACCGAGGTGCGCACCACCTGCACTCCGTCACCGACCTCGAGCGCGTAGTACCAGGCCACCGCATCGTCGTGGGACAGCTTCACGCAGCCCGCCGAGTCCGTGTCCTGGGGGCCCTCGTGGAAGCCGATTCCGCCGTCGGCGAAGAACACCGAGTACGGCATCGGGGTGCCCAGCTCGCTGGACACGTGGTCGATGTCCTTCCACTGCACCGCGAACCGGCCCACGGGCGTCGGCCCGAGCTCGTCGCCCACCCGGACCGGGACGGGCCCGCGGCGCACCTCGCCGTCGATGATCAGCCAGGAGCGCAGCGTCGTCAGGTCGACGCAGGCGGACACGTCACCCGAGCAGGGCGTGCCGGGGATGCGGGTGCCGCCGTCGAGGACTGCCGGCTCCGGCGCCGGCTGCTCCGCCTGCTCCGGCCCGTCCTCGCCGACCTGGCCGAGGTCGTCGGTGACGTCCTTCGTCTGCGGGGTGCCGTTCACCGGGTCCAGCGGGTTCGACGGGAGCGCTGGCAGTGCCGGCAGCGCCGGGCCGGTGTTCATCGGGTCGATCGCCGGCGGGCCCGGGACGGCGGGCAGCGCCGGCACAGCGGGGGCGCCGGGCAGCGCCGGGGCGGCGGGGGCGGCGGGCAGCGGGAGGGCGTCCGCGGGGGCGGCGACGGCCACGCCGCCGAGCACGGCCCCGGCGAGCACGGCGCCGAGCACCGTGGCGACCACCCTGCGCCCGGCCGTCCGCTCCCGGCTGTGTACACCCACGCGCGCCCCTCCTCGACGTCTCGTCCACCCGGCCCGACGAGCCCAACGAGACCGTCGCGATCAGGTCACGAGATGTGACCCGGGCGGAGTACTAGCGACCCTCGAACGCCGGACGGCGCTTCTCCGAGCGCGCCCGGCGACCCTCCTCCAGGTCCGCGCTCGCCCAACAGCGGTCGAACGCCGCGAGCAGCGACGGATCGTCGTCGGCGAGGTCGTCGCGGTCCAGCGCGAGCTTGTTGTAGGCGAGGGTGAGCGGAGCGAGCGTCGCGATCTCGACGGCGAGCGCGCGGGCGTGATCGAGATCACCGATCCGGTCGGCCAGCCCGCGAGCGTGCGCGAGCTCGGCGCCCACCTGCTCGCAGCCGAGCAGGATCGCCCGCGCCGTCCCCCCGCCCGCGATGCGCGCGAGCCGACGCACCGTCCACGGGTCCACCGCGAGACCGATCCGCGCCGTAGGCACCCCGAACACGGCGTCCGGCGCGACCACGCGCAGGTCGCAGGCGATCGCGAGCTGTGTTCCCGCCCCGATCGCCGGGCCGTTGACGGCCGCCACCACCGGAACCGGCGCGTCGGTCACGGCGTGCAGCGCCGCGTACAGGGCGTCCCGGAAGCCGTCGGTGTAGACCTGCCCGAAGTCCGCACCCGAGCAGAAGCTCGTGCCCCGCCCCGTCACGACCACCGCCCGAGCGCCCCGGTCCAGCACAGCGGCCATTCCGGCGGCGATGCGGCGGCACTGCTCGACGTCGAGGGCGTTGCGCCGGTCCGGCCGGTCCAGCTCCAGCAGGCCGACCCCGTCGGCCACCGACACGTGAATCATGGTCCGACCCTATGTCCGCCGACGGAGCCGGTCGGTCCCGCAGCTCGTACAGAACCTGCCGACGGCGGCGCGGGCGGCGGCACGCCAGGATGGATGCCGTGGCGGCTCACGGGGACCTGCGGCTCGGCACTGCGGCGGGCCGGTGGGTCCTGCTCACCACCGTGCTGGGCAGCGCGCTCGTCATGATCGACGGAACGGTCGTCAACGTCGCCCTCTCGCGGATCGGCACCGAGCTGGGCGCCGAGTTCGCGGGGCTGCAGTGGACGGTCAACGCCTACACGCTCGCGCTCGCCGCGCTCATCCTGCTCGGCGGCTCCCTCGGCGACCGCTTCGGGCGCAGGCGGGTGTTCGTGATCGGCGTGGTGTGGTTCGCGCTGGCGTCGCTGCTGTGCGGGCTCGCCCCGGACATCCAGACGCTGATCGTCGCCCGCGGCCTGCAGGGCGTGGGCGGGGCGCTGCTCACCCCCGGCAGCCTCGCGCTCATCTCCGCGTCGTTCCACGGCGAGGACCGCGGCGCCGCCATCGGGGCCTGGTCCGGGCTCGGCGGGATCGCCGCCGCGATCGGCCCGTTCGTCGGGGGGTGGCTCGTCGAGCTGAGCTGGCGGCTGGTGTTCCTCATCAACCTGCCGCTGGCCGCGGTCGTGGTGGTCGTGGCGCTGCGCCACGTCCCCGAGAGCCGCGACGAGGACGCCCCGCCAGGCCTGGATCTGACCGGCACCACGCTCGCGGCCTCCGCGCTCGCCCTGCTGACGTGGTCGCTCACCGCGCTCGGCGAGAGCGGGCCGAGCCCGGCCCTGTGGGCGATCCTGCTCGCCGGGATGCTCGCCCTCGCAGCGTTCGTGGCCGTGGAGCGGCGCTCGCCCCACCCGCTCGTGCCGCCCACGCTCTTCGCGGACCGCGTGTTCGCCGCCGCCAACGCCGTCACCCTGCTCGTCTACGCGGCGCTCGGGGTGGTGTTCGTGCTGCTGGTGCTGCAGCTGCAGACGGTCGCGGGGTTCACCCCGCTCGCGGCCGGGACGGCGCTGCTGCCGGTCACGCTGGTGATGCTCGCGTTCTCCTCCCGGGCGGGCGCGCTCGCCCAGCGGATCGGGCCGCGCCTGCCGCTCACCTTCGGGCCGCTGCTCGCGGCGTGCGGGCTGCTGCTCATGCTGCGGATCGGGGAGGGCGCGTCGTGGGCGCTGCACGTGCTGCCGGCCGTGCTCGTGTTCGGCGCGGGCCTCACCCTCACCGTCGCGCCGCTCACCGCCGCCGTCCTGGACTCCGCGCCGGACCGCTACGCCGGTGCGGCATCCGGGGTGAACAACGCCGTCGCGCGCGCCGCGGGGCTGCTCGCCGTCGCGCTGCTGCCCGGGCTCGCGGGGATCTCGGGCGAGGACTACCACGACCCCGCCGCGTTCTCGGTCGGCTTCGGCGTGGCCGTCGGCATCTCCGCCGGGCTCCTCGCCGCGGCGGGGGTGCTGGCGTTCGTGCTGGTCCGGCGCCCGCACCGGGCGACCCGGCTGGAGGTGGAGCAGTGCTTCCACTGCCCGGTGAGCGCCCCGACGCCGTATCCGACCGACTGATCACCGCGCCAGGTGCACCGCGCTCGGATACGGACGCTGCGCACCTGCGGCGGTGATCATGGACGCGGGGCGTGGCAGGCTCGCCACGTGATCGACCCGCGCGCCCTGGCCTTCCGCGCCGCGCCCGGCCGGATGCGGCCCCGCCTCATGGTCGCCGCCGACCCCGCACGGCCCCGCGCCGCGCCTGCGGGCACGGAGGCCGTGGTCGTCGGGGGCGGGATCGCGGGCGTGAGCGCCGCCGTCGTCCTCGCCGAGCGGGGCGTCGCCGTCACGGTGCTGGAGGCGGCGCCGACGCTCGGCGGGCGGCTCGGGGCCTGGCCGCACACGCTCCCGGACGGGACGGAGCAGGTCCTCGAGCACGGGTTCCACGCGTTCTTCCGCCACTACTACACCTGGCGGGCGATCCTGCGCCGCGCCGCACCCGCGCTGGAGTTCCTGGCACCCGTCGACGGCTACCCGGTGATCTCGCGGACGTGGCCGCCCGAGGACATCGCCGGGCTTCCCGCGGCGCCGCCGCTGAACCTGCTGGCGCTCTTCGCCCGCTCCCGCAGCCTCGGGACCGCCGACGTGCTGCGCTCCGACCAGGCGCTGGCCGCCGAGCTGCTCGGCTACGACCGCGAGCGCACCACCGCGCTCTTCGACGACGTACCCGCGGACACGTTCCTCGCCGGGCTGCGGATGACCGACCGCGCGCAGGCGATGCTGTTCGAGGCGTTCGCCCGCTCGTTCTTCTGCAACCAGGGTGGGCTGTCGGCGGGCGAGCTGATCGCGATGTTCCACTACTACTTCCTCGGCAACCCCGAGGGCATCGGATTCGACGCCCCGCGCACGGACCACCTGACCGCGATCTGGGCGCCGCTCGCGGCGTATCTCGACCTGCGCGGGGCCACCATCCGGACGGGCACGGCGGCCCGCGCGATCGCCCCCGCGGACGGGCACCGGTGGCGGGTCTCGACGGGCGGGGCCGACGTCGAGACGCGCCACCTCGTCCTGGCGCTGGACCCTGGGGCCCTGCGGCGGCTGGCGGCAGACTCCCCCGGGCTTGCCGACGTCGCCCCGGTTCTGGCCCGGAAGGCCGCCGCGCTGACGGTCGCGCCACCGTTCGCGGTCACGCGCCTGTGGTACGACCGCGACGTCGCGCCCGGGCGGGCGGTGTTCAGCGCCGTGAGCCGCGAGGCGACGCTCGACTCGGTCACCGTGTACTCGCGGCTCGAGGAGCCGTCCGCGGCGTGGGCCCGGCACAGCGGCGGCTCGGTCGTCGAGCTGCACTCCTACGCCTGCGGCGCCCCCGACGCCGACACCGCCACGGCCGAAATGCGCGACGAGCTGGCCGCGTTGTGGCCCGAGACCCGCGACGCCCGGGTCGTCCACCTGCAGCAGCGGTGGGAGGCCACCGCTCCCGCCTTCCCGCCGGGATCGGCGGGCACCCGTCCGCGCGTCGCCGGGGAGGCCCGCGGGATCCGGGTCGCGGGCGACTTCGTCGAGACGCCGCTGCTCACCGGGCTGATGGAACGCGCGGCCGTCACGGGAGTGCTGGCGGCGAACGACGTCCTCGCCGAGGTGGGGGCGGGTCCGGAGGAGATCCGCGGGATCCCGCAGCGGGGCCTGCTCGCGGGGATCCTGCGCTCACGGCAGGCCCGGTTCCCGCGGGCCTGACGCTGCCGGGGCGCTCGGCGGAGCGGTCCTGCCGCGGGTCACACCGCCGGGTCCACGCGCTCCTCGGCCAGGGCCTCCGCCACGGCGGCCGCCATCGCCGTCATCCCGAGGGCGTTGGGGTGCACGGGTGCCGCCGGGGCGGTCGGGACGAGCCCCTCGACCCACTTCGTGCCGGGCGGGGTGCACATGTCGTGCCCGATCGTCGGGGTGTACGTGTCGACGAACGTCGTCCCCGCGCGCCTCGCCTCGGCGGCGAGCATCGCGTTGAGCCGCTTCTCGGTGTCGCGCAGGTACGCGACGTCACCCGCGGTCAACGGGACGACCGGGAAGCAGCCCGGCCCCTCGTCGGGCAGGATCGCCGGGTAGCCGACGACGGCGATCACCGCGCCCGGGGCGCGGCCCGCGATGGCCTCCAGCGCCGCCGCGACCTCGGGCGCTGCGGCGGCGATCCGCTCGGCGAGCTGGTCGCCGCCCGCGGTGTAGTGCTCCTTGCACGCCGCGCCGCCCGGCTTCAGCGGCGAGCGGGTGGCGCACTCCCGGATGATCTCGCCGAAGCCGATGTCGTTGCCGCCGATGGTGAGGGTGACCAGGTCCGTCGCCGCGGTCAGCGCCTCGAACTGGGGTCGGTTGGTCCCCAGGCGGGTGCTCTGCGGGGCGCGGAGGTCCGCGGTGGTGGCACCGCTGCAGCTCACGTCGACGTGCTCGGCCGCGCCGAGGGTCGCGGCGAGGAGCGACGGGTAGTTGCGGTCCGAGCGCAGGCAACCCACCGGCAGGCTGGTCTGCGGCGGGATGAGCGGGCCCGCCGCGTAGGAGTCGCCGAGGGAGACGTAGCGCCGGACGTCCGGTTCCTGCGGGGACGCGGCCCCCGTCAGCGTGAGGACGAGCGGGGCCACCAGCATGGCGACGAGGACGGGGCGCGACCTGCCGAACGGCAAGCGGAGCAATCGACACCTCCGGACGGGGGAGCGTGATCACCGGAGGCTATCCGTGGCGCGACGGGGCCCGGGAGGACCGTCGCCCGTCCGAGGGACGGGGCCTGTCCGGGGTTCGTCCTCGGGGGTGGGCCCGGGGCTCGTGCAGGGTCGGCCGCGGGGGCTCGTCCGGGCTCGGCCGCGGGGGCTCGTCCGGGCTCGACCGCGGGGCCGCGACGGGACCGGTCGCGGGGCTGGTCCCGGGCCGGTCCGTGGGCCGCATCCGCAGGCTCGCGGGCGGCGGGCCTGCCGCGGGTCCGTGGCCCCAGCCGGACGTCGCGCGCCCCGCGAGGCCCGTCCGCGGGCCGTGAGCCTACCGCGGGTCCGTGGCCCCAGCCGGACGTCGCGCGCCCAGCGAGCCCGTCCGCGGGCCGTATCCGCAGGGCCGCGGGCTGCCGCAGGTCCCGTCCGCGAGGCCCGACCGCGGCGCGGGGTCGACCGCGGCACACCACCCCGGACGCCCGTCACCCCCGACCCCGCGCTCGCCCCCTCCCCGCGAGCCCGCCCGCCCTGACACCCGCCCGGACGGCGCACGCCCCGCGGCACCCGGATTCGCACACACCGCGCGGGGTTCACACACACCCCGCGGCGTTCGCACACACCGCCGGCGGTGTGTGCCGGCACCCCATCCCCTGTGCGAACCGTCGAACCTATGTTCGAGCGTCTCGGCCGGTGGCCATGCGGCGGCCGCCAGGAACGCGCGAACGGCACGTACGGGAACACCTATTTCCCGTACGTGCCGTTCGCGCGGTCAGGGTGGAAACGCGCCGCGCGGTCGGGGTGGAAACGGGCCGCGCGGTCGGGGTGGAAACGCGCCGCGCGGTCGGGCTGGAGACGGGCCGCGCGGTCAGGGTGGAGACGGACCCGCGCGGTCGCGGGAAACGGGCGCACGGCCCGAGGCGATCCCGGACCGTGCGCCCCCCGGGATCACCCCGGGCCCGGCCGGGTGCCCCGAACCGGCCGCCCCCCGGGTCCGACACCGGACGCACCCCGGCTGCCCGGACCGGGGCGCCCCCTCCGGATCAGACCTCGTCGAAGATCCGCCCCATGTCGTCCCAGATCGGCTGGCGGAACCGACGCGTCCACGCTGCGACGGCGAGCCCGCAGCCCGCGATCGCCAGGCACACCCACGGCACGACCGCCACGACCAGCGGGATCCCCGCCCCCGGCGCGGCCTCGACGAAGGAGTAGTAGAGGCTGCCGAAGAGCGCGAGTGCCCCGACGACGGCGGCGAGCCCGCCGACGACGCGGAACCGGGAGTCGCCGGTCCGCCTGCCGTGCGTGACGCCGGCGATGCCGAGCATCAGGTACACGCCCATGACCAGCGGCGTCCCGATGCCCGCGAGGAACGTGAACACGTACACACCGCCGGTGAGCCCGTTGTCGAGCCCGCCCGCGATGGCGACCTGGGTCTCACGGCTGGTGAGCACCACCGATCCGCCGGCGAGCAGCACCCACACGACGAGATCGAGCCCGATGGCGGGCCAGGGCGTGCCCCACTTCGGGTGCAGGATGCCCAGCCAGGACGGCAGCACCCGCTCGCGGCCCATCGCGAACAGCACCCGGGACACCGCGATGTGCACGCCGAGCGCGCAGAACAGCGAGGCGAGCGCGGCACATGCCAGCACCACGGCGGCGAAGCCCTCGTTGGGGGCGACGGCGGCCAGCCCCGCCAGGGACGCGGGCCAGTCCGTCGCGGCCTGCTGCACGCCGAAGCCGATCGCGGTGGCGTAGGTGATGACCAGGTAGAACAGGCCTGCGACGACGATCGAGCCGATGACGGCGCGGGGGATGGCCCGGCGCGGGTTGCGGGTCTCCTCGGAGAGCACCGCGGACGCCTCGGCACCGGTGAACGAGAGCATCCCGAACGCGAGCCCGAAGAGCACGCCCGTCCAGGTCACGCCGGCCGCGGACGGCCAGAACGCGGAGAGGTCGACACTGCGTCCCGCGGAGGCGACGGGCGTGGTGCCGTCGATCACCGAGACGGCCGGTGAGCCGATCGCGATCACGACGACGGCGACGACGAGCAGCGCCGACATCGTCACGACGAGGATCGCGAGCTGGGTGCGGGTGGATGCCTTGATGTCGAACATGCTCATCAGCGCGATGACCACCAGCCCGGCGAGCGAGAACCAGTACCAGGCGACGTCGGCGCCGGTGAGCAGGCCGACGAGGCTGGCGGTGAAGAACCCGAACCCGCAGAGCACCGCCCCACCGAGGACGAGGAACGCCGCCGCGTAGCACCAGCCGCCGAGGAAACCGAGCCCGCGGTTGGCACCGTTGGTGATGTAGGAATACATCGACCCGGCCGAGGACAGCGACCGCGCGAAGAGCGCCACGGTCCCGCCGACGGCGAGCATCGCGAGCGTCCCCAGCAGGTAGGCCAGCGGCGTGGCGCCGCCCGCCTTGGTGGAGGCGAGGTAGGTGAGGAACGCGCCGGACATCGCCGGGGCGATGACCGACAGGCTCTGCGCGATGACGTCGCGCAGGCCCAGGGTGCGGTGGAACGTACCGCCGGCCGGGCGCACGTCCGCCGCGGGCGAGCCCGCCGGCGACCCGGACACGGATGCGGTGGCGGCCGAGTCGGCGTCGGTGGCCATCGCCTCAGCCCTCGCGCGCCGGGCCGGAGACACCGGCGCCCGCCCCGTTCGCGCCGCGCGCCGAGCAGTGCGCGCTCCGCGTGGCCGGCACGTCGAGCGCCGGGTTGCGGTCGAAGAACCCGACCGGCTTCAGCGTGAACCCCGTGTAGTCGACCGGCATGACCGGCCAGTCCTCGGGCCGCGGGAAGTGGGTGGTGCCGAAGGTGTGCCAGACGACGATGTCCTCGCCGTCGATGTCGCGGTCCGCGGCCGTCCAGGCGGGCAGGCCCGCCCCACCCGGGTTCTGGTTGACGAAGTCGCCCGCGGGATAGCGCTCGGCCGGGTCGTAGCGGGTGACCCACAGGTTGTTCGTCGCGAACGTGGCCCGCGCGCGGATGGAGGAGTTCTCGTCGGCGAGCAGGATGGCCTTGTTCTCCGGGATCAGGGCGTAGCCGACGGGCTGGCCGAGGGCGTTGGTCCGCTCGGTCGAGACGATGTGCCAGGTGCGCACGACCGAGCCGTCGTTGCGCCGCTTCGCCTCCTGCTCGGTGGACAGGCGGGTGACCTTCTTCGCGAACGCGTTGCCGTACGGGTTGCCCTCACCCATCGGGACGCGTTGCGCCTCGACCTCGTTCACCGCGTTGCGCATGCCGTCCACCGTCATGTCCAGGCGGGCGGAGAACAGGTGCTGGTGGAACGGTGCGCCCAGCCCCGGCGCGACCTCCGTCGCGTACTCCCCCGGCGTGCCCGAGGTGAACACGATTCCGGTGGCCTTGACCTCCAGCTGGATCGTGCCGTCGAGGTAGAGGTACCAGTAGAAGCCGTAGTCGTAGTTGCCGATCGGGGTGAAGAACGAGATCACCAGCCGGCGCTGGCGGCGCACCTCGCGGGACTCCGTGAAGAGGTCGGAGTGCTTCCAGAGGACGCCGTAGTCCTCCTCGTGCATGCAGATCGCGTTGCGGATGGTCTTGGGGTTGCCGAAGTCGTCGGCGATGACGGCGTCGGTGTAGTGGATGTCGCCGAGGCAGTCGCAGCCCAGCTCCAGCGAGTCGGCGTAGCGGGCGAACATGTACTCGCCGCAGTCGAAGTAGTTCTGCCAGAACCGCACGGATGCGGGGTCGGCGTACGGGACGACCATCTCGGCGACCGACGCCCGGTAGACGATCGGGCGACCGTCGAAGGCGATCTGGTGCAGGGTGAGACCCTCGCGCTCGTTGAATCCGTAGCGCAGGTCCCACTTCCCCCAACGGACCCGGTTGCCGTCGACGGTGAAGCTGCGACCCTCGGGCTGGGTGATCTCGATCGGCTTGAGGCTGTCCAGGGGCGGGCCCTGCACCTCGGGGTCGTCGAAGTTCCCGCTCGACGCGGGCACCGGGACGTGCCCGTTGTCGATCACCCGGTCGACGGTGCGGGAGGTGAGGTCGACGTAGGCGACGAGCCCGTCGATCGGGTGCGCCCACGGGTGGTCGGCAGAGTGGTCCTGGTGGAAGCCGAACGCGCGCACGACGCGGCGGCCCACCTCGTCGGGGTAGTCGTAGACGCCGGCGGACAGCGGCACGGCACGCACGTCCTCCGGGTTCCGGCCCCGGGCGGCGATCGCGTCCAACCAGCGCTGGTCGGCGTTCAGGATGTCCTCGATCACCTCGAACTCGGCGTCGATGATGGGCGGCTGCCCCTCGCGCGGCGGGTCGATCTCGCGACGGGAGTCGACCTCGCCGCGGGTGGCGGAGACGACGGTGTCGACGGAGCGGCCGGTCGCGAGGTCGAGCAGGACGGCCCGGAAGCGGCGGTCGACATCGTCCCCGTCGCGGTGGGCGAGAACGGCGTCCTTCGCCGGCTCCTCGGGGACGAGGAACGCGACGCGGACGGTCTCGCCCAGCAGGCCGGCGGCGGCCAGCGCGTCGCGGACGCGCTCGACCTCGGCGGCGGTCGTGTGCTCGAGCGGGTGGGTCGCCGTACCTGTGGCAGGCTCGGTGATGGTCATGCACTCCTCCTGGGGCGGAAGGGACGTGCCGAGCACCGTCGCGCCGTGGCAGCATCCGGTCGACGCCCGCTCGCGCCCCCCGCGAAAGCCCGCTGTGATCGCTCTCACCACGTGAGACCGTCCCCACGGTTTTTCTCATTCGAGACGTGCGGACCGCTCACCGCGGCGCTCCCGCTGGCTAGCGTGCGCGACCTACGCTGCATCGCGAGGAGGCGTCCATGCGTCCGCTGTCCCTGCGCAGCCGGTCACCCGTGCACGGGCTGGACCGGCGCACGCTCGGGACGCCCGAGGTGCTCGCCCAGTCGGTGTCCAGCGCGGCGCCGGCTGCCGCGATGGCCGCCGTCCCCGCGATCGTCGCGGCCACCGCAGGCACCGCGACCGTGTGGTCGTTCGCGATCGCGACGGCGGTGGTGCTGCTCGTGGGCGTGTGCATCGCCCAGTTCACCCGCCGGATGGCCGGGGCCGGTTCGCTCTACACGCTCACCAAGCAGGGGCTGGGCACCGGTGCGGCGTTCGCGAGCGCGGGCGCGATGCTCGTCGGGTACGCCTTGCTCGTGATGGCCGCGGTGACCGGCGCAGCCACCTATCTCACCGCCCTGCTGGAACGGCTCGGGGCGGGGGCGGGCCCGCCGCTCTACGCCGCGCTCGCCCTCGTCGTGACCATCGGCGCCGCGGTGCTGGTCGTGCTCGGCGTGCGGCTGTCCGCGCGGATCGTGCTGCTGGTCGAGACGCTGTCGATCACGCTGATCGTCGTCGTGTTCGGGGTGCTGCTCGCCGGGGGCGTCCCCGCGGGAGGCACGCCGCTGGTCGACCCGGGCCCGGCCGGCGTCGCGGCGGGGGTCCTGCCCGCGCTCGGGGCGTTCATCGGGTTCGAGGCGGCCACCGCGCTCGGCGTCGAGGCGCGGCGACCCTACGTCACCGTGTCGCGGGCCGTGCTCTGGACGGCAGGCGGGGCGGGGCTGCTCGTCCTCGTCGCCGCCTACGTGCAGGTCGCGGCGATCGGGGGCGCCCCCGGCGGGCCGGAGCCGGTCCTGGCGGCCGCGGCGGGCCACGACGGGCTCGCGATCGTGCTCGACCTCGGGATCACGGCGTCGTTCCTCGCCTGCACCGTCGCGACCTCGAACGCGCTCGTCCGCGTGCTGTTCTCGCTGGGCCGCGACCGGCTCGCCCCGCGGCAGCTCGGCGCCGCCCACCGCCGCTACCGCACTCCGCACGTCGCGATCGCGGTCGCGCTCCCGGTCTGCGGCGCGGTACCCGCGGCGCTGCTGCTCGTCCGGTCGCCCGACGACGTCCTGTCCGTGCTGCTCACCATCGCCTCCGCCGGGTACCTCACCGCGTATCTGCTGGTCAGCCTGGCGGCGCCGCCGTTCCTCCGGCGGATCGGCGAGCTCACCCCCGGCCCGGTGGTGGCGAGCGTGATCGTGGTCCCGATCCTCGTCGCGGTCGGTGCGGCGTACCTGATGGCCACGTCCGGGCCCGTCCCCCTCGTGCTCGCGGGCCTGCTCACCGCGATCGTCGCCTGGTACGCGTGGCTGCGGTGGCGGCGGCCGGACGCGCTGCGCGGCATGGGGGTGTACGACGAGACGTCCGCCGCGGACGTCCACGGGGCGTGGTGGCGGTGACGTCGGGGCGGGCGCGGATGGCGGTGGCCCGGGGGCGGGCGCGGCTGGCCTCCGGGCGGGCGCGGCTGGCCTCCGGGCGGGCGCGGCTGGCCTCCGGGCGGGCGCGGCTGGCCTCGGAGCGGGCGCGACTGGCCTCAAGGCGGGGGCCGGCCGGGCCGGGGGGCCGGATGCGGTGCCCGGGCCCCGGGAACCAGCCGCGGTGCCCGGGCGGCGGAACCCGGGGCGCCGACCGCTTCGCAGAGATCGCACTCGCCTCGCAGACGCCGCAGCCCCTGCGAGGCGTGCGTGACCCCTGCGAGGCGCGCGCGGATCCGCGGAGGGGCGGTGCTCCTCCGGTGAACCCCCTCCCGATCGCCGACCGCCGGCCACAGGCCGGGCGCACCGCCGCGCCCACCGAACCCGCCGGGCACACCGCGCACACCGCGCACACCGCGCACACCGCGCACACCGCGCACACCGAGCACACCGAGCACACCGAGCACACCGAGCACACCGAACCCGGCGCACCCGCCGCGCCGCCCACCGCACTCGCTGCACCCACCCGGCACACCGAACCCACCGAGCACGACCCGACCGGTCCCGCTCCCACCCCGGGGGTGGTCCCCCGATGAGCCCCGACCCGCTCCCGCTGTCCGGCCGCCAGCCGCGCGCCGTGCGCAGCGCGCTCGCCGTCCTGGAGGAGGTCGTCGCGGCAGGTCCGGGCGTCACCGCGAAGGAGATCTCCGCAGCGCTGCGGCTGCCGCCCGCCACCACGTACCGGCTGCTCAACCTGCTCGTCGGCGAGGAGTACCTCGTGCGGCTGCCCGACCTCAAGGGCTTCGCGCTGGGACGGCGGGCCGCGCGGCTCGCCGTACCCGTCGGCCCCCCGGTGTCGACGGCTGCGCGCGCGGTGATCGGCCACCTGCGCGGGCGGGTGCGCTGGGGCGTCCACCTGGCCTCGTACCACACCGGACAGGTCGTGCTCGTGGACCGGGACCCGGACCACCCGCCTTCGGACGAGGCCGTCCTCGCCCGCTACCCGCACGCGTCCGCGCTCGGGCTGCTGCTGCTCGCCGAGCAGCCGGACTGGCGCGCCCTGGCCCGGGACCTGCGTGCCCTCACCGAGCACACCGTCACCGACACCCCCGGGGTGGACCGGGTGCTCGCGACCGTCACCCGGGACGGGCTGGCCCGACAGAGCGGCCAGGTCCGTCCCGACCGGGGCTGCCTCGCTGTGCCCGTCCGCGATCCCGGTGACGGCACGCTGGTCGCGGGGCTCGCGCTGTGCGGGCCGGCCGCGCGGGTGGCCGAGCCGAACGACGAGCTCGTGGCGCTGTTGCGCGAGCACGCGGACCGGCTGGCCCCCCTGCTTGCCTGACCCGCGAGTTGCGCATCCCGCGCCCGCGAGTTGCGCATCTCGTCAGGCCGTGATGCGCATCTGACCTGCCGAGGCGCCCGTCCCCCACAGGCAGGTCAGCGAGCCACCGGCTCGGGGGTGTCGCGGCTGGCCCACGTCATGTCCGGGTACCGGTCCCCTGCCGGGACGAGGGCGTCGAGGCGCGCCAGGTCCGCCGCGGTGAGCACGACGTCCACGGCACGCGCGTTCTCCTCGAGGTAGCGGCGCCGCTTCGTCCCCGGGATCGGGACGACGTCGGGCCCCTGCGCGAGCAGCCAGGCCAGCGCCACCTGACCGGGCGTCGCGCCGTGGACGGCGGCGACGTCGCGCACGACCGCGACGGCGTCCAGGTTGCGGGCCAGGTTCTCGCCCTGGAAGCGGGGCAGCGTGCGGCGGAAGTCGTCGGCGCCGAACTCGCCGGTGAAACCACCGCTCAGCATGCCGCGCCCGAGCGGGCTGTAGGGCACGAGCCCGATCCCGAGCTCGCGGCAGGCCGGCACCACATCGGCCTCGACGTCGCGGCTGAACACCGACCATTCCGACTGCAGGGCCGTGATCGGGTGCACCGCGGCCGCGCGGCGGACGGTCGCCGCCGACGCTTCGGACAGGCCGAGGTGGCGCACCTTGCCGGCCGCCACCAGCTCCGCCATCGCCCCGACGGTGTCCTCGATCGGTACCCGCGGGTCGGGGCGGTGCAGGTAGTACAGGTCGACGTGGTCGGTGCCGAGCCGGGCGAGCGAGGCGTCGATCGCCCGCCGGACGTACCCGGTGCTGCCGTCGACGTCGCGCGGGTAGCCGTCGGGGCGGGCGACGATGCCGAACTTCGTGGCGAGCGTGACCTCCTCGCGCCGCGTCGCCAGTACCTCGGCGAGCAGGCTCTCGTTGTGGCCCGCGCCGTAGATGTCGGCGGTGTCGAGGAAGGTGACGCCGAGGTCGAGCGCGCGGTGCAGCGTCGCGGTCGACTCGGCGCGGTCCGGCGTGCCGTAGGCGTAGCTCATGCCCATGCAGCCGAGGCCGAGGGCGCTGACGGGCAGGTCGCGCAGGGTGCGGGTGGGGATCATGGCTCCTCTTCCGGGCAGGGCGCATCGCCCCGGCAGGAGCCGGGGTGCGCACACGGGTGGGATCAGGGGCTGCAGTGCCCGCCGTAGGTGGTGATCTTGTACTCGACGGCGTCGAGCGCGAAGCGCAGCTCGGCGATCCGGGTCCGGATGGCGTCGCGGTGGTGCTGAAGCATCGCGAGCCGCTCAGGGACCGTCTCCTCACCCCGGCCCACCAGCTCGACGTAGCGCTGGAGCTCGCGGATCGGCATGCCTGTCATCCGCAACCGGCTGAGGAACACGACGCGCGTGACGTCACGCGCCCCGTAGACGCGGTGCCCGGCGGCGTCGCGGGCGACATCGAGCAGCCCGATCCGCTCGTAGTAGCGCAGCGTGTGGGCGCTCACGCCCGTGAGCTCGGCGATCTCGGCGATCGTATGGGTCGCGTCGGCGTCGAGCTGGATGGCGTCCTGCGCCTCGAGGCGGGCCAGGGTCGCCACCACCGAGTCCGTCACCGTCATGGATCCGACGGTAGGCCTTCGAGTGCGCTCGAAGGCAAGCCCTGCGGGCCGCCCGCCCCCGCCGCGCCCACCCGGCCCCGTGCGAACGGCCCGTATGGGCAATAGGTCGTCCCGGACGTGCCGGTCGCTCGGGCGGGGCGGGCGGGGCGGGGCGGGCGGGGCGGGCGGGGCGGGGCGGGGCGGGGCGGGGACGCGTTACGGGAATCGGCGCAGCTCCGACGCCCGCGACCGGGACGGCCGGGCCGCGCTCGGCGGCACCCCGAACCGGGAGCGGTAGGCGCGGCTGAAGCTCGCGGCGTCCCCGAAGCCCCACCGGCGGGCGACCTCGGCGACCGTGGCGTCCGCCCGGGCCACGAGGTCGGCACGGCTGCGGTCCAGGCGTTGCGCGCGCACGTACCGCGAGACGGTGATGCCGCGCGCCGCGAAGAGCCGATGCAGCTGACGGGTGGAGACGAAGTGAGCGCGAGCGATCGTCTCGGGGCAGAGCCCGGCGTCGCCGAGATGGTCGGCGATGTAGACGTCGACGCGGCGCAGCAGGTCCTCCGACGCCGGCCCGGCGTCGGAGTGCTCGCCGGCCACCGTCGTCACCAGCTCGGCGACCTCGCGCGACAACCGCACCGCTCCCGCTCCGGACAGCTCGGGCGGCGCCGCGACCAGCTCCCGCAGCATCCGCGCGACGATCCCGCCGAGCCCCGCGGAGCCGGGCAGCGCCCGCGCCGTGAGCCGCTGGGACTCCACCTCCGCGAGCGCCACCTCCTCGCGGGGCCAGGTGAACACGAGCAACCGCCAGTCCCCGTGCAGTTCCCAGGTGAACGGCCGCGTGGTCTCGTAGATCGCGAAGTCACCGTCGCGCAGCGGGGCGTCCCGCCCGTCCTGGTGCAGCACCGCCTCTCCCGCGGCGACCAGCCCGACCTGCAGGTACGCGTCCGGGTCGCGGCGGGCGAGGCCGGGCGTGCGGACGCAGCACTGGTCGTGGGAGTCGACGGCGGCGACCCGCAGCGGCCCCAGCGCGGTGCTCGTGACGGCTCCCGCGAACTGATCGTCGCGGTCGGCGGCGATGTCGAGGGCGACGAAGTGTTCGCGGATGAGGTCCCGCCAGGAGTCGAGCCGGTCGGCCGTCCCTCGCGTCGTATCCATGCGGACTCGCAGATGTGTGGTGGTCCACCGACGGTAGGAAACCCCGCGGAAGTGGGTCAACGGGCCTCCGCGGAGGCGGTGCATCGGACTGCAAGAGGCCGCGCATGCGGAACGGATCGGGGAACCGTCGCGCCGGGTCAAGCACCTGGCACGCAACGTCAAGGGCGGCGCCCGCCACGCCCGGGACGCTCCACGCATGACCGCCACGGAACCCACCACGATCCCGCTCACCGTGCGCGCCGCGTGCCCGCACGACTGTCCCGACACCTGCGCCATGCTCGTCACCGTCGAGAACGGCAGGGCCACCGAGGTCCGCGGGG
>NZ_JBFWVQ010000115.1:0-16811 GCF_050246655.1 Pseudonocardia sp.
ACGTGATGAGCCAGGGCAACGACGGCTCGATGGCCACCATCCACGCCTCCTCGGCCCGCGGTGTGTTCGCGAAGATGGCCGCCTACGCCGCGCAGGGCCCGGAGCGGTTGCCGGTGGAGGCGACCGCTCTGCTGGTCGCGTCCGCGGTGAACCTGGTGGTGCACCTGGACTGGTCGACTGACCGGCGCCGGGTCGTGTCCGGTGTGCGCGAGGTCGTCGACGCCGACGGCCGGCAGGTGATCTCCAACGAGGTGTTCGCGCCCGGCCCGGACCGGCGGGCCCTCCCGGCCGCGCCGCTGCGCGCCGAGACGATGGAGCGGCTGGTCGCCGCCGGGCTGGGTACCGACCTGCTCGCGCCGCGGGGCCCCGCCTGGGGGCCCCGATGAGTACTCCGGAGGCTTGGGCGGCGCTGGCCGGCGCGGGGATCGGGCTCGGTGCGGTGCTCGTCATCGCCGCCCTCACACCGACCGACCGGGGCCGGTCGACTGCCCGCCGGACGGTCCGGATCGCGATCGCGTGGCCGCGGGTGGGCCGTGCGGTGGGGATCGGGTTCGCCGTCGGATGGTGGACCGGATGGCCGGTCGCCGCGCTGCTCGCCGGGTGCGGGGCGTGGTGGCTGCCGGGGCTGCTCGGCCCGGATCGCGAGCACGAGGCGGGCGTGGCGAAGATCGAGGCGGTCGCCGGGTGGGCCGAGCAGCTGCGCGACACCCTCGCGGGGGCGTCCGGGCTGGAGCAGGCGATCATCACGACGGCGCGGACGGCGCCGGCCGTGGTGCGCCCCGCGGTCGAGGCGCTGGCCGCGCGGATCCGGGCGGGGGAGCGGCTCACGGTGGCGCTCGAGCACGCGGCGCGCGAGCTTGCCGACCCGACCGCGGATCTGGTGATCGCCGCGCTGATGACGGCGGCCCGGGCACAGGCCCACCAGCTCACCGAGCTGCTGGCCGCGCTGGCCACCACGGCCCGCGAGGACGCGGCCGGGCGGATGCGCGCGGCGGTGGCGCGAGCGCGGGTGCGGACCTCGGTGCGGGTGGTGGTCGGCTCCACGGTCGGCCTCGCGGTCGTGCTGGCCGCCTGGAGCAGCGACTACCTGGCGCCGTACGGCACCGTCGAGGGGCAGGTCGTGCTCGCCGCCGTCGGCGGCCTGTTCGCGGTGGCGTTCACCTGGCTCGCCCGGATCGGTCGCCCGCAGGCCGCGCCGCGGCTCCTCGGCGACGGGGCCGTCCCGTGACCGGGATGCCGGCCTGGGCCGGTTTCGCCGTGGCGGCCGGCGGGGTCGGGTTCGGGGTGTGGCTGGTCGTTCTCGGTCTGCGTCCGGCGCGGCCGCCGCTGGCGGCGGTGCTCGCCGCCGCGACCGCCCCACCACCGGCCCACCCCGCCCAGGGACCGGGGTCGTCGGACGCAGCGGGATCGTGGTCGGGATCGTGGCTGCGCGTCGTCGGGCTGCCGGTGGCGCGGCGGCTGCAGCGTTGGGGGCTGCCGGGGGCGCGGGTCTCGGCTGATCTGCGGGTTACCGGCCAGCCGGCGATCGCGCACCTGGCGCTGTCGGTCACCGCCGCGCTGGTCGGGCTGCTCGCGCCGGCGCTGCTGTCGGTGCCGCTGGCGCTCGCCGGGGTGGGCGCGCTCCCGGCCTGGCTGTGGCTGGTGGGCGCCGCGGCCGGAGGCCTGCTGCCCGCGGTGAACGTGCGCGCCGCCGCGACCCGGCGACGAGCGGAGCTGCGCCGCGCGATCAGCGCGGTGCTAGACCTGACCGCGATCGCGCTCGCCGGCGGGGCCGGGGTCGAGCAGGCCCTCACCGGTGCCGCCGCGGTCGGGCGCGGCTGGGCGCACGACCGGATCCGTGGCGCCCTGCACCATGCGTGGAACACCCGTACCGACCCGTGGGTCGCGCTCGGCAGGCTCGGCACGGACCTGCGCGTGGAGCAGCTCACCGAACTCGCCGCCACCCTCGGGCTGGCCGGGGCGGAGGGCGCACGCGTGCGCGCCAGCCTCACCGCGAAGGCGCGGGCGCTGCGCACCCACCAGCAGACCGACGACGAGGCCGCGGCCGCGTCGGCCACCGAACGGATGAGCCTGCCGGTGATCGTCCTGTTCGCCGCCTACCTGGTGTTCATCGGCTACCCGGCCCTGGCCCGGGTCCTGGCGCTGTGACCCCACACGGTGAAACACACGATGAATCTCCCGCTGAATCCCACGATGAAGGAGCCCGGTCATGTCCGAGCAACGCCCCGCCGAACACTCGTCCGCCCCGCCGACCCCGTTTCCACCACCGACCGGTCGGTGGGAGGCCATCTGGGGCGGTACGGCGTTCGAGGCGGTGATCGTCCGGCTGCTGGCCCGGGTGGCGGAGGGCCGCCGGCGGATGCGGGAGCAACCCGACGCCGGATACAGCACCGAGGCCGTGCTGGTCACCGCGCTGCTGGTGGCGCTCGCCCTGGCCGTGGTCGCGATCATCGCGGCGAAGATCACGGAGAAGGCCAACAGCATCAACCTCGGATGACCCCCATGACCCCGGTGACACCCACCCCGAGTCCTCGCTCGCCCGCGCGTGTCGAGACGAGGCGCGACGTGGCGGGCGACGACGGGTCGGTGAGCGTGGAACTCGTCGTCGCGGTGCCGCTGCTGCTGGTGCTGCTGCTGGCGGTCCTGCAGGTCGGCGTGTGGTGGCACGCGACCCACGTCGCCGAGGCCGCCGCGGCCCACGCGCTGGCGGCGGCCCGCGTACAGGACGGAACCGCGGCGGCCGGGGAGAACGCCGGCCGCCGGGTGCTGGGCCAGCTGGCGAACCAACTCCTCGTCTCCCCCCGGGTCGACGTCACACGCGCGGGCGACGAGGTCCGGGTCCAGGTCGACGGCCCGGCGATGCGAGTGCTCCCGGGCCTGGACGTCCCGGTCCGCGTGGCGGTGGCCGGCGTGACGGAGCCACCCTCGTGACAACCGTCGTGACAGGGCGTCGCACGATGGGCGGCGAGGACGGGTCGGTGTCGGTGGAGCTGGTGCTCCTGACCCCGCTGCTGCTTGCGCTCGCGGCATTCCTGGTGCTCGCCGGGCGGCTGGTCGACCAGCGGCTGCAGGTCGAGTCCGCCGCGCACCAGGCAGCTCGGGCGGCGTCGCAGCAGCTCGAACCGGTGGCGGCGGCCGCCGCGGCCGCCCGGATCGCCGACGAGCTCCGCGAGGGGTGCGTCGAGCCGTCCGTGGCCGTCGACACCTCCGGGTGGCGGCCGGGCGGCGTGGTCACCGCCACCGTGATCTGCCCGGTGCCGCTGGCCGACCTGACACCGCTTCCGCTGCCCTCGACCCTGGCGGTGCGCGCCTCGTTCACCTCCCCGATCGACCGGTTCGCGGCGGGCCGGACATGACACCTGCCACCCGTCTCCGACTGCTTCGCCGCGCCCACCGCGCCGACCGCGCTGACGAGGGGCATGTCACCGCGTTCGTCGTGGTCGCGGTCACCGGCCTGGTCCTGGTCGCCGGCCTGGTTCTCGACGGCGGCAACGCGCTCGCGGCGCGGTCCCGGGCGATCTGGATCGCGGAGGAGGCCGCCCGGGCGGCGTGCCAGCAGATCGACCTCGCCGGCTACCGCGCCGGCCGACCGCTGGTCCTCGACCGCGACGCCGCCGACCGGGCGGGCCGCGACTACCTCGCCTCCGCCGGTGCCGGGGGCTCGGTCAGGGTCGACGCCGACGCGGTGACCGTCACCGCGACCGTGCGCGTGCAGCCCCAGCTGCTTGACGTGCTCGGCATCGGCGCATTCGAGGTCACCGGCACCGGTGCCGCTCGAACAGCCCCGCCGAACCCGTCCAGGAGCACCCGATGACCCGCCGAACCCACCGAACCGCTCGAAGCCGCCGAACCGGCCGAGGCCGCTGGAGCCGTGGTGGGCGCATCGCCGCAGGCGTGTGCGCGTCGACCGCGCTCGCGCTGCTGGTGGTGGGCCCGCCGTGGGCACTGAGTCACCTGGTGGGGTCGCCGTTGCCCCGCCAGGCGCCCTCGCCCGCCGAGCTGCTCGCGGTGCTGACACGCACGCCGGACTCCGCGCTCGTCCTCGCCGTCCTCGCGGGAGTGTGCTGGCTGGCCTGGGCCGCGTTCGTGCTCGACGTCCTGCTCGCCGCAGTGACCGCGTTGGCCGCCGTCGCCGACCTCGCCACAGCACGCCGCCGCAGCCGCGACCGTGCACCGCTGCCCCGCACGGCCCGGTGGCGACCCGGTGCGGTCCTGGTCGGGCTCGTCCTGCTCGCCGTCGTCGGCGGGTACCGCCCGACCCCGGCTACCGGGTCCGTACCGGTCGGGCTGGAACGGCCGCTCGCACCGCCACACACCGCGGCACAGACGGCGGCGCACACGGTGGCGCACGGAGGCTGGGTCGACGTCCGGGGTCCCGCAGGTGGCGTGCACGACTCGCTGTGGCGCATCGCCGACCGCGAGCTCGGCGACCCGACCCGTTGGCCGGAGCTGTTCGAGCGCAACGCCGGCCGAACCCAGCCCGACGGGCGGGCGCTCACCACACCCGAGCTGATCCAGCCGGGATGGCGCCTCGCGCTGCCTGCCGAGACCACGCTGCCGGACCCGCCTCACTCCGCGCCGCGCCGGGATCCGTCGGCCGGGCCATCCGACCGCGACCCCGGGCCCGTTGCGTCCGACCCCGATTCGTCCAGTCCCGCCCCGTCGAGTCCCGCCCGGCCGGACGTCCGGTGGCTCGACGTCGGCCCCGGTGTCGTGCTGGGCATCAGTTTCGGCACCGTCGTGGCCGCGCTGCTGGCCGCCGCGCACCGGCGCCGCGGGAACCGGCGCGCCGCCACTGCCGGCGCCGACGAGTTTCTGGTGCTGCCCGTGGTGCGAGAGATCGCCCGCCGCGCGACGCCACCCGCGCCCCAGGAAGCGGATGAGCCCCACGTCGAACTGACCGGCCACGCTCCGCCCGAGCCCCATTCGACACCGGATCGTCCCGACCGGGCGGGCGGACCAGACCGGCCCGGCGCACAAACCACGGACACACCCCACCCGTGGACACCGCCGTTCACCGTCGCGCGTTCCGGCAACGGGCTTGGGCTCGCCGGACCGGGTTCCCAACCGGCGCTGCGGGCGCTGCTGCTCGAGCTTCTCATGGCGCCCGGCGGCGGACCACCGGTGATCGTCGGCGACCTCGCCGCCCAGCTCGGCCTGGCCGCAGACGACCTCGTCGCGCTCGGCACCCACCTCGTCGGCACGCTCAACCAGGCGGATTCCGCCGCCGCATCCCTGATCGATACCGAGGACGAGTCGCGCGAGCGGAGCGCGCCGGTAGTCCTCGCCGCCGCCCCACCCGACGACAGCGCCGGCAGCATCGCCGCGCTGGTCGCGGGCGGCGCCCTACCGGTTCTCCTCGGGTCCTGGGCCGGCGGAGCCACCGCCTACGTCCGCGCCGATGGGACGATCGCCGCAGCGGGACCGACGGCGAACGCCGACCTCGTCGCATGCCGGCTGCCGGTGCTCGACGTGGTCGCGGCGACCGAGCTGATCGAGCTCAGCACCCGCGCCCGCGCGGGCGAGCAGTCCGAGCCAGCAGCGCGGCCCGCGCCGCCGGTACGGCCCGACGACGAGCAGCGGGAACCGACGACGCCACCGAGAACCGGGACGGACCTCGACCCCGTCCGCGGCCGCACCCGGCCTGCGCGCGTGTGGACCCTGGCGGTGCTCGGCCGACCGAGCCTGCACGTCGAGCCGCCGGACGGCGTGCTCACCGATGTCGACGTCGTCAGCACGCTGACCCCGCGAATGATCTGCCTGCTGGTGTTCCTCGCGCTGCACCCGCACGGTGTCCGCCGCGACACTGCCGTCGCCGCCCTCTGGCCGGACAGCGGCCGGGGACGGCCCGGCAACAACCTGTCCTCACTGATCAGCCGGCTGCGGTCGGCGCTGCGCTCCGCCCATCCCGCCGCAGCGGCCGCGGGCGCGCAGATGGTGCTCGTCGACGGCGACCGCTACCGGCTCGATCCCGACCACGTCTGGGTCGACTACTGGGACTTCCTCGCCGCCGGCGACCCGCCGCCACGCCAGGAGAACGACGATGACGGGGGAGGTCTCGCGGACTTGCGCGCCGCGCACGACCTCTACCGCGGACCCCTGGGGGAGGGGATCGACGACGAATGGATCCTCTCGGTCCGCGAGGCCGCCCGACGCAACTTCCTCGCCATCACCGCCCAACTGGTCCGCGGCCACGTCGACTCCGACCCCGCCGAGGCCCGACGAATCCTCGAGACCGCACGAAATCTCGAACCCACCAACCAGGCCATCTACCGCGACATCATTGCGCTCCAGCTCAAATCCGGCGACAATTCCGGAGCGGCGGCAACCATGCGGCTATTGGGGAGCCAGCTGGCCGACCTCGACGAACTCCCGGACGACTCGACGCGAATTCTCGCGCAGCAGATTGAGCACGGTCCCGCGGGCGACCCGAAGGGGTCGACGTCGCCGGAAGGCGCTTCCCGCCAGCGGGCATCGCTCGCGGCGCGAGCGCCTGGACAGCCGCCCCGGCCGGATCGCGGCTGACCCCCGTTCTCCCCGCGGGGCTCGTCCGCGCGCAGCAGGGCTACCGGTAGCCCTGCCAGCAGGGCTACCACCCCGGCTGCCACCCAGGCGGGATCCCCCGTTGCAGCGAAAAGGCGACGTCACGGGCCAGCCGCGCCCGCCGGCCGGCACCCCGGCTCAAACCCCCGCAGGGGCTCAGCTACGCCCGGCCGGCCCGGCGGACGCGACCATCGACGCTGACATAGACCGTCATCCAAATCCTATCGCGAACCATTCATCCATTAATCTTTCCATAGATTCCAAAATGCCTCATTGCCCCTCATGTGTATCGTTCCAGGTGTACTGAGAATCGCTTCCGCGACCTCGCCATCCGTTCGCCTGCCTCTCGATTGTGCCACTCGTCCGGCAATTCCCGGAATGCCGATTCGGAGCTTGAATTCGGCACGGCCGAGGAGTATATTCATAGCTACCGCGGAAAGGTTGCCGGGACCGTCGAGCGAAGACTCCCGGCCGCGAGAGGTGGTATTCATCCCGAACGTTAGCCTGGGTGTGCCATGCCAATTCCCGGGACGGCGGCGAGAGTTCGAGTCGGTAGGAAACGGAGAGAAACGATGGATCCGAACGCGATGACGGCCGCGCCAGCGGCGTCGGCCGCACCCGGCGCCGCCCCGAGCCGTCCCTCCGGGCGGCTGCGCAACGGGGAGCTGCGCCGTCAGGTGGCCGCGTTCCTGGCCGAGCACCCAGCGGACGCGTTTACCGCCGGGCAGGTCGCCCGGGCGCTGTCGGGCCGGTCGTCCGGCGCGGTCGCCAACGCACTGGCAGCGCTGGGCGCCCGGGGCGAGGCCGAGCAGACCACCGCCAAGCCGCTGCGCTACCGCGCCACCGCCACCACCGCGGGCGCCACCGCCACCACCGCGGGCGTCGCGGCCGCCGCGGCGAGCAGCTCGCGTCCCACGGCGAGCAGCGCGGGTGCCACGGCCACGCGTGGCATGGCCACCCGCGGCGGGCGGTCGAGGCGCACCCCATCACCCCCGGCCGAGCCATCGGCGAGCACGCAGCCCGCCGGTGCGCTGTCGGTGGCGGGGTCGGGGGTGGAGGAGGCGGTTTCCGGTCCCGTGCCGCGTCCGAACGGGCAGATGTATCACCCGCGGCTGCTGTCGGGGGTGCCGGACGTGACCGCGCTGCGCAAGCTGCGCGCCGCCGGGGTCCCGGCGCTGCTCTACGGCCCGCCCGGCACCGGGAAGACGTCGGTGGTCGAGGCCGCGTTCGGGGACTTGATCACCGTGCCCGGTGACGGGGACACCACGGTCGCTGACCTCGTGGGCGAGTACACCCAGACCGCCGACGGGCGGTATGTGTTCGTGCACGGCCCGCTGGTCCGCGCGATGCGCGAGGGCCGGTGCCTGTTCGTCGACGACGCGACCCTGATCCCGCCGAGCGTGCTCGCGGTGGTCTACCCCGCGATGGACGGCCGCCGCCAGATCGTGGTGAAGGCCAACGGTGGGGAGGTCGTGGACGCGGTCGACGGGTTCTACGTCGTCGCCGGGCACAACCCCGGGGTGCACGGCGCGGTGCTCACCGATGCCCTGTCGTCGCGGTTCTCCGCGCAGATCCGAGTGTCCACCGACTACGACCTCGCCACCCAGCTCACGATCGACCGCCGCGCCGTGCGGGCCGCCCGCAACCTCGCCACCCGCCAGGCCAAGGGCGAGATCGGGTGGGCGCCGCAGCTGCGCGAGCTGATCGCGTTCGCGCGCATCGCCGACGTGCTCGGCGTCGAGGCCGCCGCCGGGAACCTCGTCGGGATCGCCCCGGAGGAGGACCGCGACACCGTCGCCGCCGTCGTCCGCGACGCCTTCGGCGCCGCAGTCGCCCCGCTCGCCCTCGGCACCCGCATCTGACCCGCAGGAGACCCGTAGGAGCCCCGCCGTGACCGCGCACCTGATCGCCGACCCGTCCGCCGCCGCCACCGTGCTCGACCCCGCCGCCGACGCCGGATGGCTCACCCTGTCCGCCGCGGTCACCGACGAGGTCCCCGGCATCGCCGACCGCGAGGACCTGCTCATCACCATCGCTCCCGGCGCGGGCCGTGGTGCCCCGGCGTGCTTCCTGCCCAGCCTGGCCACCATCGAGGTCGACGGCACCCACCTCGGGATCGACCCGGCCACGGCCGCGCCGGACCGGCTGTCCGACCGCACCCGCTACCCAACCGCGTGGGGCCTGCTCACCCACGAGTGCGCCCACGCCCGGCACTCCCGCTGGGAGACCCCACCCGGCGCCCCACCCGGCGCGGTCGCCGCCGCCGAGCTGCTCGAGGAGTCCCGGATCGAGGCCGCGCAGGTCCGCCGCCGCCCCGACGACCGGCACTGGCTGCGCGCGAGCGCGGTCCGGCTGCTGCTCGACGACACCGGCACGAGCGGCGCCGACCCCGCCGCCCGGCCCGCCATGACGCCCGCCGATGCCGCACGCGCGGCCGCGCTTGTGCTCGGCCGGGTCGACGCCGGGATCCTCACCGACGCCGAGACCAGCCCACTGCGCCACATCGTCGAGACCATCCTCGGCGCACCCACCCTGCGCGCGCTGCGCGCGCTGTGGCAGGCCGCGCACACCGTCGCCGACGACGACGCCGAGACAATGATCGACCTCGGCACCCGCTGGTGCGCCACCCTCGGCCTCGACCCCCGCGTCCCCGAACCAGGCACACACACCCCCAACCCGCCCCACCGCGGCACCGCCCCGCACGGCCCGACCGCCCCCGGCGCCACCGCCCTGCCGACGGCCGGACCCGCCGCCACGGTCCCGGACCCGTCGGCCACCACCGCCGCCCCGGCCACCACCGCCGCAGAGGACCCGGACGCGGAGCCGCTCACCGACGGGTCCGGCACACGCGAGGAGGCCGAGCCGTCGGCCCTGGCGCAGGCGATCCAGCAGACCTGCGACACCATCGCGGTCAAGATCCTCACCGAACCGGTCCCGGCCGACCCCGCCGACGCGGCCGCCGCCCGCCGCGCCGCCGAGCACGACGCCCGCACCACCGCACAGCACACCGCCAACACCGTGTTCACCCACGGCGTGCTGCGCCTCGGCGGCCCGCGATCCGGGCGCACCAAGACCGCGGGCACCCGCCCACCCAGCGACACCGAACGCGCCGCCGCCCGCACCCTCGCCCGGGCGCTGACCACCGCCGGAATACGCGACCGCGTCCCCACCCGCACCAGCGCCGCGCTCCCACCCGGACGGCTGCGGATGCGCGGAGCACTCGCCGCCGACGCCCAGCGAGCCGCCGGTGCGCTACCCACGGCCGAGCCGTTCGTGCGCACCACCCGCCGCCCCGTCCCCACACCGCCGCTGCGGATCGGGATCGCCTGCGACGTGTCCGGATCGATGGACCGCTTCGCCGCCCCCGTCGCCTCCGCGGCATGGATCCTCGCCCACTCCGCCCACCACGCACAGGTCCCCGCCACTACCGCCACCGTGATCTTCGGTGCGCACGTGCGCGCGGTCACCGCACCCGGCACGACACCGCTTGAGGTGACCGAGTTCGCCGCCCGCGACAACTACGAGGCCGCCGACACCGCGATCGACGCCCTCGACGGCGCCCTCGACCTCGCGCGACCCGACGGCGCCCGGCTGCTCGTCATCGTCTCCGACGGCCAGTTCCGACCCGACCCCCGCCGCCGGGCACAGGCCCGCGTCGACCGGCTCCGCGCCGCCGGATGCGGCGTGCTCTGGCTCGCCCCCGCACGCAGCCTCAACGACCCCCTGCACGGTGTCACCGTCCACACCCTCGACGACCCCGCCACCACCGCCCGCGCCATCGGCCGCGCCGCCACCACCGCCCTGCGCGCCCACTGAATAACACCGACAACCGGGTCTGACCAGCAACGACGCCGCTCCGGCCACGCCGACTTGACTTCAACCGACGCACCAAGCGTCCATAGACATGTAGCCCGAACCACCCGGCAGCGCGCGCCGACGGGCCACACCGCCCCCGGGGGCATGACCTCACCACCCGCACCGCGAGAGGAACGTCATGCCCGACAACACCACGATCGACACAACCGCTGCCACGACCACCACCACGACGTCCGCGGTCGCGGATTCGGCATCGCCCGCGCCGCCACCGGACGCCCGTGCCGTGACGGCAACGACCGCTGCGAGCGCCGACCACGACCCCGCGCCGCCGCCCACTGACCCGGCGCCCGCTGCCGCCGACGGCACCACCGCGAGCACCCCGACCGCTGAACCGGCGCACACGGCCCGAAGCCGTAGCGGAAAGCGACCCGTCACCGGCGGCCGCCGACGCACCGACAGCAGGTCAACCAAGACGCCCAAGACCCACCGGGCAGGTCCGGCAACAGGAGCCGCCGCCCAGGGCGCCGGTCCCGAAGCAGACACGACGGCCGACACCGCCGACCCGTCCGGCGCCGTGATCGGCGAGCAGGTGCAGGACCGGCTCTGGGCGGCGCTGCGCGCGCACCCCGGCGCAACCGCGGCAGAGCTCGCCACCCACGCCCGGATCAGCCGCACCAAGGCCAGCACGCTGCTCGCCGCCTGGGCCGCCGACGGCAGCGTCACCGCCGCACCCGGCGCCACACCCCGCGCGGCCCGCCAGTGGACCGCCACCGAGACCCCGGCGCCCGCCCCTGCCGACACCGGCAGCCCCGCGGGGAGCCGCCGCCCCGATCCGACCGAGCAGGCCGATCCCGAGCCCGCGCCCGCCTCCGTGACCGCCCAACCGGACGCTCCGTCCGAGGACGAGCCCGCCACGTCGCCGCCCACCGCGGAGGCGCCCCGCCGCGCCCCGTCGCGCAACCGCTCCGGCTCCGTCCGGCTAGCGGCCGGTGCGCTGCGTGGCCTGGTCGAGGAGTTCCTCACCGACCACCCGGGTGAGCACGGCTCGGTCGAGATCGGCCGCGCCATCGGCCGGTCGTCTGGTGCGGTGGCCAACGCCCTCGAGCGGCTCGTGGCAGACGGCTGGGCCGAGCGGACGGGCGACCGGCCGAAGCGCTACCGCGCGACAGGCACGGGCGCGGACGCCACTGGGTGACGAGCAGGGAAGCCGTTCAACCGAGGCTGGCTGGGACGGCAGCGGCGTGGGTTCGTGCATCTCGTCGCGGGCAACCGGTGATCGTCGAAGCGTCCGTGACCATCGACGGAATCGAGGCACCGGTTGCCGCGCCGGGCACGGCGAGCGAGGCTGGCAGGGTTGGCTGGCGGCGGGGAAACTGGGAAGGCTCGAGGCGGCGCCACCCACGCAGGCACTCGCCGTGGATTGCCCGAGGGTGCCGCGCAGCTGACGGCAAGCCAGGCCAATAGCCAGCGGTGGTGTCGTCGACGAGGTAGCCCAGCCGAGCCGGGGGCCATCCGGTGTGGCGAACTTCAGGGCCGGAATCGAACCCCGGACTCTGGGCAGTCCCGCTCGATCAGCCCGACGAGCTTGGCGGGCAAGCGCGCGTTGTCGGCACCTTGCTCGATGTCCAGCCAGACCCCACCGCCGCCTGCTTCTGTACGGCCCTACACTTGATCAGTCGAGCGATCATCCGCGTACGGAGCAACATCCCTAGACGTGTGCCCTCCCTACCCGCCGATCCTTCGGAGATCGACTGTGCGTGCTGACGACGACGGCGAGCCGCTGGGCGGACCGCACGACGCAGCAGAGACGGAGTCGGCGGCGGAAGCGGACCTGTCGGCGGAGATCCGGCGCCGTCGCCGTGAGATCGGGTTGAGCCAGGGCGAGCTGTCGCTCCGGGTCGGGTTCTCCCGCGAGTACGTGTCCCGGGCCGAGCGCTGCGGCAGGGGGCTGGCGTCGGAGAACCTCGTGCTGGCACTGGACCGTGCGCTGGAAGCCGGTGGCGAGTTGGTCAGGATGCGAGAACAGGCCGCAGCCGCCAGGCAGCGCCGCCGCGACGGGCTCCCCACCCCGATGTCTGCCATCCGGGTCGCGGACGGAGACCTCGGAGGTGGGTCGCCAGGGCCGCTGTCCTCGTCGGCGCTGGTGTCACTGGTCGACGTCCTCAGCGAAGGCGAGGCTCTGACGGTGCTGGACGACTTGGTGGAATCTGTCGTCGGTCGGTACGAGTTGGAGGGCCCGCGCCTGCTGTGGGGCGAGGTCCGTGCGCTGCAGACGCTGTCGGTCCAGGTCGCCGGCCGGTTCGGTCGTGGCGGGCGGGTCAGCCTGGCGCGGGGGTGTGCCCGCCAGTCTGCCTTGTTGGCCTACATGTCGGTCAACCTCGGGCGTTTCGCGGACGCGGACTCCTACGCGCTGGAGGCCTGGGCGTTCGCGACCGCCGCGAAGGACCGGGATCTACTGGCGTGGATCAAGGGAACGCAGAGCTTTGCCGCCTACTACCAGGGCCGCTACCCCGACGCGTTGCGCCTTGCGCAGGTCGGGGTACGGATTGCCGGTGACGGCCCGCACCGGATCCGCTTGCTCTGCAACGGGGTCGCCCGCGCCGCCGCCAGAATGGGCCACGTGGCGACGATGGACCAGGCCCTCGAGGACGCGCTCAGCCTGGTCGGTCGACCCGGCCCCGCCGACGTCATGCCCTCCTGCGTGTCCTTCGCGCCGTACGGTTCGGCACGGACGATCGCCAACGCGGCCACCGCCTTTCTCGCGGCCGGTCGACACGGCCGTGTCCTTGAGCTGACCACCGCACTCGACGAGACCCTCCGGCGATCCGACTCCGACTGGAGCCGCACCCTCGTGCGGCTCGACATGGCCAGCGCTCTGAGCCGCGGACCGGACCGGGATCCCGGCGCGGCCGCCGCAGTCGGGATCGACGCGCTGCGCATCGTGCGGGCGAACCCGATCGCCTCGATCAGCGAACGCGCCGCCGAGCTGGCTGCCGACCTCACCGGAAGCGGGGACCGGCGCGCAGCCGAGGAGTTCGGCGACGCACTGAGAGGGTGGCGTACCGCCCCGGCAGGGTCTGGGGTGTGACTGCGTTCCCGCCGCAACCACCGGCCGACCTCGACGACCCCCGCGCGATCGCCGACAACGACTGGGCCGCCTTCCGCACCCTCGACCACATGAACACCCACTGGCGACGCCCGGGATGGACCAACGGTCGCCGCTCCTACCACTGGCTGCTCACCTTCGAGGAGGCCGACGAGCTTCGCGATCACGTCCGGCGCTGCCAGGACATGCTCAGCTTCGACAGTCTCGACCCCGTGCGGCCCGAAACGGTCCACGTCACCCTGGGACGGGTCGCGTTCACCGACGAGGTCCGCCGGCGGGACGCGCTCGCGGCGGCGGACCTCGCTGCACCGCTCCTCGAGCGCGTCCTCCCGTTCACCCTGCAGGTCGGCCCCCCAGCCGGTTCCCAGGGCGCCGTCCGGTTCAGCGTTTCGCCCTGGCGTCCGGTGCTCGCGGTGCACGAGCTACTCGCCACAGCAACCCGAACCGTCCTCGGTGACCGCTGCGTGATGGCGACCGCCGAGCTGCGGCCACACATCAGCATCGCGTACGCCAACGCGAACCTGCCGACACGATCGCTCGTTCCCGCACTCACCGCGGCCAGGGCGTTGATCGGACCGCGGATCCGGATCGACGCGGTGTCACTGGTCGAGCTGATGCGGGTCGACCGTTCCTACCGGTACGAGCGACTGCGCCGAGTGCCGCTGGGCGGATCACCGTGATCCACCGCGCCGTCGGCTGCGCGAGTCCGCGGCCGAGGAGCCGAACGCCACGCTGTTCCTCTACAGAGTGAACTCTCGTTCGGCGATCGGGTACGCCCGCGGCGCAGTGGCAGCGGTCGATCTGTCCGACCATGGCGCGGGCTTCGGCAGTGACCTGCGGTAGCACATGGGTCCTGAACTCACGCCGATCCTCGGATTCCCGCGACGGTCTCGAGCAGCATCACTCCCGATGATCTCTTCGCGCTCACCACCGGACCCCTGCTATCCGCCCCCTTCGCGTTCTTCGGCCGGGCTCGAGTGATCATCGCATCCGCACGGCCAGCATCGCGTCCACCACGACCTGCTCCGGTGACTACACGGGCACCTCGTTCAGACCGCCGTCGCATACGGCGTTGTTGGGCATCCAGCCATCAGCGGTCGCCCGGCCGGTCGGAGAATCAGGCTGCTGCACCGCGAGCTCGGCAGGCGCACCGCCCGGTCCGTGGCCGGTCGCGCCCGGTCGTAGCGGCAGCGGTCGTTGCGGTAGTTGCGGCTGGGTGCACGGTCTGCACTGAGCGGTAGACGGGGGAGGTCCCCTCGCCGCGCTCCACCCGAAAGATCCACACTGTGAAGCCCTCGGCGGCGAGGAGTCGGGCTGTGCGCCGTGCGTCGTCGAGAACCGCGGTCGAGGCGTGGCGGGTCTCGTCGCTCACGACCGTCCCGTTGCGGCGCAGCTGGCGCCGGGCCTGGACCTCGAACCTGGCGGTCATCGAGCCGCCCGCCCCTCGGGGTGCGTTGTGGTCATGTCGTCTCCGTCCCAGAAAGGCCATGCGTCGCATGCTGTAATGACGATCTGACGCCATGTCACCAAGGACGGACAGGCGGCGGTACGGGGCAACAACCACAACGCCGGTGTTGACCCGCAGCTCCCGGCGATGTCGACGGGCATGGTGCGGCTGGGTACGCACGAGTCGACGACGCGGTTGGACCGCACCGGGTGGGCTGGTGGGCGAGCGCCTCAGGGGTGATGGCGCCTTCGCATCCCGGGTCATTGATTTCGGGCGTCAGGACCGACACAGCACACCGACGACGCCCGGGCGTGCACTGCGCGTCCTTTCGCGGCGACTCTCGGGAGTGCTGCGCGACGAGCGCCGCGGGCAGCACGGCCGGCCCGCAGAAGGGCGGGGTGGGTGAGGGCGCTGGCTGCGAGAGCGTTGGCGCGGACCACCGGGTCAATGAGGTGGGTGCGTGCCTCGGTCGCGTCGGTGAGAGGTACAGGTGCGTCGGCCCGGCACGGTCGAGCAGCCAGTCGGTCGCGGGAGAGGATGCGAGCGACGACCTGACAGGGCAAGCGATCATTGGGTGCCGCCGTGGTTGATCCCGGCGCAGCCGCGGTACGGACGGTGCTGGTCGGTCTGGCGGCGCCGCGTCCGTGCTTCGGTGCGGCCCGTCCACTTCGGCCGTTGGCGACGCGGGGCGGGGATCCTGGGATGGTGCGCCAGCGGGTGCGACGATCGGCGCTGATCGCGCCGATGAGGATCACGAGTGGTTCCCGCTGGGGAGATGGATCTCGGCGTGCTGGCCGTCACCGGTGGCGACGGTGACGGCGACGAGATGGGCATGGCCGGGCGGGAGGGCCGTGCTCATGTACCAGGAGGCGAGCGCGTCGGCGATGGCCTCGCAGGTGGCGGGCCTGTTGAGGAGCCTGTCGAGGTCGCGGTGGTCGTACCGCTCGGAGACCCGGCCGATGACCTCGGCGCGCATGTCGTCGTCGACGACAACGCCGGGGTAGACGAGGGTGATCGCCTCGAACCAGAACGTCGCGGTGTAGTCGTGGCCATGCAGCCGCCCGGCCGGGCTGCCCGGCTCCAGGCCGGAGATGCGCAGTGCGGCGGAGAACCGCACCTGCACGTAGCCGCGGTAACGCGTTACCCCGCCGACGGGCGAGGGGAGGGCTGGTGAGCTGGGGGTCACCGGGTCGCCCCCACGGACGGTGCCGAATCGGGCAGTCGGCGGGACATGATGCGGTTTGCGGAAACGTGGTTCGCGGGTTGCCGTGGGGTCTTCACGGTGTCGATCAGAACGCGGCGCTTGTCGGCTTCGGTACGGGGCAACCCGCCGTCGATTCGTGTTGCCCCGCCGATATGAACACGCGTATGGCAGGGCGGTGGCGCGATCCTTGAGTGGCGTCCACTTGCTCCTATGTCAAGCGGCGGTCGCAGCGGCCTTCCCTAGCTCAGAGCTGCGGTCGATGTCGGCGAGTAGAGCTCGGTAAACGACATCAGACAGCCTTCGCTTGAGGACTCGGATGGACTCGGCCTTGTGTCGCCTGCAGCTCGGCGGCGCTGCAACAACTCCCTGGCCTGGGGGTGGTAGCGGGCCTGTGTGATGGCGACGCGATGCATCGCGGCGTTGAGCTGTCGGTTGCCGGTGCGCGAGAGCCGGAAGCGATGGCGGTTGCTCGACCAGACCGGGACCGGCGCAGTCCCGTTGTGGCGGGCGAAAGCGTGCCGTGAGCGGAACCGCTCGACACCGGCCGTCTCCCCGATGATCTTAGCAGGGGCGTGTCAGATGGTCTGTGTAACAAGATCCTCTTGAGTGAGGAGTACGCAGATGACCATGACCGAGGAACGATCCGACGGCCATCCGCTGGGTGCGGGCCAGGCCGACCAACCGGGCTCGGCCCG
>NZ_JBFWVQ010000116.1:0-16730 GCF_050246655.1 Pseudonocardia sp.
AAAGCAGCAGTTCTCCGAGAAACGCCCTTGCCGCGCCGCTTGAGAATTACCGAACTGAGTGCGGCTGGCCTCCTGCTCGCCCCGGCCGGACATCATGCTGCTAAATCAGCGGCATTGGGGTCGACCCGCAACGCCGACCACGAGCCCGACCCCACCACCTCCAGCCGCCGACTCCTCTGGCCGGGCGGCGCATCCCGCTGCGGGTCTAGGTGTAGTGACTCGCGACGTTGTCGACGGTGGTGGCGTGTCGAGTTGATCGAGGGGAGGGCCTCCGGGGTGGACCGGGTGTGTCTGACGCATCGGCTCCGACCCGCACCCCGACCAAGATCGAGGCGCGCATCCTGGCGCTACGCGAGAAGCAGCGTCGCGGCAGTGTTCCTCGCCGACGAGCTCGGGCTGGTCGCCTCCACCGTCGGGCGGGTGCTCAGCCGCCACCAGGTACCCCCGATCGACCCGATCGACCCGATCGACCCGATCGACCCGATCGACGGCGACGACTGGCGCCTGCACGGCCGCCGCGAACAGGTCCCGCGAGCGCGGGATCGGCTACGACTACCTCTGCGTCGCCGTCGACGACCACTCCCGGCTTGCCGACGTCGAAGCCCTGCCCCGAGGGCGCGACACCACCTGCGCTCGGGTTCCTGCGCCTCTACCGCGTCGGAAACGGGAAGGCCCGAACGGTTCAACCGCATCCTGCAGACCGCGCCTGCGCCCGCCCCTGGCACTCCAACACGGACCGGCCCACCGCACTCGACACCTCGGTCACCGACTACAACACTCGACGCGCGCCCATTCCGCCCTCAACGGCCGACCCCCGATCACCCGACTGCTCAACCAACCATCAACAACGTGATCGGTCAGTACACCTAGGACTCAGCTGAAGGAGGGCGTTGGTGGGCAAGGCGCCTCGTGGCAGTCTGGCTGCGAAGGTCAGCACCCGAAGGTGCGACAAGAGGTCGCCCTGCCCGGGCCGACTGTGGCAGCGGACAGGGTTGGGGTCAAGCCCTGCGATGAGTCGGCGATGGCCCAGGTTGTATGGCGGGCAGCCAGGCGATCGACCGTTCGACCATCGGCCGCGGCCCGCGGTAGCCGGCCTGGGTCCGCGATCCGCGGGCTTTCCGGTCAGCACCCGGTGGCGGCGACCACCACCTCGACCGTGTCGAAGATCGGGTTCGGCTGGGCCGATGCGGCCAGCCGCCCCCGCATCCAGAATCTCGCACCGGCCGTGCACCCACCGGGCCACCCAGCCCCACGCCGGAGCCGATCCGGCAGCGTCCTAGGACCGCTCGACCGCGGTCACCCGGCCGCTGCGCGCCGCCTCCCGCACGGCCAGCGCGACGGCGACCGCCCACAGCCCGCCCGCGCCGTCCACGACCGGTCGGCTCGTGCCTGCGGCGGCCGCGGCCACGGCCTCCACCGTCACCTCGTAGGGGTCGCGGCGCTCCGGAAGCGCGATCTCGCGCGCGCCGGCGGCGTCGTGCAGCACGACCGAGCCGACCGGATCGGGCTGCATGACACCCTCGGCGACGATCGACCCCTCGCTGCCGTGCACCTCGATCCCGGTCCGGGCGTACGGCACGGTCCACCCGAGGTGGATCTGGCAGAGCACGTCGCCCTCGTACCGGACCACCGCCATCGCAGCGTCCCCGGCGGCCGCCTGCCACGATTCCACCGTGGCCTCCAGCGCCGCGACCTCCAGCGGCCTGCCGACCAGCGTGTTCGCCACGGACGCGTCGTGCGGCACGAGGTCGAGGACCGGGCCGCCCGCCTCGGCGTCGGTCAGCCGCCAGCCGTGCAGGCGCTCGGCGAGCCGGTAGGCATGGAAGATCCGGACCGCCTGCGGACGCCCGACGGCTCCGGCGGCCACGAGCCTGCGGATCTCCGTGTGGGTCGTGTGCGCGGGCAGGTGGTGGTTCACGGCGAGGACCACGCCCGCGGCGGCGCACTCACGCACCATGGACCGCGCGTCCACGAGGTCGAGCGCCACGGGCTTCTCGCAGAGCACGTGCTTGCCCGCGGCCGCGACGGCGAGGGTGTGCGCGCAGTGCAGCGCGTTCGGGGTGCTCACGTAGACGGCGTCCACGTCGTCGCGGGCGGCGAGCTCCGCCACGTCGTCGGTCCAGACGCCGACGCCGTGCGCCGCGGCGAACTCCGCGGCGCGCGCCCGTGTCCGGCCGCTGACGGCGCTGATCACATGCCCGGCGCGGCGCATCGCCGGCACCATCCGGGTGGCGGCGATGTCGCTCGTCCCGGCGAGGCCCCAGCGCAGCACGTCAACCGTCCACGTCGACCGGACGCCCGGTCCGGGCCGACTCGACGACGGCCTCGAGGACCCGCAGCGACCGGAGACCGTCGCGTCCGCTGCAGATCGGCTGCGCCTCGCCACGGATCACCGCGGCGAAGTGGGCGACCTGCGCGGCCAGCGGGTCGGTGCGCTCCAGCTCGACGGTGGTGGTGTCGAACGGCAGGTACCAGGACCGGGCCCCGGGGTAGACCCGCAGCCGCATGGTGGGCACCGACAGCGATCCTGCGGTGCCCGCGATGTGATAGGCGTCCTCGTCGGGATGGGTGGCGTAGTCCGCGTTCTCCTGCGAGGTCTGCTCCCAGGAGCGGGGCGACGCGGCGGCGTCGGAGAGCAGGAACGTGCCCAGGCCGCCGTCCGCGAACGTGAACACCATCGCCGCGGTGTCCTCGACGGGGAAGCCGCGGGCCGCGTTCGACGACGTCGCCTGCACCGAGACGATGTCGCCGAGCAGCTGCTGCAGGCTGTTCACCTCGTGGACGAGATTGAGCAGGATCGGTCCCCCGCCCGGCTCGCGGCGCCACCCGCCGCCGACGTCGAAGTAATCGTCGGGCTTGTGGAACAGGGCCGTGCCCACGACCGCGACGACCTGTCCGAGCACGCCGCTGGCCACGATCTCCCGGGCCTTCGTCATGATCGGGCTGTAGTTGCGGTGGTGCCCGGTCAGCACCGGGACGCCCGCCGCCTCGCCGGCATCGACCAGCCGCGTCGCACCCTCGACCGTGTCGCCGACCGGCTTCTCCACGATCACCGGGACCCCCGCGGCGACGCACTCCAGGCCGCCCTGGACGTGCAGCCGGTTGGGGGTGGCGAGGATGAGGCCGTCCGGCCGGGCGTGGTCGAACAGCTCGGCCAGCGAGGGGTACAGCGCCACGCCGTACTTGCGGGCCAGCTCCGGCCCTGCGGGCCCCGGGTCGACGATCGCGGACAGCTGCGCGTCGCCGCAGGCGTCGACCTCCTCGATGTGCCGCCTGCCGATCAACCCGGCGCCGGCGACCGCGAGCCGGACCGGCACGCTCACGCCGTCCGGGTCAGCTGGTGGAGGCCCTGGATGGCCAGCGGGTAGCCCAGCACGCCGAAGCCGACCACGATGCCGCGGGCGACCGGCGAGATGAAGGAGTGGTGGCGGAACTCCTCCCGTGCGTGGACGTTCGAGATGTGCAGCTCGATCACCGTCACCTCAGCGCCCTCGATCGCGTCGTGCAGCGCCACCGAGGTGTGGGTGTGGGCGCCGGGGTTGTAGACCGCCCCGATGCAGTCGCCCGCCTTCATCGCGCGGCCGCACTCGTGGATCCAGTCGATGAGCTGGCCCTCGTGGTTGGACTGCCGGAAGTCGACGTCGAGGCCGAGCTTGCCGGCCTCCTGACGGCACATCTCCTCGACGTCGGCCAGGGACGTGCTGCCGTACACCTCGGGTTTGCGGGTGCCGAGCAGGTTCAGGTTGGGGCCGTTGAGCACGAGCACCGATGCCAATGCGCACCTCGATCCGTCGCAGATCCGTTGCAGATCCGTCGCAGCCGGGACACTGATAATTCGAGCACCCGACGCGGGCACCGTCCCGGCGTTTCCGTCCAGTGGCCACGCGGCGGTGATCAGGCCACGCCCGGCCCGCAGACGGCTCCGCGGCCGGACCCGCGGGTGGCGGGCCCGGCCGCGGAGAGCCGGCGACGGGGGCGGATCAGGCCATCGCGGAGGCTCGCAGCCGCTCGTACTCCTCCTTCGGCACGGGCGCGGTGCCCGGGACGCCCAGGTCGTTCATGTGCACCCGGTAGGTCTCCCGTGCCGTGTACGCGGCGATCGACGCGATGATGCCGGCGGCCAGGACGAAGGTGCCGACGATGACCGGCACGTTCGACCCGGGAGGCGCCACGATCGCGAAGACCGTCGGCAGGAAGGCCGTGGCCATCGTGCCGAGGTTCTGCGCGACGGCGAACGCCGTGACGCGCGTCCGGGTCGGGAAGAGCTCCTGGTAGTAGGCCGGGAACACCGCGTTGTAGCCCTGGTACACCACACCCCACATCAGAATGGCGCTGACGAACGCGAGCGTCGTGTTCTGGGTGTCGATGGCGTACAGGTACAGGTAACCCATGATCGCCGAACCGAAGGAGCCGACGATCATGCAGGGCCGTCGCCCGATCCGGTCGGACAGGTTGCCGACGAACGGGATGAGGATGACGGCGACGATGTTCCCGACGACCGAGATCCACAGGTACAGGGTGATGCTGAACCCGTTGCCGTAGGCCTGGTTGGTCGCGAACGTCGCCCCGAACGTGTTCACCGTCGTCGGGACGGTGTTCATCAGTGCCATGCAGAAGACGCGGAACATGTCGGAGCCGCTCTCCTGGACCGCCACGACGATCGGCGCCTTCGGCACCTCACCGTGCGCCGCTTCCTCCTGGAACGCCGGGGTCTCGTCGACACGGCGCCGGATGATGATGCCCGCGATGACCACGACCACGCTGAGCAGGAACGGGATCCGCCAGCCCCAGGCCTGGAAGGCCTCGGGCGGCATCGCCGCGGACAGCGGGAGGAACACCGCGGCCGCGAGGATCTGGCCCGCTTGGACCCCCTGGAGCGTGAAGCTGCCGTAGAACCCGCGCCTGCCGAACGGCGCATGTTCGATGATCATGGCGCTCGCGCCGGAGATCTCGCCGCCGACCGCGAAGCCCTGGACCAGCCGCAGGATCACCAGCAGTGCCGGCGCCAGCAGCCCGACCTGGTCGTAGGTCGGCAGGAACGCCACGAGGAACGTCGAGATGCCGATCAGCATCATGCAGAGCACGAGCATGTTCTTGCGGCCGTGCGTGTCGCCCCAGTGCCCGAGCACGAACGCACCGATCGGGCGGGCGACGTACCCGACACCGAACGTGGCGAACGCCGCGACGATGGCCACCTGCGGGTTGGTCTGCGGGAAGAAGATGTTCGGGAAGACCAGTGCCGCTGCCTGGGCGTAGATGAAGAAGTCGTAGTACTCCAGCGCGCTGCCGATCCAGCCGCTCGCCGCGGCTTTCTTCGGCGTCTTGGCATACTCGCTCGGTTCGTGCGAGTCGGCCTGCTCTCTGATCTCGTCCTGCACGGGTCCTCCTCACGGCGGCGTGCCGCGTCGCCCGCGGCGGCTGTCGGGTCAGTGCAGCCCGCCCCCTGATCCCGGTCAACGGCACCCCCTGCGGTTTCCGCTGGATGGCAGGTAGGTCCACGCCCACCGCACCGGGCCCGCATGCTGTCGGCGCACGCGGTGCGGTGCCGTCGCCTGCCGGGTCCCGCACCGCCGCCCGCGGCCGAGGAGGAACCGTGCGTGCACGTGTGGTGAGCGACGGGTCCGTCACGGACCTGACGCCGTCGGAGCTGCCCGCGGTCGCCGACAGCGGGCTGCTGTGGATCGACCTCGACCACGAGGACCGGCCGGGGATGGCGCTGCTGCCCGGCCTGCTGGCGGTGCGCTCCGGGGATCTCGAGGACTGCCACCTGCGCACGCCCGTCCCCAAGATGCATCTCTACCCCGACCACCACTACACGGCGATCAACGGCCTCGCCCGCGGCACCGACGGCCGGCTCTACCTGCAGCCGCTCAAGGTGTTCCAGAACCCCCGGGTGGTGGTCACGGTGCTCGGGCCGACGAGCTCGGCCCTCGACGGGCCCGCGGCCCGGCGGGAGCTCGACGCCGTCCACCGCAGGCTCGACCGTGGCTTCCGCCCGACGGCCTCGCTGGAGCTGATCACGGCGATCCGCCGCGAGATGCTGGCCACGCTCGAGCTGCTCGTGGTCTCGGCGGCCGAGCGCATCTCCGACATCGAGCACCGCGTCGCGACGGCCCACCCGGTCCGCTCGGAGCGGATGCTCGACGAGCTGTTCGCCGTCCGCCACGACCTCCAGACGATCCGCACGAGCGCCGCACAGGCCCAGCAGACCTACACGAACCTGCTCGAGAGCACCTCCTCGAACGGACCGGAGGGGCTGCTGGCCGTCGACGAGCGCCGCGTCCGCGAGCTGCGGCAGGGGTTCGCCCACCTCGTGCAGACCACCGACCTGGAGCGCGAGTTCCTCCAGGAGATGCTCGAGCTGTTCCAGACGCGGGTGGCCACCGAGCTCAACCGCTTCGTCCGGCGGGTCACGGCGTGGGGCACGATCGGCATCGCCTGGACGGTCGTCGTCGGGGTGTACGGCATGAACGTCGTCGGCCTCCCGCTGGCCGAGTCGCGCTGGGGGCTGGCCCTCATCGCCGGGTCGATGCTCGCCTCAGGGGTCGCGCTCGCCGCCCTCTTCCATCGCCACGGGTGGCTGTGACCCGCTCGGGCGACGCGCGCTCACGCCCGCCCGGAACCACGCGTCACCGGAGCCGGTCGCGGAGCACGAGGTTCGAGACGAAGCCGAGCACTCCGACCCCGATGAACATCCATCCGATCGGACCCATCTCGCTGGAACCGTAGCCCCACACGATCCACAGCCCGACGAGCACCACGAGGAGGCTGACCACGAAGGCCAGCCGGAACCGGATCACGCCGTCGCGCATCATGCCGCAGCGTAGCCCCGCGCCCCCACCCCGGCGGTCAGCCCGTATCCCGGGCCGCGGATGCGCGGTGATCGGCCGCCGGGGGCGGCGGGAGCGGTGCCGCGGGCGGGGGCGGTGCCGCGGGCGGGGGCGGGGCCACCTCCGACGGTCGATCCGGCGGACGCCGGTCGTGGTGCGGGACCGCCTGGTCCTTGGCCTGCTCGAAGGTGATGATCCGGTGCCCGCGGTTGGTCGAGAACACCATCGCTCGCGCCCAGGTGTAGAGCGTGCCGAGGCGGTTGCCCCAGCCGATCAGGTAGAAGACGTGGATGAACGCCCAGATCGCATACGCGGTAAGCCCGGTGAGCTTGGCCCCGAAGGCGTCGGCGACCGCCGCCCGGTAGCCGATCGTCGCCATGCTGCCCTTGTCGAGGTAGCGGAACGGGTCGTGCCGCCGGTCCCCGGCCAGCCGTGCGCGGATCAGGTCGCCCACGTAGCGGCCCTCCTGCATGGCGGGCTGCGCGACGCCCGGCAGGCCGTTGAGCGACACCATGTCGCCGATGGCGAAGACCTCCGGGTGCCCGGGCAGGGTGCAGTCCGGGTTGACGGCCACCCGCCCGGCGCGGTCGGTCGTCGCGCCCGTGCGTTCGGCCAGCAGCCGGGCGAGCGGCGAGGCCGCCACGCCCGCGGCCCAGATCCGGGTCCTGGTGCGGATCGTCTCCTCGCCGTCGGGCCCCTTCATGGTCAGCGACTCGTCGTCCATCCCGACGGCGAGCGTGTTCACCCGGATCTCCACCCCCATCCGTTCGAGCCGCTGGTGGGTCCAGCGCTGGAGCTTCGGGGCGAACGGCGGGAGCACGGCGGGCGCGCCCTCCAGCAGCAGGATGCGCGCCTCGCGGGTGTCGACCGACCGGTAGTCGCGCGGGAGCACCTTGTGCGCCAGCTCCGCGACCTGCCCGACGAGCTCCACTCCGGTCGGGCCCGCCCCGATGACGACGAACGTGAGCCACTCGGCCCGCTCCTGCGGGTCCTGCGACAGCTCGGCCATCTCGAACGCCGACAGGATGTGGTTGCGCAGCGTGCGCGCGTCCTCGATCGTCTTCATGCCCGGCGCGTACTCGGCGAACTCGTCGTTGCCGAAGTACGAGTGGGTGGCACCGCTCGCGACCACGAGCGTGTCGTAGGGGAACTCCAGGACCCGCCCGTCGGGACCGGCGGCGCGCACCACCCTCGCGTCGAGGTCGAGATCGTGGACGTCGGCGAGCACCGCCCGCGCGTTGCGCTGCGTCGAGATGACGCCGCGCAGCGCCGGGGCGATCAGCCCGGGCGGCAGGATCCCGGCGGCCACCTGGTAGAGCAGCGGCTGGAAGAGGTGGTGGTTGGTGCGGTCGATCAGCGTGACGTGGACGTCCTCGGCGCGGGCCAGCGCCCGCGTCACGTTGAGCCCGCCGAACCCCCCGCCGACGATCACCACCCGGTGCGGCTGCTGTCCCTCGTGCTGGCCGTCGGTCACGATCGGGCCTCCTGTTCGCTCTGTTCGCCTCGGACGCGGCGCCAGACGAACACGCCGTCCGGGCGGCGTGCGCGGGCCGCGACACCCCGGACCTCATGGTGGGCGAGGTAGGCGAGGACCTCGGCCATGGCGAAGTGCCGCTGGGCGCCGGTCAGTGCGGCGCCGAAGAGCGCCGCCGTCATCTCCGTGACGGTGCGGTCGCCCGCCTCGACCATCTCCCGGACGGCGTCGAGCCTGCGGCGCTTCCCGCGCGCGATGGCCTCGCACCGCCGGACACCGTCGCGGAACGGCGACCCGTGCCCGGGCAGCACCAGATCCGGGCCGAGCGCGCGCACCCGCTCCAGCGAACCGAGGTAGGAGCCCATCGGGTCGCGCTCGAAGCCGCGTTCGAAGGTCACCGGCGGCGAGACGATCTGGAGCAGGTGGTCACCCGAGCAGAGCAGGCGATCGGCGGCCGACCAGAGGCAGACGTGGCCGGGCGAGTGGCCCGGCGTGTGCACGACCTCCCAGGTCCGGCCGCCCGCGGTGATCCGCTCACCGCCGTCGAGCAGCCGGGTCGGCTGCCCGATCGAGGGCATCACGGGTATCCAGTCGCGCAGCCCCTCGGAGGACTCGACGAGTTCCGGGCCGTAGAGCCCGTGGTCGGCGAGCATGAGCGTCCGCCGGTCGACGGCCTCGTCCGGATCGGCGTACTTCGCGGTGTCCAGCCGCGTGGCGGAATGCATCCACAGCTCCCCACCGCTGCGCCGGACCACCTCCCCGGCCAGCCCGAAGTGGTCGATGTGCGCGTGGGTGATCACGAGGCGCGCGATCCGCTCCAGCGCGCTCCCGCACGTGCCCAGCGCCGCCGAGAGCGCGGCGGTGCCACCCGGCCCCGGATCGCCACCGGGCACCGTCCCCGTGGCGATGCCGCAGTCGACGAGGGTGTCGCCCGCGTCGTCGCGCAGCAGCCAGCCGTTGACGCTCGGCACGCCGTGGATGCCGAGGGGCAGCTCCAGCCGGTGCACGCCCGGCACGATCTCGGTCGCCACGGCCACCCGGTCAGGCCAGCGTCGACACGGCCCGCAGCTCGTCGGGCGTCGCCGTGCCGAAGCCGAAGAACTCCAGGTACGCGGGGATCATCTCGAAGAGCATGTCACTACCCACCTGGATCTGGCAGCCCCGTTCCTGGGCCGCGGCGAGGAAGGGGGTGATCTCCTGCTTCATCACGACCTCGCCGACGAAGGTCGACGGGTCGATCCGGTCGACGTCCATGGGCAGCGGATCGTCGTCGTTCATGCCGAGCGGGGTGGCGTTGACGACGATGTCGTAGCCGGCGGGGTCCTTCGAGCCGGTGACGACCTCGAGCTTCGGGAAGTGCTCCTCGAGCCGCGCCGCGAGCGAGTGGGAGGCGTCGGCGTTGGGGTCGAACAGCCCCATGTGGGCCACCCCGGCACCCGCGAGCGACGCCGCGATCGGCGACCCGACGCCGCCGTTGCCGACCACCAGCGCGCGCCGTCCCGTCAGCTCGAAGCCCTTGCGCTGCACGCCGCGGACGAAGCCGGCGCCGTCGAACTGGTCGCCCACCGTCCGGCCGTCCTCGCGCAGCAGCACGGCGTTGGCCGCGCCCGCGACGGCGGCGATGGGCGTGAGCTCGTCCACGAGGCGGGTGGTGGTGACCTTGTGCGGCATCGTCACGAGGGCCCCGCGGATGTTGGTCATGGAGAACGCGCAGCGGAAGAAGTCCTCGTAGTGCTCGGACCGCACGCCCATGGGCACGACCACGGCGTCGATGCCCTTGTGCTCGAACCACGGGTTGTAGATCAACGGCGCCTTGAAGGCGAACGTCGGATAGCCGATATGGCCGATGATCGTCGTCTTTCCGCTGATCACGAGCGCTCCTCCGGCCGTCGACGGGGGTGGGTCCGGCGCCCATCGTGGCCCTCTCCCGTGCGGGTGGGCGTGCGCTTCCTGTCCAGTGGGACCGCGGGTCGCCTGCTTGAAAAAGTACGCAGTGCGTGATGTGCTGAGCGCATGTCTGACACGAGACTGACCGGCGTCGTCGGCGGCGGCATCATGGGCGCCGGCATCGCCGAGGTGACGGCGCGGGCGGGCCTGCGGGTCGTCGTCCGGGAGGTGGACGTACCCGCCGCCGAGGCGGCGCAGCGTCGCATCGCCGGGTCGCTGCAGCGCGCGGTGGCCGCGGGGAAGCTGTCCGACGAGGCGCGCGCGGCGACCATGGAGCGGCTGAGCTTCACCACGGACCTCGCCGATCTCGCCGGGAGCGACCTGGTCATCGAGGCCGCCGTGGAGGACGAGGCCGAGAAGGTCGCCGTCTTCTCCGCCCTGGGCGGGATCGTCGGGCCCGACTGCCTCCTCGCGAGCAACACGTCCTCGATCCCGATCATGAAGCTGGCGGCGGCCACCGCGCGTCCGGAGCGCGTGATCGGCATGCACTTCTTCAACCCGGTTCCCGTGCTGCCGCTGGTGGAGCTGGTCCCGAGCCTGCTCACCTCGCCGGAGACCGTCGAGCGGGCGGAGAAGTTCGCCGCCGTCACCCTGGGCAAGCGGACCGTCCTGTCCAAGGACCGGGCGGGCTTCGTGGTCAACGCGCTGCTCATCCCGTACCTGCTCGCGGCGATCCGCATGGTCGAGACGGGCTTCGCCAGCGCCGAGGACGTCGACACGGCCATGGTCGCCGGCTGCGCGCACCCGATGGGGCCGCTCGCCCTGACCGACCTGATCGGTCTCGACACCACGCACGCCGTGGCGCAGTCGATGTACGCAGAGTTCAAGGAGCCCCTCTACGCACCGCCGCCGCTGCTGCTGCGGATGTGCGAGGCGGGCCTGCTGGGCCGCAAGAGCGGCCGCGGGTTCTTCGAGTACGGCACCGTGCCCGGCCGTAGCTGAGCCGGACCGGCCCCGCCGGGCTTCCCGGCGGGGCGGGCGCGTCCTGGGGGGTCAGCGTCGGAGCTGGTCGCGCATGGCGCCGAAGAACACCTCCGAGGTCTCGCGCACGAAGTTGGCGTGCGCGGTGGCGAGGGTCGTCACCCACTCCGTGCCCGTGCCCTTCGCCGCCTGCTCCTCCAGGTCCAGGAGGTTGCGCAGGACGCGCTCGTAGCCCTCCAGCCACGCCAGCCCGTTCGTCTTCGCCTGCGCGATCACCTGCTCGGACAGCTCGCGCACCCGTGCGGCCGCCGCCTCCAGCTCGTCGGACGCGCCCGGCTTCCCTTCGGTCATACCCGTGTCTCCTCCGTTCGATCTCCGTCCGCCTCGCCGGCAGCGCCGGCCGTGCCCTCCTCGAGGGTCTCCCAGTGCGCCACGGCCATGCCCGTGATCCACGGGTACACCGGCTCGTACGCCAGCGGCGTCGCCTTCACCGGCGCCACGGCCCCGGCCACCGCCAGCCAGCTCCGCATCTCGTGGTTGCCGTTCCCGGCTAGCTCGATCTCGCTGTCGGGCATGTCGAGGATGTCCTCGAGCTCGCCGCGCGCCAACCGCTCGAGGAACCAGCGGTCGAACGTCTCCTCGATGTCGCCGACGCGCGGGTTGCCGATCCAGTGCGACAGGCCGCCCGCCCCGACGATCGCGACCTTCTTCAGACCGGTGTAGGAGCGGATGGCGTCGCCGACCGCCCTGCCGAACTCGTACGCGCGGCGCACCGGCATGAGCGGGGGCACCGCGCAGTTCTGCACGATCGGCACCAGCGGCAGCTGCATGTCGTGGTCGAGCTCGTAGTAGACGGTCATGATCCCGTGGTCCAGCTCGAGCTGGTGGGAGAACGCGGGATCGAACCCGCTGTCCAGCGTGTGCCGCGCGATGTGGTTCGCGAGCCCGGGATGCCCGGGGATCCACACCTTGTCGATCGGCAGCCACTCCTCGGTGGGACCCCAGTTCTTCTCACCGACGCCGATGCAGTTCTGCGGGAAGTTCTCCAGGAAGAAGTTGGTGAAGTGCTCGTTGGAGAACACCACGCAGGCCTCGACACCCCGCCTGACGGCCTCGGTGCGGATGAAGTCGAGGGCGCCGAAGAAGTTCTCGCGCTGCTCGGCGGGCGCCGCCATGCGCGCCGAGGACATCATCGGCGCGTGCGACGCCGCGTACGCCAGGGCTATGTCTGCCACCGGCCCTTCCTCCCGTCTGTCGTCGCGAACGGCTCGAGGAGCTTGCGGTAGTCGTCGCGGGCGAAGCCTGCGGCCCGCGCGAACCGGTTGAGCAGCACCTGGTGCAGCCCCAGCTGGTAGAACGCCGCCACGTCCTTGTCGTCGAACGCCCGGCGTTCCTCGTCGGTCAACTCGTAGACCGACGCGTCGAAGTCCTCGCGGCCCGCGCCGCCGTCGGCGCTGTTGACCTCACCCGCGCGCACCCAGTCGTACACGCAGCGGTGGAGCTGGTAGAGACTCATGCCACCTCCTCGGCTCCGAGGCAGATTCGCACGGCGTCCGCGGGACACCGGGCCTGGGCAGCCTCCCTTCCGACCAGTGAGAGGCGGTGGTCGCGCATGCCAGGCGGGGCGAACGCTGGGGCGGAGGGCGTCGGGAGGGGATGAGCCGCAGCATGGTGGTCAACGGTTCGAGCGCGGAGCACGCGGCGCCGGCAGCGGCGGCGGACGGGTCGGCGATCGACGTGCACGCGCACGCCATGCCGTTGCCCCTGCTGCAGCAGCTTGCGGACCGCGGCCTGGCGGATCTCCGTGGCGTCGCCGAGGGGATCGTGCGGCTCGACACGCGGGTCAGCGGGGTGGCCCCGCGCGCACCCCTGCCGCTCGCGCGCTCCCAGTACGACGTCGACGTGCGGCTCGCCGAGATGGACCACATGGGCGTGCACCGCCACGCCGTCTCGCTGCCGCCGTTCCTGTTCTGCTCGACCGCCGACGAGCACGGCTTCGCGACCGGGATCGTCGCCGAGGGCAACGACGCCCTCGCGACCTACGTCGCCGACGCCCCCGACCGCCTCCTCGGCCTCGGTTCGGTGCCGCTCGGCTGGCCCGACGCCGCGCAGGAGGCGCGCCGCTGCCTCGACGACCTCGGGCACGCCGGGATCGCCATCGGCACGCGCGGTGCGGGCCGCGATCTCGACGACCCGGTCAACGACGACCTGTGGGCGCTGCTGTCCGAGCGGCGCACGTTCGTGTTCCTGCATCCCAGCGGCGTTCCGGACCCGCATCGGCAGGCCGACTTCTGGCTGCCGCAGCTGGTCGGGTACCCGATGGAGACCGCGCTCGCCGTCGCCCGCCTGGCGTTCGGGCGGGTCCTGGAGCGCTGGCCGCTGCGGCTGTGCCTGGCCCACGGCGGCGGCTGCCTCCCAGCGCTCCGCGGCCGGCTCGACATGGGCTGGAACCGCAAGGACGTCGCACGGACGACGCCGCTGCCGCCCAGCGAGTACACCGACCAGCTCTACTACGACACCGCGGTGTTCTCCACGACGTTGCTGCGCCGGCTCGTCGAGGACGTCGGTGCCGACCACGTCCTGCTCGGCACCGATCATCCCTTCGAGCTCGGCGACCCCACCCCGCTCCAGACCGTCGGTGCGCTGAGCCTGGAGCGGGGGGACGCCCGGCGGATCCTGTGGGACAACGCCGCGCGGTTGCTGGGACTCGAGGTCGCCCGCTGACCAGCGCTGACCCCCGCTATATGCGGGTGTTCATCATCCCCAGCAGCTCCGTGCGCCAGTCGGCGTAGGAGCCGCCCGCGAACCCCGCGGTCAGCACGTCCCACTCGGGATGGTGGCCGAGGACCGTGCGCGCGACGTCGATGGGCGAGCAGTCCGCGGCGAGGACCGCGATCCGCAGCCCGTCCGGCTTGTCCGCGCGTGCGGCCGTGCCGAGCAGCCGCACGAGCGCGCCGCGTGCGGCGATGTCGTGCTCGGTCGACACCTCCGGCGGCAGCACGCCCATGACGAACACGACCTGCGCGTTCGGCCGGAGCGACGGCAGCGCGGCGGCCATCGCCGGGTACCGTGCGAGGACACCGTCGCGGAAGTAGTGGTGCACCGCATCCACCGCCGTGTCCCCGGTGACCGCGAACGTCGCCGGCAGCTGAACGTAGCCGTCGAAGGCGCCGGGCCCGGTCTCGGCGCAGGCCGCGGGTACGTCGTCGATGTCGTCCACGCCGACGAACTCTGCGCCGTGCTCGGACAGGACGGCGCCCACGTCGGCGACGAACGAGGCGATGCCGGAGACGAGATATCGGGCCACGGGGATCCTTCCGTCGGGTCAGGGGTTGCGGGCACGGGGGTAGAGCCACGCCCGGAGCAGGCGCGCCGCCCGGGGCATGACGACCCACGTCATCAGCGCGGTGACCGCCGCCGCGACGACCGCCACACGCAGCGGGAACGGGAGCGCGAAGGGCTCCACGAGGACGTTGAGCAGGAGCTGGAGCGCGAAGATCGCGACCACCGAGACGGTGAACATCTTCCACCGCGGCGGGGCGGGCGCGGTGCGTCCGGGCAGCTCGAACCACGTCTCCAGCCCGGTGATGCGGTGCTCGTAGGTGGCCCGGACGAGGTCCTCCCCCGCGGCCAGCAGGCGCGCCCGCTCGGGCGACGCCTCCCACCGGCGCAGGTCGTCCGCGGTCGCGAACCGGAACACGACGTGCCACGGCTCCCCCAACCGGCCCGGACGCAGCACGCCGGCCCCGAGGAACCCCGGGAAGCGGGTCGCGGCCCTGGTGAGCCGCTCACTCCACTCCTCGAAGTCGGCCTCCCGCTGCGGAGCGACGTGGCGGGCGACCGTCACCGTGACCGGCTCCGCGTCCGGCCGGTGCCCCGCCCCACCGGCGTCCGTCAGCCGACCTCCGCCGCCCAGTCGCGCTGCTCGAGCGAGTCGCGGATGTGCAGGAGGAACAGCGACGCGGTGGAGCCGTCGAACGCGCGGTGGTCGTAGACGAGCCCGATGATCCCCGTGGGGTGTACGGCGATCGCGTCGCCCACCGCGACCGGACGCCGCTTGACCCCGTCCGTGCAGAGGATCCCGGTGTTCGGCTGGTTGATGATCGGCGCGGACGCGTAGCTGGCGAACGGGCCCGGGTTCGTGATCGTGAACGTCGAGCCCTGCATCTCCGACATCGGCAGCTTCTTCGCCCGCGCCTGCGCGGCGAGCTCGGTGATCCGCTTGGCGATGCCGCGCATGTTGAGCGAGTCCGCGTCCTTGACCACCGGCACGACCAGGCCCTGCTGGTCGAGGTCGACCGCGATGCCGAGGTTGACGTAGGGGTGCAGGGTCATGGTCTTCGCCTCGATGTCGATCGAGGAGTTGACCGTCGGGTAGGCGCGCAGCGCGTCGACCGTCGCCCTGGAGACGAACGGCAGGTACGACAGCGACGAGCCGGTCTCCTTCTTGAACCGGTCCTTGTGCGCACGCCGCACCTTCTCGACGTTGTCGAAGTCCACCTCGACCGACGTCCAGACCGCCGCCGTCGTCTGCTGCGAGGCCTTCATGCCCGCGGCGACGGCCAGCCGCATCCGCGAGAGCTCGACGACCTGGTCGCGCGGGTCGCCCGCGACCGGCGCGGTGCGGGCGGGCGCCGCGGGGGCCGGGGCGGCCGGAGCCGGGGCGGCCGGAGCCGGGATGGTGGCCGGAGCCGGGGCGGCCGCTGCGGCGGGACGGGTCCCCTGCGCGAGCGCACGCTCGACGTCCTCGCGGCGGATGCGGCCGCCGACCCCGGTGCCGGGCACCTGTGCGGCGTCCAGGCCGGACTCGGCGAGCAGCCGGCGCACGAGCGGCGAGAGCATGCGCCCGTTGCGGTCCGCGACACCGGCCGGTGCGCCCCCGCTCGGAGCACCTCCCGGCGAGCCCGGCGCGGCAGCCGACCGGGAGCCTCCGGCCGCTGCGTCCGGCGCCGGGGCCTGCCCGGCGGCCGCACCGGGGGCGCCGATCCGCGCGAGCACGGTGCCCACGGGCACCGTCTCGCCGGAGGCGACGAGGACCTCCAGCAGCACGCCGTCGTAGGGGCTGGGGATCTCGGAGTCGACCTTGTCGGTCGACACCTCGAACAGCGGGTCGTCGAACGCGACGGCCTCGCCCTGCTGCTTGAGCCAGGTGCCGACGGTTCCCTCGGTCACGGTCTCGCCCAGCTTGGGCATGGTGATGTCGTGGACCTCGCCCGTGGGCGCACCGACCCCCGGGTCCTCGCCGCCCATGCCCTCGGAGCCGCCCATCTGGGGGGCGGCGGGATCGGCGAGCGACGGACCGCCCGCGGCGGCGACCCGGTGCGACGCCGCCGGGATCCGGTTCTCCACCACGGCGCCCACCGCGCCGATCCGGACCAGTGGGGTGCCGACCGGTACGGTTTCGCCGGTGGCGACGAGGATTTCGGTGATGACGCCGTCGTAGGGGCTGGGGATTTCGGAGTCGACCTTGTCGGTGGATACTTCGAACAGGGGGTCGTCGAAGGCGACGGTGTCGCCGGGTTGTTTGAGCCAGGTGCCGACGGTCCCTTCGGTCACGG
>NZ_JBFWVQ010000117.1:0-16620 GCF_050246655.1 Pseudonocardia sp.
TCCACCTACAACGACAAGTTCGAGGCCCGGGTCGACACGATCGTCGACGACGCCCACGACGCCGCGGAGAAGGCGCTGAGCGCCGTCAGCACCCAGACCCGGTCCACCGGCGAGAAGGTCGCGCAGGTCACCAAGCGCATCACCGGCCGTGCCGCCGAGGGTGTCACCGAGGCGTCCAAGGAGGCCGCCGAGGCGGTGTCCGAGGCCGGAGCGAAGACCGCCGAGGCGATCACCGAGGCCGGCGCCGAGGCGGCCACCACCACCCGCAGCACCACGCGGCGGGCCGCCAACCGCACCCGCCCCGCGACCAAGCCCTCGACCACGAAGTGATCACCAGGTGATCTGACCAGCATCGCGCGGGCGGGCCGGGGATGTGCATCTCCCCGGCCCGCCCGTACTCTTGCCCTTGTGAGCCTGCTGTACGCCCTCGACGACTACGTCATCTTCGCGATCTACCTGGTGGCGGCTCCCGTCGGGGTGTACGCCTTCGTGCATGCGCTCATGCAGCGCGCTGACGCCTTCACCGCCGCGGACAAGCTGACCAAACCTGCCTGGCTGGGCATCACCGGAGCGGGTGCGGCGATCCTCGTGCTGAGCCTCATCACCTACAACCCCGCGGTCGGCGGCATCGGGCTGGGCATCTTCTGGCTCGCCGCCATCATCGCGATCTGCGTGTACATCGTCGACGTGAAGCCCGCGGTCGTCGGCGTGCAGGGCGGTGGCCAGCGCTGGTGAGCTGGCAGGTGCTCGGCACGCTGCGTGCCGTCTCCGCGCTGGAGCGGCCGGACCTGCTCGCCGAGCCGGTCGAGCGCACCCTGAAGGGCCTCGACGACGCCGCGCTCGTCGGCGTGGCGGAGATCGACCCCGAGCTCGCCGACACCGCCGCGTTCTGTGCCGCGTACTCCTCGCCGCCGGAGGCCTCGGCGAACTGCGTCGTCGTGGCCGGGCGCCGCGGCGACGAGACGCGCTACGCCGCATGCCTCGTCCTCGCCACCACCCGGGCCGACGTCAACGGGCTCGTCCGCAAGCGCCTGGGTGCCCGCAAGGCGTCGTTCGCGCCGATGGACGACGCCGTCGCCCTCACCGGCATGGAGTACGGGGGCATCACCCCGGTCGGGCTGCCCGAGGGCTGGCCGCTGCTGGTCGACCCGGCCGTCGCGGCGGCGGAGGCGGTGGTCGTCGGGAGCGGTGTGCGCCGCTCGAAGCTGGCCGTCCCGGGGGCCCTCGTCGCGGCGCTGCCCGGTGCGGAGGTGCTCGACGGGCTCGGCAGGCCGGGGTGAGTGCCGGCCCCGACGCCGAGGCGGGGTACGCGGAGGCTCAGGACGTGGCGGACCGCGTGGCCGCCGCGATGCTGCGCTCGGACCGGGCCGCGGTCACAGCGGGCCTGCGGCTGGTCGGCGTGTCACCGGGCGCCGCGACGGTCGCGATGCGGGTCGAGGAGCGCCACGTCAACGGGCACGGGGTGTGCCACGGCGGGTTCCTGTTCCTGCTCGCGGACGCCGCGATGGCCTACGCCTGCAACAGCCACGGCGTCTCGACGCTCGCCTCCGGAGCCGACATCGCGTTCCTGCGCCCCGCGGCGCTCGGGGACGAGCTGGTGGCGCACGCCGTCGAGCGGGCGCTGGCCGGCCGGTCGGGGCTCTACGACGTCACAGTGCGGATCGGGGACGGGCCGGACGCCACCGTCGTCGCCGAGTTCCGCGGCCGCACCCGTCAGGTCCCCGGCCTCGCACCCCCGACCTGACCCCACGCCTCGCCCCGTCGAGAACGACGTTGTGCTGATCAACGGGGCATTCTGGGCTGCGTAATGTCGTTCTCGACGGTGACCACCGCGGACGGCTGACACGGTCACCGTTCACCGACGGCGGACGTGGTTGAACCTTGGAACATTGTCAACGGTGTAAGCGTTGCACCGGCCATGACAGACATGCTGAAGCTGCCGGTGCTTCCGCTGACCGACTCGGTGGTGCTGCCCGGCATGGTGGTTCCACTCCGGCTCGACGAGTCGGAGACGCAGGCGGCGGTCGACGCGGCGCGCAGCACCGACGGTGACGGCCGGGTCCTGCTCGTCCCCCGCCCCGACGGCCGCTACGGCCCGGTGGGCACGGTCGCCGTCCTGGAGCAGGTCGGGCGCCTGCCCGGAGGGGAGAAGGCCGCCGTCGTGCGCGGCGAGGGCCGCGCCCGCATCGGAGCCGGTGTGACCGGCCCGGGCTCGGCGCTGTGGGTCGAGGCGGCCCCGATGCCCGACGCCCCCGCGACCGGGCGCACCCAGGAGCTCGCGAAGGAGTACAAGGCGCTCGTCGTCGGCCTGCTCCAGCAGCGGGGCGCCTGGCAGGTCATCGACACCGTCCAGCAGATCACCGACCCCGGCCAGCTCGCCGACACCGCGGGCTGGGCCTCCTACCTCACCCAGGACCAGAAGACGCAGCTGCTCGGCGAGGCCGACCCCACGGCCCGTCTGGAGCTGCTGGTGACGTGGACGAAGGACCACGTCGCCGAGCAGGAGGTCTCGGAGAAGATCTCCCAGGACGTCCGCGAGGGCGTCGAGAAGACCCAGCGGGAGTTCCTGCTACGCCAGCAGCTCGCCGCGATCCGCAAGGAGCTCGGTGAGGGCGACGCGGACGGGGAGAACGACTACCGCGCCCGCGTGGAGGCCGCCGACCTGCCCGAGCACGTCCGCACGGCCGCGCTCAAGGAGGTCGACAAGCTGGAGCGCACGTCGGACCAGAGCCCGGAGGGCGGCTGGATCCGCACGTGGCTCGACACCGTGCTCGACATCCCGTGGAGCACCCGCACCGACGACAACGACGACCTCGTCGCCGCCCGCGCGGTGCTCGACGCCGACCACGCCGGGCTGGACGACGTGAAGGAGCGGCTCGTCGAGTTCCTCGCCGTCCGCTCGCGCCGCGCCCGCAAGGGTCTGGGCTCGGTCGGCGGCCGGGGTGGTGGCGCGGTGCTCGCGCTCGTCGGCCCGCCCGGCGTCGGCAAGACGTCGCTGGGCGAGTCCGTGGCCCGCGCGATGGGCCGCAAGTTCGTCCGGGTCGCCCTGGGCGGCGTGCGGGACGAGGCCGAGATCCGCGGCCACCGGCGCACCTACGTCGGCGCCCTGCCGGGACGGATCGTCCGCGCGATCCGCGAGGCCGGTTCGATGAACCCGGTCGTGCTGCTCGACGAGATCGACAAGGTCGGCAGCGACTTCCGCGGCGACCCCACGGCGGCGCTGCTCGAGGTGCTCGACCCGGCGCAGAACCACACGTTCCGCGACCACTACCTCGAGGTCGACCTCGACCTGTCCGACGTGCTGTTCCTCGCGACGGCCAACGTCGGAGAGGCCATCCCCGGCCCGCTCGCGGACCGCATGGAGGCCGTCACGCTCGACGGCTACACCGAGGCGGAGAAGGTCGCCATCGCGCGCGACCACCTGCTGCCGCGGCAGGTCGAGAAGGCCGGCCTGGAGCCCTCGGACGTGGAGTTCTCCGACGTCGCGCTCGGCATGATCGCCGCCGAGTACACCCGCGAGGCGGGCGTGCGGCAGCTGGAGCGGGGGCTCGCGAAGGTCCTGCGCAAGGTCGCGGTCGCGCTCGACGGCGGCGCCGAGGCGCCCGTCCACGTCGACGCGGACGCCCTGGTCACCTACCTGGGACGGCCGAAGTTCACGCCCGAGTCGGCCGAGCGGACGTCCACCCCGGGCGTGGCGACGGGGCTGGCCGTCACCGGTGCGGGTGGGGACGTCCTGTTCATCGAGGCCACCGCCATGGACGGCGACGCCGGCCTGACCGTCACCGGCCAGCTCGGCGACGTCATGAAGGAGTCGGTCTCGATCGCCCTGTCCTACCTGCGCTCCCGCGGGCTGGCCGGGAACCTGGCGTCGCGCAAGCTGCACGTGCACGTCCCCGCGGGCGCTGTCCCGAAGGACGGGCCGAGCGCGGGTATCACGATGACCACTGCGCTCGCGTCGCTCGCGTCCGGGCGACCGGTGCGCTCGACGGTCGGCATGACCGGCGAGGTGACGCTGCAGGGCAAGGTGCTCCCGATCGGTGGCGTCAAGCAGAAGCTGCTCGCCGCCCACCGCGCCGGGCTCACCGACGTGATCATCCCGAAGCGCAACGAGCCCGATCTCGACGACCTGCCCGAGTCGGTGCGCGCGCAGCTGCGGGTGCACCCGGTGGCCGACGTCGCCGAGGTGCTGGAGCTGGCCCTGGAGCCGGTGCCCCAGGCCGCCGCGGCCTGACGGCACACAACGAGCGGCCCGTTCGTCCAACCAGGTTGGACGAACGGGCCGCTCGAAGCCCGACAGTATGTGTTGGCACGGAGGTCACCGCGCCACCGCGCCACCAAGGGAGGCCCTGATGACGACAGTCCTGCCCGATCCGTCCACCGACTTCGGCGCCCGCGTCGCGCGGCGGCTGCGCGACGAGCCGGTCGGCTGGCTCACCGTCGTGGACGGTGCGGGCCGCCCGCAGCCCGCACCGGTCTGGTTCCTCTGGGACGGCGCGACGGCGCTGATCTACAGCGCCGGGGACGCGAAGCGGCTCGACCACATCCGAGCGAACCGCCACGTCAGCCTCCACCTCGACGGTGACGGCCGTGGCGGCGACATCGTCGTGCTCAGCGGGGACGTCGCCGAGGCTCCGGACGAGCCCCCGGTGCCGGGCAACGCCGCGTACCTCACGAAGTACGGGGAGTGGATCTCCGGCGGGCCGTGGAAGACCCCGGAGGTCTTCGCCGAGACGTACTCGGTGGCGCTGCGGTTCACCCCACGCCGCGTGCGCGGGCACTGACCACGGGCCGCTCGCCTGATCTGTGCACTTGTTGGTTAATTAAGCCTGTGATTACATATCCGGGTGGACGTCTTCGCGGTGCTCGCCGACCCCGTCCGCCGGGAGATCGTCGAGCTGCTGGCGGACGGCCCGGTGGGCGCCGGGGAGATCGCGGAGCGGTTCCCCGTCACCCGGCCCGCGGTGAGCAGGCACCTGCGTGTGCTGCGCGAGTCCGGGCTCGTCCGCTCGTCGGTGCGGGGCCAGCACCGCGTCTACGCGCTGGACCGCGCTGGGCTGCGTGCGCTCGACGGGTGGCTGGAGCGGTTCCGACCCCTCCCCGGTGACGGCCGCGCCCTGCCCGGACCCGCCCGCCGGCTGGACGCCCTCGACACCGAGCTGCGCCGCGGGCGCAGCAGGCGAACCCCTGGAGATACCCGTGACACAGGCTGACCGGCAGCTGATCCTGCACCGCGACTACACCGAACCCGTCGAGGACGTCTGGGCAGCGTTCACCGAGTCCGAGCGTCTGGGCCGCTGGATCGGCACCTACTCCGGCACCGGGCGACCCGGCGGGACGGTCGAGTTCACGGTGACGGGCGAGGTCGACGCCGGCGGCGAGGTGGCCGCACCCGTCACCGTCACGATCCACGAGTGCGACGCCCCGCACCGGCTCGTCGTCGAGATCCCGGAGGGGGACGGCCGCGCCTGGGTCGTGGCGGTCACGCTCGAACGCGCCGCAGGCGGGACGGCGCTGCAGTTCGAGCAGCGGCTGGCCGAGGGGCTGGGCGTCGAGGACGTCGCCGCAGGCTGGAACTGGTATCTCGACCGGCTGGGCGCCTCGCTGCGCGGCACGCCGATGCCGGACTGGTCGGCCTACGCTCCCGGCGACTGACACCTCACCACGGAGATCCGGGGCGGCGCTGCGCGATCCGCCCCCGGTCGGCGCCGCGAACCCCTAGCCTGAGCGCCGCATCCGAGCCCAGGGGGCGACATGACCAGCACGCTCGACGTCACGGACCTGCGCACACTCATGACCGGGCCGGTGGTGCGGCCCGGCGACGCGGGCTACGACCGCGCGGCGCTCCTGTGGAACGGCGACATCGAGCGCAGCCCGGCGGCGGTCGCGCGCTGCACCGGCACCGCGGACGTGGCGGCCGCGCTCGCGTTCGCCCGCGACCGGGGCCTCGCGGTCGCCGTGCGCGGCGGCGGCCACAGCTACTCGGGTGCGTCGATCCCCGAGGACGGCCTCGTGATCGACCTCGGGCCGATGAACGGCGTCGTCGTGGACCCGGCCGCGCGGCGGGCCCGCGTCGGGGGCGGAGCGACGCTCGCCGAGCTCGACGCGGCCACACAGGCACACGGGCTCGCGGTCACCGGCGGCACGGTCAGCCATACCGGGGTGGGCGGGCTCACCCTCGGCGGCGGTCTCGGCTGGCTCGTCCGCCGCCACGGGCTGAGCATCGACAACCTCGTGTCGGCGGAGATCGTGCTCGCCGACGGCCGGGTGGTCCGGGCCTCGGAGGCCGAGCACCCCGACCTGTTCTGGGCGTTGCGTGGCGGCGGGGGCAACTTCGGCGTCGTCACCGAGCTCGAGTTCACGGTGCACGAGGTGGGGCCGCTGGTCCACGTCGGGCTCGTGTTCTTCGGGACGGACCGCGCGGAGCAGGCCGTCCGGGCAGGGCGCGACGTGCTGTCGGCGCTGCCCCGTTCCGCGGGCGGGGCGGTCGTCGGGCTGAACGCCCCACCGGCGCCGTTCGTCCCTCCGGAGCACCGGCTCGCTCCGGTGGTGTGTGTGTTCGTCGCCGGGTTCGGCGGCGCCGAGGAGCTCGACGCGTCGCTCGCCCCGCTGCGCGCCGCCGGGCCGCTGTTCGAGGCCGTCCTGCCGATGCCCTACACCGCGCTGCAGCAGATGCTGGACGCCGGGGCACCGTGGGGGATCCGTGCCTACTCGAACAACCTGTTCCTCGACGAGGTCACGGACGCGGCGGCGGACGTGTTCGCCGACGGGGTGCGCCGCCGGGCCTCGCGGATGAGCCAGGCGTTCCTGTTGGCCCTCGGCGGCCGCTACGGCGACGTCGCCGACGGGGACACCGCGTTCGGCGGGCCGCGCTCGGCCCGCTTCGTCGCGGTGCTGGAGGCGCTCGCACCGGACGCGGAGACCCTCGCGGCGGACCGCGGCTGGGTGCGGGAGACCGCGGCGGCCCTGCGGCCGTTCGCGACGAGCGGGGGCGGGTACGTCAATGTGCTGGCCGAGATCGACGAGGAACGGGTCCGCGCCTCGTACGGCGCGAAGTACGACCGCCTCGCCCGCATCAAGGCCGCGTACGACCCGGGCAACGTCTTCCGGTCCAACGCGAACATCAAGCCGGCGTGAACCGCCCGCCACCGCGATCGCGCTACCGGAACACCACCGTCTTGTTCCCGTGCACCAGCACCCGGTCCTCCAGGTGCCAGCGCAGACCCCTGGCCAGCACGAGCCGCTCGATGTCGCGGCCGCGGCGCACCATGTCCGGCACGGTGTCGCCGTGGTCGACGCGGATGACGTCCTGCTCGATGATCGGGCCCGCGTCGAGGTCCGCGGTGGCGTAGTGGCAGGTCGCCCCGATCAGCTTGACGCCGCGGGCGTGCGCCTGGTGGTACGGGCGGGCACCCGCGAACGACGGCAGGAAGCTGTGGTGGATGTTGATCGCCCGGCCCGCCCATTCCTCGCACAGGTGCGCGGGCAGGATCTGCATGAACCGGGCGAGCACGATCGCGTCCGGCGCGTGGTCGTCGACGATCTGGCGCACCTTCTCGAACGCGACGACCTTGGCCTGCTCCTTGCGCGGGTCCGCGCGTCCGGGGAACGGGACGTGGTGGAACGGCACGCCGTGGGCGCGCACGAGGTCGCCGAGGTCGTCGTGGTTGCCGATCACGGCGTCCAGCGTCACGGGCAGCTCGCCGGCGGAGATGCGGCCGAGCAGGTCGTGCAGGCAGTGCGGTTCCCGGGTGACGAGCAGGACGGCGTGCTTGTCGACGCCGGTGTCGGTCACCCGCCAGGTCGCCTCCGGGCCGAAGCCGGCGGCCACCTCCGCGAAGCGGTCGCGCAGTTCATCCACGCCGAAGGGCAGCGAGTCCGCCCGCACGACCTGGCGGGTGAAGAACCAGTTCTCCGCCGGGTCGGAGTGATAGCCGGCCTCGACGATCCAGCCACCCGCGTCGGCGAGGAACCCGGCGATCCGGGCGACGATGCCCGTCGTGTCGGGGCAGGCGAGGGTGATGGCGAAGCGGCGGTCGTCGTCCACCCGCGCGATGGTGCCAGCCGGCCGGTCAGCGCCGGTCAGCGGTGGGCGGCGATCCAGTCCATCGTGAAGCGGGTCTCAGCGGCCAGCAGCTGCCGCACCTGCTCGGCGACGATGCCCTCGATCTTGCCCCCGACGAACGGCACCGAGACGGTGACGTCGGCGCGCACGTCGAACGCGGAGCCGCCGCCCGCCACGTCCGCGAGCCGCATCCCGCCCGACGCGGACGCCGGGGTGCCCGCGATGGTCACCTCCACGGTGCCCGCGTAACGGCCCGGCCGCTCGCGGCGCAGGGTCTCCGTGCGCTCGATCACGATCGTCGAGGGCAGGAATCCCGCGACGAACGACGGCAGGTCCTTCGCGTCCAGGCCGTGCCGCAGCGCGTACCGCGCGCCGTCCGCGTCCGCCTTGTGCTCCAGAAGGGCGGCGCCCGGGCCGCCCATCTGGCGCAGGCGGGCGGAGAGGAAATCGGCGTCGACCATGACCGTGTACACGTCCTGCGCCGGGTATTCCGACGCGGCGCGGTACGCCAGCGAGCGTGCCATCCGCGCAGGCTACCGTTGACCGCCGTGGCGCCACCCGACTCGCTCGCCCCGCACACCACGCTGCGGCTCGGTGGCCCGGCGGACCGCCTGGACCGGGCCGACACCGCGGCCGACGTCGTGGACCTGTTCCGCGAGGCGGACGCCGCGGGAGAGCCGGTGGTGCTGCTCGGTGGCGGGTCGAACGTCGTGATCGCCGACGAGGGCGTGCGCGGGCGGGTCGTGCTGCTCTGCGGCACCGGCCGCTCGGCAGTGCGCGGCACCGACGGCACGGTGCTGCTCACCGTCGAGGCGGGCGAGGACTGGGACGGGGTCGTGGCGGCGGCGGTCGCGGACGGGCTCGGCGGGATCGAGTGCCTGTCCGGGATCCCCGGACGGGCCGGGGCCACACCGGTGCAGAACGTCGGCGCGTACGGCACGGAGATCGGGGACGTCCTCGTCGACGTCGACCTCTACGACCGCCCGGGCGGCACCGTCCGCACCGTGCCCGCGGTGGCACTCGGCCTGGGCTACCGCACGAGCGTGCTGCGCGGCCGCGCCGACGCGATCGTCCTGCGGGTGCGGCTGCGGCTCACCGCGGACGGCCTGTCCGCACCGGTGCGCTACGAGGAGCTCGCGGGCGAGCTCGGGGTACCCACCCACACGCGGGTGCCGGTGGCGGCCGCCCGCGAGGCCGTGCTGGCGCTGCGCCGCCGCAAGGGCATGGTGCTCGACGCCGACGACCACGACACGTGGAGCGCGGGCTCGTTCTTCACCAACCCGATCGTCGTCGCCGAAGCCGCCCCGGAGGGCGTGCGGGCCTGGCCCGCCGGCCCGGGCCGGGTCAAGCTCTCGGCCGCCGCGCTCATCGAGCGGGCCGGGTTCCGACGGGGGCACCCCGGCCCGGGCGGGCGGGTGGCGCTCTCGGGCAAGCACGTGCTCGCCCTCACGAACCGGGGCGGCGCCACCACCTCCGACCTGCTCGGACTCGCCCGCGAGGTGCGCGACGGGGTCCGGGGGCGGGTCGGTGTCGAACTCGTCCCCGAGCCGGTACTCGTAGGGTGTGCGTGGTGAAGGGCAAGCGCAAGATCGGCCTGTGGCTGGCCGTGATCCTGGTGGGTGCCCTGGGGATCACGTTCGTCGCCACCGGGTTGCCGAGGTCCGGGCCGCCCGCCCTGTTCGGCGAGCCCGCCGCCGTCGCCTACGGCGCCGCCACCGACGTCGCCCCGCTGGACCCGGTGTCGGTGACCGTGACGGACGGCACGTTCGCCGACGTGGCGCTGGTCGCGCCCGACGGCACCCCCGTCGAGGGCACGCTGGACGCGGCCCGCACGACGTGGACCAGCAGCGGGTCGCTGGCCTACGCCACCACCTACGCCTGGCGCGGCAGCGCGACCGGCACGGACGGCTCCACCACGCCGCTGGAGGGCACCGTCGCGACGGTGACGCCGAAGCCCGAGGTCCGCGGCACGATCAACATCGGGGACGGGCGCACCGTCGGGATCGCCGCGCCCATCGCCATCCAGTTCGACGCCCACGTGGCCGACCGGGCGGCCGTCGAGCAGGCGCTGTCGGTCACGACGTCCGTGCCCGTCGAGGGGGCGTGGGGCTGGCTGCCGGACGAGGGCGGCGGCTCGCGCGTGCACTGGCGGCCGAAGGAGTACTGGCCCGCCGGGACGAAGGTCACCGTCTCCGCGAAGCTCTTCGGCGTCCCCTACGGCGACGGCGCCTGGGGCTCGCGCGACGTGAGCACCAGCTTCTCGATCGGCGCTGCCCAGGTCGTCAAGGCGGACGTGAACAGCCACCGCCTGCTCGTCGTCCGGGACGGGCGGACGGTCGCGAACTTCCCCGCCAGCTACGGCCTCGACGACGACCCGAACCGCAACACCCGCTCCGGCATCCACGTCGTCACGGAGAAGTTCGAGAACCGCCGCATGATCAGCGAGCAGTTCGACTACGACGTCGTCATGCAGTGGGCCGTGCGGATGAGCAACAACGGCGAGTTCATCCACGCCAACCCCAACACCACCTCGGTGCAGGGCTCGGCGAACGTCAGCCACGGCTGCGTCAACCTCTCCACCGCCGACGCGAAGACCTACTACGACATGGCCCGCTACGGCGACCCCGTCGAGGTCACCGGGTCGAACGTGCGCCTCGCCGAGCGGGACGGCGACATCTGGGACTGGACGCTCTCCTGGGAGCAGTGGAAGTCACTGTCCGCACTCTGACGCGACCCGATCGGGGGTCAACCTTCCGGCTGTGTCACTCGTCTTCTCTACGGGGGAACGAACTCGGCCGGAGAGGGCAGCGGTGTGCGCAAGCTGGTGTGGGGGATCGTCGGTGCGGTCGTCGGGCTGGTCGCGGCCCTGACGCTCGCCGTACCGCAGGCCGGGGCCGTCGAGCTCCTCGCCCGGCCCGCGACGGTCACCTACGACCCGGTGGACGGCGCCACGGACGTCGAGCCGCGTGCCGTGGCCTCCGCGTCCGTCGCGAACGGCGCCTTCGAGAAGGTCGAGCTGACCGGCTCGGACGGCACCACCGTCCGCGGCGGGTTCGACGGCGGCCGCACCCGCTGGACCAGCACCGCCCCGCTGCACTACGCCACCACCTACACCTGGCGCGGCATCGCGCGCGGGGACGACGACCGGGCCGTCGAGCTGGGCGGATCGTTCTCCACGTTCGCCCCGGAGTCCACGATGGGCGCCTCATTCAACGTCGACGACGACCAGGTCGTCGGCGTCGCGACACCCGTCATGGTCCGGTTCGACGGTCACGTCGCGGACCGCGCGTCGGCGGAGCGGGCCCTCTCGCTCACCACCTCGGTGCCGGTCGAGGGCGCCTGGGGCTGGCTGCCCGACGAGGAGGGCCGGTCCCGCGTCCACTGGCGGCCGCGGGAGTACTGGCCCGCCGGCACGGAGGTCGCCGTGTCCGCGTCGCTGCTCGGGGTGTCCCTCGGCGACGGTGTCCACGGCGCCCGCGACGTCACCGTCCGGTTCCGCATCGGCCCGGCCCAGGTCGTGAAAGCGGACGTGCGGAGCCATCGCATGAAGGTCTTCCGCGACGGCGCCCAGGTCGCCGACTACCCCGCGAGCTACGGGGTGGACGCCGACCCCGAGCGGACGACCCGCTCCGGCATCCACGTCGTCAGCGAGACGTTCGACCAGCGCCGCATGATCAGCGAGCGGTTCGACTACGACGTCGTCATGAAGTGGGCCGTGCGGATCAGCAACAACGGCGAGTTCATCCACGCGAACCCGAACACGACCGCCGAGCAGGGGCGCGCCAACGTCAGCCACGGGTGCGTCAACCTGTCGGAGGGAGACGCCAAGGCCTACTACGACATGGTGCAGTACGGCGATCCCGTCGAGGTGACGGGTTCGGGCGTGCAGCTGTCGGCCCGCGACGGCGACATCTGGGACTGGACGCTGTCCTGGCAGCAGTGGCGGGCGCTGTCGGCACTGTGACCGGGTGGCCCCGTCGAGAACGACGTTGTGCTGATCAACAGGGCCCTTTCGGCTGCGTAACGTCGTTCTCGACGGTCAGCCCCCGCGGTAGGCGCGCATCGCGGTGGCCTGCGCCCGCGGCTTGAGCACCACCAGGTCGATGTTGACGTGCGACGGGCGCGTCGCGGTGAACGCGATCACGTCCGCCACGTCCTCCGCGGACAGCGGCGTGAGGCCCTCGTAGACCTTGTCCGCCTTCTCCTGGTCGCCCTCGAACCGGACCACCGAGAACTCGGTATCCACCATCCCCGGCGCGATCTCGGTCAGCCGGACCGGCTTGCCGAGCAGCTCCCCGCGCAGCGTGCGGTGCAGCATCGCCTGGGCGTGCTTCGCGCCGGTGTAGCCCGCGCCGTTGTCGTAGACCTCCAGCGCCGCCACGGACGTGACCGTGACGATGTGCCCGTCACCCGAGGCGATCAGTGCCGGGAGCAGGGCCTTCGTCATCCGCAGCGTGCCGATGACGTTCGTCTCGTACATCCATCGCCAGTCCTGCTCGTCGGCCTCCGCGACCGGTTCGAGACCCTTCGCGCCACCGGCGTTGTTGACCAGTAGCCGGCACTCGGGAACCTGCGCGACGAACGCCGCCACCGAGTCGGTGTCCGTCACGTCCAGCGGGAGGGCGACGCCGTCGATCTCGGCGGCGAGCGGCTCGAGACGGTCCAGGCGCCGGGCCCCGAGGACGACGCGGAAGCCGCACTTGGCCAGGGCGCGGGCGGTGGCGGCGCCGATGCCGGAGCTGGCGCCGGTGACGACGGCGGTGGGGCGGGTGCTCATGCGTCCAGCCTAGGAGCACCGCCGGTGGCGGACCGGGTGCGTCACCGCGGTCCGGGCCCTCATTCCAGCCCGGTCTGCGCCGAGCGGCTCCCGCGCCGGGCGGCGGCCCGCTGCCACGTGAAGATCCCCCAGCCCACGGCGCCGAGGAGGGCACCCGCCACGCAGGTCGAGAACCAGACGTCCAGCGGGCGGCCCGTCAGCAGGTGGGCGGCCAGCAGCGCGACCGCAGCGCCGGCCCAGAGCACCGAACCGACACCGATCACCGTGCTGATCCGGCTCAGCCTGGCCGGGAGCGCGGGCGGGTCCAACACGATCGACAGCCTACGGGTGTCCGAACTAGTTGATGTAAGCTAACGAAATCGTGGCCACCGTCGTCTCCTCCACCCGCGTACGGGTGTTCTCCTCGCTCGCCGTGCCCAACTACCGGCTGTTCGCCGGTGGTCAGGTCGTGTCGCTCGCGGGGACGTGGATGCAGCGCGTCGCCCAGGACTGGCTGGTCCTCGACCTCTCCGGCGGCAGTGCCACCGCTCTCGGCGTCGCGGCGGCGCTCCAGTTCTCCCCGACGATCCTCCTGTCCCTCTACGGCGGCGTCCTCGCCGACCGTATCGACAAGCGCCGCATGCTGGTCGCGCTGCAGGCCGGGATGGGCCTCTGCGCCCTGGTCCTCGGCCTGGCCGTCGTCGGCGGGGTCGTCGCCCTCTGGCACGTCTACATGTTGTGCGCCGTCCTCGGCTGCTTCTCCGCGCTGGAGGTGCCGGTCCGTCAGGCGTTCGTCGTCGAGCTGGTCGGACCGGAGCAGGTCGGCAACGCCGTCGCGCTCAACTCGATGAACTTCAACCTCGCCCGCATCGTCGGCCCGTCGATCGCCGGGGTGCTCATCGCGGCGATCGGCAGCGGCTGGGTCTTCCTCGCCAACGCCGCGAGCTTCGCCGCCGTGATCGCCGGCCTGCTGCTCATGGACCCGGGCCGGCTGCACCGCGCGGAACCCGTGCCGCGCGAACCCGGGCAGCTGCGTGCCGGCCTGCGGTACGTCCGCGACCGGCCCGACCTCGTCGCCGTGCTCGCGCTGGTCTTCCTCGTCTCGACGTTCGGGATCAACTTCTACCTGACCCTCGCCGTCCTTGCCCGCACCGTCTTCGCGCGCGGCCCCGAGACCTACGGGCTGTTCACCGCCCTGCTCGCCGTCGGCTCGGTGTGCGGCGCGGTCGTGGCGGCACGCCGGGCCGGCCGCCCCCGGCTGCGGGCGGTCACCGCGTTCGCGCTGCTGTTCGGGGTGCTCCTCACACTGCTCGGGGTCATGCCGACGGTCACCCTCGCCTGCGTGACGCTCGTCCCGCTCGGCATCGCGACGTTGCTCTTCACCACCGCGGCGAACGCGACGGTCCAGCTCTCGGTCGACCCGGCGCTGCGCGGGCGGATCATGGGGCTCTACATCCTGCTGTTCCTCGGCGGGACGCCGCTCGGAGCGCCGCTGCTCGGCATCGTCGCCGAGCGGTTCGGCGGCCGCTCACCGCTGGTGGCGGGCGGTGCTGTGACGATCGCGTCGGTGGTCGTCGTCGCACTCGTCCTGTGGTGGCGGGGCCGCTCAAGGATCACCACTTGTGCCGATCGCGGAGGTTAGGCTAACCTCATGCACGTCGCTTCGTGGTGGGAGCGGCGCGTCAGTTCGGGACACGAAGGGCCCCGGCCGCCTCCAGGCCGGGGTCCTTCGGACGTCAGGCCCCGTGGATCGTGAAGTCGTCGAACAGCACCTCCGCGTCACCCGCCGCGTTCGGGTCGCGGTAGATGCCCATCTTCAGGTAGTTGGCCTCGTCGGTCATGGTCGGTCGGGCGGTGCGGGGCACGGTCTGCACCCCGTTCTCCCAGGCCTCCACGAACCCGTCGCCCGTGGAGAACCCGACGTGCAGGACGTAGTCGACCCACTCGCCGCGGCGGATCGGGCCGATCGTCTCCCGCGGGGCGTCGACGCCGTCGCCGCCGATGTCGAGGCTGCCGCGGCTGATGTCGAGTGCGAGCGGCGGTGAGCCCGAGTTCGACTTCTGGTGCCACTGCATGACGATGTTCCAGCCGCCGTCCGGGTCGGGGAAGTCGGCGGGGAACTTCATCGACCACGTGTACCAGCGGTCGTCGCCTTCCTCGACCAGCGTGCCCGGGTTGTTGCCGTCGCGGACCTCGGAGCGCTCGCCGCCCATCTCGGCCTCCTCGCCGTCGATGACCGAGAACTGCGCGACCAGCCCGCGCTCGGGGTCCTCGGCGACCCCCATCCCGTCGGAGACGGTCGCCTCGGCGCAGTCGCCGTTGATCCCCGCGCCCTGGCAGGTGCCCCACTTCCCGAGATGACCGCTCTCGAAGTCGTCGTGGAAGAGAGCCGTGACGGTCGCGGGGAGGACGTCGGTGGCGGTGCCCGTCCCGGTCCCGGTGGCGGTATTGCCCGTGCCGGGCAACGGGGCCGTCACGACGGGCCCCTCGGCGAGGATGGCGAGGAGTTCCTCGCCGAGCTGCTGCATCGCCGGGTCGGTGCTGGCGCGCAGTGCCCGGGCGAGGTCCCGGATCGCGCGGTCGAGCGCCGCGGCCGGGCCGGTGGCGGACGTGGCGGAGCCGGTGCGGGTGCTCGTGCTGTCGGTGCCGGTGCTCCCGGTGCTCCCGGTGCTACGGCTGTCGGTGCTGCCGTCGCTGCCTGCCGTGCCGCCGTTCCGCGGGCGGGGTGAGGCGGTGCCGCCGGGCCGCGATCCGCCGGCGTCCTGGTCGGAGTCGGCGTCCTGCTCGGAGTCGGCGTCCCGGTCGGAGCTGGCGTCTTGGTCGGATCCGGTGTCCTCGTCGGAGTCACGGGACTGCGCGTCGGCGCCGCGCTCGTCGGACGAGCCGCGCGTGCCGCCGCCGGCGGGTCGGTCCGCATCCCGGTCGTCGTCGTTCCCGGCCGGCCAGAGCGGAGCCGTGAACCCCATGACCGACTCGAGGATGCGTCCGGTCAGGTCCGTGATCGACGCGGCGAGGTCGAGCCCGGCCGCGGCGGCCTCGGGGGAGTCGCTGCAGGTGCCGGTCGGGGACGGCGTCTGCGTGGTGTCCGGACGGGTACGGTTCGGCCCGTCCGCTCCGCCCGTGCGGGGAGTCGATCCGGTCTTGTCCGGCTGCGTGCCGCCGCCGGCCGCGCCGCCGGACTGCGCGTCGTCGGTGCCGGTTGCCCCACCCCGAGCGGTGCCGTCCCGCCCGGCTGTGCCGTCGCGTGACGGACGACCCGTGGCCGTCCCGCTCTGGCCGGCGCCGGTGCCGTCCGTGCGCCCGGTGCCGCTCGTAGCTCCCGTGCCGCTGTCCGCCTCGTCCCCGGTGGCGGCAGCTCCGCCCGAGCCTCCTGCCGGGGCCGTGGCGGGCTCCGGTGGCTCGGGTTCCGACGCACCCTCCGCGGGCGCGCCTCCCAGCGGGACGGGTGTCAGCCACCCGTCGGGGCCCGGGTCCTCGCCATCGGGCGGCTCGACGGGGGACCCGAGCAGCCCGCCGGCGGTGGCCGGGGCGATCGGGACCACCCCGGCCGCCCCGTGCGCGGGCAGCGCGGCGAGGACCTTCTCCCGGATCAGGTCGCCCAACTGCGGATCCGTGGGATCGCGCCGGGCGGCGGCCGTCAGCTCGGCCACGATCTCCCGCAGCTCCTCCGGCGACAGCGCCGAGGACGACGACCGGTGCGCGCAGTACAGCGTTCCCGCAGGTACGGGTACGGCGACGCCGCCCAGGCCGACGACGGTCGCGGCCATGGCGGCGAGGACGGGATCGATCATCATGACGGGTC
>NZ_JBFWVQ010000118.1:0-16530 GCF_050246655.1 Pseudonocardia sp.
ATCACTCGACGTCAGCGGGGATGATAGCGACCGATGGACGAACACACGGGGCCCCGGTCGGTGGTCGTGCTGGGTTCCACCGGGTCGGTCGGCACCCAGGCCCTCGACGTGCTCGCCGCCCACCCGGCGCGGTTCACGGTCGCCGGGCTGGCCGCGGGGGGCGGGGACGTCGAGCTGCTGGCGCGCCAGGTCCGTCGCCACGGCGTGCCTGAGGTCGCGGTGGCCGACCGGGCGGCCGCGGCGCGGCTGCGCGAGCTGGTCCCCGGCACCGAGGTGCGCGACGGCCCCCACGCCGCCACTGAGCTGACGGCCGCGGCGGGCGCGCACACGGTGCTCAACGGGATCACCGGGTCCCGGGGGCTCGGGCCCACGCTGGCGGCGCTGGCGGCGGGCTCGATGCTCGCCCTGGCCAACAAGGAGTCGCTGGTGGCGGGCGGGCCCCTCGTGACGGCGGCCGCCGCGCCCGGGCAGATCGTGCCCGTGGACTCCGAGCACTCCGCGCTCGCGCAGTGCCTGCGTGGCGGGCGCGCGGACGAGGTCGCGCGCCTGGTGCTCACCGCCTCCGGCGGGCCGTTCCGCGGCCGCAGCCGGGCCGACCTGGGCGCCGTCACCGTGGCCGAGGCGCTCGCGCACCCGACCTGGGACATGGGCCCGGTGGTGACGATCAACTCGGCCACGCTGGTCAACAAGGGGCTGGAGCTGATCGAGGCGCACCTGCTCTTCGGCGTGCCCTACGACCGCATCGACGTGGTGGTGCACCCGCAGTCGATCGTGCACTCGATGGTCACCTTCGTGGACGGTTCCACGCTCGCCCAGGCGAGCCCTCCGGACATGCGGCTACCGATCGCGCTGGCCCTGGCCTGGCCGGACCGGCTGGCGGCGGTCGCGCCGGCATGCGCCTGGGAGGTGCCCACCGCCTGGACCTTCGAGCCGCTGGACCACGACGCGTTCCCGGGGGTGCGGTTGGCCCGCCGGGCGGGCGAGGCGGGCGGGTGCCTGCCGGCGGTCTTCAACGCCGCGAACGAGGAGGCGGTCGCGGCGTTCGCGGCAGGCGCGCTGCCCTACACCGGGATCACCGACGTCGTCGGGCGCACGCTCGACGCTTCACACGGCTGGACCGCCGACCCCGCTACCGTGGCGGACGTGCTCGCCGCCGAGGAGTGGGCGAGGGCCCACGCCCGTGCCCTCACCGGCTCCCCCGCGGCGACGGGCCGGTAGGGACCGAGGACGGAGTCGCATGGCGTTCTGGTTGGGAGTGATCCTCTTCGCGCTCGGCATCGCGATCTCGATCGCCCTGCACGAGGCAGGCCACCTGGTCACCGCGAAGTGGTTCGGCATGCGGGTGCGCCGCTACTTCATCGGGTTCGGGCCGAGGATCTTCTCCTTCCGCCGCGGCGAGACCGAGTACGGGCTGAAGGCCATTCCGGCGGGCGGGTTCTGCGACATCGCGGGCATGACGGCGCTGGATCCCGTCACTGCCGAGGAGGCTCCCCGCGCGTTCTTCCGCAAGCCGACGTGGCAGCGCGTCGTCGTGCTCTCGGCGGGCTCGGCCACCCACTTCCTGGTCGGCATCCTGCTGCTCTACGTCCTCGCGGTGGGCTGGGGCCTGGTGGACACCTCCCGCCCCACCGCGATCGCCGCGGTCAGCTGCGCGGCCGACCAGGTCTCGCCCACCGAGTACGCGCCGTGCGGGCAGGACGTCGCCTCGCCCGCGAAGGCCGCCGGGCTGCGTCCCGGGGACGAGATCGTCGCGGTCGCGGGCACACCCACGCCTGCGTGGGCGGACGTCGTCACGGCGATCCGCGACGCCCGCGGCCCCACGCCGATCGTGGTCGAGCGCGACGGGGTGGAGATCCCCGCCACGGTCGACGTCGTCGCTGCCAAGCGGCTCTCGACCACCGGCGAGACGATCGAGGTCGGCGCGATCGGCGTGTCGCAGCAGCAGCCGCAGGTGGTGCACTACGGCCCGCTCACCGCGATCCCCGCGACCTTCGAGCTCACCGGGGAGATGTTCGGCCGGGTCTGGCAGGGCATCCTCGCGTTCCCGCAGAAGATCCCGGCCCTGATCGACGCCATCGCGGGCGAGCCGCGCGACCAGGACACGCCGGTCAGCGTCGTCGGCGCCTCGATCATCGGCGGGGACGCGGCCGAGCGCGGCCTGTGGGAGTTCTTCATCTTCCTGCTGGCTGCGCTGAACTTCTTCGTCGGCGTGTTCAACCTGCTCCCGCTGCTACCGCTGGACGGTGGCCACATCATGGTCAACCTGTACGAGCGGGCGCGGGACTGGACGCGGGCGCGGCTGGGCAAGGTGCCGATGCCGCCCGTCGACTACACCCGGCTGCTGCCGATCACGTTCGCGCTGATCATGGTCGGGGGCGCGGTGAGCCTCCTCACGCTCACCGCGGACATCGTCAACCCGATCCGGCCGTTCGAGTAGGGGTTCCGGCGGCGCCGAGGGCCTCCACCGTGGTCGAGAGGCCGGCGAGCTCCAGGACCCGGGCGGCGATCCCGCCCGGCCGGGTCCGCAGACCGAGCGTCACACCGCGCTCGCGCGCCAGCGCCACCACCTCGAGCAGCACCCCGAGGCCCGCGCTCGCGAGGTAGGTGATCCCGTCGAGGTCGAGCATCAGCGCGCGGGCCGCGGGTTCGATCCGCTCGGCCGCCGCCTCGATCCGGGCGAGCAGGCGGGGACGGAGGGTGTCGGCGGCGGGCAGGTCCACCTCACCGGTGATCTCGACCATCAGGCACCCGCCCGCACCGGTCCCGCGGTCGCGCAGCCGTGCCCCCGCCGAGCGCCCGGCCGGCTCGGCGGCGACCGGTACGGGCGGCGCGTCGCCGGGCGCCTTCGCGCTGATCGTGAAACGGACGGTGGTGCCGTCGGGGCCGGGTGAGACCTCGGCCGTCGTGGCGAGCCGGTGCACGATCGCCACCCCGCGCCCGCGGAACCCCCGGTCCGACGGTGGCGGCCGCCAGGTGCCGAAGTCGCGGACCTGCGCGTCCACGCCGCCGTCGGGGCGCAGCCGCACCTCGTACTCGAACTCCGGTGCCGTGCCACACGGGCTCCCGCCGGGTCCGCCACCGGGATAGGCGTGCTCGACGGCGTTCGCGCTGGCCTCGCCGAGGGCGAGCTGCAGGTCGTCGAGGGTGTCCGCGTCCAGGGCGGCCGCGCGGGCCCACGCATGGACGGACCGACGGACCGCCCCGAGGCTCTCGGGCAGCGCGGTGACCCGCTCCCGCAGCGGTGCGGGCAGGAGCCTGGCCGCGACGATGGCGACGTCGTCGCTCGTGTGGCGGTCCTGCCCGGACGCGGCGAGCAGTCGGTCCACCAGCGCGGACACCCCGATTCCGGGTGCCCCGGCGGCGGCGTCGACGAGCCGGCCGAGCCCCTCGTCGAGGATCTCCCCTCGGCGCTCGACGAGCCCGTCGGTGTACAGCACGACCGACGCCCCGGGGGCCACCGTGGTCCTGGCCTCCGTGTACGGGGGCCGGCCGGTCACGCCGAGGACGGTGCCGGCACCGTCCTCGAGCAGCCGGGCCCCGGTGGCCTCGACGAGCAGCACGGGCGGGTGGCCTGCGCGGGTCCACCGCAGCTCACCGTTCCCCCAGTCCACGATGAGGCAGGCGCAGGTGCTGCCGCGGGCCCCGGGCACGCGGCGCGCGAACGCGTCGAGCAGCTCCAGCGCCTCGGCGGGCGCGTGGCCTTCCAGCAGGTAGCCCGCCAGCGCGCTGCGCAGCTGCCCCATCACGGCGGCGGCCCGCGGACCCTGCCCGACGACGTCGCCGACCACCAGGGCGGCGCACTCGTCGGTGAGCGGCAGCAGGTCGTACCAGTCCCCGCCGGTCTGCGAGCCCGCCGCGCCGGGCAGGTAGCGCGCGGCGCTGCCGAGCCGCTCCAGCACCGGCAGTTCCGGGGGCAGCAGGCTGCGCTGCAGCACGTCGGCGACCTCGTGCTCCGCCTGGTGCATGCGGGCCCGGTCCAGCGACTGGGCGCACTGGCCGACGATCGTCAGCGCGGTGGTGCGCTCCTCGGCGCCGAACGCAGGGGGAGCCGTGAACGCCATCCCGAGTGCGCCGATGGTGCTCCCGCCCAGCCGCAGCGGCAGGACCACCTCGGCGGGCAGGTCCGCGCCCGTGGCGCTGAGCCTGCCCGGCGGCCACCCGGGCCCGGTGGGGGTGTCGGGCCAGACGGCCTCGCCGGAGCGGACGGAGTGGGCGAGCGGGTGCGCCGCGAGCAGGTCCAGCCGGTTGTCGGGGTAGGCGGGCCCACCGCGGCGTGCCAGCAGTTCGAGCTGGTCGCCGGAGCGGAGCACGACGACGGCGTCGACCGCGCCGAGCCCGACGGCGTGGTCGAGGATCACCTCGGTGACCTCCGCCGGGGTGGTCGCTCCCGACAGGGCGCTCACGACGGCGGCGAACTCCTCGGCCGTGCGTCGCGCCGCGCTCTCCACGGCCAGCAGCGACGCCCGTTGGAAGGCCTGCGCGCACTGGTGGGCGAGCGCGACCGCCGAGATCCGCGTGCTGCGGTCGGGCTTCAGCGCGCGGGGGAACCCGACGCACACCACCCCGACGGTGCGCCCGCCCGCGACCAGGGGCAACGCGGCCAGGCTGCGGTAGCCGTACTCGGCGGCGACGGCCGCGCGGCCCTGACCGCGGCCCGGCCAGGACCGCGTGTCGGGCACCCAGACGGCCGAGCCCCGGGTGACGGCCTCGGTGGTGATCAGGCCCGCCGTCAGCGGGAGCGAGCGCCAGGCCCGGTCCGCCTCGTCGGTCCAGCCCCGCAGCGCGACCGCCTCCAGGGAGTCCGGCTGCAGCTCCCACAGCCCGGCGGCGGGCGCCCCGAGCAGCGCCCGGAACTGCGCGACGGCGACGTCGGCGACCTGCTGCGGCGTAGCTGCCGCCGACAGCGCCGCCGTGGCGCGCTGCAGCAACGTCATGCGCCGGTTGGTCTCCTGCTCGCGCTCGTAGAGCTGCGCGTTGTCGAGGGCGGTCGCGGCCCGGCGGCCGATCTCCACCAGCAGCGCGAGGTCGTCGGACTCGGGCTCGGGAGCGGAGCGGTCGCGCCAGGCCGCGAGGACCCCGACCGTCCGGCCGCGGGTGATGAGCGGCACGAACGTCACGTCACCCATCGCGAGGCGACGGTGCAGATCCCGCTGGGTCGCGTCGGGGACCCGGGTGGCGAGATAGTTCTCGTCGACGACGGCCTGCACGGCCTCGCCCGTCTCCAGGACCGCTCGGACCATCTCCCAGTCCGGCTCGATCCGGGCGACGAGCCGGTCCGTCGCGGCGTCGGGCGTGGCCACCGCGACGACCCGCGGCTGCTGGTCGACGACCAGCAGCCGGGCCGCGTCGGCGACCCGTTCGGCGACCAGGGTCCGGACGAGCGCGTCGCGGCGGCCCACGAGCCGGGTCTCGCGGTCCAGCGCCGCGCCCACCGCGGCGAGCACCCGTTCCCGTTCCCGTTCCCGGTAGCGGGTGTCGATGTCCAGACAGCCGCCGACGTAGCCGGACGGCTCGACGGGTGCGCCGCGGTCCAGCACCCAGCGGTACCGCCCGTCCGCCGCGCGCAGGCGGTACTCGACCTCGAAGCCGCGCCCCGCCCGCTGCGTGCGGACCTGCTCGTAGCGGGCCCGGTCCTGCGGGTGGATGCGTGCGCGCCAGCGCCGTCCGAGGTCGGTCTCGGCGTCCGCACCGACGAACTGGCTCCAGGCACGGTTGACGAAGATCCGGTTCTCGCCGGGGCCGTCCGCCCAGACGAGGGCCGGGGTGGCGTCGGCGAGTGTGCGGAACTCGCGTTCCGCGTCGTTGCGGGCCCGGCCGAGCCGGACGTGCCCGTCCACGCGGGCGAGCAGCTCGGCGGCGGCGAACGGCTTCACGAGGTAGTCGTCGGCGCCCGCGGCGAGGCCCTCGACGGCGGCCTCCTGTCCGGCGCGCGCCGACAGCAGCAGGACGGGCACGCGAGCGGTGCGGACGTCGGCGCGCAGGGCGGCGACCAGCGCGGTCCCGTCGAGACCGGGCATCATCACGTCCGAGATCACGAGGTCCGGCGGGTCGTCGAGCGCGGCGTCGAGGGCGGCCGGGCCGTCCTCGACGAGCGAGACGTCGTGGCGCGGGGAGAGCAGGCGCCGCAGGTAGTCGCGCATGTCCGCGTTGTCGTCCGCGACGAGCACGCGGGCCCGCGCCTGCGCCGCCGCCGATCCCGTCGATCGCGCCGTCTGCGGGGTCGTCGCTGCAGCGTCCGGCGGGCTCTCCGGTGGCAGCCACCGCAGCACCTCGGCGACGAACGGCTGCGCGGCCGCCGACACGCCGGACGCGTCCGGTCCCGCCCCGCTGGTGATCTGGTCGGCGGGCAGGTGATCGGTGCCGATCGGCACCGTGACGGTGAACGTCGTACCGACGCCTTCGGTGCTCGTGGCCGAGACGGCGCCGCCGTGCAGGGCGACCAGTTCGCGCACCATCGCGAGCCCGATCCCGCTGCCCTCCGCGGAGCGGCTGCGCACCCGGGGCACCCGGTGGAACCGCTCGAACAGGTTCGGCAGCTCCTCGGCGGGGACGCCGGTCCCGGTGTCGGCGACGGTGAGGACGCCGTTGCGCCCCTCCTGCCGCACGGTGACGGTGATGCCGCCCTCGAAGGTGAACTTCAGCGCGTTGGACAGCAGGTTGAGCACGACCTTCTCCCACATGTCCCGGTCGACGTGGACCGGCTCGGTGGGTGCGGTGGTGTCGACAGTGAGGGTGAGGCCCGCGCGCTCGATCGCCGAGCGGAAGATGCTGGCCAGCTCGGCGGTGAGGGCGGGGAGATCCACCGGCTCGAAGCGGGCGTGCACCCGGCCGGCCTGCAGGCGGGAGAAGTCCAGCAACGTGTTGACGAGCTTGGCCAGCCGCTGCGCGTTGCGGTACGCGGCGTCGACCTCGGTGCGAAGGCCCTCGTCGGCGTCCACCGCCGGGGCCGCCTGCAGCTGCGCGAGGGGCCCCATGATCAGGGTCAGTGGCGTGCGGAACTCATGGCTGATCCCGGTGAAGAACTCGGTCTTGGCGCGGTCGAGCTCCGCGAGGGACTCGGCGCGGTGCCGCTCGGTCTCGTACGCGCCCGCGGCGGCCAGGCCCGCCGCGATCTGGTGGGCGAGCAGTTCGACGAACCCCCGGTAGCGGGCGTCGAAGTCCCGGAACGGGTTGAGCCCCGCGATCACGAAGCCCGACGGCGCGCTGCCCGGGCCGCTCAGGGGTACCGCGACCGCCTCCCGGGGCGGATCGGCCCACGCCCCGGCGGGGACGGCCGCGAAGCGCTCGGCCAGGTCCTCGACGCACACCACCCGCCCGGAGCGGAGCGCCTCGACCGGCCATCCGCCGTCCTGGTCCGGCCCGGTACCGAGCACGGCCGGGGCGACGGGATCGCCGGGTCGGGCGCCGGACGCGGCGACCAGGCGCGCGGTGCGTGGCAGGCGCCCGCGCTCCGACCCGTCGTCGTCGAACAGGTAGACGAGGGTGAACGGCAGGTCCCGCGGGTTCTCCTCGAGCCGCGCCGCGGTGACGGCCAGCACCTCGCGTGCGGTGCGGCTCCCGCCGACGTCCGTCGCGAGCTCGCGCAGCGTGGCCATCCGCCGTTCCGACAGGACGCGGTCGGTCACCTCGGTGACCACGCAGAGCATGCCCACCGGCACCCCGGCGTCGTCGGTGAGCGGGCCGTAGGAGAACGTGTGGTAGGTCTCCTCGGGGTAGCCGCTGCGTTCCAGGAACAGCAGCAGGTCCTCGTCCCAGGTGGCGACACCGGTCTCCAGCACGGATGCGATGCGGGGCCCGGCCTCGTCCCACACCTCCGACCACACCTCGCTCGCGGGCCTGCCCAGCGCCCACGGGTGCTTGGCGCGCAGGGTGTCGCGCCGGTAGGCGTCGTTGTAGAGCATCGTGAGCTCGGGGCCCCACGCCAGCCACATCGCGAACCGCGACGTCAGCATGATCCGTACCGCGCTGCGCAGGGCGGCAGGCCACCTCGCCGGCGGGCCGAGTGGCGTGGCCGCCCAGTCCAGCCCCGCCATCACCTGGCCGGTCTCCCCGCCGCCCACGAAGAGCGGGTCCGGCTCGGCGGCGCCGCCGCTCCGACCCACGGCGCCTCCGCCCGCTGTGTCGTCCGACGAAACGGATCCTCATGGCGTCGCGGGCGCGCCGCAACCGGAGACGGCCGGACGTCGCCCGGTCCACGGCCGGGCGGCCTCCAGCTGTGCGGCCAGGCGCAGCAGCGTCGCCTCGCCGCCGAAGCGACCCAGCAGGTGCACGCCGATCGGGAGACCGTCGGAGTTCCACCACAGCGGCACCGACATGGCGGGGTTCCCGGTGATGTTCGCGACCACCGCGGGATAGGCGACGGTCCGCCCGCCGCGGTGGACCGGACGCAGCGGGTCGTCGGGCGTGGAGGTCATCTCCCCGATCCGCGGCGGCGGCTCCGACATCGTCGGGGTGAGCCAGCCGTCGAACCCGGAGGGGGTGGGGGACAGGAACCGCGCCACGCCGCGGGCGAAGCGCTGCAGCTCCTCGATGGCGAGGAGGTAGTCCGCGGCGGTGATCCTGACTCCGGCGTCGAGGTACGCGCGGGTGACCGGCTCCAGCTCGCCGGGGCGGGGCGGGCGGCCCAGCCGCCGCGTCCAGTAGCCGATGATCCAGGCGGTCGCGGCGTCGAACACGGTCCCGATCGGGCGGCCCACGTCGTCGACGCCCGGGAGATCGGCCTCGACGAGCTCGTGGCCGAGGTCGGTGAGCAGCGCGACCGCGTCGGCCAGCGCGGCGAGGCAGTCCGGATGGCCGATGCCGCCGCCCGGGGTCCGTGCGGTCCAGGCGATCCGCAGCCCGCCGGGATCGGCGCCGACCTCCGCGGCGAACGGGCGCGTCCGGGGCGGCGCGGGATAGGGGTCACCGGGCATGGGGCCCGCCGTCGCGTCGAGCAGCGCGGCGCTGTCGCGGACCGAGACGGTGAGTGCGTGCTCCACCGCCCAGCCGCTGATGGCGTCGCCGTACTCGGGCCCGAGGGGCACCCGGGCGCGGGTCGGCTTGAGCCCGAACAGTCCGCACGCGGACGCGGGGAAGCGCAGCGATCCGCCCAGGTCGTTGCCGTGCGCCATCGGCACCATCCCGGACGCCACCGCGGCGGCCGACCCGCCGCTGGACCCGCTGGTCGAGCGGTCCGGGTCCCAGGGGTTGCGGGTGGGGCCGTGCAGTACCGGCTCGCAGGCCGGGACCATGCCGAACTCCGGGGACGCCGTCCGGCCCAGGATCACCAGCCCGGCCCGCTCCAGGCGGCGCACCAGCTCGGAGGTGAACGTCGAGACCGTGCCGTGGACGTAGGCGGACCCCTCGGCGAACGGCGTCCCCTCGATCTCGGCGACCAGGTCCTTGAGCAGGAACGGCACGCCGGCGAACGGCCCGGTGGCCTGGGCGGCGGCCGCCACTGCCCGGTCGTAGAGCGGCGTGACGACGGCGCCGAGCAGCGGGTTCAGCCGCTCGATCCGCTCGATCGCCCCCTCGGTCAGCTCCACCGCCGACACCTCGCCCGCCGCGACCAGGGCCGCCTGGGCGGTGGCGTCGAGCGCCGCGACCTGCTGTGCCACTCCGGTCATCACCGACTCCCTCCGTCGTGACGGAGGCGCGAGGCACCGGCTCGCGGATCGCGAGGCGCCGGCTCGCGCCTGCAGGACGACAGCCGGGAACGAGGAGGACGACATGAGCGACATGACGAGTCCGGACGCGGTCGCGGGCCGCATCGTCGAGGAGCTGGGGGTGACGCTCGCGACGGTGACTATCGCGGTGGGCGTGCGCGCGGGGCTGTGGACGGCGTTGGCCGGGGCGGGTCCCCTGGGCCCCGAGGAGCTGGCGGAACGCACCGGGGTGGCGCCCGTGCTGGCCCGCGAGTGGTGCCGTACCCAGGCCGCGGGCGGCTACCTGCGCCTCGCCGGCGACTCCGATGCGCAGGGCGAGCGGTACGTACTGCCCGACGAGGTGGCCGCGGTCCTCGTGCACGGTCCGCTCGGCGGGCTGGTGGACGCCGCGATGACCATGATGGCCGCGACGGGGCAGCGGTTCGACGAGTTCACCACGGCGTTCGCCGCCGGGCGCGGGTTCGGCTGGACCGAGCGCGCCGACGGCCACGCCCACGGCGTGGACATGTTCACCCGGGCCGCGCTCGCCCCGGGGTTCCTCGCCGCGGCCGTGCGGGCCTGCGACCCGGGCGTGGCGGCGGCGCTGGACGCCGGTGGGGCGCTGCTCGACGTCGGCTGCGGGTACGGCGCGCCGACGCTCACACTCGCCGAGGAGTTCCCGGCCGCCGCGGTCACCGGCTGCGACTTCCACGACGCCTCGATCGTCGCCGCCCGCAAGGCCGCCGCCGAGGGGGGCCTCGCGCAGCGCGTGCGGTTCGAGGTGGCCACGGCCGCGCAGGCGCCGGCCGTCACCGGCGGGTACGCGCTGGTGGTGTTCGTCGACTCGCTGCACGACCTGGGCGATCCCGCCGGTGCCCTGGCCCGCGCCCGCGAGCTGCTGGCCCCGGGCGGGGCGGTGCTCTTGATCGAGCCACGGGCGGCGGACGGCGTGGTGGCCAATCTGAACCCGGTCGGCCGGATGTTCTACGCCGTGTCGACCATGTTCTGCACGCCGACCGCGGTGGCCCAGGGCGGCCCCGGATCTCCGCTCGGCACGCTCGCCGGGCCGGCCGCGCTCACCCGGGTGGCGGCGCAGGCGGGGCTGGCGCAGGTCCGCGAGCTGCCCGTCGAGGCGCCGTTCAACCTGGTGCTGGAACTGCGTCGCTGACCTGACCAGGATGGCGGCCATGACGCTGGTCGGGCGCGAGCCGGTGCTCGCGGCCGCCCGCCCGCTCGCCGCGTCCGTGCAGGCCGGGTCCGGGCGGCTGCTGCTCGTCTGCGGTGAGGCCGGGATCGGCAAGACCACCCTGCTGCACGAGCTGGCCGGGGTGGTGCCGGGTGCGCGGGTCCTGTGGGGCACCTGCTGGGCCGGTGGCGGTGCGCCCGCCTACTGGCCCTGGACCCAGGTGCTGCGCGGGCTGGGGGACGCCGAGGGGGACGTGGCCCGGCTCCTCGGCTCCGCAGGCGTGCCCCTGGTGGGGGGCGGGACCGGCGCCGAGGCCGCCGACGCGCGCTTCCGGATGTTCGACGCGGTGTCGCAGCGGCTCCTCGCGTCCGGCGATCCGGCGCCGCTGGTCGTCGTCCTCGACGACCTGCAGTGGGCCGACGAGCCGTCGCTGCGGCTGCTGGAGTTCGTGGCCCGCCAGCTCGCCACCAGCCCGGTGCTGCTGCTGGGCGCCTACCGCGACGACGAGGCCGGTGCAGCCGTGCGGGCGCTGGCCGGCGTCGGCCAGGTGCTGCCGCTGGGTGGCCTCACGGCCGCGGACGTCGCCGCGCTCATGGCCGACGTGGCCGGACCCGCCGCGGCACCCCCGGCCCCGCGGCTCGCCGAGCGGGTCCGGCGGCACTCGGCGGGCAACCCCTTCCTGGTCCGCGAGCTGACCCGGCTCCTGCTCGCCCAGGGCGGCTGGAGCGACGCGGGCGAGGCGGCGCACCTGCCGGTCCCGGACACCGTCCGCGACGTCCTGGAACGCCGGATCGCCCGGCTGTCGCAGCCGTGCGCCTCCCTGCTCGCGGTCGCCGCCCTCGCCGGGCCGGGCGTGCGCCCCGCGCTCGTCGACGAGGTGGTCGCTCCGCCCGGCGGCTGCGAGGCCCTGCTCGACGAGGCAGCGCGGGCCCGGGTGCTGCAGGCCGACGCCGAGGGTCGCTTCCGGTTCGTCCACGATCTGTTCCGGGAGGTCCTCGTCGCCGGTCTCACCGCGGCGCGGCGCCGCGAGCTGCACGTCGCGCTCGGGCGGGCGTTGCAGCGCAGGCGGGACGCGGGCGGCGACGTCGGTGCCGCTGAGCTGGCAGCGCACTTCCTCGCCGCGGGCAGTGCCGAGGTCGCCGACGACGCAGTGCGCCACGCCGTCGAGGCGGCCCACGAGGCGACCGCCCGGCTCGGCCACGAGGAGGCCTGCCGCCACCTCGACCGGGCCCTGGACGCGCTGGACCTGCTCGACGAGCCCGGCCCGCGGCGGCGGGCGGCGCTGCTCGTGGAGCTGGCTGCGGCTCGCGACCGCAGCGGAGACACCGCGGGCGCGCGGGAGGCGTTCCGCGCCGCCGCGGACCTCGCCCGCCGCTGCGCGGACCCGGCCCTGCTCGCGGCTGCCGCGATCGGTGTGCACGGCCTCGGCAGCAGGTCGGGGACCAGCCGCAGCGAGGCGGTGGGGCTCCTCGGCGAGGCCGCCGCCGCGCTGCCGCCCGATGCGGATCCGGCCCTGCGCGTCCGGGTGCTGGCGGGGCTGTCGCGCGAGCTGCGCCACGGTTCCTACGGAGCGCCCGCCGCCCCGGCGCTCGCGGCAGCGGAGGAGGCGGTGGCGCTGGCCCGGGAGGTGGGCGACCCGCGGGGTCTGGCGGACGCGCTGCTCGCGCTGCACGACGCGCGGTGGGTGCCGGGCAGCGCGGGGCAGCGGCTGGAGGTCCTCGACGCCATGCGCGACGCGGCGCAGCAGGCGGGCGACCGCGACCTGGTCGCGCTTGCCGGGCAGCTGCGGGCCACCGCGCTGCTGGAGTGCGGCGACCCGGCGGCACCGGTCGAGCTGGCCGGATACGCGGTGCGCGCCGACGAGCTCGGGCACGCCCGCGGCCGGTGGTTCGCGCTCACCCGGCGGGCCACCCTGGCCGTGCTCGCGGGGCGCGTCGAGAAGGCGGCCGAGCTCGGCCGTGCCGGGCTCGAGCTGGGCCTGGCGATCGGCCAGCCCGACGCCGTCGGGGCGTTCGGCACGCTGAAGGCCTCCCTGGGCATGCTCGGCCACCTGCCCGACGGCGCCGGCCTGGGCAGCTTCGAGGCGGACCCGCTGCAGCCGCTGGTCCCGCTGCTGCACGCCTGGGTGCTGGCCTGCACCGGGCGCACCGACGAGGCCGTCGCCGCGTTCGCCGGTTTCGCCACCGACCTGGTGCCCGACAAGAACGACCTGGAGATGCTCGCGATCCTCGCCGCCACCGCGTCGGCCGTCGGGTCGCCCACCCAGCGGACGGAGGCCTATCGCAGGCTGGCGCCGCACGCCGGGACGCACGTCGTGGTCGGCGGGTGCGCGTCCTACAGCGGCGCCGTCGACCACCACCTCGGCACGCTCGCCGCCGCCCTGGGCCGTCCCGCGCAGGCCGCGGAGCACCTGCGGGCGGCCGTCACGATGCACGAGCGGCTCGGCGCGCCCGCCTGGGCGGCCCTGTCGCGGGCTGCGCTGGACGTCGTGTCCGGCACCCCGGCCGGCCCGGGAGACGTCGAGGCCGTCGAGGCCACAGCCCCGGACCCAGCCCCCGACAACGCGTTCCACCCGGAGGGCGCCGAGGGCACCGTGTGGACGCTCGCCTACGCGGGCGTGCGGGCGCACGTGCCCGACGTCAAAGGCCTGCACGACCTCGCGGCGCTGCTGGCCGTCCCGGGCCGTGAGGTGCACGTGTTCACCCTGCTCGGCCGCGCGGAGCCCGCCACCGGTGCCGACCCGGTGCTCGACGAGGCCGCCCGCCGCGCCTACCGCGTCCGGCTGGCCGAGCTGGATGCCGCCATCGAGGCGGCCGTGTCCGCAGGCGATCGCGCGCGGGCCGAGGACGAGCGCGACGCCCTTGTCCGCGAGCTGACCGCCGCGGTGGGCCTGGGCGGTCGGCCCCGCCGCCTCGGCGACGAGACCGAGCGCGCCCGCAAGACCGTCACCGCCCGCATCCGCGACGCCCTGGGCCGCATCGACCACGAGCACCCCGCGCTCGCCGCGCACCTGCGGGCGAGCGTGCGCACCGGGACGTCGTGCCGCTACGACCCGCCCGAGCCGGTGCGGTGGCGGCTGCGGGCCTGACGGCGGCGTCGGGTGCGCGGCTGCGCACGGTGAGCCACCGGGCCGGGCTTCGCAGGGGCTGGACGTGCTTCGAAAGGGCTGGCCCGTGGGTTCGCAGAGGCTGGACGCGCGTCGCGGGGGTCGGGCCCGCGGTTCGCAGGGGGTGGACGCGCTTCGCAGGGCCAGGCCCGCGGTTCGCAGGGGGTGGACGCGCTTCGCAGGGTCGGGCCCGCGGTTCGCAGGGGGTGGACGCGCTTCGCAGGGGCTGCGGCGTCTGCGGGGCGTGTGCAAGGGGTGCGAGGTCGTTCCGGATGCGTCGAGGGCCGGGCCGGCGGCCGCCGCGGTTCGCAGGGGGTGGACGCGCTTCGCAGGGGGCCACGCCCGCGGTTCGCAGGGGGTGGACGCGCTTCGCAGGGGGCCACGCCCGCGGTTCGCAGGGGGTGGACGCGCTTCGCAGGGGCTGCGGCGTCTGCGGGGCGTGTGCAAGGGGTGCGAGGTGGATCCGGAACCCGTGCGGTCGGGCTGCTGCGCGACGGTTCCGGGCGCGACCCGGGTGCTCCGCGCCACGGGCGGCGGTGCGCTGCGCCGATCGGCGGGGATACTGGAGGTCGTGACCGTCCCACTCGGCATGCCCGTCCCGCCCGCCCCGACGCTCGCCGCCCGCCGGCCGACCCGCCAGCTCCAGGTCGGCCCGGTCGGGGTCGGCTCCGAGCACCCGATCTCCGTGCAGTCGATGACGACGACGCTCACTGCCGACGTCAACGCCACGCTGCAGCAGATCGCCGAGCTCACGGCGGCGGGCTGCGACATCGTCCGGGTCGCCTGCCCGAGCCAGGACGACGCCGAGGCGCTGCCCGCGATCGCCCGCAAGAGCCAGATCCCGGTGATCGCCGACATCCACTTCCAGCCCAAGTACGTCTTCGCCGCCATCGACGCGGGCTGCGCGGCCGTCCGGGTCAATCCGGGCAACATCCGCAAGTTCGACGACCAGGTCAAGGAGATCGCGGCCGCGGCCAAGGACCGGGGGACCCCGATCCGGATCGGCGTGAACGCGGGCTCGCTGGACAAGCGGCTGCTCGCCAAGCACGGCAAGGCCACCCCGGAGGCGCTGGTCGAGTCGGCGCTGTGGGAGGCGAGCCTGTTCGCCGAGCACGGCTTCCACGACGTGAAGATCTCGGTCAAACACCACGACCCCGTCGTCATGGTGCGGGCGTACGAGCTGCTCGCGCAGTCCTGCGACTACCCGCTGCACCTCGGCGTCACCGAGGCCGGTCCCGCCTTCCAGGGGACGATCAAGTCGGCCGTCGCGTTCGGGGCCCTGCTGAGCAGGGGCATCGGGGACACGATCCGGGTGTCGCTGTCCGCGCCGCCGGTCGAGGAGGTCAAGGTCGGCAACCAGATCCTGCAGTCGCTCAACCTGCGACCCCGCAAGCTGGAGATCGTCTCCTGCCCGTCCTGCGGGCGGGCGCAGGTCGACGTCTACAAGCTCGCCGACGAGGTCACCGCGGGCCTCACGGGCATGGAGGTGCCCCTGCGGGTCGCCGTCATGGGCTGCGTCGTCAACGGTCCGGGAGAGGCCCGCGAGGCCGATCTCGGGGTGGCGTCCGGCAACGGCAAGGGGCAGATCTTCGTGCGCGGCGAGGTGATCAAGACCGTGCCTGAGCACGCCATCGTCGAGACGCTCATCGAGGAGGCGATGAAGATCGCCGAGACGATGGAGGCTTCCGGCGAACCGGAGGTGACGGTCGGCTGATCCGTATGGCACCTTTGTCAGGTGCTGAGGGTCGGTGGCGCCCGGTTGCTCGACGACCGGGACCGGTGGGGCGTGCGCTCCATCCTGGAGGCCGACCCCGTCGCGGCCTGTATGGTCGCCGCGCGGGTGGAGGTCGCGGGCCTGGATCCCTGGCGGCTGGGCGGGGAGCTGTGGGCCGTCGGCGCCAGGCTGGACGGGCTGTGCTTCTCCGGCGCCAACCTCGTGCCGCTGCGCGGTGGGCGCTCCGCTCTGCGCTGCTTCGCCGACCGTGCACGCCGACACGGGCGCACCTGCTCCTCGGTGGTCGGCCGCGCCGAGCTGGTCCTGCCGATGTGGGAGCAGCTCGCCGAGCACTGGGCCCCCGCCCGCGAGGTGCGCGCGGACCAGCCGCTGATGGTGCTCGCCGGCCCGCCCGCGGTGCCGCCGGACCCGTGGGTGCGCCAGGTGCGTATGGACGAGCTGGACCGCTACCTGCCCGCGGCCGTCGCGATGTTCACCGAGGAGGTCGGGGTGGACCCCCGGGCCGGGGACGGTGGCGCGGGCTACCGGGCCCGGGTCGCCGAGCTGGTGGCGGCGGGCCGCGCGTTCGCCCGGTTCGAGGACGGCCAGGTGGTGTTCAAGGCCGAGATCGGTGCGCTCTCGGCGAAGGTCGGCCAGATCCAGGGCGTGTGGGTACACCCCGCCCGGCGCGGCGAGGGCCTCGGCACGATCGGCACCGCGGCGCTGGTCGAGCCGCTCGCCCGGATGGGGCGCATCGCGAGCCTGTACGTCAACGCGTTCAACCATCCCGCCCGCGCCGCGTATGCGAAGGTCGGGTTCACCCAGATCGCGAGCTTCGCGACCATCCTGTTCTGATCCGGCGCGGGGGCCCGTCGGCCGCAGTTTCGAACGACGGTCCTCG
>NZ_JBFWVQ010000119.1:0-16504 GCF_050246655.1 Pseudonocardia sp.
CTGGGCCATCGGCTACAACGCCGTCGCGCTGCCGATCGCCGCGGGCGTGTTCGAGCCCGCGTTCGGGCTCGTGCTGCGACCCGAGATCGCCGCGCTGTCGATGTCCGGGTCCAGCCTCCTCGTCGCGGTGAACGCTCTGATGCTCAAGCGCCTGCGGCTGCCCGAGCCGCCCACCGAGGCCGACACCGTCCCGGCCACGCCGCCGGTGCGGCCGACCACGCCCGTCCGTTAGCCCGCGGGGACGTGATCGCCCCGCACGAGTGCGTCCTCCGCGTCCTCTACGGGCTCTCGGCGGGCGCCGCCTGACGGGGCGCGTCCCGGTCGACGTCACGCTGCGGTGCGGCGGGCAGGAGAAGGGTGAAGACCGGCGGCGACGGCCGGGTGAGGACGAGGCGGCCTCCCTCGGCCTCGGCGAGTCGGCGGGCGAGGCCCAGTCCCATCCCGCCGTTGCGGGTGTGCGTCAGGGCGCCGGGGTCCAGGCCGTCGCCGTCGTCCGCGACGTCGACGGCCACCGCACCCGCGGTGTCCCGGACGGTGACGTGGACGGTCCCTCGCCCGTGCAGCTCGGCGTTGTCGAGCAGCACACCGAGCACCTGCCGGACGGCCGCGGCCGAGACCGGTGCGCGGGAGAGGTCGGCCTCCAGGGTCTCGTCGAGCGCGCGGCCCGCGGCGACGAGGCGCTCCCGTCGCGGCGCGAGGACGTCCGCGGTCAGCGCCGCCACGTCCACCGGTTCGCCCCGGGTCGAGGCCGGTTCCCTGGCGAGCAGCATCAGCTCGTCGATCGTGCGTTCCAGCTGGTCGGCGGAGGCGATCCCGGCGTGCACGGCGCGCCGGGACTCCTCGTCGGACATCGTGAGGGCCGACTCGAGCCGCAGGCGGAGTCCGGCGAGCGGGGTGCGCAGCTGGTGGGAGGCCTCGGCGGAGAACGCCCGCTCGCGAGCGAGCAGGGCGTCGAGCCGCTCGGCGGTGTCGTTCAGGGCCTGCCCGACGGCGTCGATCTCCGGGATCCCGGCGGACGGGGAGCGGACCCCGAAGTCGCCGTCACCGAGCCTGCGCGCGTTGACCGAGAGCGTCTCCAGCGGCTCGGCCAGCCGCCGCGCCTGCCGCCGGGCGAGCTGCCAGACGAGGACGAGCACCAGCGCGCCGAGGGCGAGCATGCCCAGCCACGCCGGCACGAGGTGGTGGTAGATGTCGGCGACCGGCCGGGCCACCCGTACCGCCCCGTGGACCGCGTGCTCGCCCGTCACGGGCACGGTGACGATCAGGGTCCCGTCGTCGTTCCCCTGGGTCGTCCGGCCCTGCAGCGCGGCGCGGACCCGCGAGTCGCCGGTGTCGGGCCCACTGCCGATGATCAGGTCGCCGTCGTCGTCGTAGACGGCGATCTCGGTGTCGCCGTCGCCCTCCGGGATCTCGTCGGGTGTGTCGCCGTGGGAGAGCTCGGTCTGCACGGAGCGGGCGGTGACGCCGGCCAGCCGCTGCAGCGAGGCTTGCTCCTCCGCGACGGTGAGCTGAGCTGCGCCGACGGCAAGGGGCAAGCCGAACAGCACCACGGCGAGCGTCGCGGCGAGCACGGTGAGGCCGACGATCCGGCGTCGCATGGTCAGCCTCCTGCGGAGCGGTCCGACCCGGGGGCGGGTGTCTCCAGGCGGTAGCCGTGCCCGCGCAGCGTCGTGATCGCGGGCAGCCGCTCCGGGGTGCCCCCGCTCGAGGCGATCCGCCGGCGCAGCGCGGCGACGTGCACGTCGAGTGTCTTGGTCGAGCCGTACCAGTTCTCGTCCCAGACGTCGGAGATCAGCGTGTCGCGGCTGAGGGCGACGTCCGGGTCGCGCGCGAACCGCGCGAGCAGGTCGAACTCCTTGGTCCGCAGGACGACCTCCCGGCCCGCCACGGTCACCCGCCTGCTGCCGAGGTCGACGACCAGGTCGCCGAGACGCACCGTCGTCGAGCGCTCGGCTGTGCCGCTGCGGCGCAGGTGCGCGCGGGTCCGGGCGAGCAGCTCGCCGAGGCGGACCGGCTTGGTCAGGTAGTCGTCGGCCCCGGCCTCCAGCGCGACGATCACATCCATCTCGGCGGTGCGGGCGGTCAGGACGACGATGACGGCGGTGCTCTGCAGCGGCCGCAGCCGCCGGCACACGTCCACCCCGTCGACGTCGGGCAGGCCGAGGTCGAGCAGCACCAGATCGAACCGTCCAGCCGCGCCCGCCGCGAGAGCCGCACCTCCCGTGGTGGCCAGCACGACGTGGTGACCACTGTCGCGCAGGGTCGTCTCGAGGACCTCGCCGATCGTCGCGTTGTCCTCGACGACCAGGACCGATGCCACCTCGGCGATGTTACCGACCCCGCCGTCGCGGACCGGCTCCGTCACGGCGCCTACAGCTGGTACGCGCCGAGATCGACTGCACCGGTCGGGCGGGGCGTGCCGTCGATCGCCACCGGCGGGGCCATCTCCGAGGTGCCGCGGCCGACGGCGGGGCTCGACGGGAGGAGCCGGTAGTCACCGGCGCCGTCCGCGCGGTAGTCGACGAACTGCGGATCGGCGACGATCGTCCCGGCCTCCTCGCCGTCGCGGAGCAGGATCTGGTCGCGCTCGTTGTCCCAGAGGAGGTTGTTGAGGAAGCGGTTCCCCGATCCCGAGTCGCCGCCCTCGCGGATCCCTTCCCGCGCGTTCGCGACGACGATGTTGTTCGCGACCAGCGAGTCCTCGACCGGGACGTCGTCGTCGTTCGCACCGCCGATGACGATGCCGCCCTCGCCGTTGTCGAACACGACGTTGTTGACGATCGTGATCCGGTTGCAGGCGTGCCAGCAGTGGATGCCGAATCCCGGTGCGCCGTAGGCCAGGTTGTTGGCGATGACGCCGCCCTGGTGGGTGACGTAGATCGCGTGGTCGAGGTTGCTCTCGCCGCAGTCTGAGGCGATGTTGCCGATGACGTCGATGTCGGTCAGGTCGTAGTCGTCGTTCGCGGTGTAGATGCAGTTGCCGGGGAACTGGGAGACCCGGTTGTTCATGATCCGCACGTGCGAGCCGCGGTTGAAGATGCCGTCCTCGTTGTCGCCGGTGAGGGTGAAGCCGACGATGTCGACGTAGTCGCCGTCGTTCTCCCAGCCCCCGGTGGCGTTCCCGTCGGTGCGAATCGAGGCAGCGGGTGACTGCGCCACGAACGCGATGCGGGCGTCCGGCGTGCCGTCGGCGGCCGTGCGGACATCGCCTTCGTAGGTGCCGTCGCCGACCAGCACGGTAGTGCCGGGGCGGGCCCGCTCGGCGGCCGCCGAGATCGTCGCCAGCGGCTCCCGCTCGGTGCCCGGGCCCTCGTCGTCACCGTCCGGGGCGACGTGCAGGACCGCGTCGCCGGTCGGCGCCGGAACGGCGTAGGTGGGCGCGACGGGCGGCTGCGCCGAGCACGCGGCGGTGGCCGCGGCGGCGGTCACCGCGAGGGCGACGACACAGCGCCGATACCTCATCACCGCTCCTTTCCGAGGGGTCGTGCCCGACGCTAGGAGGCGTCCGGCAACCCGAAGGCAAGGCTTCGGTTAGCGCTCGGTAAGAAGGCTCAGGCGGGTGCGACGGGCGGCGGGGCCGCGGTGTGGAACGTGGTGGCCTGCTGGAACGCATGGGCGATCCGCAGGAGCGTCGCCTCGGCGAACGGCTTGCCGATGAGCTGCAGCCCGATCGGCAGTCCGGCGTCGTCGAACCCGACCGGCAGGCTGATCGCCGGCAGGCCGGTGAGCGAGGGAAGACCGGTGAACTGCATGATCGCGGACAGCATGTCCTCGGGCTCGCCCGCGTCGATCTCGACCATGACATCGCCGAGCGGGGTGGCCGTGAACGGCAACGTCGGGCAGGCGAGCACGTCGGCCCGCTCCAGAGCGGCGAGGGTCTGCCTGCGGAGCAGTGCCCGGTAGCGCTGCGCCTGCAGGTAGTGGGTGGCCAGCAGCATCTCACCGGCCTCGAGCAACAGGCGGACGTCGTCGCCGTAGTCGTCGGGCCGTTCCCGCAGCCACCGCTGGTGGTAGGTGCTGGGCTCGGCGGCCTCCACGGTCAGCTGGGCGGAGATGTTGCCCTCGATGTCGTCGACCCGGACCTCGCACGTCCGTGCCCCCAGCCCGCGGAGGGTGTCCAGCGCTGCGCGCACCGCCTTCTCGACCAGTGGCTGGACGTGGTGCAGGGAGTACCCGGCGATCAGGCCGATTCGCACGCCGTCGACGCCGAGCGGGAGATCGCGCGCGGCGTCCTCGCCCGGGCGCGGTACCGACCCGGGGTCGTGGGGATCGAAACCGGCCAGCACCGAGAACATCGCGGCGCAGTCCGCGGCCGTGCGTGCCATCGGACCGACCGTGTCCATGCTCCAGGCCAGGGGCACCACACCGGTGTTGGGGACCCGGCCGATGGTCGGCCGGAGCCCGGTGACGCCGTTGAGTGCCGACGGGAGCCGGATCGACCCGCCGGTGTCGGTGCCCAGGGCGCCGAAACAGGACCTGGTCGCGACGGCGACCCCGGACCCTCCGCTGGAACCACCGGGCATCCGGCTCGTGTCCCAGGGGTTGGTGACCGAGCCGTGGTGCGGGTTCGCCGAGGTGCCGCCCCAGGCGAACTCGTGCAGGTTGGTCTTGCCGACGAGGATCGCTCCCGCGGCGCGGAGCCGCTTGACGACCGTGGCGTCCTCGGCCGGACGGAAGTCCGCGAGGATCTTCGAGCCCGCGGTCGTCACCTGGCCCCGGACGTCGATGTTGTCCTTCAGGGCGACCGGGACACCGTGCAGCGGACCGAGGAGATGCCCGGCCGCGGCCATCCGGGCGGTCGCCTCGGCGACGTCGCGAGCGCTGTCGGCACAGACCGAGATGTAGGCGTTGGTCCCTTCGATGCTCTCGATGCGCCGCAGCGCGGCCTCCACCAGCTCGACGGGCGACACCTGGCGGCTCGCCACGAGCCCGGCCGCCTCGGTGAGGCTGCGGTCGAGGAGTTCGTCGTCGTTCATCGGTCGGCCTCCGCGCCCGTGCCGGACTCTCCCTGGGTGAACACCACGGCGGGCATCGAGGACCGCAGGTCGTCGGCCTGCATCCGGGAGCTCAGCGCGTTGGCCGCCGGAATCCACTGCCGGAGCAGGTCGGCCAGGGGAGCGAGGCGTGCCTCGGGCAGGGGGAGCGCGGCGAACGCCGCCAGCCGCCGCACCGACTCGGTCGTGATCTCGTCGTCGTTCATGCGGTCGTCCCGGCGAGAACGTCGGACCGGACGGGGATCAACGGATCGGCGACCGTGATCAGCTCGGCGATGCGACCGTCCTCGACCCGCCCGAACACGGCCTCCGACCAGGTCATCTCGGCGTGGTCCCGCGACGTCCCGCGGTAGACGACGAGCGCGGCGAGCCGGTCGATCGAGCGCCCCTTGCCGACCACGTGGGTGTCGAGCTCGTGCAGCAGCCAGCCGCCCTCGATCGCGGTGTTGAGGTCGGGGAAGGTCGATCTCAGGGCCACGATCACCTCGGCGAACCCGGCCGGGCCCCGGACGGGGGAGTCGAGGCCGCTGAGATGGCCGACGAAGCCGGGAGCGAGGAACTCCGGGATCCGCCGCAGCTGGCCGGCGTTCACGACCTGGTCGTAGAGCGAGCAGAGCAGGGCCTTGTGGGCGAACGCGGTCATCGGACGCCTCCCGGGACCGTCGAGGGGGCGGACGCGAACAGCGGCAGCAGGCCGGTGTCCGGATGGCAGTTCACGTACTCGGCCGAGAGCTCGCCGGAACGCAGGATGTGCGCCTCCGCCCAGACGAACAGGCCCATGGCGATCCCGTTCTCGGCCAGCTCGGTCGCCGCCCCCATGAACGCGTTGTAGAGCGCGAGATGGGAGGGCTGGGTGCGTGCGGCGTGCTCCAGGTGACCGAGCGTCAGGAAGTACGCGAACTGGCTCGCCCTGCGCAGGTCCCGCCCGGTCTCCAGGTCCTGCTCGACGGTGTCGACGATCGATGCGCACCCGCTGGTGTGCGGGCTCGTGGCCAGGTAGGAGATCCACTTCTGGCTGGCCGGCTTCAGCAGGTCGTCCCAGAGCTTCTGCTCCTTCGGCTCGACGACGTGGCTGGTGTCGGCGCCCTCACGCACGAAGCAGAGGTTCTCGGGTGTGGTGACGGCCACCCGGTGCCCGCGCGAGTCGACCTGCCGCACCTCGGGAAGCTCCGGGAGCGGGCTGGCGAAGTCGTCCGTGGCCGAGTCGATCATCCGATCCCGGTAGCCACCCCAGTAGCCGAACTTGTCCGTCGCCTGCAGCCCGAGGAGCGGGGTGATCCCGACCTCGTGCGGGCCCACCCCGAAGTAGTGGAACCGGCCGGCGCGCGGCGTCATCACCTCCCGCCAGTAGCCGGTGCCGGGATCGTCGACCGGGAGCGCGTCCCACCACGACGCCACGGGCCGGGACGCGAGGAAGTCCCGGGCCTGCCGGGCCCCGGTCCAGTAGGCCATGAGGATCGTGTGGTGCCCGGAGTCGGAGTCGTGGCGGTGGCAGCGTTCGACCTTCCCCGGGCCGGCAGGGCCGCCGAAGAGCCGCCGCATGTCGGCCAGGAAGGACTCCGTGCGGGCGTCCTCGTGGGTCTGGATCCCGAAGAGCGCGAATCCGACGTTCGTGGTCCCGGCGGGGAAGCGGACGATGCGGCCCGGGCCGTCGACGGCCTGCTCATCGGACATGTCCGCGACCTCCGGGGATCAGGACGGCGACGGGTTCGCGCACGGCGTGCTGGTGGTCGGAACTGGCGGGCGAGGCCAGGATGTCCTCGGCCCTGGCGTCGAGGTCGGCGCGGGCGAGCCAGCCCTTGCGCTCCGCGAGCCGTTCGAGTGCGGCCGTCCACCGCTCGTAGTAACTCCAGCCGGTGAGGTCTGGGTGCTCGGCCTCCCACTCACGGATGGCCGTGACCAGCTCCTCCTGGAAGTCGCTCCAGGGGAAGCCGAGGCGTTCGTGCAGTGCCATGGCGATGCTGAAGGCACGGATCTCCCACGCGTGGTCGAAGGCGAGGTCGCCCGAGCGTCGCGGAATGCGGTCTCCGCGGGGCAGCACGTCGACCAGGGAGTCCACCCGGGGCCTGGCGTCCGGCGACGGCCGCTCGCTGATCTGCCGCATCGGCTCAGGCCTCCGCCTCGGTGTCGGCGGCGCCGGGCCGGAGCGCTTCGCCGACACCGATCAGCGAGTCGCGTGTCACCAGCAGGGCGAGCTGCTCCTCGGTGAGTCCGTCCGTCCCCTCGGGCCGGCGCGGGAGCACCCAGTAGCGCAGCTCGGCGCTGGAGTCCCAGATCCGGATCTCGGTGCTGTCGGGGAGCCGCAGGCCGAACTCGGCCATGACGCCACGGGGGTCGCGGACCGCCCGGGCCCGGTAGGCCGGGTACTTGTACCAGTTCGGCGGCAACCCCAGGACGGGCCACGGGTAGCACGAGCAGAGCGTGCACACGACCAGGTTGTGGACCGCGTCGGTGTTCTCCAGGACGATCATCTCCTCGCCCTGCATCCCGCCGACGCCCATCTCCGCGCAGGCCGCGGTCGCGTCGGCGAGCAGCCGCGCCCGGAAAGCGGCGTCGACCCAGGCGCGGGCCACGATCGTCGCCCCGAGCTGCGGGCCGACCTCGTTCTCGTAGACCGACGACATGAAGTCGATCGCGTCGGTACCGATGATGCCCTTCTCGACGAGGATCGCCTCCATCGCCTTGACCCGGGCGGCGACGACCTCGTCGTGTCGTGAATGCGTGTGGTGGTGCGCGACGGACATGACGACCCTTCGATCGAATCGGTGCGGTGAGGGGTGGGAAGCGGCGTCAGGCCGCGATCAGGTAGGGCTGCCACAGGTCGATGTGGACGAGGGAGTTCGCCGCGCCGGGCTCGTCGCCCCACAGCTCGGACGCCGTGAACCGCACGGTGTAGAGGTGGTGCGGGTCCTCGCCGAGGCCGAGGGCGTTGCTGTCGGGGTACACGTAGGCGCCGTGCGCGGCGACGACCTCGCCGACGCGCCCGCGGATGTAGCCCGCACGCCGGGTGTGGGTGGTCGACACCTCGGGTCGGACCCGTACCGTCTGGCCGACCGCGAAGGCCGGCTCCGCGTCCGTCTGGCGCCGGTACTCGTCGCCGCCCGGGATCAGCCCGCGCAGCGTCTCGACGAGCTCCGGCTTGGCCGCCTCGGGCGCGGCCTCCCCGGGGTGGTCCAGGTAGTGCCGGGTCCGCCGCTCCAGATCGTCCGGATCGAAGATCCCCGCCCGGGTGCCGTAGAGGATCATGGAGTGCAGCCAGTGCTCGTAGTAGGTCGCCGAGAGGTACTCCGCGGGCGGGATCTGCTCCATGCCGGACCGGAACTCGTCGAGGTTGAACGCCCCGGCCATGGCCATCGCGGGGAACATCACCAGCACGGAACGCTCCCAGTCCGCGTGGAAGACCGGCTCGTCCTGCTCAGGGGCGATCGGGCCGAGCCCGTGCCGACCTCCGAGATCGTGCACGCCGTCCATGTTGCGGCCACCTTTCGTCGGCGGTGTTGCGGGCGACCCTAGCGGTGACGGAAGCATATGTCGATATCTATCGACATATGGCAGATATCCGCGTCGGAGGAGTGATCGGTCGGCGCCGGGCTAGCAGGCCTCGTCGAGCATGTGGAGACCGCCGTTGCGTGCCTCCGCCAGGTACAGGCGCGGCGTGAGGAGGTCGCGCGCTCCGATCGTGGTGCCGCCCGAACCGGAGCGATGCTGCAGCAGGGCGCGACCCTGCAGGCCGGCGCTGTCCTCGGGCGTCGCTCGCACGGCTCGGGCGTACTGCAGGATCGCCTCGTACACCGTCTCCGACAGGGTCGAGAGGGGTGGGGCCCAGCGACCGTACGCCGCCCGGTATCGCGCGACGAGGTCCTGGTTGCCCGCCGCGGTGCCGTCCTGCAGGTAGCCGAGGGCGGTCCAGATGCCTTCCGCGGCCTCGGCTCCGATGTGCGCACACGTCGGCTCGTCCATCACGAGAGACAGGGAGCGGGCCGACGACCGCAGGCCCGCGGCGGCACACTGCCGCTGGAACTCGACCTCGTCCGCACCGATCAGCGAGGACAGCACGACGTCCGCGCCGGAGTGCTGGATCCGCTCGATGATCTGCCGGTAGTCCGACGTCCCGGTGGGGGTGTAGGCCTCGCCGATCACCCGCCCCGCCGCCCTCGGGACGGCGATGCGTGCGGCGGCGTGGGCCCCGTAGGACCAGCTGTACTCCTCGCCGACCAGGAACCAGTTCCGGGCACCCGTGGCCCGCATGATCGGGCCCGCCATGCGGCCGATCTGGGCGGCCGGGTGCTCGCCGAACCGCACGACGGACGGGCCTTCCCCGTCGCCGCGCTCGTTCATCACGGCGTGCACGAGCAGCACACCCTCCGTGCGAACCGCGCTGCTGATGGCCGCGAAGCTGCTCGACGTCGTGCAGGCGAAGATGGTCCGGCAACCGGCTCCGGTCAGCCGGCGCGCCTCCGCTGCGGCCAGCGCGGGATCCGTGGCGTCGTCGACGACCAGCAGCTCCAGCCGTCGGCCGTTGAGCCCGCCGGACTCGTTGACCTCGTCGACCGCGAGCTCCGCGAGATACTCGGTCGCCATCGAGTAGATGGCCGCCGGACCGGATTTGCTCGTGACCACCCCGATCCGCACGGCGTCGCGCGCCACCGGCGGCACCGGAAGCACACCTCCGGCGTGCCGGACCAGCCACTCCACCCCGGTGCTGGACACGTCGGCCCGCACCCGTATCCGAGTGCGCCGCGGCCCCTGCCGATCGAACATCACCCTCAGCCGTCCGCGCCACGGCTGCGCATGCTCGATGCTGATCATGGAGTTCGGCCGGACCGCCGAGAGCCGTCCGAGCAGCTCCACACCGAACCGCCGGGCACTTCCCGGCCCGACCGGGAGGGTGACGCGAACCGTCGACCCGATCGTCAGCGACTCGCATCGCGCCTGGAACAGCCAGCTCCCCGCCTCCCGCCGCCCGAAGAGCCGGTAGGCCTCGGCAGGCGGGAGATCCACGACGGACTCCGCCATCAGCGTCGTGTCCATCACGCCTGCACGGCTCCGATCTCCGACGGTTGGGCTGATCAGCCGGCGCCGCGCTGCAGTTCGTCGGGGGAGTCCGCGGTGCCGGTCGCGGACGGGTCGATCCGCACCGCGTTGCGCAGCAGTCCCTGCAGGTAGCGGAACGCGTCCTGCACCGAGCCGTCGGCGTCGAGCGAGTAGTAGCGACGACGCCCGTCACGACGCTCGACCACCACGCCGGACGTGCGCAGGATCCGCAGGTGGCTCGACACCGTGCTCCGCCCGATGACATCGACCCGCTCCGCGATCTCCGTGACCGTGAGCTCGCCGCCCTCGCCGAGAACGGACAGGATCTGCCGCCGAACCCGGTCCGACAGCGCGTCGAAGGCGAGGTTCTCGTTCGCGGTCATGGCCGCGAGGCTAGCATCTGTCGATAGTTGTCGACATGACGAAGCATTCGGGACGCGGCATGCCGGCCGGACTCGCCGTCCACACCGTGCCGGGTTCTCCCTGACGCGTCACGGCGCCGGGTCGCCGACGTCGGCCACGAGCTTCTTCGCCAGCTGCTCGGAGGAGGCCGGGTTCTGGCCGGTGTACAGGTTGCGGTCGACCACGACGTACGGGCGCAGTGGCAGGCGAGCCTTGGAGTAGTCCGCGCCGTTCTCACGCAGCCGGTCCTCCAGGTACCACGGGGCCTTCCGGCCGAAGGTGGTCAGCTTCTCCTCGGTGGTGGACAGACCCGTCAACCGGTACCCGGCGAACGGCCAGGATCCGTCGTCGTCGCGTGCGGCCAGGGTGGCGGCCGGTGCGTGGCACAGCAGTGCCAGCGGCTTGCCGGAGTGCAGGACGCGGGTGAGCAGTGCGCCGGAGACGGGGTCGTCCGCGAGGTCCTCCATCGGCCCGTGCCCGCCGGGGTAGAACACGACGTCGAACTCGTCGGGGTCGACCTCGTCCAGCGACCGAGGCGTGTCGAGCTCGGCCCGGATCGAGTCGAGATAGCGGGCGACCTCACGGATCGTGGACGGCCAACCGGCCGTGCGGGACATGCTGAGCCGGTCCAGCGTCGGCGGCGTACCGCCGGGCGTGGCGATGGTGATGTCCCAGCCCGCCGCACTGAAGATCTTGTGCGGGACGGCGAGCTCCTCGCCCCAGAACCCCGACGGGTGGACCGTCCCGTCCTTCAACGTCCAGCGGTCGGCAGCGGTGACGACGAACAGGACCGCGGTCATCGTGCGTGCTCCTTCGTGGTGAGGGCGGCGGTGCGGGCCGGGAGCCAGGCGCGGTAGCGGTGCATCGCCCGTCGCCGCTGCAGATTCTCCGAGACCAGGGCATACGCCGGGAGGGCGCCGGATGTGGTGTCGCTGCCGCGGGCGACACGCCGCATCTGGCGGCGGACCTGCGCCATGCTCGCCGCCGAGGCGAGGGTCTTGTCGGACCAGGCGACCGGCCGCAGCGCCCGATCGGCCTCGCGGCCGTCGCGCCAGCGCAGCGGCAGGTCCGGGGTGACGGCGAGGGCGGTGCCCATCCCGACCAGGGCCACCCCGCTGTCCAGCACCCGCTCGGCGGTGGCGCCCCGGGTGATGCCACCGGTGAGCATCAGCGGCAGCGGGCTGGTCGCGACCAGGTGCGCGGCCAGGTCGAGGAAGTAGGCCTCACGGGCCCGGGTGCGGGCATCGAGGGCGCGGCCGGTCATCGCGGGGCTCTCGTAGCTGCCGCCCGACAGCTCGACCAGGTCGACGCCCAGCGGTTCGAGCATCGCGATCACCCGCCGGGCGTCGTCGGCGTCGAACCCGCCGCGCTGGAAGTCGGCGGTGTTGAGCTTCACCGCGACGGCGAACGTCGGCGAGACGGCGGCGCGCGTCGCCCGGACGACGTCGAGCAGCATCCGGGCCCGGTTCTCCAGCGGGCCGCCCCACTCGTCGGTCCGACGGTTGGCCAGCGGGGACAGGAACTGCGACAGCAGGTAGCCGTGGGCGGCGTGGATCTCCACACCGTCGAATCCGGCCTCGTCGGCGCGGGCGGCGGTGACGGCGAACCGCTGCACCGTCGCGGCGATCTCAGCGGACGTCATGGCGACGGGTCGGCCGAACCTGCTGCTGTGCCGGCCGACGTCGACGCCCACTGCGGACGGGGCCCACACGACGCCGGGCATGTCGGCCTCGACCTGCCGGCCCGGGTGGTTGATCTGCATCCACATCGCCGCGCCGCCGGATCTGCCGGCCGCCGCCCACTCGGCGAACGGCTCCAGCGGGGCGGCGTCGTCGAGCACCACGCCGGCGGGACCGGTGAGCGCCTCGGCGTGCACCATGACGTTCCCGGTGATCAGCAGCCCCGCGCCGCCCGCGCCCCAGTGCCGGTACAGCGCGAGAAGCTGCCGGTCGGGCAGCTGCCCGGTGCCCGCCATGTTCTCCTCCATCGCCGCCTTCGCGATGCGGTTGGCGAGCACCGCGCCGGAGCGCAGGGGGAGCGGGGAGAACAGCTCGTTGGACATCGGATTTCCCTTCCGGGGTCGCTCGCGGCAATGTGTACACTGCATACATCAGAAGACCCTAGCCGCCCGATGTAAGCGGCGTAAACACCAGGAGAGGTGATCCGTGTCGCAGGCGACCGCCTCCTACCACCACGGCGACCTGCGTGCGGCCTGCCTGCGTGCGGCGCGGGATCTGCTCGAGGAGGGCGGTCACTCCGGGCTGTCCTTGCGGGCGGTGGCGCGCCGGGCCGGTGTCTCGCCGGCGGCTCCGTACCGCCACTACGCGGACCGCGAGGCGCTGCTCTCCGCGGTCGCCGCGGAGGGCTACCGCGAGCTCGCCGGCCATCTGGCCGCCGCCCACCCGTCGCCCTCGACGCCGGACGACCTCGTCGACCTGGCCGTCGCCTACGTGCGGTTCGCGCTCGACCACCCGGCGCTGTTCCGGGTGATGTTCGCGGAGCCGTGCGACCCGGGCAGTCCCGATCGGGTGGCCGCGACGACGGCGATCAACGACTACCTCCACTCCGTCGTCCGGCGGGCGTTCCCCACCGCCGACGCGGAGGCGATGGCGGCGGCCCTGTGGGCGCTGGCCCACGGGCTCGCGTTCCTGCACCTCGGCGGCAAGTTCGACACCTCCTCCGCCGAGGTGGTCGCGGGGAAGGTCCGCACGACGATGTCGGCGCTACTCACCCTTCCCACGTAGGACAGCGCCCTCGCGCCTCAGCGGCGCCCGTCGTGCAGCTGGAGAAGGGCCCGGTACACCTCCGCCGCCGATGGCGGAGCGGGCAGCGGCGCGCCGCCCGGCGCGGCGAACGCCTGGGTCAGGTGCGCCGAGATCGCTCGACGGGATCAGGGTGCGATCGCCGATGCGGCCCGCTGATGCCGGAGCGCGGCACCGCGGCCGTTCGACGTCGGATGTCCCGGCCCGCCCGTCCGGCAGCGACATAGTTGAGTATTGAAGTTTCTGTCGAACAGGAGTAGGCCATGCAGTGGCCGGCCGGGAGGAGCGTCTGCATGACAACGGAACGGGTCAGCACGGCGGATCGGGTGATCGCGGCCATGCGCGCGGAGCACACGGCCCTCGTGGCGCGGGTGTCGAGCTTCGACGACGACGATCTGGCGAGACGGTCCGCCGCGACGGAGTGGGACATCTCGCAGGTCCTCAGCCACCTCGGCAGCGGCGCCGAGCTCGCCACGGCCGTCCTCCGAGCGGCGGTCGACGGCACGTCGCCGCCGAGCCCTGACGCCGCCCCCGCCGTCTGGGCGCGGTGGGACGCGATGTCGCGGCGGCAGCGCGCCGACTCGTTCGTCCCGGCCGACGAGGCGCTCACGGCGTTGTACGAGTCCCTCGACGACGCTGCGCGCGCGGACCTCCGCATCGATCTCGGCTTCCTCCCCGCTCCGGTGGAGGTGGCGACCCTCGGCGCGATGCGGCTCAACGAACTGGCCCTGCACGCCTGGGACGTGCGCGCCGCATTCGACGACGACGCGACCCTCGACCCCGCCACGGCGGCCGCGTTGCTCCACAACGGACCGGACATCTTCGCCTGGATCGGCAAGTCCGACGCGCTCGGCGACCGGCGTGCGGTCGTGAAGGTCACGACCGTCGACCCGGCATCGGAGTTCGTCCTCCGGCTGGATGCGCCCATCGGCGTGGACCTCACGCCGCCCGGGCACGTCGACGGCACGCTCGAGCTGGCCGCCGAGTCCTGGCTGCGGTTGGTCGCCGGGCGACTCGCACCGCGGTACACACCCGAGGGTGTCGTCGCGACCGGCGCGGCAGATCTCGACCTGCTCCGGCGCGTGTTCCCCGGCTACTGATCCAGCGGGACATCACCGAGGTCAGCACGATCCAGCGGCGGATCGGGGAGTCGTCCATCCGCCTGATCGGGTCGACCTCGTGTCGGCATCCAGTCTTTCGGGCAGTCGTCCAAGCTCAGCTCCCGCCCAAACTTCAGCGCCTGCTCGCGACGCCTGCCTCTTTCGACACCTTTGAAGCGCGTGCCGATCCTCTTCCCGAAAGCAAGGTATGCGGTTCGAGCACCTTCATCCGTCGGCCCGGCGCAGTCCTGACTCGCCGCTTGTGAATCATTCTCCGACGCGATCTGTCAACGTGTGAAGGGTGTTCGGAATCGCCGCGATACGTGTGGCCCGGGTGCCGTTCGCGGATTGACCGGTCCGCACCACAGTCAGCATCTCAGCGCTATCGAAATAAGGGCTTTGTCTGCGCGGCGCAGCGACCATGATGGGCGTGCAAGTGCTCTCTCGAGAAGTGCGGCGAGGAGTATCGCGAGGCCCTGCAGCGATTCTGGCAGTATACGATCGACAGATATCGCGCCAGGCTCTCGGACAGCTGTATCGTCGGTATCCTCGCTGCGCTGAAAAGCAAGAGGGTGCGATCTGAATGTCCTGGTCATCGACCCGACCCGACGACCGTAGTGTCATGCCAGTTCAGCGGGCCTTGGTGCCTCGAACCGCGTGACCGGAGGAGTCGATGTTGGGATGACGGCAGAGCGACCGATGCCCACACAGGACGACGTGCTCGGGTACTTCACCACGCTGTCGAACTGGGGACGGTGGGGCGACGACGACGAGCTCGGCACTCTGAACCACATCACCGACGACGTCCGGCTGGCGGCGGCGCGGGCCGTGCGCCACGGCAGGAGCGTGTCGTGCGCATGGGAGGTCGCCGCACCGGAAGACATGGAGCGGTCGACGACGACGTGCCCGTACGCCGTCGACATGCCGGGTGCCGAGCACATGCCGGCGCGCTTCCACGGCGACCGGCGATGGGGCTTCTCGTCCGAGCGGCTCGGCATCGCGTTCCACGGCAACACGCTCACCCACGTCGACTCGCCGTGCCACATCTTCTGGGACGGCGACATGTACAACGGGCGGTCGCACTCGCTGGTCGACGCCGCAACGGGATCGGCGTGGGCGGCCGTCACGGCGGCGGCGAACGGGATCATCACGCGTGGTGTCCTGCTGGACGTTGCGAGGGTCCGCGACGTGCCGTGGTTGGAACCGGCGCAGGGTGTGTTCCCCGACGATCTCGAGGAGGCCGAGCGTCGCCAGGGTGTGCGGGTGCGATCCGGCGATGCGGTCCTCCTGCGGACCGGCTACGGGCGCGCCCGGCACGAGACCGGTGCGGCCGTCGGCTTCACACAGGCCGGCTGGCACGCGTCCTGCCTGCCGTGGCTGCACGAGCGGGAGGTCGCGCTGATCGGCGCGGACACACCCCAGGACGTGCAGCCGTCGGGTTACGCGGACGTGTTGATGCCGGTGCACGCCGTGAGCCTCGTCGCGATGGGTCTGTGGCTGCTCGACAACTGCGACCTGGAGGGGTGCGCGGCGACGGCTGCCGAGCTCGGCCAGTGGGACTTCCACCTCGCAGTCGCGCCGGTCCGCTTCGCCGGTACGTCGGGCAGTCCGGTCAACCCGATCGCCACATTCTGACTGCGGGACCTGGGGCGGAAGCTCCGCGTGAACCGCGTCCGCACGTGAGTGCCCGCCGTCCCGGGCTCGCGGAGGATCATCGAGTCAGCTGACGATCGGAGGTGCGGCCGCGTCGGAGATGCCGGCCGCAGCTTGGATGGCGAGTGCGCGGGCGACCTCTTGGGAGTCCTCGAACACATCGAGTGCGACGATGCGGCCCCAGCGCAGTGTGATGATGTGGACGGCGTGCTGGCGGTAGCCGCCGCCGTCCTCGAGCGTCGCGGCGCCGTCCCACTGGACCAGGACGGTCGTGTTCCACGGCCATCCGGTCACCCAGATCTCGTTGACGGTCAGATGCAGGTTGGGCAGGACCAGCCAGAGACGGGCGAACCAACGCTCCAGCGTGGCTCGATCGTTCCGCTCGCCGCCGATCGCGTGGTTCCCGAGGAAGCGGTGGTTCACCGTAACCACTCAGGTCAGCAGGTCAGCGGCGGTTTCCAGGGGTTTCCGGTGACGGCGTCGCGGAGTGCGTCGTAGACGTTGTCGCCGTGCTTGCGCACCGTGGAGATGTAGCCGCGGATGCGGAGCCAGGCTCGTG
>NZ_JBFWVQ010000120.1:0-16500 GCF_050246655.1 Pseudonocardia sp.
CCGGCCTGATCCTGACCACCAACTCGCTGGTGGCCGAGGAGCAGACGCCGTGGAACAAGGCCCTCATGACCGAGTTCGGGCAGCTCGACGAGGGCATCCCGCAGCCGTCGCCGGACTCCAGCACGCCGCAGTCGCTGGGTCTCGGACCGTCGATGGGCTGACCGCCCGGTCGGGTGTCGGGCACGTCGCACGCGTGGGAGTCGAGCAGATGTACGGGGTGAGCACGTCCGGGCCGAGGTTCCTGGTCGTCGACGCCCAGGTCCACGCGTGGGACGCCAGCCCACACAACCAGGCCGGCCCGGCCGGCGAGGAGTTCGCCGCCGACCTCCTCCGGCGGCATCGTGAGCTGGACCGGACCCGGGGGGCCGGTGGCGCCGCAACCGCGGTGCCACCGGTCCCACCCGAGGAGGTCGAGCGGGTCAGCGAGGACGGCCTGCACCGCGACCTCTTCGACGCCGGGGTCGACCGTGCCGTCCTGCAGCCGGTCGTGCTCGGGGACCTCTTCGTCCTCGGGTTCTCGCCCGTGGCCTGGCACGCCGAGCTCGCCGAGCGCATGCCGGGGCGGTTCGTGCTCTCCGGGGAGCTCGACCCGGGCGCGGGGCAGGCGGGTGCCCGCGGCATCGGTCCCATGGTCCGCCGCTGGGACCTGCGTGGGCTCACCCTGTGCGAGGGACGCCGGCCCGGGCGGCTCGTCCGGCTCGCCGACCCGTGGGTGCGCCGTGTCCTCGCCCGCTGCAGCAAGGCGGGTGCCGGCGTCGTCCACCTCGGGGTGTCGCCGTCCGCGCAGCCCGCGCCGTGGCGTCGCTGGGACCCCGTGCCCGGCAGCTTCGGGCCGCGGCTGCCCAACTGGGCCGAACCGGTCCGGGCGATCTCCGCACTGCCGGTGCGCACGAACGTCGTCCAGCGGGTGCCGTCCGCGGCGTTCGACGTCGCCCATTTCCGCGAGCTCGCCCGCGCGCTGCCGCGGGTGCAGTTCGTGCTCGGTGCCGGGTGCCTGCCCGGGGACCAGCTGCGCCATCTCGCCCGGCTGCCCAACGTGCACATCGTGCTCACCGAGATGCTGCCGTGGATCGGGAGCCGAGAGTTCATCACCGCGTTCGGCGAGCTGCTGCAGGCGTTCGGGTCCGAGCGGCTGCTGTTCGGCAGCGGGTACCCGATGGTCCGGCCCGGGCGGCTGGTCGGCGAGCTCAGCCGCTTCCAGTTCCCGGACGGCTCGCCCTATCCGCGCCTGGACGACGCCGCGCGCCAGGCCATCCTCGGCGGCAATGCGGCGCGGCTCTACCGCATCCCGATACCCGCCGGGGTGTGCGCGCAGCGGCGGACCGGGGCGGCGGCGGGGCGGGCCTGACCCGCGAGTTCCGCATCCTGCCGCGGCGAGTTGTGGATCCTGCGGCGGCGAGTTGCGCATTCCACCGCCGCGAGTTGCGGATCCTGCCGCGGCGAGTTCCGCATTCCACCGCCGCGAGTTCCGCATTCCACCGCCGCGAGTTGCGCATCTTGACAGGCCGAGTGCGCCGTCCCGTCGGATCACGGCGGCCAGCCGGCCGGCAACTCCCGGAACCCGGCTGTGGGTGCCACCCAGGCGTACACCCAGCACGCCGTGCCGTCGGCCAGCGTGCGCCGGACCCGGCGGTAGTCCGGTCCTTCGTACTCGTCGAGCAATGGCAACAGCCGGACGGGATCGCGCAGCGGGACCAGCGCCGCAGGCACCTCGCCGCGGCCGCCGGGAACCAGCGCGGGCCAGCCCTGCCCTGTGTCGTAGAGCGTCCCGGCCACCCGCAGCGGCCGAGGCGGGCCGCTCGCGTGCGGCGCCACCAGGCTCCAGGACGGTTGCGTCGGCATCAGCAGCCCGTAGGTGAGCAGAGCGGCCGGCCAGTCGTCAGGGTCCGGCGCGCCGCGCACGGTGGGGGCGTCGAGATCATCGTCGCCTGGCTCGCCGTTCAGTGCCTGCGCCTGCACCTGTGCCACCTCGATGCACCGCACCCGTCGGCCGTCGACCAGCAGCGGGCGTCGGATCGTCCCGTGCCCGACGTAGCACCAGGGCGTCTCGACGATCCCGCCGTCCTCGGTACGGACGGTGCCGGTGCGCAGCCGCGCCAGCCGGAAGCGGTCGTCGCGGCCCTCGCAGCGGTCCAGTACCGCGATCTGCTCGGCTGTGGCGAGCCAGACGGCGTGCGTCTCGACGGCACCCGGGGCCGCGGCGAGCACCGCAGGACGCTGGCCGTCGCGGGCGCGCAGGCCGTGTGCCCACACCGCCGCCACGCCTTCGGTGCGGGCGCGCAACACGATGACAGGCCCGGGCAGGCCGAGCTCCCGCCGCAACCAGGTGATCTTGGACGGGCAGCGGTTCGAGCCGTATGCCAGGACCGGGACCCGGGCGGCGGCGGGAGGGGCGTCGCGGGCGGCGAGCCAGTCGTCGAGGTCGTTCCCGGCCACCGACCAGCCCGTCAATGTCGAGGGGTCCGGGCGGAGTCGGAGGATGGTCGCTTCGGTGCCGCCGTCCTCGTGAACGAACGAGCAGGGCGGGACGGCGCCCGGATAGGGGTCGGCCGGGAAGTCGGCGTCACGCACGGCGTGATCGTGCCAGCCGGGGTCTCCGGCAGTACGAACGGCGCAACTCGGCCTGGCGAAATGCGCAACTCGCGGCCGCGGGATGCGGAACTCGCGGCCGCGGGATGCGCAACTCGCGGCGGCGGGATGCGCCGTAGGGTCGGGCTCATGCTGCCGCCGACGATCGCGTGGGTCGACGGGCGGATCGAGCTGCTCGACCAGACCGCGCTGCCCCGCGTCACGACCACCAGCGTCGCCACGGTGGACCAGCTGGTCGACGCCATCCGTCGCCTGGTCGTGCGCGGTGCGCCCGCCCTCGGGGCCGCGGGCGCGCTTGGCGTCGCTCTCGCCGCCCGCACCGTCGCCGCCGAGGAACTCGCCGCCGAGGCCGCGCGCATCGCGGCCGCGCGGCCCACCGCCGTCAACCTGGAGGTCGGGGTCCGCCGCGCGCTCGCCGCCGCCGACGACGGCCCGCAGGCTGTGCTCGCCGCCGCGCTCGTGCTCATGGCCGAGGACGTCGACTCCTGCCGCGCCGTCGGTGACCGCGGCGCTGCGCTCCTGCGCGAGCTCTGCGGCCCCGCCCCGCTGCGCCTGCACACGCACTGCAACGCCGGTGCGGCCGCCTGCGTCGGTATCGGGACGGCGCTGGGCGTCGTGCGGGCCCTGCACGAGGTGGGTGGCGTGCGCTACGTCGTCGCGGACGAGACGCGGCCGCTCCTGCAGGGCGCCCGCATCACCGCCGTCGAGCTGGGTGCGATGGGCGTGGAGCACCGCCTCGTCGTGGACGGGGCCGGGCCGTCGATCATCGCGCGCGGGCTCGTGGACGCCGTCGTCGTCGGGGCGGACCGGATCGCCGCGAACGGCGACGTCGCCAACAAGATCGGGACCTACCCGCTCGCCCTCGCCGCGGCCCGCGCCGGGATCCCCTTCCTCGTCGCCGCCCCCGAGACCACCGTCGACCCCGCTACGCCGGACGGCGCCGCGATCGAGATCGAGGAACGCGACCCGGGCGAGGTCCTCGGGACCACCGCCCCGCACGGCAGCGCCGCGTGGAACCCGGCGTTCGACGTGACCCCGGCCGACCTGGTGACCGCGATAGTCACCGACGCCCGCACCTGGCGCCCCTGACCAGCGACGGGACCTGCACCGCGCCTTGATGAGATGCGCAACTCGCCCGGACCAGAGGCGCGACTCGCCCGGATGAGAAGCGCGACTCGCCCTGATGAGATGCGCGACTCGCCCTGACGAGAGGCGCGACTCGCCCGGATGAGAAGCGCGACTCGCCCTGACGGGATGCGCGACTCGCCCTGACGAGATGCGCAACTCGCGGACGTCGTCGGGGCGCTCAGGCGACGGCCGTCACGACCGCGTAGCCCGCCTCGACGCGCACCGGCTCACCCGCCGGCCCGGCCAGCTCCTCGACGGCCGCGAACATCTCGCCCGCCCCCTCGCCGAGCGCCGCCTGCGCGGCACGGTGTGACGGTGAGTGGTCCACCAGGAAGCGGGTGAGCGCGGCGGGGGACGAGAACTCCCAGGGCAGATCCCCCGGCCGGAACGTGACGTCGGAGAAGCCGGCCTTCGCGAGCCACCCCGCCACGACCTCCTCGCGACCCCAGTCCAGCTCGTCGGCGATCCCCGGCGGTGTCGGCAACCAGCGCCGCATCACCGAGGTCATCTCGCCCACGAACCCGTGCGGGCGCCACGCCGTGAACGCGAGCGTGCCGCCGGGCACCAGCACCCGCCGCGCCTGTGTGAGCGCCACGTCCGGGCGCGGCGCGTAGATCACCCCGAACGAGGAGAGCACGGCGTCCACCGATGCGTCCGGCAGCGGCAGGGACTCGGCGTCCGCCTCCAGCCACTCGACGGGCAGGCCTTCCGTGCGTGCCCGCCCGACCTCCACCATCCGTGGCGAGAGGTCGGCCGCGACGACCCGCGTGCCGCGCGCGGAGACGAGGATCGCGACGTTGCCCGTGCCGGCGGCTAGGTCCAGCACGCGCTCTGCCGGGTCCGGCGCCACCGCCTCGACCAGCTGCGCAGCAGCGGGGGCGACCCGGCCGGCGAGGCCGCTGTAGTCGCCCTCGCCCCACATGGCGCGCATCCGGGAGGTGTACTCGGTGGTGTCGAACTCGTCTGCCACGCGCGGGACGCTACCCCCAGGGTTGAAGGTCACGGCGGGGTCACGGAACGGGGCCGGGGATGGCCGCGCAAGGATGCCGCGGTGGACCCCGACGCACCGACGCCGCCCGGAGGCCTCGCCCACGCGCCGACGCCGCCGCACGGCACGTCTCTCCCGCGCCCCGATGAGACCCGGCCCGCGGGCGGGCGCAGGCGGGCCGACGGCGAGGGGGATCCGCCTGCCGCGCGGACGGGCGCGCACCGGGTGAGCGGGGTGGCGGAGGATTCGCCTGCCGCGCGAACGGGCGCGCACCGGGTGAGCGGGGTGGCGGAGGATTCGCCTGCCGCGCGGACGGGCGCGCACCGGGTGGCGGATCGGGCGTCGGGCCGACGGGCCGCAGGAGCGCGTGGCCGCTCGGCCGCCGCACCAGCCGAACCGGCCGCGCCCGCGGGACAGGCCCACGGCCATGGGCACGGCCACGGCCCGCCCGCCCCCGCGAGCCGCCGCGTCGTCATCCTCATCGCCTGCCTGCTGATCCCCGCCGCGCTCGCGACCCTCGCCGGGCTCGTCCTGCTGCACCCGGGCGCCCGCCCGCAGGCGACCGAAGGCGCGGCGGCGCTGCCGCGGGTCCCCGCCCAGGTGACCGCAGCGACCCCCGCGGACTGCGACGGCGCCGCGGGCGGGAGCGGCTGCGTCGCGCTCGCCGTCGTGCCGGAGGAGGGGCCGCTCGCCGGGCAGGCGATCACGCTGCTCGTCTCGGCACCGCAGCCGGGCCGGGGCGCCACCACGACCTACGAGGTGGGCGACCCCGTGGAGCTGGTGTGGTCGGGTGACCCCGCCGACCCGGCCTCGTACGAGGTCTCGGACTTCCAGCGTGGCGGGCCGCTCACCGTGCTCGCGCTGCTGTTCGCGCTGGCCGTGGTGGCGCTGGGGCGCTGGCAGGGGGTCAAGGCCCTGGTGGCACTGGGCCTGACCGGGATCGTGCTGGTCACGTTCATGCTGCCCGCGATCCTGGCGGGCGAGGACCCGCTGTGGGTCGCTGTGGTCGGCTCGTGCGCGATCATGTTCGTCGTCCTCTACCTGACGCACGGCTTCTCGGCCCGCACCTCGACGGCCGTCCTCGGCACGCTCGCGAGCCTGCTCCTCATCGGGGTGCTGGGTGTCGTGTTCGCGACCGCGACCAGGCTCACGGGCCTCGACGAGGACACCGCGAACCTCGGCGCAGCCCTCGGCCTGACGGTCGACGGCCGCGGCCTCGTGCTGGCAGGCCTGATCATCGGCGCGCTGGGCGCGCTCGACGACGTCACGGTCACCCAGACCAGCGCCGTCTGGGAGCTGCGGGCGGCCGACCCCGGCACCCGTCCCGGGAGGCTCTTCGCGTCCGGGATGCGGATCGGGCGCGACCACGTCGCCTCCGCCGTCAACACCCTCGTCCTCGCCTACGCGGGCGCTGCCCTGCCGTTGCTGCTGCTGTTCGCCGTGGCCGAGCGCGGCCTTGGCGACGCCCTCACGACGCAGGTGATCGCCACCGAGGTCGTGCGAACGCTCGTCGGCAGCATCGGCATCGTCGCCTCCGTACCGCTGACGACGGGGCTCGCCGTGCTGGTCAGCGCCGGTGGCCCGGCGCGGCGGTGAACTCAGCGACCCTCAGCGACCCTCAGTCCGCCACTCGGAAGCACTCCGTCGCCACGAAGGCCCGGTACCGCCCCCCGAGCGCGGCCCGCAGCGGCCCGGTCTGCGTGGCGTGCAGCTCCAGCGCCGCCACCTTCCGGTCCAGGGCGGCCCCGCTCAAGGCCAGGTCCACCGCGAGGTCGGACGGCGGGCACACGGGCCCGTCGCCGCGCTCCCCCATCGGCTCGACGAAAGCCCCGAACTCTGCCGCCTGCTCCGGGCGGACGGCGGCGTGCAGCAGCCGCGGCACCGGCCACGTCGCGCCTTCCAGGGCGGCGGCGGTCCAGGCGGAGACGGCACGGTGGTCGGGATGGCCCGTCATACCGTCCGGGCCGAAGGTGAGCACAGTGTCCGGGGCGAAGGCGTCGACGAGGCGGGTCAGCTCGGCGACCGCGGCCGCCGGGTCGCCCAGCGCGAGGTGCCCGTCCAGGAAGGAGCGCCCGGTGTCCGCGCCGAGGAGATGGCGGCCGATCCGCTCGTGCCCGGCGTCGAGCAGGGCGAGGGCCGCCGCGGACTCGGCGAGCCGTTCGGCGGCAAGCCGGGCGGGTGGCCAGCGCGCGGGATCGTCCGTGCCGCGCTCGCCGCGCGTCACCGTCACGACGACGACGCGGTTGCCCGCGGCCGCGGCGGCGGCCATGAGGCCGGCGGACAGGTACACCTCGTCGTCGGGATGTGCCCAGACGCCGAGGATGGTGCCCAGCGCGGCGACGTCGGCCGTCGTGCGCACGGGTGCGGTGCGTGTCTGCATGCCGCCAGCGTCGGCACCGCGGCTGCCACGCCGCGCGCACGGGCTTGCAGCGGGCTGTCGCGAGTACGACGGCCCGCTGCAGGCGGCAATCGCTCAGTGTCCCCGGGCGATCCATTCGTCGAGGTGGGGTGACTCGGCGCCGATCCGCGTGGAGTCCCCGTGCCCGGTGCGGACCTCGGTGTCGCCGGGCAGCGTCAGCAACTTCTCCCGGATCGACTCGATGATCGTGTCGAACGAGGAGTACGACCGCCCGGTGGCGCCCGGCCCGCCCTGGAACAGCGTGTCGCCCGAGAAGACGAGCCCGAGATCCGGCACGTAGAGGCAGGTGGAGCCGGGCGAATGGCCCGGGGTCTGCAGCACCTGCAGCTCCACGCCGCCCGCCCGCAGGACGTCGCCGTCGCGCAGCTCGCCGTCGGGCTTGCGGTCCGGCCAGTTCATCTCCCACAGCGGGGACTCGGCCGGGTTGAGCAGGATCGGCGCGCCGAACCGGTCGGCCAGCGCGGGTGCCTGGTTGACGTGGTCGTCGTGGGCGTGGGTGCACACGATCGCGACGACGCGGCGGTCGCCCACCTTCTCCGCGATCGCGGCGGCGTCGTGCGCGGCGTCGATGACGAGGACCTCGTTCTCGTCACCGACGATCCACACGTTGTTGTCGACGTCCCACGTGCTGCCGTCCAGGGAGAACGTCCCGGACGTGACCAGGTGCTCGACGGGAGGCATCAGAGCACGACCACCGACCGCAGCACCTCGCCGTGGTGCATCTTCTCGAACGCGGCCTCGACGTCGTCGAGGGCGATCGTCTCGGACACGAACTTCTCCAACGGCAGCCGGCCCTGCAGGTGCAGGTCGATGAGCATGGGGAAGTCGCGGGTGGGCAGGCAGTCGCCGTACCAGGACGACTTGGTGGCCCCGCCGCGGCCGAACACGTCGATCAGCGGCAGCTCCAGCACGAGATCGGGGGTGGGCACCCCGACCAGCACGGCGGTGCCGGCGAGGTCGCGGGCGTAGAAGGCCTGCTTGAAGGTCTCGGGGCGGCCGACGGCGTCCACGACGACGTTCGCGCCGTGGCCGCCGGTGAGGGCGTGCACGGCCTCGACGACGTCGGTCTCGCGGGCGTTGATCGTGTGGGTGGCGCCGAACTGCTCCGCCCACTCGAGCTTGCGCGGGTCGGTGTCGATCGCGATGATCGTGGACGCCCCGGCGAGGTTCGCACCCATGATCGCCGCGTCGCCCACGCCACCGCAGCCGATGACGGCGATGGAGTCGCCCCGCCCGATGCCCCCGGTGTTCACCGCGGCGCCGAAGCCTGCCATGACACCGCAGCCGAGCAGCCCGGCGACCTCCGGCTTCGCGGCCGGGTTGACCTTCGTGCACTGGCCCGCGGCGACCAGGGTCTTGTCGACGAACGCGCCGATGCCCAGGGCCGGGGAGAGCTCCTGGCCCGACTCCAGCGTCATCTTCTGCGACGCGTTGTGGGTGGCGAAGCAGTACCACGGGGTGCCGCGCCGGCAGGCCCGGCACTGGCCGCACACGGCACGCCAGTTGAGGATCACGAAGTCGCCGGGCGCGACGTCGGTGACGCCCTCGCCCACTTCCTCGACCACCCCCGCGGCCTCGTGGCCGAGCAGGAACGGGAAGTCGTCGTTGATCCCGCCCTCGCGGTAGTGCAGATCGGTGTGGCACACCCCGCAGGCCTGCACCTGCACGACGGCCTCACCGGGGCCGGGGTCGGGGATCACGATCGTCTCGACGGAGACCGGCTCACCCTTCTTGTGGGCCACTACCCCACGGACGTTCTGCGGCATCGTTGCGCTCCCGGGAATCGGTTCTGTCGGCTATGCGCAGCCTGCCATGTGATCGCGAACGGCGCGGTCCCTGGTTCGGCGGTCCCGTACGGTGCGGCGGCGGCGGCCGAGCCGGATCAGCCCCCCGCGCGGATGCGCTCGGCCGCGGCCAGCTGGAGGTCGCGGCCGAGGTCGAGGAAGCGGACGACGACGGCGAGCTCGGCGTCGGTGAACGTCTGGCCGATGCGCCGCCCACCGGTGCGGACGGGACCGAACAACGTGTCCAGTTGGCGTGCGGCGGCGGGCTCGATGCCGATGACGGCTCGCCTGCGGTCCGCGGGATCGGTGTCGCGGCGCACGAGGCCACGGGCGGCGAGGCGCTGCACCGCCTCGGTGGTGGCGGCGGGGCTCAGCTCGGCCGCCGCGGCCATCGCGCCCGCCGACGCCGGCCCGTCGACGTGCAGTGCGGCGAGGATGCGCAGGTCGCTGCGGTTGACCCCGAGGTGCGCGGCCGCCGCGAGGCGGACGGCCTCGGCGGCGTCACCGAACTCCCTGGCGGCCCGGGACGCCTCGTCCAGCGACGTTTGTTTCGGCATCCGAAGGAGTGTACAGTCGGCGGCATCGTTTCGGAAACCGAAGGAGTGATCGACGTGACGGCGCCCGCCCTGCCGCGCTGGCTGTTCCCGATGAACAAGGTTCTCGTCGCGCTCGGCCGCCTCGGGGTGGTCACGGGGCCGGTACGCGTGCTGACCGTGCCGGGCCGGGTGTCGGGGCAGCCGCGCACGACCCCCGTCACGCCGATCGTCGTGGACGGCCGCCGCTACGTCATCGCGGCGCTCCCGGATGCGGACTGGGCCCGCAACGCCCGCGCCGCCGGCCGTGGCGAGCTGGCCCGCGGGCGCCGACGGGAGCCGGTCGCCATCCGCGACGTGGACGACCCGGAGGTCCGGGAGGCCGTGCTGCGGGCGTTCCCCGGCCAGGCTCCCGGCGGGGTCCCGTTCTTCGTGCGGCTCGGGCTCGTCGAGCGCGCGGATCCGGAGCAGTTCGCGGCCCTGGCGGCCCGGGTGGCCGTGTTCGAGATCAGCCCGGCCTGACGCCGGACCGGCGCCGGGTGACCGACCCCCCGGGCGGCCACCCGGCACCGATCACTCGGCGCTGATCACTCGGCGCTGATCACTCGGCGCTCTCGCTCGCCGCCGTGTCGTCGGCCGGTTCCTCGGTGGAGGGGCCGGCCGTCTCCTCCGCGGGCGCGCTCTCCTGCGAACCGGACGGCGAGCTCGACGTGCCCGGCTGTGCTCCCGGTACGGCCGCGGGCCCCGGCCGCCGCAGCCGCACGGACGCGGCCTCGGCGAACGACGGAGTCTTGCGGCCCGGCTCGATGCCCACCACGACACCGCCGACACAGCCGCCTGCGGCGTAGAACACGGCCGTGAACGGGGAGTCGTTGATCGCCGAGGCGGCGCCGCGCGGCAGGTTGTGGCACTCCCCGGCCGCACCGTCGCCGATCGCGGTGAGCTCACCTGCGTAGGCGCGTTGCGGCCACGTGCAGAGGCTGCCGTCGTCGCACAGTCCGGCCGGGGCGGTGGTGCCTGGCGGCGGGGCCTGCTCGTCGGGGGCGGCCAGGGCCGTCCCGGTCGCGGTGGCGAGCGCGAGTCCGCACGCGACCGCGAGCAGCGTCGCACGGGCGGGCTGGAGCCTGCTCATCTGGTTCCCTCCGGGTCGAGTCGGCGTGCCGGGATCGGGCTCCGACCGCCCACAACAAGGCGCGCCGGAACCGGTCACCTCGGGCGGCCGGCGGTCACCCGACAGCGCCGTCCGGTCACTCGGTCTGCCCAACGAGGCGGGAAGAGAAGAGATTCGGCCGAACGGGCTTATTCGCTGAGCCGAACGGCTCACACGCCGTCGAGCGCGTCCCGGATCAGCGGGGGAACCAGCCGCTTGCCGGAGCCGTCCGTCGCCACGACGACGTACACGGTGTGGCCCGCGCACGTCACGTCGTGGCCGTCGCGGAGCACCCGGAAGTCCAGCGCGAAGCTGGTCTGCCCGATCCGTGCGGTGCTCACCTCGACGCCGACGGCGTCGCCGAACCCGACCCCGGCGTGCCAGTCGATCTCGGAGCGCACGACCTGCACGTCGTAGCCCGCGTCGAGCATCGTGCGGTAGGGCAGCCCGCGATGGGCGAGATAGGCCGTCATGGCGTCGTCGAACCAGGCGAGGTACCAGGCGTTGAACACGACGCCCTGCGCGTCCACCTCGAGGTAGCGCACCGCGATGGGATGGACGAAGGGCATCAGGCGAGCCGATCCCGGATCGTGCGGTTCACGGCGCGGCCGAACGCGGAGACGACGCCGCGGACGGTGATCGGCTTGAGCTGCGTGAGGGCGTCCACCAGCCGCGAGCGTTCGGCGGTGCCGCGCCCGCCTTCCCGGAACGGCCGGAGCACCTCGTCCTGGAACAGCTCCATCAGCTCCTCCGCCATGGCCGTGGTGTGCTTGTCGATGACCACGTGCGCACGCTTCCAGACCTGCGGTGGCAGGCCGGAGTCCAGGACGGCGAGACCTTCCCCGATCATCCCGGCGCCGCGCAGCCGCACGCGGCCGTCGTCGAGGCGCCGGACGACGCCGAGGCCTTCGAGGGCGGCGAGGTCGTCCGGGCCGAGGGCGCGGCCGGCGCGGCGTTCCAGCTCCGCGTGGTCGATCTCCTCGATCTGCTCGGGGACCCAGGGGGTGAGCAAGGCCCGGTGCAGGGCGAGCTCCTCGGCGTCCGCGGTGGTGGGGAGGCGTTCGAGCTGCGCCTCGATGCCGGAGAGGGTGAAGCCCAACCCCGACAGCTCGCTGACCAGTTCCAGCCGTGCGACGTGGTCCGGCCCGTAGAGCCCGGTGCGCCCGCGCAGCCGCGGCGGCGGGAGCAGCCCCCGCCCGGCGTAGAACCGGATGTTGCGGACCGTGATCCCCGTGCGGGCCGCCAGCTGGTCGATCGTCAGCAGTTCCGCGTCCGGCGGGTTGCCGGACAGCTTGTCGGACAGGTTCGGCGCGACCACCCGAGCAGGTTACGACACCGATGCCCCGACGTGACAGCAGCGGTGTCGCGTCACCCCGCGCTACCCCGTGTCGGCCCGTGCCACCCCGTGCCGCCCCGCGTTCCGCGCGAACGGCACGAATGGGAAGACCTATGTCCCGTACGTGCCGTTCGCGCAACCGGGGGGCGGGGGGAACGGGGCGGGGTCACAGGGGGACGGGGTTCAGCGCCCGCCGCCGAGGAAGCCGCCGATCACGCCGCCCAGGCCGTCGTTGTTCTGCCCACCGGCGTTGCCGCTTCCGGTGCCCGCGACCGCGCCGGCCGGCAGCTCCTCGCAGGGCTGCACGACGACGAACCCGCGCCCGGCGAAGCTCATCGTGAACGCCTCGCCGGTGGTGCGGCCGAGGAACGTGTGCAGGTTGAGCTGGTCCGCGCGGTGGAAGCCGGTCTGCAGCGACGCCGACCAGCAGACGGCCGCCTGCGGGTCCGCGTACGTGGGCTGGTCCACGTTCAGCACCACCGGCGAGCCCTTGCAGGTGATGGCGATGCGGCCGTGCCCGGAGAAGACGCAGTTGTAGTAGCCCGCGTTGGACAGGTACCCGGCGCCCTGAACGCGGTGGATGTCCCAGCGCAGCGTGGGCTCGAACGCGAGGACGTTCCTGCCGTTGATCGTGAGACCGTCGCCGGTTTCGAGGTCGATGGTGAAGACGTCGGCGGCGTTGTCGGCGAGGAACAGGTCGCCGCGGCCGGTGACCCGCATCATCGGGACGCCCTCGCCGGTGAACGTCTGCTTGAGGAAGCCCGCGATGCCGCCGGAGCCCAGCGCGGCGAACTCCATCTGGCCCTGGTAGGCGACCATGGTCCCCTGCCGGACGAGCACCTCGCCGTTCAGGCCCACCTTGAGCATCTTGGAGTTCTGGAGCGTCATCCCCGGCGACTGCGTCTCCGCGCGGTCGGGGCTGAACAGGTCGCTGCGCACGGCGGCCAGTATGGCTGGCGCCACAGCGTGGCCCACCTTGACCCATATGACAGCACTGCTGTAACAAAGCAGGAGACCTGCTATCGACAGGAGAGGTCGGCATGAGCACCATCCCCGAGGCCTATGTCTACGACGCCGTACGCACCCCGCGCGGCCGCGGCAAGGCGAACGGCTCGCTGCACGAGGTCAAGCCGGTGTCGCTGGTCGTCGGCCTGATCGACGAGATCCGCGCCCGCCACCCGGAGCTCGACCCGGCCACGATCGACGACGTCGTCCTCGGCGTCGTGAGCCCCCTCGGCGACCAGGGCGGTGACATCGCCAAGACGGCCGCCATCGCCGCAGGCCTTCCGGACACGGTCGCGGGCGTGCAGCTCAACCGCTTCTGCGCCTCCGGGCTGGAAGCCGTGAACCAAGCGGCGCTGCGCGTGCGCTCCGGGATGGAGGAGCTGCTGCTGGCCGGCGGCGTCGAGTCGATGTCGCGGGTACCGATGGGCTCGGACGGCGGCGCGTGGGCGATGGACCCGGACACCAACTACTCGACCGGCTTCGTCCCCCAGGGCATCGGCGCCGACCTCATCGCCACGCTCGAGGGCTGGACGCGCGACGACGTCGACGCGTACGCGATGGAGTCGCAGACGCGCGCCGCGAAGGCGTGGGCGAACGGCTACTTCGCGCGGTCCGTGGTCCCGGTCAAGGACCGCAACGGCCTGCCCGTGCTGGACCGCGACGAGCACGTCCGCGCCGGCACCACGATGGAGGCCCTCGGCGCGCTCAAGCCGTCCTTCGCGATGATGGGCGAGGCGGGCGGCTTCGACGCCGTGGCGCTGCAGCGCTACCACTGGGTCGAGAAGATCGACCACGTCCACACCCCCGGCAACTCCTCCGGCATCGTGGATGGCGCTGCCCTCGTACTGATCGGCTCTGAAGCCGCAGGGGCCGCGGCGAATCTCACCCCGCGCGCCCGCGTCCTCGCCACCGCCGTCTCCGGGGCCGACCCGACGATCATGCTCACCGGCCCCGCCCCCGCCGCCCGCAAGGCGCTGGGGAAGGCCGGGCTCACGGCCGACCAGATCGACCTCTACGAGATCAACGAGGCGTTCGCCTCGGTCGCCATGCGGTTCATGCGCGACATGGGCGTCGACCACGAGATCACCAACGTCAACGGCGGCGCGATCGCCATGGGCCACCCCCTCGGCGCCACGGGCGCGATGATCCTCGGCACCCTGATCGACGAGCTGGAGCGCCGGGACCTGCGCCGCGGCCTCGCCACGCTCTGCGTCGGTGGCGGCATGGGCATCGCCTGCATCGTCGAGCGGGTCTGAAGGAACGGGGAACGATGAGCGAGCAGAAGGCCGTCCGCTGGGAGAAGGGCGCCGACGGCGTCGTCGTCGTCACGCTCGACGACCCCGGCAGGAGCGCCAACACGATGAACGAGCGCTACGTCACCGCGATGGGCGAGTGTGTCGATGCGCTGGTGGCGGGCAAGGACGACATCAACGGGGTGATCGTCACCTCGGCGAAGAAGACCTTCTTCGCCGGTGGCGACCTGGACTCCCTGATCAAGGCGACGCCCGCGGATGCTCCCATGATCTTCGCGGCGTCGATGGAGATCAAGCGCCAACTGCGCAGGCTGGAGACGCTCGGCAAGCCGGTCGTCGCGGCGCTGAATGGCACCGCCCTCGGTGGCGGCCTGGAGATCGCGCTGGCCTGCCACCGTCGCGTCGCCGTGGACGGCAAGGGCGTGGTGTTCGGCCTGCCCGAGGTGACGCTCGGCCTGCTGCCCGGCGGCGGCGGGGTGGTGCGCACGACGCGGCTGCTGGGCATCGCGAACGCCGTCATGAACGTCCTCGTGCAGGGCCAGCGGCACAAGCCGGCCAAGGCCGTCGAGGTGGGGATCGTAGACGAGCTGGTGGCCACGCAGGAGGAGCTGCTCCCGGCAGCACGCGCCTGGATCGCCGCTGTGGGCGGGCCGGGCAAGGACCCTGTCGCCCAGCCGTGGGACCGGCCCGGCTACAAGATCCCCGGCGGCACCCCGGCCACGCCGAAGCTGGCGGCGGTGCTGCCCGCGTTCCCGGCGAACCTGCGCAAGCAGCTCAAGGGCGCGCCGATGCCGGCGCCGCGCAACATCCTCTCCGCGGCCGTCGAGGGCGCCCAGGTCGACATCGACACCGCGTTCCGGATCGAGGCGCGCTACTTCGTCGAGCTGGCCTGCGGCCAGGTCTCCACGAACATGACCAAGGCGTTCTTCTTCGACCTCAACGCCATCAACAACGGGACGTCCCGCCCGGACGGTTTCGAGAAGTGGGCGCCCACCAAGGTCGCCGTCCTCGGCGCCGGGATGATGGGTGCGGGCATCGCGTACGTGTGCGCGCTCGCCGGCTGGGAGGTCGTGCTCAAGGATGTCTCGGCGGAGGCGGCGCGCAAGGGCAAGGCGTACTCCGAGGGCCTGGTCGCCAAGGGCGTGCAGCGCGGGAAGACCACCCAGGAGAAGGGCGACGCCCTGCTCGCCCGGATCACCCCGACGGCCGACTACGAGGACGTCCGCGGTGCGGACGTCGTGATCGAGGCGGTGTTCGAGTCGGTGGAGCTCAAGCACCGCGTGTTCGCCGAGGTGGCGCCGTACCTGACCGCCGACGCGCTGCTGTGCTCGAACACCTCCACCCTGCCGATCACGACGCTCGCGGAAGGCGTCGACCGCCCGCGGGACTTCATCGGCCTGCACTTCTTCTCCCCGGTCGACAGGATGCCGCTCGTGGAGATCATCCGCGGCGAGCAGACCGCGGACGAGACCCTGGCCAAGGCCTTCGACGTCACCCTGGCGATCCGCAAGACGCCGATCGTCGTCAACGACAGCCGCGGCTTCTTCACCTCGCGGGTGATCGGCACGTTCCTCAACGAGGGCGTGGCGATGCTCGCCGAGGGCATCGACCCGCAGACCATCGAGCAGGCCTCCGCGCAGGCGGGCTACCCGGCCCCGGTGCTGCAGCTCATGGACGAGCTCACGCTCACGCTGCCGCAGAAGATCCGCAACGAGTCGAAGCGGGCCGTCGAGGAGGCGGGTGGCACCTGGGACCAGCACCCGGCCGAGGCGGTCATCGACCGGCTCGTCGAGGCGGGCCGCACCGGAAAGTCGGGCGGCGCCGGCTTCTACGAGTACGCCGACGGCAAGCGGGCCGGCCTCTGGCCGGGCCTGCGCACCGAGCTGGGCGCGGTGAACCACGACGTCGACCTGCACGAGCTCTCCGAGCGGATGCTCTTCATCGAGGCCATCGAGACCCAGCGCTGCTTCGACGAGGGCGTGCTGACGTCGGTGCCGGACGCCAACATCGGCTCGATCTTCGGCATCGGCTTCCCCGCCTGGACGGGCGGCGTCGTGCAGTACGTCGAGGGCTACCCGGGTGGCGTCGCGGGCTTCGTGGCGCGGGCCGACGAGTTCGTCAAGAAGTTCGGCGCGCGGTTCGAGGTGCCGGAGTCGCTGCGGGCCCGCGCGACCCAGGTGCCCGCGGCCTGATCGAGCCAGTCGCATAACTGCTCGTATTGCCGGTGAGGGATGGCCGGGCTGGCCCGGTATGGGGTTATCGCTGCTTGTGGGCGTGCAGCTTGAGCAGGTTGTGGGCGGTGCAGGCGAGGTGCC
>NZ_JBFWVQ010000121.1:0-16417 GCF_050246655.1 Pseudonocardia sp.
CGAGGACCGTCGTTCGAAACTGCGGCCGACGGGCCCCCGCGCCGGATCAGAACAGGATGGTCGCGAAGCTCGCGATCTGGGTGAACCCGACCTTCGCATACGCGGCGCGGGCGGGATGGTTGAACGCATTGACGTACAGGCTCGCGATGCGCCCCATCCGGGCGAGCGGCTCCACCAGCGCCGCGGTGCCGATCGTGCCGAGGCCCTCGCCGCGCCGGGCGGGGTGCACCCACACCCCCTGGATCTGGCCGACCTGCGCGGACAGCGCGCCGATCTCGGCCTTGAACACCACCTGGCCGTCCTCGAACCGGGCGAACGCGCGGCCCGCCGCGACCAGCTCGGCGACCCGCGCCCGGTAGCCCGCGCCACCGTCCCCGGCCCGGGGGTCGACCCCGACCTCCTCGGTGAACATCGCGACGGCCGCGGGCAGGTAGCGGTCCAGCTCGTCGATGCGCACCTGGCGCACCCACGGGTCCGGCGCCACCGCGGGCGGGCCGGCGAGCACCATCAGCGGCTGGTCCGCGCGCACCTCGCGGGCGGGGGCCCAGTGCTCGGCGAGCTGCTCCCACATCGGCAGGACCAGCTCGGCGCGGCCGACCACCGAGGAGCAGGTGCGCCCGTGCCGGCGCGCGCGGTCGGCGAAACAGCGCAGGGCGGAGCGCTCACCGCGCAGCGGCACGAGGTTGGCACCGGAGAAGCACAGCCCGTCCAGCCTGGCGCCGACGGCCCACAGCTCCCCGCCCAGCCGCCAGGGATCCAGGCCCGCGACCTCCACCCGCGCGGCGACCATGCAGGCCGCGACGGGGTCGGCCTCCAGGATGGAGCGCACGCCCCGCCGGTCCCGGTCGTCGAGCAACCGGGCGCCACCGACCCTCAGCACCTGACAAAGGTGCCATACGGGTCAGCCGACCGTCACCTCCGGTTCGCCGGAAGCCTCCATCGTCTCGGCGATCTTCATCGCCTCCTCGATGAGCGTCTCGACGATGGCGTGCTCGGGCACGGTCTTGATCACCTCGCCGCGCACGAAGATCTGCCCCTTACCGTTGCCGGACGCCACCCCGAGATCGGCCTCGCGGGCCTCCCCCGGGCCGTTGACGACGCAGCCCATGACGGCGACCCGCAGGGGCACCTCCATGCCCGTGAGGCCCGCGGTGACCTCGTTCGCGAGCCGGTAGACATCGACCTGCGCCCGCCCGCAGGACGGGCAGGAGACGATCTCCAGCTTGCGGGGTCGCAGGTTGAGCGACTGCAGGATCTGGTTGCCGACCTTGACCTCCTCGACCGGCGGCGCGGACAGCGACACCCGGATCGTGTCCCCGATGCCCCTGCTCAGCAGGGCCCCGAACGCGACGGCCGACTTGATCGTCCCCTGGAAGGCGGGACCGGCCTCGGTGACGCCGAGGTGCAGCGGGTAGTCGCAGGACTGCGCGAGCAGCTCGTACGCCCGCACCATGACGACGGGGTCGTGGTGTTTGACCGAGATCTTCACGTCGTGGAAGCCGTGCTCGGCGAACAGGCTCGCCTCCCACAGCGCCGACTCGACCAGCGCCTCCGGGGTGGCCTTGCCGTGCTTGGCGAGCAGCCGCTTGTCCAGCGAGCCCGCGTTCACGCCGATCCGGATCGGGGTCCCCCGGTCCTTGGCCGCGGCCGCGATCTCCTTGACCTGGTCGTCGAACTTGCGGATGTTGCCCGGATTGACCCGGACGGCCGCGCAGCCCGCGTCGATGGCGGCGAAGACGTACTTGGGCTGGAAGTGGATGTCGGCGATCACCGGGATCTGGCTCTTGTGGGCGATCGCGGGCAGCGCGTCGGCGTCGTCCTGGCTCGGGCAGGCGACCCGGACGATGTCGCAACCCGCCGCCGTGAGCTCGGCGATCTGCTGGAGGGTGGCGTTGACGTCGGCGGTGAGCGTCGTCGTCATCGACTGCACGGAGATCGGATGCTCGGAGCCGACCCCGACCGGGCCGACCTGCAGCTGGCGGGTCGGCCGGCGGGCGGCCAGCGTCGGGGCGGGTGGGACGGGCATGCCGAGGGAGACGGTCACGACCTCCAGTATCCCCGCCGATCGGCGCAGCGCACCGCCGCCCGTGGTGCGGAGCACCCGGGTCGGGCCCCGGGACCGTCGCGCAGCAGCCGGACCGGGTTCCGGATCCACCTCGCACACCTCGCGCACGCCCCGCAGACGCCGCAGCCCCTGCGAAGCGCGTCCAGCCCCTGCGAACCGCGGACCCGACCCCCGCGAAGCGCGTCCCGGGCGCCCGCCGGCCCGGGCCCCCACAGGTTCCGGATCCACCTCGCACACCTCGCGCACGCCCCGCAGACGCCGCAGCCCCTGCGAAGCGCGTCCAGCCCCTGCGAACCGCGGACCCGACCCCCGCGAAGCGCGTTCCGGGCGACCGCCGGCCCGGCCCCACAGGAAGCACGTCCAGCCCCTGCGAAGCCGCCCGGCGGCTCGCCGTGCGCAGCCACGCACCCGGCGGCCGCCGTCAGCCGCGCAGCCGCCACCGCACCGGTTCGGCCGGGTCGTACCGGCACGACGTCCCGGTGCGCACGCTCGCCCGCAGGTGCGCGGCGAGCGCGGGGTGCTCGTGCTCGATGCGTCCCAGGGCGTCGCGGATCCGGGCGGTGACGGTCTTGCGGGCGCGCTCGGTCTCGTCGCCGAGGCGGCGGGACCGCCCGCCCAGCCCCGCGGCGGCGCTCAGCTCGCGGACCAGCGCGTCGCGCTCGTCCTCGGCCCGTGCCCGCTCCCCTGCGGACGCGGCCGCCTCGATCGCAGCGTCCAGATCGGCCAGGCGGGCCCGGTAGGCGCGGCGGGCGGCCTCGTCGAGCACCGGGTCGGCGCCGGTGGCCGGGCCCGACCGGCCGAGCAAGGTGAACACGTGCACCTCCCGGCCGGGAACGGCGAGCAGCGCAGCGAGGTCGCGCAGGCCCTTGACGTCGGGCACGTGCGCCCGCACACCCCCGTAGGCGAGGGCCCAGACGGCGCCCTCGGGATGGAACACGTTGCCCTCGGCAGGCCCGGCAGGCCCGGCACCGGTCACGGCCTCCAGCGCGTCCCGGGACAGGGCCGCCCAGGCCGGCGCGCCCAGCCGCTCGTGCATCGCGACGGCCGCCCGCAGGTGGTCCGCGGCCCGTCCGGGGCGGCCCAGTGCAGCAGCCAGCGTGCCGAGATGGTGGTCGACCGCTCCGCTGTACGCCGCGCACCCGCCGACGACGACGTGCGTCCCGGCGTGCGGCGCGAGCCTGCGGTACGCCTCCTCGCGCTGGGTCGGCGACCCGGCGACGGACGCGGTCGCCGCGAAGATCGCGAGCATCTCCAGATCCTGCTTGTCGGGCACCAGATCGGCGGCGAACCCGGCGAAGACGGCGGCGGCCTCCTCGGAGCGGTCGGCGCAGACCAGCCGCCAGGCGCGCAGCATCGGGACCAGCGGCTCCAGCGGGTCCCCGTCGAAGCTGCCCGGATCGAGGCCCTCAAGCGGGCGGCCCAGCAGCCCCAGCGAGGCGCTCAGGGTGCCGCACGCCCCGACCGCGTCGGGCTGGCCGATCGCGAGCCCCAGGTCCAGGCCACGGCGGGCGAGCCCGGCCGCCTCGTCGGCGCGACCGGCGATGAGCGCCAGGGTGGCGCGACGGGTCAGCGCGCACCACCGGCCGCGGGCGTGCCCGAGCTCCCCGGCGTGCACGGCGTACCCGGCGAGCTCCCCCGGCGCTGCTGGATCGCCCAGCTCCAGCAGCGCGGTGGCACGCAGCTGCTCGACCAGCACGACGAGATCACGGTCGCCCGACCGTCGCGCCGCCTCGAGCATCTGCTCGAGGACCGCCAGCCGCTGCCCCGCGCTGCCCGGCCGCCATCGCGCGTCGTGCAGCGCGAGCAGCGCGTCCGCCAGGCCCCGCGGATCGCCGACCTCCCGCGCGAGTGCCACCGCCTCCTCGGCGGCCGCCTGCGCGGGGGCGGCGGGCGGCCCGTACATGCCGTGCCGCAGCGCGCGGGACAACCCCGCCAGCACCCGGGCGCGCAGCGCCGGGTCCGCGTCCGCGGGCAGCGCCGCGGCCGCCTCCCGGAGCAGCTCCACCGCCTCGCTGCGACTGGTCCCGGAGCGGCTGCCGAGCCCGTGCACGGCGATCGCCGCCCCGGCGAGCCCTGCCGGGTCGGCGCCGCGGCGGGCGAGGTCCGCTGCGGCGCGCAACGCCTCCCGGGCACCGCCGTCGTCCCCGCTGCGGTCGCGCGCCGCCCCCAGCTCCAGCAGCAGCGCCGTCCGCCGCCGCGAGCCGGGCTCGTCGAGCAGGTCCAGCGCGTCCAGGGCCCGGGTGAGGTGGCGGCAGGCCTCCTCGTGGCCGAGCCGGGCGGTCGCCTCCCGGGCCGCCTCCACCGCGTACCGCACGGCGGTGTCGGCGGTGTCGGCGCTGCCCGCGGCGAGGAAGTGCGCGGCCAGCTCCGCGGCCCCGACGTCGCCACCCGCGTCGCGCCTGCGCTGCAACGCCCGGCCGAGGACGGCGTGCAGCTCCCGGCGCCGCCCCGCGGGCAGGCCCGCCACCATGACCTCCCGGAACAGGTCGTGCACGAACCGGTGCCTGCCCTCGGCGTCGGCCTGCAGCACCCGGGCCCGCACGGCCTCGTCGAGCATCGCCGCGCAGCCGTCCGGCGGGGCGGCCACCTCGTCGAGGAGCGTGGTGTGCACCACCGGCCCGGCCAGCGCGGCCACCGCGAGCACCGAGGCACACGGCTGCGACAAACGCGCGATCCGGCGCTCCAGGGTGTCCCGGACGGTGTCCGGCACCGGCAGGTGCGCCGCCCCGTCGATGCCGTCCCAGCCACCCTGGGCGAGCAGCAGCCGGGTCAGCTCCCGGACCAGGAACGGGTTGCCCGCCGATCCCCGCCGGACCCGCTCGGCCAGCCGGGGGTCGGGGGGCGCGGCGGCGGGTCCGGCCACGTCGGCCATCAGCGCGGCGACGTCCGTGGCGGCCAGCCCGCCCAACGGCAGCACCTGCCCGACACCCGCCAGCGCCCGCACCGCCGGACCGGCCTCGTCGTCGCGGTAGGCGCCCAGCAGCAGCACCGGGCTGGTGGCCAGCTGGCTGGCCGTGAACTCCAGCAGCCGCAGCGACGGCTCGTCGGCCCACTGCAGGTCGTCGAGGACGACGACCAGCGGCAGCCGCTCGCCGGCCGCCAGGAGCCGCCGGGCCACCGCGTCGAACATCCGAAAGCGCGCGTCGGCGGCCTCGGCACCGCTCCCGGCCGCCGCAGCCCCCGCAGTCGCCACAGGCCCCGCTGTCCCCGCTGGCCCCGCAGGCCCCGAGTCGAGGAGGTGCGCCGCCGTGCCGTCGGGACCGTCGGGACCGCCCGGGTCCCCCAGCCCGCGCAGCACCTGCGTCCAGGGCCAGTAGGCGGGCGCGCCGCCACCCGCCCAGCAGGTGCCCCACAGCACCCGCGCGCCGGGGACGGCCCGGGCGAGCTCGTGCAGCAGGGCCGTCTTGCCGATCCCGGCCTCACCGGCGAGCAGCAGCAGCCGCCCGGACCCGGCCTGCACGGACTCGGCGAGCGGGCGGGCCGCGGCGAGCACCGGCTCGCGCCCGACCAGCGTCATGTCGCCATCCTGGCCAGGTCAGGGACGCAGTTCCAGCACCAGGTTGAACGGCGCCTCGACCGGGACCTCGCGGGCCCGCGACAGGCCCGCCTGCGCCGCCACCCGCGTCAGCGCGGCCGGCCCGGCGAGCGTGCCGAGCGGGTCAGCGCCGCCCTCGGGACCGCCCTGGGCCACCGCGGTCGGCGTGCAGAACATGGTCGACACCGCGTAGAACATCCGGCCGACCGGGTTCAGGTTGTCCACCAGGCGGTCCGCGGCGCGCGGCTCGACCAGCAGCACGGCCCCACCCGGGGCGAGCAGCTCGCGGGAACGGGCCAGGGCACCGGCCGGGTCGCCCAGGTCGTGCAGCGAGTCGACGAACACCACCAGCGCGTACCCGCCGGTGACGGACGGGGCCTGGGTCGCCGTCGCCACCTCGAAGCGCACCCGCTGCGCGAGGCCCGCCTCGGCGGCGGCCTTGCGGGCGGCCACGATCGAGGCGTCGTGGAAGTCGCAGCCGGTCACCGCGGCAGCCGGGAACTCCTCGGCGAGCGTCAGCGTCGGCGCGCCGTACCCGCAGCCGACGTCGAGGAGCGCCCCACCGGCCTCCAGCGCGGCCGCCACGCCCGGCTCGCAGGCCCGCACGGCCGCGGCGAGGAAGCCCGGCGCGAGTGCGGCCCGGGTGAACATGTCCACGCCGTGGGCGTGGCCGTCGGCACGCTCGGCCCAGCCGAACCCGCGTCCGGCGGCGAACGCCGCGGTGAACTCGTCGAACCGCTGCCCGGTCGCGGCCATCATGGTCATCGCGGCGTCCACCAGCCCGCCGATGGGGCCGTGCACGAGCACCGCGGCCACCTCGTCGGGCAGCACGTACCGTTCGCCCTCGTCGGGGTCCCCGGCCAGCTGCAGGTAGCCCCCCGCAACCTGGGTGCGGCACCACTCGCGGGCCAGCACGGGCGCCACGCCGGTGCGTTCCGCCAGCTCGTCGGGACCCAGCGGGCCCGCCCCGGCCAGCGCCGCCCACAGCCCGGAGCGCACGCCCACGGCGATGGTCACCGTCGCGAGCGTCACCCCCAGCTCCTCGACGATGCGGCCCGCGACCGCGTCCGGACTCGTCATGTCGGCCATGTCGGCCATGTCGACCTCCTCGTTCCCGGCTGTCGTCCTGCAGGCGCGAGCCGGCGCCTCGCAGTTCGCGAGCCGGCGCCTCGCGCCTCCCCGATGGACGGAGGGAGACGGCGATGACCGGAGTGGCCGAGCAGGTCGCAGGGCTCGACGCCACCGCGCAGGCCGCGCTCGTGGCGGCGGGCGAGGTGTCGGCGGTGGAGCTGACCGAGGGGGCGATCGAGCGGATCGAGCGGCTGAACCCGCTGCTCGGTGCCGTCGTCACGCCGCTGTACGACCGGGCGCTGGCGGCGGCCGCCCGCGCCGACGGGCCGTTCGCGGGCGTGCCGTTCCTGCTCAAGGACCTGGTCGCCGAGATCGAGGGGACGCCGTTCGCCGAGGGCTCCGCCTACGTCCACGGCACGGTCTCGACGTTCACGAGCGAGCTGGTGCACCGACTGGAGCGGGCCGGGCTCGTGATCCTCGGCCGGACGGCGGCGCCGGAGTTCGGGATGGTCCCCGCCTGCGAGCCGGTGCTGCACGGCCCGACCCGCAACCCGTGGGACCCGCAGCGCTCGACCAGCGGGTCCAGCGGCGGGTCCGCCGCCGCGGTGGCCTCCGGGATGGTGCCCATGGCGCACGGCAACGACCTCGGCGGCTCGCTGCGCTTCCCGGCGTCGGCCTGCGGGCTGTTCGGCCTCAAGCCGACGCGGGCCCGGATCCCCCTCGGGCCCGAGTACGGCGACGCCGTCGGCGGCTGGGCCGTGGAGCACGCGCTGACCGTCTCGGTCCGCGACAGCGCCGCCCTGCTGGACGCGACGTCCGGCGCCATGCCCGGCGACCCCTATCCCGCACCGCCGCAGCCGCGCCCGTTCGCCGCCGAGGTCGGCGCCGATCCCGGCCGGCTGCGGATCGCCTGGACCGCGCGGACCCCGGGCGGAGGGACCGGCCACCCGGACTGCGTCGCCGCGCTGACCGACGCGGTCGCGCTGCTGACCGGACTCGGCCACGAGCTCGTCGAGGCCGATCTCCCGGGCATCGACGGGATCGGCCGCGCCATCGGGACGGTGTTCGACGCCGCGACCGCCTGGATCATCGGCTACTGGACGCGGCGGCTCGGACGCCCGCCCGGCCCCGGTGAGCTGGAGCCGGTCACCCGCGCCTACCTGGAGTCCGGACGGCGGGTCGGCGCCGCGGACTACCTCCTTGCCATCGAGGAGCTGCAGCGCTTCGCCCGCGGCGTCGCCGGGTTCCTGTCCCCCTCCGGTTTCGACGCCTGGCTCACCCCGACGATGTCCGAGCCGCCGCCGAGGATCGGGGAGATGACGTCCACCCCGGACGACCCGCTGCGCCCGGTCCGCCGCGGCGGGCGGACCGTCGCCTACCCGGCGGTGGTCGCGAACATCACCGGCAACCCCGCGATGTCGGTGCCCCTGTGGTGGAACGGCGACGGCCTCCCGGTCGGCGTGCACGTGCTGGGGCGCCACGGCGACGAGGCGGCACTGCTGCGCCTGGCGGCACAGCTGGAGTCCGCCCGGCCGTGGGCCTGGCGGCTTCCGGCGGTCTCGGGTTGCGGTGCGCCCGCGCCGCGGTGAGGATCCGTTCCGTCGGACGACACGGACGTCACAGCGTGCGGAGGGGCCGTGGGTCGGAGCGGCGCCGCCGAGCCGGACCCGCTCTTCGCGGGTGGCGGAGAGACCGGCCAGGTGATGGCCGGGCTGGACTGGGCGGCGAACCCGCTCGGGCCTCCCGCGACGTGGCCGTCTGCCCTGCGAAGCGCGGTCCGCATCCTGCTCACGTCGCGGTTCGCGATGTGGATGGCGTGGGGCCCCGAGCTCACGATGCTCTACAACGACGCCTACTGGCGCGACACGCTGCGCAGCAAGCATCCGTGGGCCCTGGGCAGGCCCGCGAGCCAGGTGTGGTCGGAGGTGTGGGACGAGGCCGGGCCGCGCATCGCGTCGGTGCTGGAGACCGGCGTCGCCACCTGGGACGAGGACCTGCTGCTGTTCCTGGAGCGCAGCGGCTACCCCGAGGAGACCTACCACACGTTCTCCTACAGCCCGCTCTCCGACGACGCGGGCGTGCCGGCGGGCATGCTCTGCGTGGTCACCGAGGTGACCGACCGCGTCCTGTCGGAGCGGCGGATGGCCACCCTGCGCGTGCTCGCGACGGAGGTCGGCGGCAGCCGCACCGCGCGCGAGGTGCTGGCCGCCACCGCGCAACGGCTGGCGGACAACCCGCGGGACCTGCCGTTCACGCTCGTCTACCTGTTCGACGAGACCGGGGACGGCCAGGAGCCGCGCACCGCGCGGCTGGCCGCCGTGACCGGTGCCCGACCCGGCGACCCCGTCGCTCCCGACGTGCTGAGCGCCGGGCCGGACGAGGACGCCGCGTGGCCGGTCGAGGCGCTCCGCTCCGGGCAGACGGTGCTCGTCGAGGACCTGGCGGAGCGCTTCGCGACGATCCCCGCCGGGGCGTGGGCCGATCCGCCCCGGGCGGCGGTCGTGGTGCCGCTGAGCGGCGCAGGCGACGGACCGTCGGGCTTCGTGATCGCCGGGCTCAACCCGTTCCGGGACTTCGACGCGCGCTACCGGGGATTCGTCGAGCTGCTCGCCCACCAGATCGAGGGGGGCCTGACCGCCGCGGGCGCGTACGAGGCCGAGCGGCGCCGCGCCGAGTCCCTCGCGGAGCTCGACCGCGCCAAGACCGAGTTCTTCACCGGGATCAGCCACGAGTTCCGCACCCCCCTGACGTTGATCATGGGCCCGCTCGGGGAGCTGCGGACCGCGCCCGCCGTGGCCGCGGACGAACAGATCCGTACCGAGGTCGACGCCGCGTACCGCAACGCGCACCGGCTGGCGAAGCTCGTCAACACCCTGCTGGACTTCTCGCGCCTGCAGGCCGGCCGGATGCACGCCCGCTTCGAGCCCGTGGACCTCCCGGCGCTCACCGCGGAGCTGGCCAGCGTGTTCCGCTCGGCGATCGAGCGCGCCGGACTCACCTTCACCGTGGACGCCACCGCGCCCACAGAACCGGTCCACGTCGACCGGGACATGTGGGAGAAGGTCGTGCTCAACCTGCTGTCCAACGCCCTGAAGTTCACCTTCGAGGGCGGCATCGCCGTCACCATGCGGGAGGAGGGACGGGCCGCGGTCCTCACCGTCACCGACACCGGGACCGGCATCCCCACCGACGAGCTGCCGCACCTGTTCGAGCGGTTCCACCGGATCCCGCGGGTGCGCAGCCGCTCCGGGGAGGGCAGCGGGATCGGGCTCGCGATGGTGCGCGAGCTGGTCGGCCTGCACGGCGGCAGCGTCTCGGTCACGAGCACCGAGGGGGCGGGAACGACGTTCACCGTGACGGTGCCGATGGGCACCGACCACCTGCCCGCCGACCAGATCAGCGGCACCGAGGCGAGACCGGACATGTCGGGTGTGCCCGGGGCGTCCGGGGTGTCCAGTGTGTCCGGGGTCTCAGCAGCCGCGCAGCCGTTCGTCGCCGAGGCGCTGCGGTGGCTGCCGCCCGAGAGCCCGCCGGAGGCCGCGGCGACGGGACCCCAGGCGGCGGGCGGACCGGGCGGGCCGTCCCCGGCCCGCGTGCTCGTCGCCGACGACAACGCGGACATGCGCGACTACCTGCGACGCCTGCTCGCCACCCGCCACCAGGTCCGGCTCGCGGCAGACGGCACGGCCGCCTTCGCCGCCGCCCTCGACGACCCGCCGGACCTCGTGATCTCGGACGTGATGATGCCCGGGCTGGACGGGACGCAGCTGGTCGCCGCCCTGCGCACCGACCCCCGTACCGCCCGCGTGCCCGTTCTGCTGTTGTCGGCGCGCGCCGGGCAGGAGGCGGCCGTCGAGGGTCTCGCCGCCGGCGCGGACGACTACCTCGTGAAGCCCTTCGCCGCCGCCGAGCTGCTCGCCCGCGTGGACGGGCACGTCCGGCTCGGCCGGGCCCGCAACGACGCGGAACGCGAGTTCCGCACGCTCGCCGACGCCACCCCGGCCCTCGTGTGGGCGGAGGGGCCCGGCCAGAACCGGATCTTCGTCAACCGGGCGTGGAGTCAGTTCGTCGGTGCGACGGAGACCGACACCGACCTCGGGCAGGGCTGGCGCGACCGTATCCATCCCGACGACCGGGCCCGCTACGAGCAGGTCCGCGCAGAGCGGGTGGGGCGCGGGTTCGAGGTCGAGTACCGGCTGCGCGCGGCGGACGGGCGCTACCGGTGGGTGCTGGACCGCGGCGCCCCCGTGGCGCCGTCGGGCTATGTCGGCGGCTGCCTGGACATCGACACCCGGTACCGGGAACGCGAACGGGAACGGGTCCTCGCTGCCGTGGGCGCGGCGCTGGATCGCGAGACGCGGCTCACGGGCCGCCGCGACGCGCTCGTCCGCACGCTCGTCGCCGAACGGATCGCCAACGTCGCCCGGCTGCTCGTCGTCGACCCGCAACCGAGGGTGGTCGCCGCGGCCACCCCCGACGTCGCCACGGACCGGCTGGTCGCGCGGATCGAGCCGGACTGGGAGACCGTGCGGACGGTCCTGGAGACCGGCGAGGCCGTGCATATCACCGTCGACGAGGACTACCTGGCCGCCTGGATCCCGGACGCGACCCAGCGGGAGCTGCGCCGCCGCCTCGCCTTGGACGACATGGCGTTCGTGCCGCTCACCACCCGCGGCCGCACCGTCGGGGTGCTCGCGGTCTTCCGCGAGCGTCCCGCTCCCGAGCCCGACTCCGGGGACCTCGCGTTGCTCGTGGAGATCGGCCGCCGGGCCGCGACCGCCCTGGACAACGCGCAGCTCTACGAGCGCGAGCAGGAGACCAACCGGCGCATGACGCTGCTGCAGCGGGCCACGGCGGCGCTGTCCGCGGCGGCCACGCGGCAGCAGGTCGCCGAGGTCGCCGTCGCGCAGTTCCGGGCGCTGCTCGGCGCGCCCGCGGTCGGGTTGTGGGAGCTGCAGCCGGACTCCCTGGAGGCGGTGACGATGCGGGGCTGGTCCGCCGCGGTCGACGGGGACTGGCGGTCGCTTCCGCTGACGGCGGGTCTCATCACCACCGAGGCGATCCTGCGCGGTTCGGCCGTCTGGGTGCCCGACACGTCGTCGTGGCCGGGTCGCGCTCCGGGCCGCGCAGCCGCCGCCGAGTACGGCTACCGCAGCCTGGCCGCGCTGCCGCTGGTCGCGGGCGGCCGCAGCGTCGGGGTGGTGTGCGTCGGGTTCCCCCGCGCACAAAAGCCGGACCGCAGCACCCGGATCTCCGCGGTCGCGCTGGCCCATCAGTGCGCGCAGGCCTACCAGCGGGCCTCGCTGCTGGCCGTGGAGAGCGCGGCGCGGCGGACGGCCGAGGAGTTCGCCGCGGCCGTGAGCGCCCTGTCGGGCGCGACGACCCCTGCCGAGGTCATCGAGGTGATCCTCGACCGTGCCGCCGGGCTCGGCGCGGTCGACGCGGTCGTCGTGCTCCGCACCGGGGACCAGCTCGAGCTGCTGGCCCGGCGCGGCGGCCCCACCCACCCCGACAACCGGCTCGACCTGCTCGCGGCGCACCCGATCGCCCACTCCGTCCGCTCGGGCGAGGCCGTCTGGCCCGACACCGGCTCCGGGCTGCCCGGGTGGCCGCCGGGCAGGCTCAGCACCGTGGGCGCGGACCTGCCCGTGCAGGTGGTCCTGCCGCTGCGGCTGGGGGGCAGCACGATCGGCGCGCTCGGGATGGCGTTCGCCGATCCCCCCGCGTTCGGCGCCGACGAACGCGCCACCCTCCTCACGATCCTCGCCCAGTGCGCCCAGGCCCTGGACCGGGCGCGCCTGCACCAGGCCGAGCACGAGGTCGCCGACGTGCTGCAGCGCAGCCTGCTCCCCCCGGAGCTGCCGGAGCTGGACCGGCTCGGCAGCGCCGCGCGTTACCTTCCGGGCGCGGCCGGCTCGCAGACCGGCGGCGACTGGTACGACCTGCTGCCGCTCGCCGACGAGTGTGCGGCCCTGGTGGTCGGCGACGTCGTCGGGCAGGGCCCCGGCGCCGCCGCCGTCATGGGGCAGCTGCGCAGTGCGCTGGCCGCCTACCTGCTGGAAGGCCACGCGCCCGCCGAGGCGCTGGAGCTGCTCGACGCGTTCGCGCGCCGCGTTCCGGGGGCCCGCGGCAGCACCTGCGCCTGCCTCATCCTGGACTGGGGAAACGGTGAGCTGCGGTGGGCCCGCGCCGGACACCTGCCCGTGCTGCTCGTCGACACCGCCGGGGCCCGGCTGCTCGACGACGGTGGCGGCACCGTGCTCGGCGTGTCCGGTCGGCCCCCGTACGCGGAGGCCAGGGCTCCGGTGACGCCCGGGGCGTCGGTCGTGCTCTACACCGACGGGCTCGTCGAACGCCGCGGCGAGATCCTCGACGAGGGGTTGCGCAGGTTGGTCGACGCCGCCGCGCAGGCGCACGGCATCGGCGTGTCCGCGCTGGTGGACCGCCTGCTCGCCGCGTCCGGCCAGGATCGGCACACCAGCGACGACGTCGCCGTGGTCGCCGCCCGGCTCCTGCCCGCGCCGCTGCGGGAGCGGCATCCCGCGTGGCCCGCGAGCCTCGGCGTGATCCGCCGGTCGGTCGCCGCGTGGGCCCACGCGGCGGCGCTCGACGCGAACACCCTGGACGACCTGCAGCTCGCCCTCGGCGAGGCCAGCGCGAACGCCGTCGAGCACGCCTATCCCGGCGGCGGCGCCGGCGGTGCGGCACCGGAGTTCGAGTACGAGCTGCGGCTGCGGCCCGACGGCGGCGTGGACGCGCAGGTGCGCGACTTCGGCACCTGGCGTCCGCCACCCGCGGACCGGGGCTTCCGCGGGCGCGGCGTGACGATCCTGCACCAGCTCGCCACCACGGTCGAGATCTCCCCCGGCCCGGACGGCACCACCGTCCGGTTCACGATCAGCGTGAAGGGGTCCGGGGACGCACCACCCCTGCCGGTGGCCGCCGAGCCGGCCGGGCGATCGGCCGGGGCGCGGCTGTGGGACCGGGGCACCGGCGGTGACGGCGGGCCGTTGCTGGTCGAGATCACCGGCGAGGTGGATCTGCCCGCCGCCGACACCCTGCGCGCCCGCCTGCTCGCCCGCCTCGAGGCCGCGGCCGAGCGTTCGGAGCCCACAGCCCGCGGGCTGGTGCTCGACCTGGACGGGATCACCTATCTCGCGAGCGCGGGCCTCGGCGTGCTGCTCGAGGTCGTGACGCAGGCGCGCGACCGCGGCGTGCAGCTCGAGCTGCGCGCCCGGCCCGGTGGGATCGCCGCCCGCGTCCTGGAGCTCGCGGGCGTCGCGGCCGCCGTCGAGGTGGCCGGCTCCGCTACTCGAACGGCCGGATCGGGTTGACGATGTCCGCGGTGAGGGTCAGCAGGCTCACGGCACCACCGACCATGATGAGCGCGAACGTGATCGGTAGCAGTCGCGTGTAGTCCACCGGCGGCATCGGCACCTTCCCGAGCCGCGCGCGCGTCCAGTCGCGGGCCCGCTCGTAGAGGTTGACCATGATGTGGCCGCCGTCCAGCGGCAGCAGCGGGAGCAGGTTGAACACGCCGACGAAGAAGTTCAGCGCCGCCAGCAGGAAGATGAAGAACTCCCAGAGCCCGCGCTCGGCCGCGTCCCCACCGATGATCGACGCACCGACGACGCTGATCGGGGTGTTCTCGTCACGCGGCTGGCCCGCGATGGCGTCGACCAGGGCCGGGATCTTCTGCGGGAACGCGAGGATGCCCTCCCAGACCCGGCCGAACATCTCGCCGGTGAGCTCGAACGTCGCCGGGATCGCGGTGAGCGGGCCGTAGTGCACCACCTGCGGCGGCTGTTGCGACACCCCGATCGCGCCGACCTCGATCGTCTCGCCGGTGGTGGTGAGCCGCTTGGCAGCGACGACGTCGACCGTGACCGGGACATCCACCCCGTCCCGCTCGACGACGATCGGGGTGGGGCCGCGGGCGTCACGGATCGCCGTGACGACGTCCGCCCACGCGGGCGTGGGCGTGCCCGCGACCGCGACGATCTCGTCCCCGGGGCGCAGCCCGGCGGCCTGCGCGGGCGAGGCGACGTCCGGTCCGCACGGCGCGTACTCCGTGGGCGAGACCTGGTCGGCCGCGCAGCTGACCGCGGCGATCGCGGTGGGGCGGGAGTTGTCGACCAGGCCCCAACCCACGGCGAGGACGTAGAGCAGCAGGATGCCGACCATGAAGTGGGTGGCCGAACCGGCAGAGAGCACGACGACGCGCTGCCACGTCGGCTTGCGGAAGAACGCGCGGGGGGCCTCCTCGGCGGTGATGGGATCGAGCGCCGTCATCCCCGCGATGTCGCAGAACCCGCCCGCCGGGATGGCCTTCAGCCCATACTCGGTGTCGCCGCGGCGGAACGAGAAGATCCTCGGCCCGAACCCGATGAAGTAGCGGCGTACCCGCATCCCGAACCACTTCGCGGTGAGCAGGTGACCGGCCTCGTGCAACGCGATCGAGATCGCGATGCCCAGCGCGAAGAGGATCACTCCCAGCCAGAACGCCATGCGACTCCGTCCTCGGTCTCCACCGGCCCGTCGCCGCGGGGGGAGCCGGTGAGGGCGCGGGCGTGGGCCCTCGCCCACTCCTCGGCGGCGAGCACGTCCGCCACGGTAGCGGGGTCCGCGGTCCAGCCGTGTGAAGCGTCCAGCGTGCGGTCGACGACGTCCGTGATCCCGGTATAGGGCAGCGCCCCCGCCACGAAGGCGGCCACCGCCTCCTCGTTCGCGGCGTTGAACACCGCGGGCAGGCACCCGCCCACCTCGCCCGCGCGGCGGGCCAGCCGGACCCCCGGGAACGCGTCGTCGTCCAGCGGCTCGAACGTCCAGGCGGTGGGCACCTCCCACGTGCACGAGGGCGCGACCGCCGCCAGCCGGTCCGGCCAGGCCAGGGCCAGCGCGATCGGCAGCCGCATGTCCGGGGGGCTCGCCTGGGCGAGCGTGGAACCGTCCACGAAGGTGACCATCGAGTGCACGATCGACTGCGGGTGCACCACCACGTCGATGCGGTCGTACGGCACGCCGAAGAGCAGGTGCGCCTCGATCAGCTCCAGCCCCTTGTTCACCAGCGTCGCCGAGTTGATCGTCACCACCGGGCCCATGTCCCAGGTCGGGTGCGCGAGCGCCGCGGCCACCGACACCGCGCCCAGGTCGGCCCGGGTGCGGCCGCGGAACGGCCCGCCGGAGGCGGTGAGCACCAGGCGGGCGACCTCGTCCGCACGCCCGCCGCGCAGGCACTGCGCGAGCGCGGAGTGCTCGGAGTCGACCGGCACGATCTGCCCCGGCGCCGCGGCCGCCGTCACCAGCGGGCCGCCCGCGACCAGCGACTCCTTGTTCGCCAGGGCCAGCACCGAACCCGCTTCCAGGGCCGCGAGCGTGGGCCGAAGGCCCCGGGAGCCGGTGATCCCGTTGAGCACGGTGTGCGCGCCCGCCGCCGCCGTCAGCTCCGTGGCGGCGTGCGGACCGTCGCGCACCTCGACGCCCGGGACCAGCTCCCGCAGCCGCGCCGCAGCTGCCCGGTCGGCCACCGCGACCGCCGGCACGCCGTGGCGGCGGACCTGGCGCGCCAGCAGCTCGACGTCCCCGCCCCCCGCGGCCAGCCCCGCGACCGTGAACCGCCCCGGGTGGGCGGCGAGCACGTCGAGGGCCTGGGTGCCGACCGACCCGGTGGAACCCAGCACGACCACCGACCGGGGCCCCGTGTGTTCGTCCATCGGTCGCTATCATCCCCGCTGACGTCGAGTGAT
>NZ_JBFWVQ010000122.1:0-16048 GCF_050246655.1 Pseudonocardia sp.
GGGTCCCACCGCGACGGCGACTGGATCAGCCCCGCGAGCATCGCGCCCTCGGACACCGTGAGCTGGCCGACGTCCTTGTCGAAGTACGCCCGCGACGCGGCCTGGACGCCGTAGGCGCCGCGGCCGAAGTAGATGAGGTTGAGGTAGTTCTCGAGGATCTGGTCCTTGCTCTGCTCGCGCGTGACCTTGACCGCGAGGACGACCTCCTTGTACTTGCGCCACAGCGAGTACGAGTCGTCGCCGGTGGTGTTCTTGATGTACTGCTGGGTGATCGTCGAGCCGCCGCCCGTGCCGCCCTGGAGCTGGTTCCAGGCGGCGCGGGCGATGCCGGTGAGGTCGAAGCCGCGGTTGGACTCGAAGGAGCGGTCCTCGGCCGCGAACACCGCGTGGCGGACGTGCTCGGGCACCTGGTCCAGCCGCACCGTCACGCGGTTGACGTTGTCCGGCTTCACGGTGGCCAGCGGCGTGCCGTCCGCGAACGTGTACGTGGCGACCTGCGAGATCTTCACCTCGCCGTTCGGGGTCTCGAACATCAGGTAGCCGGCGAGGAACGCGAGCGCCGGGCCGACCACGAGGAGCGCCGCCAGGCCCACGAGGACGCGGCGCGTCGTCCGCCAGGGGCCCGACGGCCGCCGGGCCGGGGGCGGCGGCGGGTCCTGGTGGACCGCCGTCGCGAAGCCCGGCTCGCCACCGATCGTCGGGCCGGACCCGTCGTGGGTGAGCAGCGGCATGGCGGGAGCGCCGAAGCCGCCGGGCGGTCCCGGTGGGCGGGGCGGCGGGCCGACGTGACCGTTGCGGGCCGTCCCCGCCGGGCCTCCGGCGGCGCCGTAGGGAGCCTGGACGTGGCGGCTGTCGCCCGCGGACGCCCCGTCACCGCCGGCCGGGCGGTACCGCTGGGGCAGCGCGCCCGGTGGACCGGGTGGATGGGGGGGCCTGCCCGTGGGGATCGGGTGACCGTTGGGGAGCGGGGGGTCGGAGTGATCGGTCACGTCAGCTCCTCGCTGGCGTTCGTCTCAGTCGTTCCCGGGGTGTCGGGCGCAGCGACGACCTCGCGCGCTCGGTCGCGGCTTGCCCCGGGGGCGGCAAGTGGCGGGGGGAGTTCACTCGGCGGCGGTCCTCCGTCCGCGGTCGGGGCGGCCGGCGCGATCGGGGGGTGCGCCGTCGCCCGTCACGTAGGAGAGAACGAGGTGGTTCCAGCTGCAGGTGCGGCAGACCTCGACCACGTAGACCGAGATCTCACGGTGGAGGGCGGCGAGACGGTCGAGCTCCTCGGGGGCACGCGCCGAGCCGGACGCGTGGCGAAGCTCGTCACCGAAGATCCAGGAGACCTCGGCGAGCCGCTCCTTGCGGCAGACAGGACAGGTGCGATCCGTGGCTGCACCGTGGAAACGTGCAGCTCGCAGCAGGTACGGGCTGGCGTCGCAGACTTCGGCGACACCGACCCGGCCGGCGTGGACGTCGGCGAGCAGCGAGCGACGCTGCAACGCGTAGTCGACGACCTGCCGCTGGGTGCGCACCCGGTCAGGGTACGCGCGGCCACGGCGCGCACACGGGCAACGTCGTGAGGGCACCCCTTCGTGCGGTGACCGGTCCCTCAGCGCGCCGACCTGATGTATCGGACCGATATATAGTCGGCGGCAGTCCGTTCCGCGAGGGGGGTGCCGTGCTGGAGCTCGCGATCCTCGGCCTGCTCAACGAGGCCCCGGTGCACGGCTACGAGCTGCGCAAACAGCTCGGCCTGCGGCTCGGGGGCTTCCGGGTCTTCTCCTACGGTTCGTTGTACCCCGCGCTGCGTCGGCTGACCCGGGCCGGCCTGATCGCCGAGGAGACCGCACCGCCCGTGGCCGAGGCGGGCTGGTCGCGGCGCGCCCGACGGGTCTACAAGATCACCGCGGACGGCAAGGAGCGGCTCACCGAGCTGCTCTCCCGCTGCGACGCCCAGTCCTGGGACGACGAGAGCTTCGGCGTCCACCTGGCGTTCTTCTCCCGGACGCCCGCCGAGGCCAGGATGCGCATCCTGGAGGGCAGGCGCCGCCGGGTCGAGGAGCGGCGGGAGGGGCTGCGCGCCGCGCTGGCGCGTGCCGGGGAGAAGGTCGACCGCTACACCCGCGAGCTGCACCAGCTCGGACTGGACACCACCGAGCGGGAGGTGCGGTGGCTCAACGAGCTCATCGCGCACGAGCGCGCGGCACAGCAGGACGCCTCCGGCGGCGAGGCCGGACCGGACGACAGGAAGCGGATGAAGGAGAGCCCCGAATGAGCAAGGTGCGAGTCGCCCTCGTCGGCGTCGGGAACTGTGCGGCGTCGCTGGTCCAGGGCGTCCACTACTACGCGGACGCCGACCCGGGGACCCGTGTCCCGGGGCTGATGCACGTCGACTTCGGCGGCTACCACGTGCGGGACGTGCAGTTCGTCGCCGCGTTCGACGTGGACGCCAAGAAGGTCGGGCGCGACCTCTCGGAGGCCATCCTGGCCAGCGAGAACAACACGATAAAGATCGCGGACGTGCCGCCGCTGGACGTCCCGGTGCTGCGCGGGCACACCTTCGACGGCCTGGGCCGCTTCTACCGCGAGACGATCACCGAGTCCGACGAGGAGCCGGTGGACGTCGTGTCGGTCCTGCGCGACACGCGGGCGGACGTGCTCGTCTCCTACCTGCCGGTGGGCAGCGAGGAGGCGGACCGCTTCTACGCGCAGTGCGCGATCGACGCGGGTGTGGCGTTCGTGAACGCGCTGCCGGTGTTCATCGCGTCGGACCCGGAGTGGGCCGAGAGGTTCCGGGCCGCGGGCGTGCCGATCGTCGGTGACGACATCAAGAGCCAGGTGGGCGCCACCATCACCCACCGGGTGCTCGCGAAGCTGTTCGAGGACCGCGGCGTGCAGTTGGACCGGACGATGCAGCTCAACGTCGGCGGGAACATGGACTTCCTCAACATGAAGGAACTCGAACGCCTGGAGTCGAAGAAGGTCTCGAAGACGCAGTCGGTCACCTCCCAGGTCGACCGTGACCTCGGCCGCGACAACGTGCACATCGGCCCGTCGGACTACGTCGCCTGGCTCGACGACCGCAAGTGGGCATACGTGCGGCTGGAGGGCCGGGCATTCGGCGACGTGCCGCTCAATCTCGAGTACAAGCTCGAGGTCTGGGACTCGCCGAACTCGGCCGGGATCATCATCGACGCCGTGCGCGCGGCGAAGATCGCCAAGGATCGCGGTATCGGCGGCCCCATCCTCTCGGTGTCGAGCTACTTCATGAAGTCGCCGCCCGAGCAGTACAGCGACGACGAGGCGCGCCGGGCCGTCGAGGAGTTCATCCGCGGCGACCGCGAGCGCTGATCGCTCGCGCAACCTTCTCGCCAGCCCCGGGAGCCGCTACGGCTCCCGGGGTTGTTTTCTTTTCGGAATTGTTGGCAACGTTCCAGGTCTTTCTGATCCGGAAGCATTTTCACACCATCGGCGCAGTTCAGCGCCGCTCATCGCGCGCCGGCAACCGCAGCGTCCGTTCGTGGCGGTGGTGCAGCACAAACGCCACGCGTGTGACTCCGGCGAACCGGTGACAATTTGTGCGCCGAACTGGTGATCCGTATCACAGTCCACGACGCACCGATGAGACATTCGTCATTCCCTTTTTGCGTGATCTGTTCGTAACGTGCCGGATGGCCTCGTGAGACCGCTCTTCAACCGGAAGGGCGGGCGCGGGGTCACCGCCAGCGAAACGGCGGGACGGCGCCTCCGGCCGCCCAGCCCGCAATTTCCGAGGCGGTGCTCTCCCAAGGAAGAATCGTGTCGCACAGAGCACCGATCACCCGTGCCGCACTCGTCGTCTCGGCGGGCGCCCTCGCGCTCGTCACGGTGCTGCCCGCCACCGCGGCGGCCGATCCCGTCGTCACTGCGCCCACCACGATCGTCACGGGGCCCGCCCCCGGTCTGCACGGCACCGCGCACGTCGACCCCGCCAGCATCCTTCCCGCGCCCGACCCGGTCGCGGCCCGCGCCGCCTCGGCTGTGACGATCGCCATGAGCAAGATCGGTAAGCCCTACCGCTACGGCGCGACGGGCCCCAACGCCTTCGACTGCTCGGGGCTGGTCCAGTGGACCTACAGGCAGCTGGGGGTGAAGCTGCCCCGTACCAGCCGCGCCATGGCCGGCGTCGGCAAGCCCGTCGCCAAGTCCGACCTGCGCCCCGGCGATCTCGTCTTCTTCTACAAGCCGATCAGCCACGTCGCGATCTACATCGGCAACGGCAAGATCGTGCACGCCAGCACGTCGGGGAAGCCGGTGAAGGTCTCCGACCTCGCGGGCAAGAAGTTCACCACCGCCCGCCGGGTCTGATCCGCCGAGGTAGCGTTCGGGCGCGTGATCGCCTCCCGACCCCTCGCGCTCGTCACCGGAGCATCGCGCGGCATCGGCGCCGCCACCGCCCGCGCGCTCGCCCCCACCCACGACGTCCTGCTCGGGGGCCGTGACGCGGCGGCGCTCGACGGGGTCGCCGCGGGGCTGCCGGGGGCGCGCCCCTGGCCCGTCGAGCTCACCGATCCCGCCGCGCTCGCCGCGGCCGTCGAGGGGATCGAGCGGCTCGACCTCCTCGTCCACTCCGCGGGCATCGGCCCGCTCGGCACCGTCGAGGAGAGCCCGGCCGAGCAGTGGCGGCAGACGTTCGAGGTGAACGTCGTCGCGGTCGCGGAGCTCACCCGCCTGCTGCTGCCCGCGCTGCGCGCCGCCCGGGGGCGGGTCGTTCTGGTCAACTCCGGCGCCGGGTACAACGCGCGCCCGGGATGGGCCTCGTACGCGGCGAGCAAGTTCGCCCTCCGCGCGTTCGGCGACGCCCTGCGCACCGAGGAGGCTCCGCGCGGCGTCCGGGTGACGTCGGTGCACCCCGGGCGTACGGACACCGACATGCAGCGCGGCGTGATCGCCCACGAGGGTCGCGAGTACGACGCGGCGAGCTTCCTGCGGCCGGAGTCGGTGGCCGAGGCGATCCGGTTCGCCGCGTCGGCTCCGCCGGACGCGGACGTCACGGAGCTGTCGATCCGCCCGGCCGCGCGCTGATCCTGCCGGATCCCGGTACGAGCGGCACCCTCGTCCGCACCTCGCGTACGCGGGGCCCCTTCGTTCGTCGACACGGCCCGGACGCGGGCGCGGCCACTACGCTCGGCGCCGATGGACGAGCGCCCGCCCCGCGAACCGGCCGAGCCGGGCCCCGAGCCCGGCTGGTACCTGGCCGGGCCCGCGCCGCTCGCGCATCCGCCCGCGGTACGGCACGCCACCGAGCCGCCGCCGGGGCGCGGCACCTGTGACACCCCCGGGGCTCCGTCACGGGGCAGCGGATCGGCCGGACCGTCCCCGGGAGACGCGCCGGGGGGGCCGCCACGCAGCGGCGCGTCGGCGTGGGCGCAGCTGCGCGCCGCGTGGGCCGCCGGCGGCGGGCACGGTCCTTCGCGGTGGCGGCGGGTCGTCCGGACCCCGCGGGCGGCGGCCGGGCTGGGCATCCTCGCCGCGGCCCTGCTGCTGTGGCCGTTCTCCGGGTGGGCGGGCCTGCCGTGGTTCGCCGGCCTCGGTGCGCTCGTCCTGCTCGCGCTGCTGCGCCTGGACCGGCTCCTGCGCGGCTGGACGTGGCATCTCGCCGGGCTCGTCGTCGTCGCGGGCCTCATGTACTCGACGGGCCCGTGGGCCTGGGCGCTCGCGGCGAGCATCGGAGTCCTGCTGGCCGGCCTGGTACAGCTGCCCGCCTGGCGGGTCGCGGCCGTCGGGGCGGTGCTGGTGGCGGTGGCGGCCACCGGGTTCGCGATCGCGCAGTACCGCACGGCCGAGCAGATCCAGGCCCAGCAGGCGCAGACGCAGGTGGAGAGCCGCGGCCGGCTCGGCGCCCCGCGCCCGGCGGCGGTGCTGCCGACGCTGCTCACCACCATCGGCCGCGGTGAGACGGGCGCGGTGTGTGATGCGCTGCTGGATCCCGCCGCTCAGCCCCCCTTCGCGGCCTCCGTGGGGCAACCGGACTGCGCCGCGGCCGTCCGCGCCCTCGCCGCGCAGGTGACAGACGCGAACGCCTACGCCAAGGGGTCGGCGCCGCCGGGCACGCACCGCGGTGCCGAGTTCGACGTCGACGCATGCCACCTGACCTGGCGTGCCAGCACCACACCGCCCGGCCCGCAGCTCGGGCACCTCACCGTCGGTCCGATCCCGGGCGGCACGACCTACGCGGTCACGGCGTTCCGTCCCTGCTGAGCGCCCCCGCCACCCCCTCTCGTGGCGAGCGAACGGCCCATATGGGAAATAGGTCTTCCCGTACGGGCCGTTCGCGCGTGGGGGCGGCGGGTGCGGGGTGCCCGGTCAGTCCTTCGCGGTGTCCGCGCCCGCCGCCTCCTCGGCGCCCTCGCGGGTCCCCGGGCCGACCGCGGCGCCGTTCGTGCCGCCTGCGGGCGACCCACCGCTCGCCGCCCCGTCCCCGCCGACCGGCGTGTCGCCGCGCTTGACGGCGGCGAGCAGCATCTGCGACACGTCCTGGATCTGGACGTTCTCGCCGGCGCCCTCGCCCTGTTTCTGGGTGAGGCCGTCGGTGAGCATGGTCTTGCAGAAGGGGCAGCCGACGGCGATGGTGCCGCCCGACCCGGACCCGGAGCCCGCGGTGGTGAGGGTGTCGAGGGCTTCCTCGGTGCGGGTGAGGTTGACCCGTTTCCCGATGCGTTCCTCCATCCACATCCGGGCGCCGCCTGCGCCGCAGCACAGGGAGCGGTCGGCGTGGCGTGGCATCTCCGACAGGTGCGCGCCGGCCGCGCCGACCAGCGCGCGCGGGTCCTCGTAGATCTCGTTGTGCCGGCCGAGGTAGCAGGGGTCGTGGTAGGTGACCGGCCCGCCGGCGTCCGACCCGGCGTCCGGCGCGGCCACCGGGACCAGCTTGCCGTCGCGGATCAGGGTGTTGAGCAGCTGGGTGTGGTGCACGACCTCGTAGTGGCCGTCGAGCTGGGGGTACTCCCGGCCGAGGGTGTTGAGGCAGTGCGGGCAGGTCGTCACGATCTTGCGGGTGCCGGGCCCGCGGCCCTCGAACACGGCGTTGAGCATCTCGACGTTCTGCATGGCGAGCATCTGGAACAGGAACTCGTTGCCCGAACGGCGCGCCGGGTCGCCGGTGCAGGACTCCTGCGGGCCGAGCACGACGAAGCCGACGCCGGCGCGGTGCAGCAGCTCCGCGGTGGCCTGGATGGTCTTCTTCTGGCCGTCGTCGAACGCGCCGGCGCAGCCGACCCAGAACAGGTACTCGGTGTCCGCGGACAGCTCGCCGGCCCCGTCGGCACCGAACACCGGGACCTCGAAGTCCAGCTTCTTGGCCCAGTCCAGGCGATCGCGCGCGTTCTGGCCCCAGGGGTTGCCCTTGTTCTCCAGGTTGCGGAACAGCACCCCCAGCTCGGAGGGGAACTCCGACTCGATGAGGACCTGGTGGCGGCGCATGTCGACGATGTGGTCGACGTGCTCGATGTCGACCGGGCACTGCTCCACGCAGGCACCGCAGGTGGTGCACGACCACAGCACGTCCGGATCGATCACCCCGCCCGCCTCCAGGGTGCCGACCAGCGGGCGCACCGCCTGTGCGGGCCCGGAGCCGTGGATGCGCTCATAGCCCGACTCCGCCACCCCGTGCCCGTTCGTCGACGGCTCGACCGCGGCGAGGTCGACCGACCCCTCGTCGGGGATCTCCTTGCCGCCGATGATGTAGGGCGCCTTGGCGAGCAGGTGGTCCCGCAGATCCATGATCACGATCTTGGGCGAGAGCGGCTTGCCGGTGTTCCACGCGGGGCACTGGGACTGGCAGCGGCCGCACTCGGTGCAGGTCGCGAAGTCCAGCATGCCCTTCCAGGTGAAGTCCTCGACCTTGCCCCGGCCGAAGGTGGCGTCGTCGGGCGGGTCCTCGAAGTCGATCGGCGTGCCGTCGTGCTCGATCGGCCGCAGCGGGCCCAGCGCCTTCGGGAACCGCTTGGCCGAGACGTTGATCGGCGCGGTGAAGATGTGCAGGTGCTTGGAGTAGGCGATGATCACGGTGAACACCAGCATCACGCCGATGTGCAGCAGCAGCCCCACGCTCTCCCACACCTGAAGCGTCGGCTCCGGCACCCCCGCCAGCAGGTCCCCGACGGCGATCGAGACGAACGCCCCGGACTCATACGGCAGCACACCCAGCGCCGACGCCGCACCCCGGTAGAAGAACATCGTCCACAACACGTTGAAGATCATGAAGAGGATCAGCCACGCGCCCCCGGTGTGGCTGCCGTAGAAGCGCGACGCACGCGCCTCGCGCTCGGGGGAGTTGCGCAGCCGGATCACCGCGAACACCCCCAGGGAGACCATCGCGGCCGCCGCGATGAAGTCCTGCAGGAAGCCCAGCACCTCCCACTGCCCGATCAGCGGGATGTGGAAGTCCGGGTCCGCGAGCGCACCGTAGGCCTCGATGTAGACGGTCAGCAGGATCACGAACGCCCAGAACGTGAACAAGTGCGCCAGCCCGGGCACCGTCCACTTCAACAACCTGCGCTGCCCGAACACCTCGACGAACTGCGCGCGGATCCGCGGGCCGAGGCCTTCCAGGCGGTCGTGGGCCGGCTGGCCGGACGAGATCAGCTTGTAGAGCCACATCGCGCGCCTGCCGGAGAATGCGATGGCGGCGACCGTCATGGCCACGCCTATCACGAGTCGGACGACGACACCGGTCTCCACGGCTGACCTCCATTGGACTTCGCCTGCGGGTGGTGGACCGCGAGCGTTCCAGGCACCTTAATCGGGCGAAAGGCAGTCCGGCCCGGTCTGTGGCCCCCACTACCTGACGGTAACTAGTGGCATTGACGACACCGCCTTCAGGTCGGGTGCCGGCCATGGTCGGAACGCTGTACGCCGCCTCGGACCCCGAGATCGTGAAATGCGTGTGAGCTGGCGGCGCGTCGCCCGGGTTGTCCCGGGCATTGCCGTATCCCAGCGCTAGGATTCCGCCGGTGAGTCGTGCTCTACTCGACGCCGGGCCCGGTGGGGACACCGTGCCCACCCGCCCGGGTGCGGGCCGGTCGGGGCTTGGGCGGATCGGGCGGGGCGACCACGAGGAGGGTTCGCCGTGACCACCGCACCGCTCACCGTGCTGGCGCAGGGGCTGGGCACCCAGCCGCTGCAGAACTGGATCCAGGGCAACATCGTCCCGCTCATCCTGCTCGCGATCGCGGTGATCCTGCTCTGGATCGGCGGTCGGGGGGACAACGCGGGCGTCGCCCGCCGCGGTGCTGCACTCGTCGTCGGGCTCCTCGTGCTCGGCATCGCCGTGTCCGGGCGCGCCCCGGAGGTCGGGAACTTCCTGGCCAGTCTCGTCATCGGGTGAGGTACGTGCACGTTCGCACCGACGACGACATCTACCGGGTCGACTCCGTCTGGCTCGGCCCGCCGCGGGCCACGTTCCCCTGGCGCGTGCGCTACATCGGCTACGGGGTCGGGCTGATCATCATGATGCTGGTGATGTTCGTCCAGCGACGCGTCGGGATCGGGCTGGATTTCTTCTCCGTCGCCTGGGCACTGCTGATCACCGTGCTCGTCACCCGGTTCGTCGGCGCCCGCATCGACTACGAGCGCCCGCTCGGGCAGGTGCTCGCCCTGTTCGGCCACGAGGTGCGCGGCCCGCGCCGTCGCACGGCGGTCGCGGGCGGGCCCGTCCGCACGGCGCACGTGCGCGTCCACCCGAGCGCGTTCACCCCGGGGCGGCGGCGCCCGGCCCGGCAGGCCCCGGCCGCGAAGCCCACGAAAGCTGCGAAAGCCGCGAAGCCCGCCGCACCGGATCCGTGGGCACGGCGGCGGCGCGAGCCCGGCGACTCCTGGCCGTCCGCGGACCGGCGCCGCAGTGCGGAGAGGCGACGGCGTGTCAGGGCGTGATGCCGCCGGTCCTGCCCGCCGCCGGGGACGCGCCCTGGCGGGCGAGGCGAACCTGCCCCGCTACACCCCCGACATCGCGCTGCGCTCGATCGACGGCCACCTGACGCGAACGTCCACCCAGGTGATGGCCTGGTACCGGCTCGCGGCCCAGCCGTGGAGCTTTCGCAGCGACGTGCAGCGCGAGGTCCTCATCCGCCAGATCGCCGCGCAGCTCGGCGAGCTGCAGGGCCGCTGGCTGCACCTGCGCGTCACCACCCGCCCGTACCCGGTGCACCTGTGGGCCGAGGCCTTCGACCACAACGCCCTTGGCCGGCTGCCCGACGTCGCGGGGGCGCTGGGCTGGGACGGCTTCCTGGAGGGCGAGCAGCGCCACCTCATGGGCCTGTCGATGTCGGACAAGGAGGTCTTCCTCGGCATCGAGGTGTCCGGCCGCTCGATGCTGGACCGCTGGGTGGAGAAGGCCTCGCCGGTCCTCGGCCGCGTCGCGCCCGGCACGGTGCACGCCGAGCTGGCCGCGGTGGCCACCGAGGTGGCGCACCTGGACTCGCTGGTTGCGGGCGCCGGGCTGGACGCCGTGCCGGCCACGTCCGACGACGTCGCCTGGCTCATGCACCGCTCGTGCGCCCTCGGGCTGCCCGCGCCGCGCACGGTGCCCGGCGTGCCCGGCGGGCGTGCCGCCTGGGACACCGAGGACGTCGCCGCGTTCACCGACGGCGTCGAGATGTACCAGGAGCCCTACGCCCCCACGGTGCGCGTGGTCGGCAAGGTCCGGTCGAAGAAGGTCGAGCGCGACGTCGCGGTGCTCACCATCGGGCTGATGGACGGCCTGCGCATCCCCGAGGTGGACGACCCGTGGATGCAGCACTCGGACCGGCTGAGCTTCCCCGTCGAGTGGTCGGCGCGGATCTACGTGCGCCGCCCCGAGGAGGTGTCCGGCGAGCTGCAGCGCCAGATGGGCAAGGTGCGCAGCCAGATCCGCCACTACACCCACGACCACGACCTCGATCCGCCGATGTCGCTGGCCCGCCAGGCCGACCGCGTGCTGTCCGTCGAGGACGAGCTCACCAGCGGCCTCACCCAGCTCAACACCCGCCTCTACGGCTGGTGGCGGGTCGCGGTGTCGGGCCGCGACGAGGCGGAGGCGGTCAACCGCGCCCAGCAGGTGCTCGACATCTACCGGCCGAAGGTGCGGATCGAGCACCCGGAGGCGCAGTACCGCTACGCGCGGGAGTTCGTCCCGGGCGAGCCGATCGCGTCCACGGCCTACCGGCGCCGCGGCTCCGTCATGTGGGCGGCGTCCGCCGTGCCCGCTGCCACCGCCAGCGTCGGCGACCGGCGCGGGATCATGATCGGCGAGACGTGCACGGCCACCCGCCGCCCCGTGGCCTGGGACCCGTGGCTCGCGCAGGAGGTGCGCCGGGCGTCGGGGCTGACGGCGATCGTGGGCGGGCTGGGCAGCGGCAAGTCCTTCCTGACGGGCACGATCGTCTACAAGACGCTGCGCATGGGCGCGCGCTGGACGGTGCTGGACCCGTCGGGGCCGCTCGCGAAGCTCGCCGAGCTGCCCGAGCTGGCCCCGTTCTCCCGGCACATCAACCTGTTGCGCGCCGATCCGGGCATCCTCAACCCCTACCGGGTGGTCGCCGAGCCGCGCCCCGAGCACTTCGCCGACGACGAGGATCCCGAGCGGGCCTGGCGCCGCGAGCGGTCCCTGGCCGCCGCCACCCGCCGCAGGCTGGTGCTGGACGTCCTCACCGGCCTGCTGCCGTACGACGTCGCCCGCCTGCCGCACACCCGGATCGTGCTGCTGCGCGCCGTGCGGGAGGTGGGCGGCGCCGCGGACCGCCATCCCGGCCTCGTCATCGACGCGCTGCGCCGCCACGCCCGCGACGGCGAGGAGCACTCCGGGGTGGTCGCGGACTTCCTGGAGGAGCGCCGCGAGCTGCCCCAGGCCGCGCTGCTGTTCCCCGACACCTCCCGCGAGGATCCCTGGCACGCCGACCGCGAGTACCGGCTCACCGTCCTCACCATGCAGGGCATGACGCTGCCCCGGCCCGGCAGCCCGCGCGAGGAGTGGACGGACGCGGAGGCGCTCGCCGTCGAGCTGCTCAACCTCGCGTCCTGGCTCACGCAGCGCACGATCTACGACGTGGACCGCAACCTGCGCAAGGGAGTCGCGCTCGACGAGACGCACTTCCTGTCCCAGGTGCCCACCGGAAAGGTGCTCATCGACCGGCTCGCCCGCGACTCCCGCAAGTTCAACGTGCGAGCGCTCTTCGCCTCCCAGCTCGCGGGCGACCTCCTGCGCGTCTCCGGGTTCGCGTCGCTCGTCAACGCCGTGTTCGTCGGACGGACCGACGACGCCGAGGCCCAGTCCGAGGCGCTACGGCTGCTCAAGGTGCCCACGGAGGTCGGCTACGAGGCCATGCTCGGCACGCTCTCCCCGCGACCGCGCCACGACGACCGGCCCGACGACACGCCGCGCCAGTTCATCTTCGCCGACGGCCACGGCGGTGTGGAGAAGATCCGCATCGACCTCGAGGCGCCGCACCTGGAGCACGTCCGCGAGGCCCTCGACACGAACCCCGACGCGAGCCGGGTCTCCGCCCGCGGTGCCCCACCGCAGGCGCGCATCGACGTCACCCCCCGCCCGCCCGACCCGGTGGCCGAGGTCGCGGGCGGCGACCGGCCCGCACTCGCCACCGGCGGCGGCCCGGAGCCGGCGCTGCCGGCAGGCCCGCGTACGCATCCGGACGGGAGCGCGATCGGCAACGGCGGCGTCGGGAACCGCCGCTTCGGCGACACGGACCTGCTCGACGACGAGGAGCTCGACCTCCTCGACGACGGCTCCCCCGACGACGGCCGGGCCGTCCCGGTCGAGCCACGCGGCAGGGCCGTGCGGTGATCCGGGCACGTCTCGTCGGCGTACTTCTCGCGGCGGGGCTCGCCGCGGGGGCGGCGCTGCTCGGCGATCCCACCGAGCAGGTCGTTCCAGCGCAGGTTGTTCCGGCGCAGGTCGTTCCGGCGCAGGTCGTTCCCGTCAGCCACGAGGCCCCGGCGCAGCCCGCGCCACCCGACCCGTCCCCGAACCCCCCGGTGCCGACAGGGGTGACGGGGCCGCCGACCGCGACCGTCCCCGCCCAGCCCGGTCTCCCGGGCGTACCGGGGACCTCGGGCGTCCCCGGTTCGCCGCTGCCGTCCGTGCCGGGGTTCGACTGCAAGACCCCTCCCGAGCCGGACCGTCCCGGCACCGGCCTCGTCGGGTCGCTCGACCCACCCACCTACGGTCAGGGCACGCCCGGCAGCGTGTACCACGAGGTCGGCTACGCGGGCCTGGTCTGGCACAACTACGACATCGGCTGCACCGGGGCCGCGTTCAACCCCGCCACCAGCACCGACACCTGGCTGGGCAACCAGACGTTCAACGTCGCGAAGTTCGTCGTGGCGGGCGTCAACTGGTCGCACTACCTGATCGCGGACGGCGCGGAGCTGCTCGCCCCCCTCGACGACGTCATCCGGGCGGGCACCACCGCCATGTACGAGACCGTGTTCACCACCTGGATCGGTCCGGCGATGCTGGTCCTCGCGGTGATCCTGCTCGTGCTGGCCCTGCGCGGCGACCTCGCCCGCCAGACGCAGCGGGCGGTGTTCGCCGTCCTCGCACTGCTCGTCGCGTCGGCGGCCTACCTGGCACCGCTCGACTGGACCCGCGCAGCGGACACCCTGCTGCTCGACGGCGTGACGCAGATGCAGGAGGGCTTCCTCGGCCAGGTCGGCCTCGGGGACCGCGACACGCTGCCCACCCTGCTCGTGGACCAGGTCGTCTACAGCAACTGGCAGCGCGGCATGTTCGGCTCGCCGGACGCGCCGCAGGCGCAGGAGCTGGGCCGGGACGTGCTGCGCGCGCAGACGTTCACCAAGCAGGAGGTCGCCGAGGGCCGCGACACCGCCGCGCTCGCCGAGCAGAAGAAGGCGGACTTCACCGTGCTCGCCGGGCAGATGGGCGACCGCTACCCCTACTTCACCGGCAAGTCGGGCAGCCGCGTCGGCGCGGGCCTGCTGGCGGTGGTGGAGGCGGTGTGCATCGCGCTCTTCCAGCTGCTGTCGAAGATCCTCGTGCTGGTCGCGATGCTGATCCTGCGGCTCATGGTGATGACGGCCCCTGCGATCGCGGTGCTCGCCGTCCTCAAGCCCGAGGTGCTGCCCGCCCTCCTGCGCATCGGCGGCGCCGCCGTCGTGAACGCGCTCGTCGTCGGCGCCCTCGCGGGGCTGCACGCGCTCATGGTGGTGTCGCTCTTCCGGCCCGGCTCGCCCGTCGACCTGTGGCTCGCGCTGCTCGTCACCGGCGTCGTGACGATCGTGCTGTGGGCGGTGGCGCGGCCGTTCCGGCGGCTCGTGTCGATGGTGTCGCTCACCCGCGAGCAGTTCGGCGGGATCGTCCCCGGCGTCGGGGACGGCCCCGTCTCGCGGATGTGGACCCGGATGCGCGGCGTCGACGACGGCCCGGACCGCCAGTCCCGCTGGTGGGACGAGCGCCGCTTCGGCAGCCGCGACGTCGACCCGTCCGAGGGTGGCCGCCCCGAGGCCGCCCCCGTCGTCGACGGCACGCCCCGGCGCGCGCCCGTCGAGCCCGATCCGGTGCCCGCGGTCGCCGTCCCGGTGCGTCGGTCGCTGCCGGGGGCGCCCGATCCGGGGCTCGCCGGGGGGACCGGTCCGGGCTGGGGGGACGTCCCCGACTCCGAGGACCGCGTCATCTACCGGCGCGCGGAGTCCGTCCCGCTGCGGCCGAGTTCGGCTCCGGGAGGTGCCCGCCCCGTCCACCCCGAGCTGGTGGACGGCGTGCCGGTGTACCGGATCTACCGGCCACGCCCGTCCTCGCGGCCGCCGGTGTACGACCGTGAGTAGCGATCGCGGCGCGTCGGGAGCCGACGGTGCCCATTAGGAGTCCGCACGGGCGGTCCGCCGCCTACCGGTCGCTGTGGCAGTGGCCGCTGCGCTCCCCGGTGCGGCTGGTCGTCGTGGCGGTGCTCGCCGTCGCCGCGGTGGTCGCCGTGAGCATCGGGCTCGGGTCGCTGCGGGCGGAGAGCGCGCCCCTCGGCTCCCCCGCGGGTTCGGGCGTCGCGACCACCGACCGGCCCACCGCCGCCGCGACCCCGTCGGTCCTGCCGCCCGTCCCGGAGCTGACGCCGACGACGCTGCCGCCCTCCCGGGCCCCGCAGGAGGCGCTGCAGGTGGCGTCGCTGTGGTCCCGGGCCTGGGTGCGGCCGGCCCCCGGCGTCACCGCCGACGAGTGGCTGGCCGGCCTGCGCCCGTACACGTCGGAGGAGTACCTGGGCGTGCTCGCGGCCGTCGACCCGGGCAACATCCCGGCCCGCCGCGTGACCGGGGAGCCGCGACCGGTGCGGGTGTCGCCGCGGTCGCTGCAGGTCGAGGTGCCCACGGACGCGCTGACGTTGCGCGTGCTGGTGGTGGACACCGAGCAGGGTTGGCGCGTGGCCGGCTACGAGCGGGCCTGACCGTGTCCCCCCGTCGAGAACGACGTTGTGCTGATCAAATCGCCTTGTTGATCAGCACAACGTCGTTCTCGACGGGTTGTGGGGGGCGGCGGTGATCCCCGGCGCCCGCACGCTCCGGCCGCTGCGGCTGCTCGTCCCGCTGGTGGCCATCGCGGCCGCGCTCGCGGTGTTCCTCGCGCTCGGGTTCCTCGCGTTCACCCTGAGCAGCGGCCCACCCCCGGCCACCCGGTACTGCGACGCGGGTGCCGGCATCGCCTACGGCCGTGGCGACGACGCCGGGACGACCGCCGCCGATCTCTCCGACGAGCAGCGCCGCAACGCTGCGACGATCATCGCCGTCGCCAGGGACCGGCAGGCGCCCCCGCGGGCGTGGGTGGTCGCGCTGGCCACGGCGATGCAGGAGTCCACGCTGCGCAACATCGCCTACGGCGACCGCGACTCGCTGGGCCTGTTCCAGCAGCGGCCCTCCCAGGGCTGGGGATCACCCGCGCAGGTGCTCGATCCCGTGTACTCGACGTCGATCTTCATCGACAAGCTGCTCCAGGTCCCGCGCTGGGACGAGCTGCCCGTCACCGTCGCCGCGCAGACCGTCCAGCGCTCCGCGTTCCCCGACGCGTACGCGAAGTGGGAGAACC
>NZ_JBFWVQ010000123.1:0-15881 GCF_050246655.1 Pseudonocardia sp.
AGGGTCCGGGCACGCCTCGCAGATGCTGCGGCCTCTGCGAGGCGCGCCCGGGGTCTGCGAGGTGGGTGCGACCCTCGCGAGGCGCGGGCCGGGTCTGCGAGGGCCGGCGTCCCGGGGTCGGGTGCGGCGCGGGGGGTCCGGTAGGGCTCCCACACAGGTCGGGGCGCCCGCACACACCGTGCGGCGCCGGCGCACACCGCCGGCCGTGTGTGCGAGCGCGCCGGGGTCTGTGCGAGCTCCGTCAGGGCGGCAGGCCCCGGTGGAAGCATCGGCACGGTCGGCGTCGGTCACCGGCCGGTGCCGACCCCGAGCGGCACGCCGTCGCGATCCCGCCGCGGTTGCGGCGCGGGGCCGCTCACGGCGATCCCTTGGGGCGGGGAGGGCGGCGCGGCCTGCACCGGCACGTTCGGCACGAACAGCGCGCCGGGCACCGTCGTCGCGCGCCCCGGGGAGACGGGCTGCTGCGGGAGCGCCGTGACCAGGGGAAACCCCCGCACGAGGGTGGTGGGCTCGTGGACGGCCACGGGCCGCGCGGCGGCCGGGCGCCGCGGGGATGCCGCGACGGCGACCGGCGGCGCGACCACCCGGACCGGCGCCTGCGGCGCGATCACCAGACCGGGCTCCTGCGGCGCAACCACCCGGCCCGGCGCCTGCGGCGCGACCACCCGGCCCGGCGCCTGCGGTGCGACCACCCGGCCCGGCGCCTGCGGCGCCACCACAGGCGCGGGCGACCCGGGTGCCGGCGCCTGCGGCACCACCGCGGGTGCCGCGGATCGCCCGCCGCGCGCCGGGACGGCGCCCGTCGCGATCCGGCGCAACGGCCCCGTCTCCGCCGCCGACGGCACCACCTCGGCGGCGGGCACCGACCGGACCCCTGCGGCGACCGCGCGCCCGGCGCGGCGGGCGATCCGGTGGCTCGGGCGCTCGACGAGCCGGTAGAAGGCCTCGGTGAGCGGCAGCGTCACGAGCAGCGTGCCCGAGAGCACGAGCACCAGCGGCGGCTGCACCCCGAGCAGGAGCGTCACGGTGGCAACGACGGGCAGGTGCACCAGGTAGAGGCTGAACGAGCGGCTGCCGAGCCACTGCATGACCGGCGTCGTCAGGGGGCCGTGGGCGCCTCGCCAGAGCCAGGCCACGGCGACGGCGAGCCCGGCACCGAGCCCCTGCATACCGCGGGCGGCGGTCTCCGCAGGCCCGACGGCACCCGCGGGCAGCGGGAGCGCGTGGACGAGCCAGTACGCGAGCAGCGACGCCGCGCAGGCGACGAGCAGCAGCGCCCACCACAGCAGCGCGTGACGGGCACTGTCCACGGCGGCGGCCCAGCGCTGCAGGCGGCGGTGCTCGACGGCCATCAGGGTGCCGAGGAGGAACAGCGGCAGCGAGGCCAGGGCGAGGTTCGCCGTCGCCGCGCCGGCGACCAGCGCGCCGGCGATGAGGACGAGCTTCGCGGGCCACCAGCGGGGCACGCGGCGCACCGCCACGATCGCGAACGGCAGGAGCAGGCAGTACACGACCTCCCACTGCAGCGACCACAGCACATGGACGGCCTGGCCGGGTGCCCACACGAGCAGCAGGTCCTGCAGGACCGAGGACGGTGTGGGCTGCGGGGCGTGGGCCACGATCCACCAGCTCGACCCGGCGGGCCACAGCCGCGGGACGACGCTCGCCCAGCCCACGGCCAGGGCGACGGCCGCCCAGACCGGCAGGTAGAGGCGCACGAGCCGGCGCGGGTAGTAGTCCCACGGGTTGAGCCGACCGGTGTCGGCAGCGGGCAGCGCGAGCACCAGGCCGCTCAGCACGAAGAACACGTAGACGGCCTCGGGTCCCGCCCAGAACAGGTGCAGCGGGCTGAACGTCGCCCACCAGACGGCGTCGGCGACCGGAGCGGCCGGATCGGCGTAGGGCGCGGCGAGCGCCGACTGGGTGAGGAAGACGTGGTAGACGACCACGACGAGCGCCGCGATCCCCCGCAGGCCGTCCAGGGAGGCGATCCGGGACCGTGTGTCGGACTGTCGGTGGCGACCGGTACCACCGGTGGGCCGGGCGCCGAGCTCGGTGACCGGGATCGGGACGGTGCCGTCGGCGTCCCGGCGGGCGGCGTCCGTCCGGTGCCGGCCGGGCCCGCTCGCCGGGCCGGGCACGGGCGGGCGGCAGGGGGCCATGCTCACGGGAGTGCCTCTCCGGATTCCGAGCGCGCGACCGGTACCGCCGGGGAGCGGGGCGCGCGGGGGGAGCGACGCGACACCGCCGTGAGCCGGATCACGCACAGGGCTTGACGACGTAACTCGTTGCGCCTGAGAGGCTAACCATGGCTCGGTCGGCCGGGCCGCCGGTCTCCCCGTTCGTGAGTCGGCTGCACGGATCGCTGCGACGAACGGCCGATCGGCGCGGGAGGCACTCACACGAGTAGCAACGACGCCACCCGATCGTGGTGACGATGACCATCCGTCGCATCCCTCAGCCGGCGGAGCTGAGTGGCGGGACACCGAGCGAGCCGAGGATCTCCCCGACCCGGACGGCCGTCGTCGACAGCAGCGTCGAGGTGATCCCGTGGCTGTGCTCGGTGGCGCCCTGCAGGTAGATCCCCGCGGTGACGTCCGCGGTGGTCTCCACCCGGTAGTCCCGGCGGATGCGCGCGCATCCGGCGTCGTCGCGGGCGATCGCGGCGGCGAGCGGGTCGTCGAGCAGGCAGAGCGGGTCGGTGGGCCGGTACCCGGTGGCGTAGACGACGACGTCGGCCACGAGGACGTCGTGCTGTGCGTCGATCAGCGACTCGACGGACAGCTCCACCCGGTCCGCGAGCTCCGTCACGTCGCCGACCCGCGCGACGTTGAGGAACCGCAGGCGGGACGTCCCCGCGACCTTCTCGTGGTAGTGGCGCCGGTAGAGGCCGTCGATGAGCTCCGGGTCGACGACGGAGTAGTTGGTGTTGGCGTGATAGCCCAGCAGCATCTCCTTCACCGGCCCGGGCGCGTGGAAGTAGTCGTCCACGGCGGACGGGTCGAAGATCCGGTTGGCGAACGAGCTGTCGTCGGCCGGGCTGTAGCCGTAGCGGCCGAACACCGAGCAGATCTCGGCCGCGGGGAACGTCCGGTGCAGGTAGTCGACGGCCTCGGCGGCGCTCTGCCCCGCCCCGACCACCACGAACCGGGCGGGATCGGTGCCGTCGAGCTCGGGGACCCGCAGCAGCAGGTCGCGGTTGTGCCAGATCCGCCGTCCGGACCGCACGCCCGCGGGCAGGTGTGCGGTGAGACCGGTGGCCAGCACGACGTTGCGGGCGTGGCGGCGCCAGGTGATGCCGCAGCGGCGGCCGACGATCTCCAGCAGGTCGACCGGGCCCGCGGCCGCGGAGCGCACCGGGTGGATCCCGAGGACCTCGGTGCCGTAGTCCACCGCCGCGCCGCACCGGCCCGCGGCCCACTCCAGGTAGTCGTGGAACTCCAGGCGCGTGGGGTACATGCTGCCGTAGTTGATGAAGTCGACCAGGCGGCCGTGCTCGTGCAGGTAGGCGAGGAAGCTGAAGGGGCTGGTGGGGTCGCGCAACGTCACGAGGTCCTTGAGGAACGAGATGCGCATCGTGGCGTCGTCGATGAGCATGCCGCGGTGCCAGCCGAAGCGTTCCTGGCGCTCGACGAACGCCGCGGTCACCGGGTTCCCGCGCTCGGCGAGGGCGATCGCGAGCGCCAGGTTGGACGGGCCGAACCCGACGCCGACCAGGTCGAGGACCGACCGATCGGGCGGCGGGTCGGTGGGAATCGAGGGAGCCATCTCGCCCTCTCCGAAAGTCAGGTCAGCCTGACCTCAACTAAGGGAAGGCTAGATCGAAGCTCCGGCCGGACCATTCCTCCAAGAGGTTGACTCGACGGGGACTCCGGAGCGACGACGTCTCACTCGAACGTGGACTGGCGGAACCGGTGCTTTACCCGTCATTTGCACAAAGGTTTGCCTTTCCCAATTGAGGTGTGGCTAACTTTCCTCCGTGGAGCCGACACCGCCCGTTCTCGACGGGATCGACCTCGATCTGGGCTACCACGGCGAGACGGTCGTCCACGGGGCGTCGGTCGCGCTGCGCACCGGCCGGATCATCGCGCTGGTCGGGCCGAACGGCAGCGGCAAGTCGACCCTCCTGCGCGCGCTCGGCCGCCTGCACCGGCCCGAGGCGGGCACCCTGCACGTCGGAGCGGGCGCGCAGCGCCGCGACGTCACCAGCCTCACCAGCCGCGAGTTCGCCCGCCGCGTGACGCTGCTCGCACAGAGCCGACCGACACCTGCCGGCCTGTCCGTGCGCGACGTCGTCGGGTTCGGCCGCCAGCCCCACCGGCGACGGTGGAGCGCGGGCGATCCCGACGGCCCCGCCGCCGTCGCCCGCGCCATGGCAATCACCAGCGTGGACGGGCTGGCCGACCGGCCCGTCGACGAGCTGTCCGGCGGCCAGCTGCAGCGCGTCTGGCTGGCCTGCTGCCTGGCCCAGGAGACGGGCGTCCTGCTGCTGGACGAGCCGACCACCTTCCTCGACCTGCGCTTCCAGGTCGAGCTGCTCGATCTCGTCCGCGACCTCGCCGACGCGCGCGAGGTCGCGATCGGCGTCGTCCTGCACGACCTCGACCAGGCCGCGGCCGTCGCCGACGAGATCGTCCTGCTGGCGGAAGGGCGCATCCGTGCCGCCGGGCCACCCGCGGAGGTCCTCGACCCCGACCTGCTCACCGAGATCTACGGCATCCGCGTCGAGGTCGACCACGACCCCGTCACCGGCGAGATCCGTACCCGCCCCGTCGGCCGGCACGTCGCCCGTGCGCCGGCCACCGAATCCCGGAGGAACCCATGAGACCCGTCGGACGCAGGCTCGCCCCGGCGCTGCTCGCCGGCCTCGTCGCCGGCCTGCTCGCCGCCTGCGGAACCACCGAGCCCCCCGCGGACGCCCCGCCCCCGCCCGCGGCGGGCGGACCGGTGAGCTTCACCGACATGCGAGGCACGCGGATCGACCTGCCCGCACCCGCGTCCCGGGTCGTGGCGCTGGAGTGGAACGTCGCCGAGCACGCCGTCTCGCTCGGCGTGATGCCGGTCGGGGTCGCCGACGTCGAGGGGTACGGCAAGTGGGTGAAGGCCGAACCGCTCGACGCGTCGGTCACGGACGTGGGCGTGCGCGGCGAGCCCAGCGTGGACTCCATCGCGGCGCTGCGTCCCGACCTGATCCTCGCTACGGATGAGCTGCCCGACTCGGCGGTCGGCCAGATGCAGAAGCTCGCTCCGGTCGCGTTCGTGCCGGGGGGTGCCGCCGGCGACGGGTACGGGCAGATGCAGCGCAACCTCGAACTGGTCGCGACCGCGACCGGCAGGCAGGACGAGGCGGCGCAGCTGCTGGCCGCGCTCGACGCCACGATCGCGCAGGGCAAGGCCGCGCTCGCCGCCCGCAGCGGGACGGCGTTCCTGTTCGCCGACGGCTACGTCGAGGGCAGCCAGGTCTCCATCCGGCCGTTCGGGACGGGGTCGCTGATCTCCGACGTCACCGAGCGGCTCGGGCTGGAGAACGCCTGGACCGAGCCGGGCGACGCCGTGTACGGGCTCGGCCAGACCGACGTCGAGGGACTCACCCGCGTCGGCGACGCCACGTTCCTCTACATCGCCAACGACGGCGACGGCGGCGACCCGTTCACCACCGTGCTCGCGACGAACCCCGTCTGGACGTCGCTGCCGTTCGTGAAGGACGGCGACACGCACCGGCTCCCCGACGGCATCTGGATGTTCGGCGGGCCCACGTCGATGCAGCGGTACGTGGACGCGGTCGTCGCCGACCTCACGTGACCCGCGCCGCCGGCCGGTCGACGGACGCCGCGCCCGCCCCGGCGACGGGCCGCGCGGAGCTCGGGGGGCCGGTGGGGATCGCGGCGGTCGGCCTCACCCTGATCGTCCTGCTCGCCGCCGTGCACGTCACACAGGGCACCGCGGACCTGAGCGTGCGCGAGCTGGTCGGCGTGCTCCTCGGCGAGGGCACGGACCAGCAGGCGGCGATCCTGGTCGCCTCCCGCCTGCCCCGGCTGCTGGCCGCGGTGCTCGCCGGGGTGGCGCTGGGGGTGGCGGGCGCGGCGTTGCAGTCGCTGGCCCGCAACCCGCTCGCCTCCCCCGACACCCTCGGGGTGGACGCGGGCGCCTACGCCGCGATCGTCGTCTCCGCGGTCGTCGGGCTCGCACTGCCCGTGCCACTGGCGGGCGGGGTCGCGTTCGTCGGCGGGCTCGCCGCCGCCGCCCTCGTGCTGGGCCTGTCGTCCGGTGCGGACACCGGGCCCACCCGGCTCGTGCTGGCCGGCTCGGCGATCGCGCTCGCCCTCGGTTCGGTGACGGTCACGCTGCAGCTGCTGTTCCGGCAGGAGACCGTGGGCGCGTTCGTGTGGGCCAACGGCTCGCTCGGGCTGCCGTCCGCCGCTCCCCTGGCGTGGACCGGCCCGGTGGTGGTCCTCGCCGTGGCGGCGCTGCTCGCCCTGTCGCCACGCCTCGACATCCACGGCCTCGGCGACGACGCTGCGGCTGCGCTGGGAGTGCATCCCGGCCGGACCCGTCTCGCGGTCGTGCTGCTCGCGGTGCTGCTCTCGGCGGCGACGGTGACCGTCACGGGCCCGATCGGGTTCGTGGGGCTCGCCGCGCCCGCGCTGGTGCGGCTGCTGGTGCCGTCCGTTCCGGGGCTCGCGCGGCACCGGGCGCTGCTGCCGGTGTCCGCGATCGCGGGCGTCCTCGTGGTGCTCGGGGCGGACGTGATCGCGCGGCTCACCCTGGGCGCGCAGCTGGGTGGGATCGAGGTCCCCGCCGGTGTCGTGACGTCGCTGGCGGGCGCGCTCGTCCTGGTGGCGCTCGCGGCGCGCTTCACCGCGGCGGGCCGCGTCCGTCCCGCGCCCGCCGCCCGGTCGGGGCGGCTGCGCTCCCGGGTGGGCTTCGGGACGGTCCTCGGGGTGATCGCCCTGGCCCTGGTGGCCGCCATCGTGGCGGGCCTGCTGCTCGGGGACGCGCTGCTCCGGCTGGGCGACGTCGCGAACGGGCTGGCGGGCCGCGCCGGGCCGATCGTGTCCTTCGTGCTGGAGACCCGCACGCCGCGCGTGCTGGCGGCGCTCACCGCGGGCGCCGCGCTCGCCGTCGCGGGGGCCACGCTGCAGGCGGTGTGCCGCAACCCGCTCGCCGAGCCCGGCATCATCGGCGTCACCGGCGGGGCCGGGCTCGGCGCCGTCGCCGTGATCACGTTCGCGCCGGGTGCAGGCACGGCGGCGCTGGTCGGCGCCGCCCTCGGCGGAGCGGCGGTCGCGTCGCTGCTGGTCTTCGGGCTCGCCGCGCGGCGCGGCCTGGACTCGGACCGGCTCGTCCTCATCGGCGTCGGCGTGTCCGCGGCGGCGGTGGCCGCCACCACCTTCCTCATCGTGCTCACCGATCCGTGGAACGTCGCGAAGGCACTGACGTGGCTCTCCGGGTCGACCTACGGGCGCACGCTCGCCGAGGTCGCGCCGGTCGCGGTGGTGCTGTTGCTCACCGCGCCGCTGCTGTGGGCCGCCCGTTCGGAGCTGGACCTGCTCGCGGTGGACGACGACACGCCCCGCGTCGTCGGGGTGCGCACGGAGCGTGCGCGGGCGCTCCTGCTCGGCGTCTCCTGCCTGCTCACCGCGACGGCGGTGGCGGCGGTCGGCGTCATCGCGTTCGTCGGGCTGGTCGCGCCGCACGCGGCCCGCGCGCTCGTCGGCGCCCGCCACGCCCGCGTCCTGCCGACGGCGGCGCTGCTCGGCGCGCTGCTCGTGTCGGTGGCCGACACCATCGGCCGGACGGTGATCGCGCCGGCCCAGCTGCCCGCGGGGCTGCTCGCCGCGGTGCTCGGCACGCCGTACTTCGTCTGGCTGCTCTGGCGCTCGCGCTCCGGCGTGCCGGGGTGAGCGCCCCGCGGGACACGGGTCGTCACATACAGGCAACCAGTCCCGGACACCCGTCGCCCACAATGGTCGGATCATCGGCGGCACCAGCCGCCGAGCGCCGTGGAGGGAGCGTCCGGGTGGCCGAGCCGGTGGGGTTCGACGGGATCGACAGCACGCCACCCGCCGGCCTGTCACCTGCCGAGGCACAGCTGTGGCGGGACGCCGTCGGCGTGCTCGACCGCAACTGGGAGCGGGGCTGGACGGTGCCGTCGCGGCGCCTTTACCCGCACCAGTGGAGCTGGGACTCGGCGTTCATCGCCGTCGGCTGGGCGCGGGTCGCGCCGGAGCGAGGGCGCCGGGAGCTGGAGACGCTGCTCGACGCGCAGTGGACGGACGGCCGGGTGCCGCAGATCGTGTTCAACCCCGCCACGCCCCGCGACGCCTACTTCCCCGGGCCCGACTTCTGGCGCTCCGCGGACGTGCCCGAGGCGCCGCGGCAGGAGACGTCCGGGATCGTGCAGCCGCCGGTGCACGCCGCCGCCGCGTGGCTGGTGCACCAGGCCGACCCGGTGCCCGGGCGGGCGTTCCTGCAGCGCGTCTACCCGAAGCTCGTCGCCCAGCACGAGTACCTGGCGCGCCACCGCACCAACGGCGACGGGCTCGCGGTGATCGTGCACCCGTGGGAGTCGGGGCTGGACAACTCGCCGTCGTGGGACGCGGAGCTCGCCGGGGTGCCGGTCGGCGAGGGCGGGCCCGAGACCGTACCCGGCCGCCGCCGCGACCTGGACCACGCCGAGCCCGGCGAGCGCCCGACCGACCTGGACTACGCCCGCTACATCGCGCTCGTCGAGCACTACCGCGACCACGGCTACCGGGACGCCGACGCGCTGCCGTCGCACCGCTTCGTCGTCGCGGACCCACTGTTCAACGCGCTGCTGGCCTGGTCGGAGGAGGCGCTGGCGCGCATCGCGCGGGTGGTGGGCCGCCGCGCCCGCCCGCACCGGCGCCGCGCCCACGCGGTCCGCGACGCGCTGCTCACCCACCTCTACGACCCGGACGAGGCGATCTTCGTCGCCCGCGGCCGGGACGGGACCGCCGGGGCCACCCACTCGATCGGCGGGATCGTGCCGATCCTGCTGGACCTGCCCGAGAACGTCGTGGACACCCTGCTGCGCCACGCGGGGGGTCCGCGCTTCGCGCTGTCGGACCGGGTGCCGCTGCCCAGCTACGACCGCACCCACCCCGGTTTCGACTCCACCCGCTACTGGCGCGGCCCGTCCTGGGTCAACACGAGCTGGCTGGTGCTGCGCGGCCTCGAACGCCACGGCCGCCGCGACGAGGCGGCGATGCTGCGTTCCGCGCTCACCACCGCGGTGCGCACGGGCGGTTTCCGCGAGTACTTCGACCCGCTGGCCCGCACCGGCCACGGTTGCCAGGACTTCAGCTGGACGGCCGCGCTCGTGCTGGACGTGCTGGCGCGCGGCCTCGTCAAGCCGACGCGCCGTCGGCGGCTCGCCCCGGTCTGACGCCGGTCGGACGGGTGTGCCTCGGATCGGGACAAACCGGACGACGGTCCGGCGACGTGTGGATACCGTCACGGAATGGATCATGATCTGCACGCGGCGTTCGGGGCCGGCGGGCCCGCGTCCGCGGCCGGGCGGGCAGCCTTCCTGGAGGCCGCGGACCGGCTGCCCGGGTTCGTCGCCGTCCGTTCCGCGCTGCGGGCCGCGGCGCCGCTGCAGGCGGGCCGGGTGCTGCTCGACGCGGGGTGCGGGCTCGGCCTGGAGGCGCTACGGCTGGCGGCCGACCATCCGGAGGCGACGGTCGTCGGGCTGGACCGCGACGAGTCGCTGCTCGCCGCGGCCCGCGAGCGCGCGTCGGGCGGACCCGGCAACGTCCGCTGGGTCGTCGGGGACGTGACGGACCCGGGCCTGCTGCCGGGCTCGGTCGACGTCGTCCGCACCGAGCGGGTGCTCATCTACGTCGACGCGCTGCAGGACGCCGTGCGCGCGCTGGCGCGGCTGCTGCAGCCCGGGGGCGTCCTCGCCACCTACGAGCTGGACTACGGCGGCACTCTGCTCGCCCCCGGCTCCCTGCCGCCCGCGTCGGTGCGGTCGCTCACGGCGTGCCTGGCGGACGCGCTGCCGCAGCCCTGGGCGGGACGGCGGCTGCCCGCCGTCGCCGCGACGTGCGGCATGCGGGTCGTGCAGGCCCGCCCGCACGCGTTCGACGCCGGGCACACCGTGTGGGCGCGCATCGTCGGCGAACCCGTCCCGGTTCACGTCGCCGTGGCCAGCGCGAGCCCGAACCGCTCGTCCGCGTCGGTCCACCAGCGGGTGAGGGTGAACCCGGTCCCTGCGAGCAGCTCCCGCACGCCCTCGGTGCGGAACTTCGCCGAGATCTCCGTGCGCAGCTCCTCCCCCTCGGCGAACCGCACGGTGAGGTCGAGCGCCTGCAGGTGCACCGTCATCGGCCGGGTGGCGCGCAGCCGCATCTCGATCCATTCGTTGCGCGGATCCCAGAACGCGACGTGCACGAACGCGTCGACGTCGAAGTCCGCGCCGAGCTCGCGGTTGAGCACGTGCAGGACGTTGCGGTTGAACTCGGCGGTGACGCCCGCCGCGTCGTCGTAGGCGGGCACCACGACGTCCTCCGGTACGACGAGCCCGACGCCGAGCAGCAGGTGCTCCCCCGGGTCCAGGACGGCGCGCAGCCCGGACAGGAAGGCCCGCTGCTCGGCGGGTACGAGGTTGCCGATCGTGCCGCCGAGGAAGGCGACCATCCGCCGCGATCCGCCTGCGGGCAGCAGGTCGAGGTGGCGGGTGAAGTCACCCACGACCCCGTGCAGCGCGAGGCCGGGGTAGTCCGGGGCGAGCGCGTCCATGGCCAGGCGCAGCGCGGACTCGCTCACGTCCTGGGGCACGTAGGTACGCAGCGTGCCGGTGCGGGTGAACGCGTCGAGCAGCAGCCGGGTCTTCGTCGACGAGCCGGAACCGAGCTCCACGAGGGTGTGCGCGCCGCTGATCCGGGCGACCTCGTCCACGGCGGCCGCGAGCAGCGCCGCCTCGGTGCGGGTCGGGTAGTACTCGGGCAGCTGCGTGATCTGCTCGAACAAGGCGCTGCCCCGGGCGTCGTAGAACCACTTCGGCGGCAGGTGCTTGGGCATCGCGCGCAGACCCTCGCGGGCGTCCTCGCGCAGCGCGCGCTCGGCGTCGGCCTCGGTCAGGTGGACGTCGAGCTGGACGGTGTGGCGCATCGGTCTCCTCGGGGTCGTCGGGGACTCGGGTGCGGCGGCGCGGTGGGCTCCGCCAGTTCGGTGACCCGGCACGTGCCGGGGCGGGCGACGAGCAGGTGCCGGTCAGGCACCGCCGCCCAGCCGGGCAGGTCGTCGAGGGGTTCGGAGGCGACGAGCACCGCGTCCGGGCTGACACGCACGGACAGCGCGTGCGTCCACGTCGTGGCCCAGACGGCCGCGCCGTCGGTGAGCAGGAGGTTCAGCCGCGAGCCGGGGGCCGCGGCCGCCACCGCGAGGGCCGTCTCCGCGAGCACCGTCGCGGGATCGTCCCCGCCGCGCAGCCGGTGGCGGACCAGCGCCCACAGCAGCGCGGAGTCCGTCGGGGCGTCCAGGGTGAGCAGGTCCGTGGTGGGCAGCGCCGCCGCGAGCGGCGCGACGGAGCCGGGCCAGCCCCGCACGACGCCGTTGTGGCTGAACAGCCATCGTCCTTCGGCGAAGGGGGCGCACGCGCCGGCGTGCACCGGCATCCCGGTCGTCGCGGACCGGACTGCCGCGAGCACCGCCGGGCTGCGCGTCGCACCGGCGATCCCGGCGAACGCGGTGTCCGACCAGATCGGCTTCTCCGACCGGTACCGCACCGGCTCGGCCGATCCGTCGGGGAACCAGCCGGCGCCGAACCCGTCCGCGTTCACGGTGCCGCCCCCGCGCATGTCGCGCGGCGCGTAGGACTGGTGCAGGAGCCCGTGCGGCGGTTCCGTCACGAGCGCCGACAGCGTCAGCGGGGGCCCGAGGTAGGCGAGGTGGCGGCACACGCCCTAGGCGCCGTCCTCGCGGGAGGCGTCGCGCGCGCACCGGAACCCGGCGAAGATCTGGCGGCGGACGGGCAGGTCCCAGTTGCGGAACGTGCCGCGGATCGCCGCCGGGTCCGTGCCGAACGACCCCCCGCGCAGCACCCGGTAGTCGCCGCCGAAGAACACCTGCGAGTACTCCGGGTAGGGGAACACCTCGAACCCCGGGTAGGGCTCCCAGCCCGACGACGTCCATTCCCAGACATCCCCGATCAGCTGGTGGACCCCGAGCGGTGACGCCCCGGCCGGGTAGGCCCCGACCGCGGCGGGCCGCAGGTGGCGCTGCCCGAGGTTGGCGTGCGCCGGGGTGGGGTCCTCGTCGCCCCAGGGGAAGCGCCGCGACCGGCCGGTGGCGGGGTCGACGCGGGCGGCCTTCTCCCACTCCGCCTCGGTGGGCAACCGCTTGCCCGCCCAGCAGGCGAACGCCTCCGCCTCGTGGAAGCACACGTGCACCACCGGCTCGGCGTCCGGTACCGCCTCGTGCACGCCGAAGCGGCGCCGCCACCACGTACCGTCCTGCGCGCGCTCCCAGAACCGCGGCGCGACGAGCCCGGCTTCGCCGCGGTGGGCCCAGCCCTGCTCGCTCCACCAGCGCGGGTCGTCGTAGCCCCCCGCCTCGACGAACTCGGCGTACTCGCCGTTCGTGACGGGGTGCGTGTCGATCCAGAACGCCGACACCTCGACGGGGTGCGCCGGGCGTTCGTTGTCCAGCGCCCACGGCTCGGTGGAGGTGCCCATCGTGAACGGGCCGCCCGGGACCAGCACCTCGCGGGCCCCGACCGGGCCGCCGGGCGGTGGCGCCGGGGCGTGCAGCACGGGGGCGCCGGGGCGCAGCTGGTGGGTGGCGAGCATCGTCTCGTCGTGCTGCTGCTCGTGCTGGACGATCATGCCGAACGCGAAGCCGTGCTCGACGAGCCTGCGCCCGCGCAGCGGGTTCGCGTGCAGGGCGTCGAGCGCCTTGTCGCGCACCTCGGCGACGTAGGCGCGCGCCTCGGGCGGCGTGAGCAGCGGCAGTTCGACGCGGCGCGCGCGGCTGTGGCGGAACGCGTCGTAGAGCCCGTCGATCTCGGGGCGCAGCGGCTCGCGCCCGCCGACGTCGCGCACGAGCCAGAGCTCCTCCTGGCTGCCGACGTGGGCGAGGTCCCACACGAGCGGCGACATCAGCGGCGAGTGCTGGACGACGAGGTCGGCGTCGTCCACGGCGTCGGTGAGGGCGGTGCTGCGCGTGCGGGCGGCGGTGAGCAGGTCCGCGATGCGCGCGCGCAGCGGCTCGGGATCGGACGTCGCGAGGTCCTCCGGAGTGCTGGTCATGCGGTTCTTCCCTCGCTCTCGGCGGACGGGACGGGTGATCGCAGGGCCGGGCCGTCCGCCGGGTCCGGGTCGTCGGCCGGACACCGGCCGCGCAGGACGTAGCGCTCGATGTGCTCGCCGAGCAGGTCGACGACCCACGGTGAGGCGCCGACGGCGGGCATGCGCGAGCAGGCGAGATCGAAGAGGCGGGTGGCGGCGCGGGCGAGGACGCGGTCGGCGAGCCCATGGCGGGCACCCGACTCCCAACGGCCCGCGGTCGGCTCGCACACCTCCAGCACCCGGTCGGTCACGACCGGCTCCGCCACCAGCGCGGCGACGACGGCGACGGGCACCGCCCAGCGCCGGCCGGGCTGCATGTCGATGTAGCGGACCTCGACGTGTCCGTGCGGGCGGACCGGCGGGAACATCGTCGTGACGTGGTAGTCGAGGTCGTCGGTGGTCGGCGCCGGGGTGAGGGCGCCCGCGATCCAGTCCGCGAACGTGACCCCGGCCGGCGCGGACCACGAGCCCTCCGGCCTGCGCAGGCACAGCAGCGGCGTGTCGAGGACGCGCCTGGCCCAACCCGTGGCCGGGTCCGCGAGGTCGACGGCCCGCGGCGGGGCGGTGCGGACGGGGTCCAGGGCGAGCCACGCGGCCATCCGCGAGGACTTCCAACCGGTGCGGCGCCCGTGCAGGCGGGGGGAGTTGGCGAACGCGGCCATCAGGACGGGCCCGAGGGCGTGCAACGCCGTCCAGCGGTGGACCAGCGCGTCCTCCTCCCCCGGGTCCAGGCAGACCTGCACGGCCGCGGTGGCGCACATCCCGCTGCGGCCGTACGGACCGATGCGGTCGAAGGCGTGCTCCATGGCGCGGTAGCGCGGGAGGTCCAGGAGGCGGTGCGGGGGGCGGGCGCCGTCCGCCGCACGGGGCAGGGCGACGAGGCCGTGTCCGGCGAGACGTTCGTGGAGGGCGCGGGAGTCGCTGTCGAGCGCGGCGGTGAGTGCGCCTATGTCGGGGAGGGGAGGGCTCGCGATCTCGACCTGGCCGCCGGGCTCGACGGTGACGGCGGAGCCTGCGGGAAGGGTCGTGGCGGGCGAGCGGGGATCGAGGCAGGAAGGGGTGTGCGGACCGAGGGCCGCGACGAGCGTGGCGAGGTCGACGGGGGCGTGCGGGTCCCCGGCGGGGTGCAGGAGCCACTCGAGCTCCGCGCCCACCAGCCGCGGAGGTCCGTGCTTGAAGCAGACGGACGCGACGTAGGCCTCTGCCTCGGCGCGACTGCGAAGAACCGCCTGTGCGCCGCTGTCCGGGCCCGTGGGGACCCTCGCGCCGCTGTGCACAGCCCGCACGTCCGGAGTCACGTGGGGCCACGCTACCCCCGCAACCGGCGACCCGCACCGTTTCGAGATCTGACGAATCGGGAACAGCAGGCCACCGCCGGCCCACCGTTACGTGACTGCGTGACCGCCCTCGCGGAAGGAGCCCCCGAGATGAGCGTGCTGCGCCGCAAGTCCGTCGAGCAGTCCATTCGAGACACCGAGGATCCGGAACACCGGCTGCGCAAGGACCTGTCGGCGCTGGATCTCACCGTCTTCGGCGTCGGCGTCATCATCGGTACCGGGATCTTCGTCCTCACCGGCGTGGCCGCCAACGAGACGGCGGGACCCGCCGTCGCGATCTCGTTCGTGCTGGCCGCGGTGGCGTGCGGGCTCGCCGCGATGTGCTATGCGGAGCTCGCGTCGACGGTGCCGGTCGCGGGCAGCGCGTACACCTTCTCCTACGCCACGCTCGGGGAGCTGGTGGCCTGGATCATCGGATGGGACCTGATCCTCGAGTTCGTCATCGGCGCCGCGACAGTGGCCGTGGGCTGGTCGCAGTACCTCGCGGTGCTGCTGGAGAACATCGGGCTGAGCCTGCCTGCCGCCGTCTCGGGGGACGAGGGCTCGGCGTTCAACCTGCCCGCGGTGCTCGTCGTGCTGGTGACGACGGTCGTGCTCGTCATCGGGATCAAGTTCTCCGCGCGGTTCAACGCGGCGATCGTCGCGATCAAGATCGCCGTCGTGCTGCTGGTGATCGTCGCGGGCCTGTTCTTCGTCCAGGCGGCCAACTACACGCCGTTCGTCCCGCCCGCGCAGCCGGCGACGGGCGAGAGCAGCGGCGAGCAGACGCTCGTCTCGGCGCTCTTCGGGGCCGAACCGGCCAACTTCGGCGTCAGCGGGATCGTCGCCGCGGCCGCGCTGGTGTTCTTCGCCTACATCGGCTTCGACATCGTCGCCACCACCGCGGAGGAGACGCGCAACCCGCAACGCGACGTCCCCCGCGGGATCATGGGTTCGCTCGCCATCTGCGCCACGCTCTACGTCCTGGTCTCCCTGGTCGTCGTCGGCATGCAGCCCTACGACCAGCTCGACACGGAGGCCCCGCTCGCGTCGGCCTTCCAGGCCGTCGGCGCGCCGATCTTCGCCACCCTGATCACGATCGGCGCGCTCGCCGGCCTCACCACGGTGATGATGATCCTCATGCTGGGGCAGGCGCGGGTGGCGTTCGCGATGAGCCGCGACGGGCTGCTGCCGCGCGGCCTCGCGAAGGTGCACCCGCGGTTCGGCACGCCCTACCGCATCACGATCG
>NZ_JBFWVQ010000124.1:0-15742 GCF_050246655.1 Pseudonocardia sp.
ACGGTGATGATGATCCTCATGCTGGGGCAGGCGCGGGTGGCGTTCGCGATGAGCCGCGACGGGCTGCTGCCGCGCGGCCTCGCGAAGGTGCACCCGCGGTTCGGCACGCCCTACCGCATCACGATCGGCGTCGGCGTCGTCGTGGCCCTCCTCGCCGGGCTGCTGCCGCTGGACGCGCTGGCCGAGCTGGTGAACATCGGCACGCTCTTCGCGTTCGTGCTGGTGGCCATCGCGGTGATCATCCTGCGCCGGACGGCCCCGGACCTGCCGCGGGCGTTCCGCACGCCGTTCGTGCCGGTGCTGCCGATCCTCGCGGTGCTCGCGTGCCTGACGCTGATGATGTTCCTCGCCGTCGACACCTGGCTGCGGTTCCTCGCCTGGATGGTGATCGGGTTGGTCGTCTACTTCGCCTACGGGCGCCGCCACAGCCGTCTGAACCCGGCTTCCCAAGCCGTACGTACGTCTCGCTGAACTATCCTGCGCGGATGCCGCGCGTCAGCACCGACCGGCTCGCCGCCCGTCGCCAGCAGATCCTGGACGGCGCACGCGCCTGCTTCACCCGCCACGGCTACGAGGGTGCGACGGTGCGGCGGCTCGAGGAGGCCACGGGCCTGTCCCGGGGGGCGATCTTCCACCACTTCCGGGACAAGGAGGCCCTGTTCCTCGCGCTCGCCGAGCAGGACGCGCAGCGCATGGCCGACATCGTCGCCGAGCAGGGCCTCGTCCAGGTGATGCGGCTCCTGGTCACCGCACCGGAGACGCAGGACTGGGCGGGCACGTTCCTGGAGGTCGCCCGCCGCGGCCGCACCGAGCCGGCCTTCCGCGAACACTGGGCGGCCCACGCCGAGGCGCTCACCGCCGCGACCCGGTCGCGGCTGGAACGCCAGGCCGCGGCGGGGATCCTGCGCGACGACGTGCCGGTGCCCGTGCTCGCCCGGTACCTGGAGCTGGTGCTGGAGGGCCTGGCGTCGTACCTCGCCACCGGGCGCCCGACGGACGGCCTGGCCGCCGTGCTGGATGTGGTGGAACACGCCGTGCGCCGGTGAGGTGGGGGGCGGCGCGCCGGTGAGGTTCGGCGCGACGCGCCGGTGAAGTTGGGGGCGCGGCGTGCCTGTGGGTGGCGGGCGCCGCCGCGCCGGTCGGAACGGTGGCGGTGTGTCCGCGTCGCCCGGGTCGCCCGGGTCCTCGCACACACCCCGCGGCGCTCGCACACGCCCGGTGGCGCTCGCACACACTGCCGGCGGTATGTGCCACCGCCCGCGGGTGTGTGCCACCGCCCACGCGCGCGGGAACGTCCGGGGCGCGGGCGAGTCCAATGCGGGGTTGCGCCCGCGGGTCCGGGGCGGCCTCGCAGGCTTCGCGCACTCCTCGCAGGCGCTGCAGCCCCTGCGAGGCGGCGCCGGGCCCTGCGAAGAAGCGCGCAGGCCTCTGCGAAGCGGCGCCGGGCCCTGCGAAGAAGCGCGCAGGCCTCTGCGAGACGGAGGCGGGACCTGCGAAGCGGCGCGGGCCCCTGCGAGGTAGGCGCGGGACCTACGAGCTCGGCGCGACCCGGCGAGCCGCCGAGGGCGTGGCCACCGCCCTCCCACAGCGCCCATCGGGCCATCCGACCGGGCCATCCGACCGGGCCCGGAAGACCGGCCCAGAAGACCGGCCCATCAGATCGAACCGGGACGTACCCGGCCCGCCGGATCTGCACGCCGTGACGGCACCCCGACCGGCAGTGATGCGTCCGTTCAGCCGCTGACGAGGATCGTGATCGTCGTCAGACTGCGACACGATCAACGCGGTTGATCGCGTCCACTTCGGTGTGAGGGGGCCCCGTCGTGAACATCCGGATCCTGCGCGTGCTCGCCGCATGCGTCCTGTTGCCCCTCGCGGGATGCGCGGGTGCGCCAGGAGACGCTGCCGCACCCGCCGCTCCGTCGACCGTGAACGTCACGCTGACCGCCGAGGACAAGGCCGTCGAGATCGACGGGAAGACGCTGCAGGCGCGGGTGTTCAACGGCGCCTTCGCTGCGCCCACCATCCGGGTGCGACCCGGCGACTCCCTCGACGTCGAGCTGGTCAACCAGCTGGACGCCCCCGCGAACCTGCACTTCCACGGCATGCACGTCTCGCCGCAGGGCGACTCGGACAACATCTTCCGCCAGACGCCGCCGGGTGCGACCGAGCACTACTCCCTGCAGATCCCACCGGACCACGAGCCGGGCCTGTACTGGTACCACTCGCACATCCACGGGATGAGCGAGGGCCAGGTCTTCGGCGGGCTGTCCGGAATGCTCGTGGTGGAGGGGCTCACCGACCTACTGCCGGACCCGATCCAGGGCGCGACGGAGCAGTACCTCGCGCTGCGTGACTTCCAGGTGCAGGACGGCGCCATCCCCGCAGACAACATCGACTCCGGCGCCCCGACGACGCGCGTGGTCAACGGCGAGGTCGACCCGCGGATGACGATCGCCCCCGGCGAGACCCAGGTGTGGCACGTCGCCAACATCGGCGCGGACATCTGGTACGACGTCGAGCTCACCGGCCACCGGATGTGGGTGATCGCCGAGGACGCGGACCCGGTGTGGGAGGTCTGGGAGGCCGAGCACCTCGTCATGCCGCCGGGGAAGCGCTACGAGGTGCTCGTCCAGGGTGCCGCCCCCGGCACCTACGAGCTCCGCACGCGGGCGTACAACCAGGGCACCACCGGCGACCAGTACCCCGAGGCCCGGCTCGCGACGCTGGTCTCCGAGGGCGCGGCGGTCGAGCGCGCGGAGCTGCCCACCTCACTCATCCCCGAGCGCGACCTGCGCACCGAACCCGTCGCGCAGGATCGGCGGATCGTCTTCACCGAGAAGAACGCCGCCAACGAGTTCTTCATCGACGGCAAGCAGTTCGACCCGACCCGCATCGACGTCACGCCGACGGTCGGCACCGTGGAGCGGTGGACGATCGTCAACCAGACCCAGGAACAGCACCCGTTCCACATCCACATCAACGACTTCCAGGTCGTCTCGATCGACGGCAGGCCCTACGACGCGCGCGGCCACCAGGACACCGTGCCGGTCCCGCAGGGTGGCGAGGTCATGATCCTCAACCCGTTCGACGACTTCACCGGGAAGTACGTCTTCCACTGCCACATCCTCGCCCACGAGGACCTCGGGATGATGGCCGTCGTGGACGTGCTCAACTCCGAGGGCCAGTCCGAGTCGGCGCCGGTGACGCACGGGGGACACACGCCGGCGCCGACGGGCTGACCGCGGCCAGGGGTCAGCCGACCGCGTGCGGCTCCCGGTGCCGCACCGTGCAGCCCTCGATCCCGCACTCGACCGCCCTCACCGGCTCGTCCTCGGCCGGATCGCCCGCGAACTGCGTCCAGTACAGGGTGGCGTAGCGCCCGCCCGCGGCGAGCAGCTCGTCGTGCGTCCCGCGCTCGACGATCCGTCCGCCTTCGACGACCGCGATCTCGTCCGCGGCCCGCACCGTCGAGAGCCGGTGGGCGATGACGATCGCCGTCCGGCCGTCGAGGGCCTCGACGAGCGCGGCCTGCACCGCCGCCTCCGACTCGGAGTCCAGGTGTGCGGTGGCCTCGTCGAGGATCACCACCCGCGGCTTCGCGAGCAGCAGGCGCGCGATCGTGAGGCGCTGGCGCTCGCCGCCGGAGAGCCGGTAGCCCCGCTCCCCCACGACGGTGTCCAGGCCGTCCGGGAGGTCGTCGAGCAGGTCGCCCAGCCGCGCCCGGAGCAGCGCGTCCACGAGCTCCTCGTCCGTGGCGTCGGGAGCGGCGTAGCGGAGGTTGGCGCGGATGGTGTCGTGGAAAAGGTGCCCGTCCTGGGTCACCACCCCGACGGCGCCGCGGACGGCGGCGAACGTCAGGTCGCGCACGTCGATCCCCGAGAGCTCGACGCTGCCCCCGTCCACGTCGTAGAGGCGCGGCACGAGGGCGGCGATGGTGGACTTGCCCGCCCCCGAGGATCCGACGAGCGCGAGGAGCTTGCCGCCGCCGACCTCCAGGCTCACCCCGTGCAGCACCTCGTCGTTCGCGCGGCGGTCCAGCACGGCGACGTCCTCGAGGGAGGCGAGGGAGACCCGCTCGGCGCTGGGGTAGGCGAACCGCACGTCGCGCAGCGCGACCGACACCGGCCCGTCCGGCAGGGCACGCGCCCCGGACTTCTCGGTGATCATGGGCTGCAGGTCGAGGACCTCGAAGACCCGCTCGAACGACACCAGCGCACCCATGACGTCCACGCGGGCGTTGGCCAGCGCCGTCATCGGCGAGTACAGGCGGGTGAGCAGCAGCGCGAGCGTGACGACCGTGCCGGGCGCGATCGCGCCGGTGACGGCGAGGTAGCCGCCCAGCCCGTACACCAGGGCCTGGGCCAGCGCCGAGACCAGCGACAGCGCGGTGACGAACACCCGCGACACCATCGCCGTGCGCACGCCGATGTCGCGCACCCGCTGGGCGCGCTCGCCGAACTCCAGGGCCTCCTCCTCGGGGCGGCCGAAGAGCTTCACGAGCGTGGCGCCGGGCGCGGAGAACCGCTCGGTCATCTGGGTGCTCATGCCGGCGTTGAGGTCCGCGGTCTCGCGCCGCAGGTCGGCGATGGTGCGTCCCATCCGCCGGGCGGGCAGGACGAACACCGGTAGCAGGAGGAGTGCGAGCAGCGTGACCTGCCAGGCCAACGTGATCATGACCGCCAGGGCCAGCGTCAGCTGGATGACGTTGGAGAGCACTGCCGCGAGCGTGGTGGTGACGGCCGACTGGGCGCCGACGACGTCGGAGTTGAGGCGGCTCACCAGCGCGCCGGTGCGGGTGCGGGTGAAGAACGCCACGGGCATGCGCTGGACGTGCTCGAACACCGCGCGGCGCAGGTCCACGATGAGGCCCTCCCCGATCCGGGAGGAGAACCAGCGCGACACGAGCCCGACGACGGCCTCGAGGATCGCGAGCGCGGCGATGCCGGCGGCCAGACCCACGACGACGGCTGCCGCCGCGTCCACCTGCCCGCCCGCGACGATCTCGTTGACCACCCGCCCGGCGAGGATCGGCGTGGCGACGCCGACCCCGGCCGACAGCACGGTGAGCAGCAGGAACGCCGCGAGCCACCCGCGGTAGGGGCGTACGTAGCCCCAGATCCGCGGGATCGTGCCCTTCTTGACCTTCCGCGGCGTGTCCGCCGCCCGCGCCACGCTGCGCAGCATTCCCCAGGCCCGATCCATCCAGCCTCCCGCTTACACCGTTACACCTGCCAGGTGCAACGCCGTCACCACCCGCCATAGTCCCTGGCGGGTGGTGACGGCGCCCGGGCGGGCGCGGGAGGCGCCGCGATCAGACCGTCGCCGTGTCCACCGGGTCCCCCGAGGCCGCCCGGCGCCGCGACAGCGACCAATGCAGGGCGAAGGCCACGCCGGCCCCGATGAACCAGCTGGACGCGGCGGCGTCCGAGGAACCGAGGAAGACCACCAGCATCGCGAGCACCGCGCCCGCGGCCGTCGCGACGACCGCGACGAGGTTGTAGCCGCGCCTGTAGTGGTAGGCACCCGTTGGCTGGAGCGTGTAGAGCGCGTCGACGTCCACCTTCTGCTTCTTCACCAGGTAGTAGTCCGCGATGAGCACGCCGTAGAGCGGGCCGATGAAGGCGCCCAGGGTGTCCAGCGTGTAGTGGATGACCTCGGGGCTCGAGTACAGGTTCCACGGCGTGAGCAGCACCGAGCCGATGGCGGCGATCATGCCGCCGGTGCGCCAGCTGATCTTCTGCGGGTTGACGTTGGAGAAGTCGAACGCCGGTGAGACGAAGTTCGCGACGATGTTGATCCCCACCGTGGCGATCATGAAGGTGAGCGCGCCGAGCACGACGGCGAACGTGTTGTCCAGCCGCGCGACCGTCTCCACGGGGTCGGTGAGCAGTTCGCCGAACACCGGCACGGTCGCGGCCGCCGTGATCACCACGAGGAGCGCGAACACGAGGAAGTTCACCGGCAGGCCGAGGAAGTTGCCCTTCTTCACCGCGGCGAACGACTTGCCGTAGCGGGAGAAGTCGCCGTAGTTGAGCATCGGGCCCGAGAAGTAGGAGACCACGAGCGCGATCGCCGTGAGCATGACCGGCACGACCGCCCAGCCGGTGATGCTGACCTCGGCCAGGTTCAGGTCGATGTTCTCCCACCCGGCCTCCATGACGAGGTAGCCCGCGAGCAGGAACATGACGACGTACACGGCCGGGCCGCAGAAGTCGATGAACCGGCGAATGGCCTCCATTCCCTTCCAGAACACCGCCGCCTGCACGACCCACATGACGAGGAACGCCACCCAGCCGACGAGCGAGAGCCCGGTGAAACCGTAGAGGTCGGCATCCGCGTACGGCGCGAGGCCCGGCCAGAGCTTCAGGGCCACCACCACGAGCGACGCGGAGGCGAGATAGGTCTGGATGCCGTACCAGGCGACCGCGATGAGGCCGCGGATGATCGCGGGGATGTTCGCCCCGAGCACGCCGAAGGACACCCGCGAGATCACCGGGTACGGCGTTCCCGTCGCCTGGCTCGGGCGGGCCACGAGGTTGCACAGGAAGTAGACGATCGTGATGCCGATGAGCAGCGCGATCAGCACCTGCCACGCCGCGAGTCCGAGAGCGAAGAGGCTCCCGGCCGTGAGGTAGCCGCCGACGCTGTGGACGTCGGACATCCAGAACGCAAAGAAGTTGTAGGAGGTCCAGCTCTGCTTCCGAAGCGGTGCGAGATCCTCGTTCGTCAGCCGGGGGTCGTACTCCGGGCTGGTGCGGACGGCGCCCGCGGGCGCCACCGATTCGTCGACGGCTTCGCTCATCTCTTCCCTCCGCGTCGCAGAATTCGACCGTGCGCCGACGGTAGATTCGCGGCGGGACGGGAGAAGAGGGCCGGGAACCGTTGTTCACAGACTCGTTCCACGGGTTCGGCGACCCGAAACATATAATTGGTCAGCGCATCTGGAAGTCCGCGAGCATGCCGGTGTACGGCTTGGCCGGAGGCGGGGCGTACTCGCCCCGGGAACCGGTGGTGAGGCCCAGCGCCACGAGCGTCTCGGCGGTGCGCACCGCCGCCGCCACCCCGTCGACCACCGGCACGCCCACCTCCGCGGCGATGTCCGCGGCGAGATCGGCCATCCCGGCGCAGCCGAGGACGATCGCGTCGCACCCGTCCTCCGCGACCGCGCGGCGGCACTCGTCGGTGATCCGCGCCCGCGCGGCCGACGCGGGGTCCTCCAGTTCGAGCACGGGGATCTCGCACGACCGCACGTTGCGGCAGAAGGGACCGGCGCCGTAGCGCTCGGCGAGGTCCCACGCGCGCCCCGCCGTGCGCGCGAGCGTCGTCACCACGGTGAAGCCGCGGCCGAGGTAGCAGGCGGTGCGCATCGCGGCCTCCGCGACGCCGACGACCGGGCCGCGCGCGAGCTCGCGGGCGGCGTCCAGCCCGGGATCGCCGAAGCAGGCCACGACGTAGGCGTCCGCGCGGCTCTCCCGCTCGGCTCGCGCGATCTCCGCGAGCAGCCCGGGCACGGCGAGCGCCTCGTCGTAGTGGCTCTCGATGGAGGCGGGCCCCATCGACGGCGTCACGGCGTCCACGACGGTGCCCGCGGACGCCGCGACCGCCCCGCACTCCCCGATCAGCGCCGTCATCGACGCGGTGGTGTTCGGGTTGACGATCAGGATCCGCACGCCGGCCATTCCTCCAGGTCGACGAGCACCCGGCGCAGGTGGTCGTGGTGTGCGGCGGCGCAGACCAGGAGCTCCGCGGTGCGGCCCGCGGTGAACGCGGCGAGCATGCCGCGGTGCTCGTCGTGCAGAGCCTCCCGCTCGGCGGGCCCGACGTGCGACATGAGCTGGTAGGGCTCGGTGAGGTTCCAGGCCGCCTCCAGCATGGCCTGCAGCCGGCGCATCCCCGACGGCTCGACGAGCGCGATGTGGAACAGGCGGCTCCCGCGGTGGTAGGCGCGCCCGTCGTCGGCGCGCAGCGCCCGGTCCAGGCCGTCGTGCCGCTCGCGGGCCAGGGCATGGTCCGCCGGCGTGGCCCGGACCGTGGACGACGCGAGCGCGGCCTGCTCCAGGGTGCCGCGTACGACGTAGAGCTCGACGAGCTCGGCGCGGGTGAGCCGGGCGACGCGGTAGGCCCCGCGCGTGCGGTGCTCGACCAGCCCCTCGCCCACCAGGGTCTTCAGCGCCTCCCGTACCGGGATCACGCTGACCCCGAAGACGGCGGCGACGTCCTCGGCCGGGATGGTGAGCCCCGGCGGTGCGTCTCCGGCGAGGATGACCCGGCGCAGCTCGGCGAGTACGCCGTCGGCGCCTGCGGCACGCGGAGCGGCCAGCCGGTCCAGGAACGCCGCGACCTCGCCGGTGGGCGCTCTGCGGGGGCGGCCGCGAGGACCAGGTGCCGTCACGAGCCGTGACGCTACGTCGCGCGTGTTTCCGGCGGGTGACACGGGGTGCGGCCTGATCACGGGGCCGAGATCACTACCGTCCGCCACCGGATGCCGCGAGGGCACCTGCGGGAGTGAGGGGTTCCGGGCGACACCCGGTGGTGTGTGGGACGACCTACTTCTTCTTGGTTCGCGTAGCGCCACCGCGCCCGCGCAGCGTCACTCCCGTCTCGCTGAGCACACGGTGGACAAACCCGTAGGACCGCCCGGTCTGCTCGGCGAGCGCGCGGATGCTCGCGCCCTTCTCGTACTTCTTGCGCAGGTCGGTGGCCAGCTTGTCGCGCTGTGGCCCGGTGATCCGGGCACCCTTCTTGAGGTCTGCCATGCGGACGCACCCCTCCTTTGACCCCTTCGCGGTCACCCGCGACCGATGCACTGTTGCTCCTCGGTCCGGCAATGATCGACCACAGATCACACCGAGGAACAGGAGATCCACTCGGTGATCGGTGAACGGTTGCCCCGAACGGATCACGCGTTCGGGTGATCGGTCGACTGCGGGCGGGCACCCGGAAGTGGACCTTCAGCGGACTCCGCCGTGCGCCGGGCGGTTAGGCCAATTGGACGAGTTCGAGGTAGTCCGCCGACCAATGGTCCTCCGTACCGTCCGGCAGCACGATGACCTTGTCCGGTCGGAGGGCCTCCACGGCCCCCGGATCGTGGGTGACCAGCACGACCGCGCCCGTGAAGCGGCGCAGGGCGTCCAGCACCTGCTCGCGGCTCGCGGGATCGAGGTTGTTCGTCGGCTCGTCGAGCAGCAGCACGTTCGCCGAGCTGGACACCAACCCCGCGAGCGCCAGCCGCGTCTTCTCCCCGCCCGAGAGCGTCCCTGCTGGCTGCTCGAGCTGCTCGCCCGCGAACATGAACGAGCCGAGCAACGTGCGCAGCTGCTGCTCCGGGGTGTCCGGGGAGGCGTGCCGGACGTTCGCCCACACGCTCGCGTCCAGGTCCAGCGTGTCGTGCTCCTGCGCGTAGTAGCCGACCCGCAGGCCGTGGCCGGGCACCACCTCCCCCGCGTCCGGGGTCTCGGTGCCCGCGAGCAGCCGCAGCAGGGTGGTCTTGCCCGCGCCGTTCAGGCCGAGGACGACGACCTTCGCCCCGCGGTCCACGGCCAGGTCCACGCCGGTGAACACCTCGAGCGAGCCGAACGCCTTCGACAGACCCTCGGCCGTGAGCGGGGTGCGCCCGCACGGCGCGGGATCGGGGAAGCGGATCCGGGCCACCCGGTCGCTGCGCCGGGTGGGTTCGAGCCCGGAGAGGAGCTCGTCCGCGCGCCGCGCCATGTTCTTCGCCGCGACGGCCTTGGTGGCCTTCGCACCCATCTTCAGCGCCTGCGCGTGCAGCGCGGCCGCCTTCTTCTCGGCGTTCGCCCGTTCGCGGCGGCGGCGCTTCTCGTCGGTGGCCCGTGCCTCCAGGTAGCGCTTCCAGTCCATGTTGTAGACGTCGACCTCGCTGCGCGTGGCGTCGAGGAACCACACCTTGTTGACGACAGCGGCCAGCAGCTCGGTGTCGTGGCTGATCACGACGAGCCCGCCGGCGTGCGTCTGCAGGAACGAGCGCAGCCACGTGATCGAGTCCGCGTCCAGGTGGTTGGTCGGCTCGTCCAGGAGCAGCGAGGTGGCGCTCTCGGTCCCGCCGTCCGAGGCGGCGAACAGGATCCGGGCCAGCTCCACGCGGCGACGCTGCCCGCCCGACAGCGTGGCGACGGACTGGGTGAGCACCCGGTCCGGCAGGCCGAGGTGCGCGCAGATCCGGGCGGCGTCGCTCTCGGCCGCGTACCCGCCGAGGGCGGAGAACCGCTCCTCGATGCGCCCGTACTCGCGCACCGCCCGCTCGTTCTGCACGCCGTCCACCAGCTCGGCCATCGCCGACTGGGCCTTCTCCATCCGCCGCAGCATCTCGTCGAGTCCACGGGCGGACAGCACCCTGTCCTTCGCGGCGACCGCCAGGTCGCCCTCGCGCGGATCCTGCGGGAGGTAGCCGACCGCGGAGTTCGCCGTCACCGCGCCCGCGTACGGCTCGCCCTCCCCCGCCAGCACCCGCATCATGGTGGTCTTGCCCGCTCCGTTGCGGCCGACGAGGCCGATCCGGTCGCCCGGCTGGACGCGCAGCGTGGCCCCGGACAACAGGATCCGGGACCCGGCACGCAGTTCCAGGTCGGTGGCGGTGATCACGAGAAGGCGCTCCAGATGGGGGTCGGCGGGGCCGGCGCGGGAGACTCGGACCCGGCCGCTACCCGGAGTCCAGGTTACCGGCGTGCGCGACCGGGTTCGGAAAGTAGGGTTCCGGCAATGAGCGACATCACGGCCGTCACCGTCGACCAGCCGTCCGACCTGTCCGGGCGGGCCGCCCTCGTCACCGGCGCGAGCCGCGGCATCGGGCACGCCATCGCCGCCGAGCTGCTCAGCCGCGGCGCCGCGGTGACGATCACCGCCCGCAAGCCGGACGAGCTCGCCGCGGCCGCGGACGAGCTGGTGGCGGGCCCGGCGGGCGGTGACAAGGGCAGGGTGCTGGCCGTCGCGGGCAACGCGGGCTCGGCGGCGGCCCGGGAGGAGGCGGTCGCCCGGACGGTCGAGACGTTCGGCTCGCTCGGCATCCTCGTGAACAACACCGGCATCAACCCGCAGTACGGCCCGCTCGTCGACGCGGACCTCGACGCCGTGCGCAAGATCTTCGACCTCAACGTCGTCGCCGCGCTCGGCTTCGTGCAGCTCGCCCACCGGGCGTGGATGGGCGAGCACGGCGGCGCGATCGTCAACCTCGCCTCCGTCGCGGGCCTGCGGTCCACCGGGGTGATCGGCGCCTACGGCGCGTCCAAGGCCGCGCTGATCCGGCTCACCGAGGAGCTGGCCTGGCAGCTCGGGCCGACGATCCGGGTGAACGCGGTCGCCCCGGCCGTGGTGAAGACGAAGTTCGCCACCGCGCTCTACGCCCGCGGCGAGGAGGAGGTCGCCGCGGCCTACCCCATGAAGCGCCTCGGGACGCCCGAGGACGTCGCCCGCGTGGTGGCCTTCCTCGCTTCCGATGCCGCCGGCTGGATCACCGGCGAGACGGTGCGGATCGACGGCGGGATGCTCGCCACCGGAGGGCTGGGCTGAGCACCCGACCCGGGGCGCGCCGTCCGCACCGGGCGGGTGGTGGGACGCGCCAGGGCCAGCGACCCCCCGACCGGGCGTGCCGATCGGCTTACCCGATCGTCACTTCGGCCCTGTCCGGGAGCGTCGTGACCTCCTAGCCTCGGGAAGCGTGATCGTCGGGGGTGGGGGCGACGCACGGCGAGCGGTGCCCGGCGCGAAGATCGCGGTGCCGCGGGTCCCGCAACCCTTCGTGCCGCGGCCGCGCCTGGTCGCCCGCCTGGACGCGCGGGCGCCGGGCCAGCTCACCGTCGTCAGCGCGCCCGCCGGGTACGGCAAGACGCTCACGCTCGCGGACTGGGCCCGTAGGCGCCCCGAGAGCGTCGCCTGGGTGTCGTTCGACGAGGGCGACAACGACGGCCGCGCGTTCTGGGCGGCGGTGCTCGCCGCGCTCGCGGGCTGCCCGGCCGTGCCCGAGCGGACGTGGCGGGACGCACCGGACCTCCCGCCACACCCCACCACGGACGACGGGTTGGCCGCCACCGTCGTCCCCACGCTGGTCCCCGCGATCGTGCCCCAGATCGTGAACGCCCTCGCCGAGGCGCGGCGGCCCGTGGCACTCGTGCTCGACGACGTCCACGAGATCACCTCCCCGGAGCCGCTGCGCGGGCTCGCCGCCCTGGTCCGGCACCGCCCGCCGCAGCTGCACCTCGTGCTGTCCGGGCGGACGGATCCGCCGCTGCACCTGGCCCGGATGCGCCTTGCCGGGGAGCTGCACGAGGTCCGGGCCCGCGATCTGCGGTTCTCCGTCGAGGAGGCCGCGCTCGTGCTCGCCCAGGCCGACGTGGACGTCCGGCCGGACCAGGTGCGTCTGCTCGTCGAGCAGACCGAGGGATGGCCCGCGGGGGTGCGCATGGCCGCGATGTCGCTGCGCACCCGTGACGACGCGGACCGGTTCCTCATGGACTTCGCCGCGAACGACCGCGCCGTCGCCGAGTACCTGGTCTGCGAGATCCTCGACCGCCTCCCCGCCGACGTCTGCGACCTCCTGCGCGACGTGAGCGTCTGCGACCAGCTCACCGGCGAGCTGGCGGCCACCCTCACGGGACGGGCGGACGCACCCGGCGTGCTCGACGCGCTGGAGGGGCGGACGTCGCTGGTGCTGAGCATGGGCGACGGTCGCACGTCCTACCGGGTGCACCCGCTCCTGCGCGCCCACCTCCGGGCCGATCTGAGGCGGCGCAGGCCCGACCGGCTCGCGGCGCTGCACGCGATCGCCGCGCGGTGGTACCTGCCCGCCGGGCGGCCCACGCTCGCGCTGGCCCACGCCGCCGAGTCCGGGGACCCCGCGCTGCATCTGCGGGTGCTGGCCGAGCAGGCGGTGGCCATGGTCGGGCGCGGGCAGCACGCGCTGCTGAGGCGGCACCTGCGCCGCGCGGGCCCTCCGGCGGACCCACGGGTCGGGCTGCTCTCGGCGCTGCTCGCGGTCGAGGACGGCGACCCGGACGTGGCGCGGGTCGAGCCGGCCCGCGCCCGGCTCCCGGTGGAGCTCCCGCCGGACGTCGCGACCCTGGGGGCGGTCCTCCGCTCGCGGCGGGCCGCGACGGTGGGTGGGCCGCACGCGCTGCTGCGGGTGGCCGCCGAGCTCGCGGTCGCCGCGGCCGTCCCGGCCGCTCACCCGGGCACTGACGAGGGCATTGACGAAGACACTGACGAAGACACTGATGAGGGCACTGACCAGGCCAGCGACCAGGTCACGGCGGCCGTCCCGGCCCTCCTGCTCGACCTCGCGGCCGCGCTGCGCGACCGTGGCGACACCGGGCAGGCCCGCACGGTCGCGCGGGACGCGCTGCGGCAGGCCCGGGAGGCCGGGCTCGGCGTGATCGCCGCCCGCGCGCTGCTCCTGCTGGCCGACCTGGCGGGTGAGGCGGGCGATCACCGCGAGCTGGCCGCGCTCGCCGGACGCGCCGCGGATGCGCTCGCCGCGACCGGCCACGAGTCCCCCGCCGACCTCGTCCACGCCCATGCCCTGCAGGGGCTCGCCGCCCTCCTGGGCGGGGCGCCCGCGGACGCGCTGGACCGGGTCGCACCCGCCTCCCGGTTCGTCGGGTCCGCCGGTCCGGCGGGCGAGGCCCGGCCGGCGCCCCCGGCAGCGCCGCTGCTGCTCGCGGTGCGCGGGACGGCGTCGCTCGACCTCGGGCGGGAGAGCGCGGCCCTGGACGATCTGCGCGGTGCCGGTGCCCTCGCGGCACGTTCCCCGCATCCCGGCGCCACCGTGTGGCTCACCACCGTGGCGGTGCTGGTCCACGCCGGTGCCGTCGCGACGGGTCACCAGCAGCTCGCCCGGACCCTGCTCACGTGGGCGCGCGACGCCGTCGGTGGGGCCGGGGAGCTCCTTCTGCTGCAGGCCCGCCGGCAGGAGCACCGCGGGCGGCACGCGGCGGCTTTCGAGGTGCTCGGCGGCCTGCGCGACGGGAGCGTGCCGGTGCGCTGTCCGTGGACGGTGGCGGAGGCCGAGGTGCTCGCCTGCCGGCTGGCCCTGATCGCCGATCGGCGCACGGCCGCCCGCCAGGCGCTGGAGCGCGCCCTGGAGCAGGTCGCCGCGACCGACGTCGTTCGCCCGCTGGCGGTCGCCTCGCCCGAGGTCGTCGACCTGCTGATCCGCGGGCTGGGCGGCTACGGCGCCCTCGAACCGGTGGCGGTGCGCGCGCTGGAGGCGCACGCCGCGCTTCCCCGGGAGGACGCGCCCGTGCGCCTCACCGACCGCGAGCGCGCCGTGCTGCGGCTCCTCCCGACGCAGCGGTCGATCCACGAGATCGCCGAGGACCTCACGGTCTCGGAGAGCACCGTGAAGACCCACGTGCGCGCCATCTACGGCAAGCTCGGCGTCAACTCCCGCCGTGAGGCCGTCGCGGTCGCGCACCGGCGCGGCGTGATCGAGCTGTACGGCTAGGCTCCTGCCGGGCATCCGTCGACGCTCGCGGTGAACGCGAGGAGGGCACGGTCGGCCCGGGCCCGCGAGCGGCATCTCCGGGATCCCGGGTGCTTCGAGTCGTAGCCTTTTCTCTATGGCACGCTCCGGCGCCGATCTCGCCCTGTCCCTGCTCGGCGGCTTCCGGACCCTCGTCGACGCCGCGATCGTCGAGCTGGCCCGGCGCGGTCACCCCGACGTGCGGCCCGTGCACGACTTCGCCATGCGGGCCATCGTCGCGGGCGCGGACAGCGCCTCCGACCTGGGCCGCCACCTCTCGATCACCAAGCAGTCGGCGGCGAAGACCATCGCGGTGCTGCTGGAGCGCGGCTACGTCACCCGCGAGCCGGATCCCCACGACGCCCGCCGCAAACGTCTCCAGGTCACCGAGCTCGGCCTCGAGGTCCTGCGTACCGGCGAGGAGATCTTCGACGAGCTGCGGGACACCTGGGCCCAGCGGATCGGTGCGGAAGAGCTCGACACCTTCGAGTCTCAGCTGGCGACGCTCGTGGGCACGCTGCCCGTACGCTTCGACACCCCCGGCTGGATCGCGCGGGAGCTCGGCGACTGACGGTCCCCGTCGACCGGTCGCGGCCTAGCCGGCCCGGCCGCCCTCCTGGGCCGCCTCCTGGGCCCCGCGCACCTCGTGCATCGACACGACCCGCAGGCCGAGCGCCTGGATCTGCGCGAGCACGCCGTGCAGCTGGGCGTCGTCGGCCACCGTGCCGACGATGATCGTCTCGGGAGCGGCCTCCTCGACGGACATGTCGGGGAAGGCCGCACGGGTGTGGTCGGTCGGCTGACCGGCGACGCGGAACTCGATGCGGCGCGCTGCCGCCATCGGCGACCTCCCTCCGAGGAGGAACGGAGCGGCCTGCGGGGCGACCGCAGGCCACGGACCGCGACATCGTCGCCCGACCGCGGGGATCGCCGCGTCGTCCGGTCGGGATGAGGTCATGCCGCGGGCCTCCGGGAGCGCGGGGCCGCCCGGATCCACGCCACCCGGTGATCTCCCCCGGTACGGGCGAGGCGTCCCGGACGGCGCCGCCAGATGATCGTCGGCGATGCCGTGCGCCGCCGTCGCAGTGGTGACGAACCGGCGCCGAGGACCGGGTGCCCGTGCGGCCCCGGACCACCGACGAGGAGTTTCAATGACCGTGTCAAGCCGCTGTGGCTGCCGGGGCCGGTGCCTCGGTGGTGAAGCGGCGGTTGTCGCGGACCAGGGCCCAGACGAGGTCGACCAGCCGGCGGGCGAGCGCGATCAAC
>NZ_JBFWVQ010000125.1:0-15501 GCF_050246655.1 Pseudonocardia sp.
CCTGATGTGCACCTGCTGACGATCCAGCACAACGTCCACCTGCCACGGCTCCGCGCCGTTGATCGTGAGCATGCCCTGGTAGTGGCCGTCGGCTGGCAGTGCCGTCCCGGTCGGAACCTGGAGATGGTCACCAGCCATGCGGCCCGCCACTCGGTGGGGCCTGCCGAGCGCCTCCGCGGCGGCGGTGACGTCTCCGCCGGCGAGGCAGGTTCGGATGTGGGTGGATGAGTAACGGATCTCGCTGGTGTGGAGCAGGTCGACGCCTTCGGCGATGAACCCGAACTGGCGGCCGAGGTCGCGCAGGGTGTCGAGATCACCTGTGCCCCCAGCGCCGAATCGGAAGTTCTGTCCGACGATGACGGTGTCCGCCCGGAGGGTCTCGACCAGCACGCGAGTGATGAACTCGTGTGCGGTCGTGTCGGCCAGGGTGCTGGTGAAGGGAAGGACGAGCACCGCGTCCGCCCCGAGTTCTCGGGCGAGTTCTGCGCGCCGCTGCGGCGTGGACAGCGCCGCAGTGTTGCGTGCGGGTCCGGCCACGCGGGCGGGGTGGGGGTCGAAGGTGAGCAGCAGTGCTGGTAGCTGAAGATCCCGGGCGACCTCGACCGTTCGGGCGATCAGCCGCGCGTGTCCGCGGTGGATGCCGTCGAACACGCCGATGGTAACCACGCACGGGCCGAAATCGGGGGGTACCTCATACAGGCTGTGCCAGATCCGGTGCGGTTGATGCACTTCGGGGGCGGAGGCGTCGCCGGGGATGGCCGACATGGTCGTAATCCCTGCAATTCGCTGTCGTGGATGAATTGGTTCGGTCGTCCCGGTGCCGCCACCGGTCGAGGTGGCGGCACCGGTGATGCCGGTCAGCGGAGGAACGTGGAGACGGCGGTGTAGGTCGCTTCCATCTGCTCCACCTGCGGGATGTGGCCGGACTTCGGGATGAGCTCGACGCGGCTGTCGGCGATGCGGGCGGCGAACTCGTCCGCGTAGACCGGGGAGATCAACGCGTCCTCCTCGCCCCACACGACGAGAGTGGGCCTGGTGATGCGGTGCAGCCGCTTGTGCAGGCCGCGATCCGGGATGGGCCAGCACAGCTTTCCGGTGGCGCCGAGGTTCCAGACCATCTGGGCCAGGGCGTCGGCGCGGGCGTCGGAGTCCTCGGGGAGGGCCAGCATGGCCTGCGCCGCGTCGCTGCCGGGATCGGCGAACAGCATGGCGGGCAGCTCGGACGGCGGTGCGGCGATCCAGTTGGCCACCGGGCTGTCGTCACGCCAGAGCCCGACCGGGTCGAGCAGTACTACCTGGGAGAACAGGTCGGGGTAGGCGGCGGCGAGCTCGGCGGCGAGCATGCCGCCGAAGGACTGGCCGATGACCGGCACGCCGGACAGGCCGAGCTCGCGCAGGGTCTGCTCGTAGATGAGCACCGTGTCCCACAGGTCGTCGACCTGGTGGATGGCGTAGGGGTCGCCCGGCGTGGTGCCGGGGAACTCCGGCGCGTAGATCGTGTAGCGCCGGGCGAGCTTGTCCAGGAACGGGTCCCAGGCCAGTCCCGCCGAGGGGTGCAGGTAGACCAGCGGTGGTCCCTCGCCGCCGACGCGGACGCGGACGGTGATCGTGTCGTTCCAGGTGCGGACGGTGCGGTCGGTCAACGGGGTGGTCATGCGGTCACCGCCTCGGTGTAGGTGCGCGTGGGCTGCGGGGTGCCGCCGAGGGCCTCGGGCCACCAGTGGTGCTGCCAGCCCTCGTCGGTCCAGATCGGCTGCAGGTGGGGGAGGACCTGCTCGGCGAACAGGCTGATGTTGTCCTTCGCCAGCTCGTGGGGCATGGAGCCGAACTGGAGCATCGCGTGCAGATTGCCGATGCGGAACTCGCGGGCGATCCTGGTGATCTGGTCGCGCACGGTGGCCGGGCTGCCGCAGATCACCGATCCGGCCTCCACGAGTTCGGCGAAGCTCGCCTCGCGCATCCGCGGGTAGATCCCGAAGTCGCCGGGGTCGCGGAAGATGAACTGGAGGCCCTTGATGTCGATCCCGCCGGGCAGGGCCAGTCGTTCCATCGGGATCGACCCGATCCCCTTCTGGAAGAAGTACTCGGCGTGTCGGGCGAACAGCGCCTCGGCCTTCTCGTCGGTGTCGGCGACGCAGATGGTCTGCATGAAGCCCATCTGGTACGGGTTGTCGTCCTTGCCGAGCCGGTTCGCCGTCTCCCAGAAGCGGTCGAAGATCCGCCGTCCGGCGACCTTCGCGCCGAACCAGCCGAAGTAGTTGAAGCCGAAGCCACGCTGCAGGCAGAACTCCATCGTGCGCGGGTTGCCGATGCCGGTGATGAACACGGGCGGGCCGGCCTGCACCGGACGCGGCCAGATGTTCACCGCGGGGTGCTGGTGGAACCGGCCGTTCCAGGGGAACGGGTCGGGCTCGCGCCAGGCCTTGAGCACGAGTTCGAGGTTCTCGTCGAAGCGCAGTCGGGTCTCCGCGGGCGGTACACCGTTGTTCACGTTGGCGTCGTAGGCCAACCCGACCGGGAAGCCGGCGATGAGCCGACCATTGGAGATCGCGTCGAGCATGGCCAGCTCCTCGGCGGCACGCAGCGGCTCACGGCTCTTGCCCAGCGACCGGCCCAGCGGGTAGATGCCGGTGGCGATGCCCTCGGCCTCGGTGGCGTATGCGGTGGCGGCCTCGATGATGTTCGGGTTGGGCGCCATGTCGTAGGCGCTCTGGGCGTGCTCGGTGACGGCGATGGCGTCGAAACCGGCCCGGGCGGCGTGCATGATCTCGTCGAGGGCGTGCCGGTACGCGCTGTGCACCTTGCCTGGCTCGGTGAGTGCGTACGGGGTGGTGACGACCGATTCGTGGTGTTTCTCGAAGTCGCCGGGCAGGTCCCGGTAGGGGACCTGTTGGAAGTACGTGATCTTCATGGCGTGTCCTCCGGTTCAGTCGGGTGGCGGGCTCAGGTCTCGAGGAGTCCGGCGTCGCTGATCTCGTGCAGCCGGTGCGCGTGGCCGACCCAGGGCGCGATCGGTCGCCCGTCGAGCTGCACGATGCGCGGCAGGTCGTAGACCCCGACGCCGACCATGCGGAACTGACCGCGGTGGAACAGCAGTGGCTCGCCGTGGCGCGAGTCGTGGTGCACGACCTCGCCGACGAACAATTGGTGGTCGCCGCCGTCGTAGGTCGCCCACGGGCGGCACTGCAGCCAGGCGACACCACCCAACAGTCGGGGTACCTCCGCGCTGGGTGACCACGGCACCTGCAGCGCGGGCTGCGGGCGACCGGCGAACTGCAGCGCGACGTCGAGCTGGTTCGACGACAGGACGTTGACCACGAACGGGCGGTCGACCAGCAGCCGGGCCGTCGTCGTGGGACGGGCGAAGGACACCAGCACCAGCGGCGGATCCATCGACACCGACGTGAAGGAGTTGATGGTGGCGCCCCGTGGGCCGTCCTCGCCCTCGTAGGTGACCACAGCGACGCCGGTGGCGTACTGGCCCAGGCAGGTCCGGAACGCCCGAGCGTCCAACTTGGGTTGTTCCACGCTGGCCGCGGCCGGGTCCGTTGGTCGTGACGGCACGTTCATCGGGCCTCCTACCTGCGGCTTCGTTGCTGTGCCGGGAACGGTAGGAGTGGCGCGCGGCTGGTGCGATCCGCTGTGCGCGGCGACGATCCGGTTCGTGCAAGCGATTGGTCAGGGGCCTGGGATCCGCCGGGATCCGGGCCCAGGACTCAGCTGCGCAGGGTCTGGGACGGCGGTACGCCGTAGCGCTCGCGGTAGGCCGCGGCGAAACGCGGGACGTGCCCGAACCCCCACTGGTAGGCGACGTCCGCGACCGAGCGTCCGTCGCCGGGCTCCGCTGCGAGCAGCTCCTGGTGCGCTCGGGCGAGTCGGACGCGTCTCACGTAGGCGCTCGGGCTCATGCCGAGGTGGTCGGCGAAGGCGGCCTGCAGGGAGCGCACGCTGGTTCCCGCGGTGCGGGCGAGGTCGGACAGGGTGTGCGACGCCGCCGGATCGGCCTCGATCCGGCGGAGAACCCGGGCCAGGGTCCGCGGCCGGGCGGGCCGCGGAGCCCCGCTCAGCCGCGCCGTGAAGCTGTGCGGCTGAGCAGTCAGCAACTGGCCGACGACCAGATCCTCCAACGGTCGCACGACCAGGTCAGGTGCGCCCTCGTCGAGGGCGTCCCGCAGCATTGCGACCGATCGGAGCCAGCGCAGACCGGCGCCGGTCCTGAGGTCGAACCGGACAGCGAACCGCACCGCTTCCTCCGGCGGATAGCCCAGCACCGCTTCCAGGGTCCGCTCGACCACCTCGGTGCTGATGCTCACCGTCATCACGTCGCAGTCGCCGCGCCAGCGCATCGTGAAGCTCTCGATCGGCGTCAGGACAGCTGCCTGCCCCGGATACGACTCGACCTCGTCCGCTCCGAAGACCGACACGGAGCAGCCGCGAACCGGAATGTTGATCTTGTAGTAAGTGGGCACCCGAGTCGGTCGGATGATCACCTCGGTGCCGTAATGGAGGTCGCCGAGCGTGATGGACGACGTCCGGCGCGTGCGCAGGTGGACGTCCAGGTTGGCTGGGGAGCCGAGAACGTCGAGGCCGTGCGGGGTGAAGTAGGTCGCGACGAGGTCTCTCGCCTGATCACGATCCCGGCTGCGGACCTGCTCGACTCGACAGGCGGTCGGGCGTTCGTTCGCGGTCCGGACCGGCCCGTCGGGCACGAGGGTCAGCGGCGAGATCCGCTGCCTGCTCCGCTCGGCGCTGCCGCTCACCGGGAACGTCACCTCCCCTCCCGACGTCGTCAGGCGAATGTGACACGGCCCGGGGACCCGGGCAACAGCCGTCGGGACTTCCCTTGCGGATCGCGGATCAGGTCCGCGCAGAACGGATCGTCGCTCGTCCCGGTCAACCCCGCGACGGATGAACACCAGAGGAGCACGGCCATGGGAGATCATCATCTCCACGCTGCCCCAGGGGCTGTCACGGTGGCTGCGCCGTGACCTCCCCAGGCAGGTCGAACGCCTCAGCCGGCAACCGGTGACCGCCAGCATCAGTAAGGACACCACCCGCTGGGCGCGACCCCTGGTCTGGCACGGAAGGCGGCCGACCGGCCGCCAGCTCGGCCGTCACCTCGGCGATGTAGACGTCCACCTCGGCCGCCGACCGGGCAGGCGTTGGTTCCGCCTCGATCGGCACGCTGCTCACGATGACGTCGTCGTCGAAGAGGTCGATCCTGCTCAGCGTCGCCGAGCGGAGGCCGCGGCCACCGCGGCCCGGAGGCAGCGGATCGGCGAGCAGCGTCGCCGCGCCGCCGGTCCAGATCGGCACCCCGGCCAGCGCCCCGGCGCTCACCACGTGCGTGTGCCCGGCGAGAGCGATGCGGACGTCGGTGCCGGCGATCGCCGCGGCGAGCTCGTGACGGTTCCGTAGCCGCATCAGCTGGGAGAGCTGCGACGGGGTCGGCAGCGGCGGATGGTGCAGGGCGAGCACCGTGCCGTCCGGCGCCGGGTGGGCGAGCTCGGCACGCAGCCGGTCCAGCTGTCCCTGCGACAGCTCGCCGTACGGCAGGCCGGGAACCGTGGTGTCCAGCACCGCGATCCGCAGGTCGCCGACCCAGACGATGTGGTCGAGCGGCTCGGTGCCGGCCGGTTCGCCGAGCAGGTGCTCACGCAGCGCCGCCCGGTCGTCGTGGTTGCCGGCCACCCACGCGACCGGCGCGCCGATGCGGGTGATCCACGGTTTGGCGAGCGTGCGCAGCCGGTGGTACTCCTCGGGCCGTCCGTGCTCGACGAGGTCGCCGGTGATCACCAGCGCCGACGGTCGCAGTCCCGACTCGGCCACCACCTGCAACGCGCGCTCCACCAGTGGGCCGCTGTCGAATCCGAACCGCGACGCCGCGCCGTCCACCTCGACGTGCAGGTCGGTCAGGTGGACGAGGGTGTGTCGCGGCAGTTCCATGCCGTTGATGCTGCCGGTCGCGCATGAACGGCGACCGACGATCCCGGACCGTCACCGTGAAGGCGGCGGAGGACTTCCCACGTACCTGCGCGACGCCACCGCGACGAAGGTCGGTCAGGCGGCCTCGGCCCGAGCGCGGGACTCGAGGTCCGAGACGCTCCACCGTGCGACGAGGATCGACTCGCCGTCGGCGTTGATGTCGACGACCCACACGAGCTCCGGGCGGTCGTTCGACCGACGTGCGGGCCGGCGGGCGGTGGTATCGGTGGTCGCGATCGTGATCATTGTGCCGTCCTTTCGGGCTGGTCCGGGGCTCGTCCCCGGCTGACACAACGATCTCGCCGCCGCCGCTGCGGCACAGTCGGGCGACCGGGCCACCGGTGGGATGACACGCTCGTCCCCCGATCGACCGACCCCCGCCCAGCCGGGCCGGCGCGCAGGGCGGTGACCTTGTCGGTCGGGTCGAACGCCGGGTCGAGCACGGCGAGCTGGTGCAGGACCAGCCCGGTGACGTAGTTGGCGATCACGTGCAGATGGTCGGGGTTGCGGGAGCCGATGAGCCGCAGCCAGGCGGCGAACCAGGCACCGACCCGTTCCCGGTATCGGCGACGCGCCGCCGGATCGTGGCGTTGTGCCCGGCCTCGACGAGGATCGCGTACCGCGCGAGCGTCAGGTCCCGGTGGACGCCGACGGCGTCGCGGGTGGCCGCGGCGAGGACGCGGGCCAGCTCGGCCGGCGTCGTCGGGCAGACCGTCTGGGCGATCTCGTCGAAGTTCGCGCGCTCCCGGGCGGAGACCCACTCGACGATCGCCTCGAGCAGCGCTTCCCGGGTCGAGAAGTAGTTGGCTGTGGAGCCGACGGGGACGCCCGCCTCGGCGTCGACAGCACGGTGCGTCAGCGCCCGCATCCCACGCCCTCCGAGCACGCGGACAGCGGCGTCGAGCAGCGTCTCCCGGCGGGTCGTCACCGTGTGAACTACATCTGTAGTTCCGAGTACCACAAGCGTTGTCCGAGACGGTTCGCAGGCGCCTTCGCAGGGGCTCGACACGGTTCGCAGAGGCCGCAGCACCTGCGAGGCGTGCCCAAGGTCTGCGAGGACCGGGCTGCCCGGGATCGGGGCTGGCGGAGGGCGGTGGGATCGGCGGGCCGGCGGGGGGCATGCGCCCGCTTCGCAAGGGCCCGACACGCCTCGCAGGCGCCCGACACGGTTCGCAGGCGGCTTCGCAGGGGCCCGATACGCCTCGCAGAGGTTCCCCGGGGCGCGGTGCCGGGCGAGCCGTGATTGTCACGCCTCGCCCGGTGCCGTTTCCTCTCGGAGTGACCTCCGATCGCGATCCCCACAGGGCAGCCCGGCTGCTCGACACCGAGCGGGACGTCCTGCTCCCGGAGCTGCGGCGCACCCCCTCAGCCGCTTTCGATCTGCCGACCATCTGCACGGGATGGTCGGTGCGCGATGTCCTCGCGCACTGCGCTGCGGCGCTGACCCGGGTCGCGAACGGGAACGTGCACCGCTTCACACCCGAGGACAACGAGGCCGATGTCGAGGAGCGCCGGTCGTGGCCGCTGGACAGGCTGCTCACCGAGCTGGAGCGGGGCTACAGCGGTGCCGCACCTGCCCTCGTCGCCGCCGGTGGCCGGTTCGATGCCATTGCCCTCGGCGAATGGGTGCACGGCGGTGACGTGCGTGAGCCGCTCGGCCTCGCTGCGCCCTACGCGAGCAGGGGCGCCGATGACGCGCTGGTTCTGCTGACGGATCGCACCCGCGGCCGGGGCGTCCCGCGCACCCGGGTCCACCTGCCAGGCCGTGAGTTGGACCTCGGAGCGGGGAACGCCGTCGCAGCCGAGCTCACCACGGACGTCGAGACCCTGGTCCGGCTGTGCGCCGGGCGTCGTCCCGACCCGGCTCGCTACGAACTGACCGGCGCACTCCCGGCGGATCTTCTCGTCTTCAGGTGAACGGCGCCAACGGCGATGACTGCGCGATACTCCACGCTCACGACCTCGAGCATGTCGAAGGGGTTTGGGCCCGATGGGCGAAGAAGAGTCGGTGGCGCAGCACTACTCGCTCGGATCGCTGGAAGCCCGGATCGTCGATGCCCTGGTGGCGACCGGCTTCGACCCTGAGCGCCTGCAACCCGACCGGCTCGCACCGGTCGACGAGTTCCATGTCGGCGGTCGTGCCGCGACCGTCGCGTTGATCGACCAGATGGATCTCCACCAAGGGCAACGGGTGCTCGACGTCGGAAGCGGACTCGGCGGCACGGCCCGCTACCTCGCCCACACCCATCGGGTCGTCGTCACGGGGATCGACGTGACCGAGGAGTACGTGCACGTCGCGCGGTCGCTCACCAGCCGCGCCGGGCTCGACGAGCAGGTGACCTTCCACCTGGGTAGCGCGGGCAGGCTGCCGTTCGACGATCGCTCGTTCGACCGTGCCTGCATGCTCCATGTCGGGATGAACATCGCGGACAAGCACGCCGTGTTCGCGGAGATCCGGCGCGTTCTCACCGACGACGGCGTCTTCGCCCTCTACGACATCATGCGAACCGGAACGGGCGGTGTCGCGTATCCCGTGCCGTGGGCCTCGACGCCTGCGACGAGCTTTCTCGCTGAACCGGCGCGGTACCGGGAGTTGCTGGCGAAGGCCGGCCTGTCCGTCGTCGGCGAGCGCGACCGCCGGGACTTCGCGCTCGCCTTCTTCCGCGAGCTGAGAGCCAGGTTCGCCGAGAGCGGCCCGCCGAGCCTGGGGCTGCACATCGTCATGGGTCACGATGCTGCGGCCAAGGTCGCGAACATGATCGACAACATCGAACGGGCGCTGGTCTCGCCGACCGAGATGATCTGCCGCCCGGAGTGATCCGGCGTTACTCGCGTGCGTCCCGCTCGTAGACGTCGGGGATGCCGTCGTGGTCGTCGTCGCGCTCCTCCTCGTCGCACAGCCGGCGGTAGTGCGCGTTGCGGATGCGGAGCACGACGGTGGCGAGCAACGCGGCGACCAGGGAGCCGCCCAGCACCCCGATCTTGACGTGGTCGTCGGCCGCGCTGCCGGCGCCGAAGGCCAGCTCGCCGATCAGCAGGGACACCGTGAAGCCGATCCCGCCGAGCAGCGACAGGCCCAGCACGTCCCACCAGGACAGGCCCTCGGCGAGCTGGGCGTGGGTGAAGCGCTGGACGAGCCACGTGCCGCCGAGCACGCCCACGGTCTTGCCGGCGACGAGTCCGAACACGATCCCGAGCGTGATCGGATCGGCGAGCGCGGCGCCGATCCCGCCGGAGTCGACGATCGACACTCCCGCGGCGAAGAACGCGAAGATCGGTACCGCGATGCCGGCGGAGATCGGACGGAAGCGGTGCTCGAAGTGCTCGGCGAGGCCGGGTCCCGGGCCCTCGGCCCGCCGCGCGACCGGGACGGTGAAGCCGAGCAGGACCCCGGCGACGGTGGCGTGCACGCCCGACTCGTGCATCAGTACCCAGGTCGCCAGGGCCAGCGGGAGGAGCAGCCACCACGAGCGCACCCGGCGCTGCACGAGCAGGGCGAACAGCACCAGCGGGATCACGGAGGCCAGCAGCGGAACCCAGTTCAGGCGATCGGTGTAGAAGAGGGCGATGACGGCGATGGCGAGCAGGTCGTCGACGACGGCCAGGGTCAGCAGGAACACCCGCAGCGCCGCCGGCAGGTGCGTGCTGATCACCGCCAGGACGGCGAGCGCGAATGCGATGTCGGTCGCGGTGGGGATCGCCCAGCCCGACAGGGAGCCGCCACCGGCGACCGCGAACGCGACGTAGATCAGGGCGGGCAGCGCCATGCCGGCGACGGCCGCGGCGACCGGCAGCGCCGCGCGGCGCGGATCGCGCAGGTCACCTGCGACGAACTCGCGCTTGAGCTCCAGACCGGCGACGAAGAAGAAGATCGCGAGCAGGCCGTCGGCGGCCCACGTCGCCAGCGGCAGGTCCAGGTGCACTGCCGCCGGCCCGACCGTCAGGGCGGACAGGTCGAAGTAGGCTCCCCGCCAGGGCGAGTTGGCCCACACCAGCGCGAACGCCGCGGCAGCGACGAGCAGCAGCCCGCCGGTGGTCTCGGTGCGCAGCACATCACCGATCCGGCGGACCTCGGGCCAGGAACCGCGGCCGAAGAGGCGGGCTCGGGGCACGGCGTTCATCCGCGGTGTCCTCCGGAGGGGTCGACGGATCGGTCGCCGACCAGACTTCCCGGCACACCCGTCGCACAGCGTAGCGGGCCGGGCCCGCACCCTCGACCCACCAGCGCGGCCGGTGCGGCTTCACCCTGCTGACGCACGCCCGTGCCGGGCGGGGTGTGGCACGCTCGACCGGTGATCGCGGTGGTGGGCAGCCGGGCGACGGTGGACTCGACGGCGACGGCGGGCAGCGCGGATACGGCCGGGAGCGTCGCGGTCGCCGGGAGCGCCGCGACGAGACGCAGTGTCGCCGTCGCGGGCAGCGTGGCGACGGCCGGGAGTGTCTCGGTCGCCGGGAGCGTCGCGACGGTGGGCAGCGTCGCCGTGGCCGGGAGCGCCGTGACGGCGGGCAGCGTCGCGGTGGCCGGCAGCGTCGGGACGGCGGGGGGCGCGGGCGTCGCCGGATCGGCCCTGACGTTGCTGTGCGTGGCGATCGAGCGGTGCGTGGCGTGCCTGGCGTGCGTGCGCTGTCGCCGCTGCGTGGCCTGCGCCGGATGCGTGGACTGCGTGGACTGCGTCGGGTGCGTGGGCTGTGTCGGCCTGCGCGGCGCGGTGGGCGCCCGCGGGGTTCGCGCGGCCTGACCGGCCCCCGGGAGCCGGTGGCTGCCGGGTCCACCGGGCCCGCCCACCCGGCCTCGTCAGGCCTGTGGCGGTGGCCCGAGCAGCTCGATCCCGTGGAGAGCCGCGATCCGGGCCAGGGCCGCCGGGTCGACGGGTCCGGCGTCGGGCAGCCGGAGCTCGCGCGCCGGTTCGCCCGCGGCGGCCGCGAAGTGCTCGAACCCCGACGGGGTCGTGAGCTGCAGGGCATGCAGCGGGTCGTGCGGTCCGACGACGAAGGTGTGCGGCCTGCCGACCGGCAGCAGGACGAAGTCGCCCGGACCGGCATCGAAGGCCTCGTCGGCGCAGTGGAAGACGGCGCTTCCGGACAGGACGTAGAACGCCTCGTCCTCGTGCAGGTGGCGGTGCAGTGGCGGGGCGAACCCGGCCGGGTTGACGAACTCGGCGACGGTGAGCGCGCCGCGCGTGCGGGCGCCGGTGGCCTTGAGCGTGACGAGGTTGCCCAGGAACCACAGGGCGTCGCCCTCGCCGGGGCTATCACTCGCCACTGCGGGACGAGGCCGCCCGGCGCACGCGCCAGGTGGTGGTCGCGGCGGCCGGCGAGCTGTTCCTCGACCGGGGCTACACCGCCACGTCCCTGCGCGACGTGGCCGCGATCGCCGGCGTGGCCCGGCCGACCGTGGCGGCCGCGTTCGGGTCGAAGCCGGCGCTGCTGCGGCAGGTGTTGGACGAGGCGCTGGCCGGGGACGACGAGCCCGTTCCGGTCGCGGATCGGCCGTGGTTCGCCCCGGTGTGGCGCGCGACCAGGCCCCGGGAGGTCCTCGACGCCTACGCGACCGTGTGCCTGCTGGTGGCGCAGCGAGCGGCCCGGCTGTTCGAGGTCGTGCGCCGCGCCTCGGGTGAGTCGGCCGAGATCGCGCAGCTGTGGGACACCTTGTGCCGCAACCGCCGGGCGGGTGCGGAGATGGCGGTGCGGAAGGTGCGGGAGACCGGGTCGCTGCGGGACGGCCTCACCGTCGAGCGGGCCGTCGTCTCCGTCTGGATCTTCAACGATCCCGCGCTCTACCACTCGCTCGTCCTGGACCGTGGATGGCCCGAGGCCGACTACCGCGACTGGATCGCCGAGCGGATGAACACGGCGCTGCTGGAGGACCCGACGGGCGGTGCGACCGGGACGTGAGCTCGTCTTCGACCTCAACGATTTCGACGAGGCCGGCGTCGGTCCCTGGGAGTGGGATGTGCGGCGGCGGCTCGCGGCCAGCGTGCACATCGGCGGGCGCGACCTGGGCCTGCGCGAGGACGTCTGCCGGGACGCCGTCGTCGGCGCGGTGGAGGCCTACCGGATGGTGCTGCGCGACTTCGTGACGCTCTCGGCGGTGGACCGCTACTTCTTCCGGGTCGACACCTCGCTGGTGGCCCAGCAGCTGGGCAGTGTGGGCCGGCGCACCGTCCAACGCGCGACGGACAAGGCCCGCACCCGCACGTCGGACCAGGTCCTGCGCAAGCTCACCACCCGCTCCGAGAACGGCGTCCTGCGGATCGACGACCAGCCGCCGGTCCTGCGCCACGTCGACCACGCGACGCTCGACGAGATGGTCCAGGTGTTCGACCAGTACCGCACGACGCTGCGCGAAGACGTCGCATACCTGCTCGCGCAGTTCCGGCCCGTCGACTACGCGCTGCGCGTGGTCGGGGTCGGCAGCGTCGGCACCCGCTGCTATCTGATCGCGTTCGAGGGGCCGGCGGGCGAGATGCTGTTCTTGCAGGCCACCTCGGACCCGTTCCTTGGCTGGATCATCGGCTGGGCAGGTGAGGTGGGGGACCGGCCGCGGGTGGACTACTACTGGCGCCAGTTCCGCGACATGAAGGGCTCGATCGACCCGTCGACGCTGACGCCCGCCGAGTTCGTGGCCTACGGGGCGCTGTGCGGCGCGCTGCTCGCGCGGGCGCGCGGCCAGTCGCCGGCCGGTGCTGCGGTCGCGGCCTACCTCGGGGGCTCGGAGCGGTTCGCGCTGGCCACCGCGAGCTGGGCGGCCGCGTACGCCGACGTCGCCGAGGCCGACTACGCCGCCCTCGAGACGGCGGCGGTGTCCGGGCGGATCCCCGTCGAGCGCGGGGTGTGAGCCCCGGTCAGCCGGTGGGGACCTCCTGGTCGGCCGCCAGTTGGGTGGCCACGGCCAACCCGAGCACCACGGCCAGCACGGCGATGCCCAGGACCAGCGCGGGCAGCGCGTGGCCCAGCACCAGGCCGGCGATGCCGATGACGACGAGCGCGCCCGCGGCGACGTACCGGCTGCGGGCGACGGCTCCGGTGCGCGACTTCAGGAACAGGACGTTGCCCGCCACGTAGAGCAGTGGCCCGCCGACCGAGGTCAGCACCAGGGCGGGCCCGGTCTCGGGGTGGGTGAGGTGCAGCTCGATCGCCACGGCGAACAGGATCGCGCCCGCCACCATCAGCCCGTGCGCGTAGGGGTAGGCCCCGCGCAGGGCGGCGGTGCCGCTCTCGCCACGGCTCGCCGCGGTGTCCTCCCCGGCGAGGGCGAAGTAGGACCACCACAACCCGAACAGCCCGACGAACCCGAGCACCGCGATCAGCGCGACGTACGCGGTGATCTCCGGGAGCTCCGAGACCGTGAAGCCGGTGATCAGGATCGACTCGCCGAGTGCGATGAGGAAGACGAGCCGGTTGCGCTCGGCGAGGTGCTCGTGGTCGGTCGGCCAGGTGTGCATGGGTGTCGATCCGAGTCCGGGAAAGCGCAGGTCGAACCGCGGTGCGGCGATGTCGACGGCGATCCCGACCGCCCACACCACCAGCCGGGCCGTGGGCGGCAGGAAGGCGCCCACGACGACGAGGGTGGAGGCGACCGTGCTCCACGCGAGGATGTTGCGGTAGTTGCGCGACACGACGGTGCCCCGCAGGGCCACCACCACGAACGCCGGCCTGCCGATCTGCGCGGCGGCGTAGCACAGCGCGAACACCAGGGCGGCGACCCCGGCCTCGTCGAACGACTTCGGCAGGGCGAGCGCCATCCCCAGCGCGGCCAGCATCAGCAGCGCGTTGAGGATCCGGACCGCCGTCCGGCGCGGGTCGAGCCAGTTCATCGCCCATGCCGTGTAGTTCCACACCCACCAGACGGCGGCGAACAGCAGCGCGGTCTGCACCGCCCCGAGCGGGGTGAGGTGTTCGAGCAGCGTGTGCGAGAGCTGGATGATCGCGAAGACGTACACGAGGTCGAAGAAGAGCTCGATCGGTGCGACCTCGGAGCGTCGCTCCCCGTCGGGGCGCATCAGGGGCGGCCGCCCCTCGTGCGTGGTCATGGTCCGTCCTCCGCGCGATCGGGCGTCGCCGGGAGGGTACTGCGGGGCGTGGCCAGCGCGGTGGGAGCGCCGGTGAGAGCGCGGTGAGAGGGGCCCGGCGCACGGTCGTCGCATGACCACCGGAACCGTGCACGACATCGCCCCCGGCCTCTGCCTGATCGAGGGCCACCACCCGCACTCGTTGTGGGACGACCCGGACCTGCCGACGATCGTGATGTACCGCAGCGGGCCGCGGCTCTACCTGCTCGACACGGGGGTGGGTCCGGAGCAGCGCGACGGGATCCGCCAGGTCGCGGCGCGGTGGCCGGACGTCGAGGAGATCCTGCTGCTCAACAGCCACGGCCACCTGGACCACCTCGGCAACAACGACGTCCTCGCCGAGTTGCCCGCGCGGACCCGGCGCCACTTCGTCCCGCGCGCAGCGCGCTCGGCGCTGGACTTCGCGACGTTCTTCGGCGCCATGTACAAGCGCGGGCTCCCGTACTTCGACTACCTGGACGGGCTGGACCTGACGGCCGACGGCATCGCGTCGCTGCTGCGGGCGCTCGGCGCCGACACGGCCCTGAAGGCCGAGGACGTGGCCGCGCTCGGCGCGCGCATCGGCGAGCTGGGCATCACCCCCGCGATCAGCCCGTTCGTGCCGTCGCTTGTGGTCGACATCCTGCTCAACACCTACCCGCCGGTGTTCCCGAGCGTCGAGACGATGACGGACTACGAGGACCTCGGCGAGCCCCGCGAGATCGTGATCGGCGGGACCCGCTGGACCGGCTGGACCTTCACCGACGAGCACGGCGAGCCGGAGGTGCACGCGCTGCGGTCCGGCGGGCACTCGGCGGGCGGGCTCGTCTTCCACCTTCCGCGCCACCGCTTCCTCATGCTCGCCGACGAGACGTCGAGCGTGCCGATCTGGGCCGACACCGACCCGCGGCGCACGATCGAGACCGCAACGAAGGCACTCGCGATGATCGACAGCGGCGACGTGGAGCGGCTGTGCGCCGGCCACCGCCCGCTGCTCCCCGCCGGCGGCGACGAGGCGCGGGACGCGCTGCGCGCCGTCGTCGCGTCCGGCAACGACTTCGCAGACTCGGTGACGGCCGCACTCGCCGGCCGCCCGCAGGGGGTGTGCATCGACGACCTGTACGACGAGCTGGTCGCCGGTCCGAGCCCGACGATCGCGCTGCTGAAGCGGCTCCAGTTCCCGGTGTTCTCGACCTTCCTCAAGCTCACCCTGCTCAACCACTGCCTGCTCCACGAGCTGCCCACCGCGGTCGACGACCGCGGCCGGACGCTCTTCCTGCCCGGCTGACCCGCAGCGGAGAGCGACCGTTCGCCGGATGGGCTGCCTCCGGTCGCCGATCTAGGGTCGAGGCATGCGCGTGCTCGACCTGGGGCCGCCGCGCGTCGTGGTGGACGGTGTCGAGCGCGCCTGCGCGGGGGCGAAGCAGACGTCGATCCTCGCGCTGCTCGCGATGCGGGCCGGGGA
>NZ_JBFWVQ010000126.1:0-15497 GCF_050246655.1 Pseudonocardia sp.
CCCACCCGCAGGCCGTCGACGTCGGTGAGGGCGTTGTGCGGTCCGGGACGCATGCCTGCATCCTCACCCCCGCCGCGCCACCCACCCCGGCAGCCCCACCCACCCCGGCAACGAGCGGCGCGTTCGTCCAACTCAGTAGGACGAACGCGCCGCTCGTTGCGGCGGGGAGGCTTGGGCGATCAGTCCTCCCGGTCCTCCCGCACCTGCGCCACCGGCGCGCCGTCCCGGCAGGCCAGCCGCACCTCGACGTCGAGCGCCTCGGACTCGAACGTCACCTCGTCGCGGCGCTCCCCCGGGTCGTCGACGCGGAAACCCTGCCCCGGCGTCGCAGCGACGACCTGCGGACGGCCGTCCACGCAGCGCGCCGCGACGGTGCCGCCCGCCGTGGCCACCACCTGCGGGGCCGCCGTGCCGGGCGGGGCCGGGCCCGGAGCCACCGCCGGAGCCGCCGTCCGCGCGGCGGCGAGCTGCGCGGTCACCTCGTCCGGCGAGAGCGGGCGCGCGACCGGCCCCGAGAGGCCGTCGCCGATCGCGCCGACGGCGAGCAGCCCGAGCGACGTCGCGACCACGGCCGCGAGCACCCAGGCCGCTGCGACGGCGATCCCGCGCTGCCTGCTCATGGCTCCAGCCTGCCGTGCCGCCGGTTAACGGGCCCCTAAGGCGCTCCGAAAGCCCGCCGCCACGGACCGACAGCGGCCCGCCGCACGATCTAGGGTGCGCGGGTGGCCCACGTGCTCCTCGTCGAGGACGATCCCGCGATCCGCGGCGCGCTCATCCGCGGCCTCACCGAGCGCGGGCATGCCGTCGACTCGGCCGCGGCCGCGCTCGCCGGGCTGGAGCAGGCCGTGCGCACCCGCCCGGACCTGGTCGTCCTCGACCTCGGCCTGCCGGACCTCGACGGAGCCACCATGCTGCGGATGCTGCGCGGCGCGAGCCGGGTACCGGTGATCGTCGCGACCGCCCGGGACGAGGAGCGCGACATCGTGGCCGTCCTCGACGCCGGCGCGGACGACTACCTCGTGAAGCCCTTCGGCGCCGCCCAGCTCGACGCCCGCATCCGGGCCGTCCTGCGCCGGGTGGGCGGCACCGCCGCGGACGGCGAGGTCGTCGTCGGCGGGCTGCGGGTCGATCCGCGGTCGCGGCGCGCCGAGCTGGACGGCACGGCCCTCGACCTCACCCCGCGCGAGTTCGACCTCCTCCACTACCTCGCCGCCCGCGCCGACCAGGTCGTCAGCAAGCGGGAGCTGCTCACCGAGGTCTGGCGGCTGCCCTACGGGGGCGCGGACAAGACCGTCGACGTCCACCTGTCCTGGCTGCGCCGCAAGCTCGGCGAGAGCGCGCAGAGCCCGCGCTACCTGCACGCGGTGCGCGGGGTCGGCGTGCGGATCTCGGCCCCCGCGTAGATGCGCCGCCGCCTGCTCGTCCTGGTCGGGGCGACGACGTCGCTCGTGCTCGTCGCGTTCCTGGTACCGCTGGCGCTGCTGCTGCGCTCCGTCGCCGCGGACCGGGCCGTCCTCGCCGCGACGGCCGAGGCCCAGACGCTCTCGGCGCTGGTCGCGACGGCCGACCGCGCGGAGCTCGCGCTCGCGGTGGCCCAGGTGGACGCCACGTCGCCGTCGGCGCTCACCGTGCACCTGCCCGACGGGGGCGTCCTCGGCACCCCGTCGCCGCGCACGCCGCTCGTCGAGCTGGCGACGCTGGGCACCAGCGCCTCCGGGGACGTCGACGGCGGGCGGGAGATCGTGTTCGCCGTCCGCGACGCCGCGGGTGCCACCGGCGTGATCCGCACGTTCGTGCCGGACGCCGCCCTCACCGCGGGGGTCGGGCGGTCCTGGCTGCTGTTGGCGGGGCTGGGGCTCGGGCTGCTCGCGATCAGCCTCGTGGTCGCGGACCGGCTCGCCCGCACGCTCGTGCGGGCCGGGGAGGACCTCGCGTCGGTGTCGCACCGGCTCGCCGCGGGCGATCTCGACGCCCGCGCGGACCCGGCCGGGCCCGGCGAGCTCGGCGTCGTCGCGGTGGCGCTGAACGGCCTCGCGGGACGCATCACCGAACTGCTGCGCGAGGAGCGCGAGACGGTCGCCGATCTCGCCCACCGCGTCCGCACGCCCTTGACCGCGCTGCGCCTGGACGCCGAGGCGCTGCGCGACCCCGCCGAAGCGGAGCGACTCTCCGCCGGTGTCGAGGCGGTGCAGGCCGCCGTCACCCGGGCCATCGAGCAGGCCCGGCGCCGCGGCCCCGAGCCCGCCCGCAGCTGCGACGCCGCCGCGGCCGTCCGGGAGCGGGTGGCGTTCTGGGCCGTGCTCGCCGAGGACACCGACCGCGCCCTCACCGTCGCGATCGCCGACGGGCCGCTGCCCGTCCCGCTCCCCCGCGCCGACCTCGAGGCGGCCGTCGACGCCCTGCTCGGCAACGTCTTCGCCCACACTCCCGACGGCACCCCGTTCTCCGTGACACTGCGCGGCGGGGGGACCGTCGAACTGGTGGTCGCCGACGACGGGCCGGGGCTGCCCGACCCCGCCGCCGCCGACCGCGGGGCCAGCCGCGCGGGCTCGACCGGGCTCGGCCTCGACATCGCCCGCCGCGCCGCCGAGGCCGCGGGGGGTGCGCTGCTCCTCGACAGCGCCGGGCAGGCCGCCGGCAGCGGGCGCGACGCCGCCGGCACCTGGCGGGGCCTGCGCGTCACCCTGCGGATGGCCCGCGCCGCCGTGTGAGGCCGCCGGCCGCCATCGCGCGAACGGCACCGCTCCATTGCCGCGACCCCGCCGTCCCATCGCGCGAACGGCCCGTACGGGAAATAGGACTTCCCGTACGGGCCGTTCGCGGGAGCCGGGGCGGGCGCGCGGACATAGGACGCCGTTAGGGCCCGCGCAGCGCGCCGCTCACCTCGATCCGGAGACCGTCGACCTCGACAGCGACTTCGACAACGGACACCCCACGAACCTCCGGAGAGCCACCGTGAACCTCACCCGCGCCGTCCTCGCCACCGCCCTCGTCGCCGCCGCAGGCATCACCGTCACGGGCATCGCCATCGCCGAGCCCGCCGGCGTCGCCGCCCCGGCCGCGCTCCCCGTCACCGCGAGCACGGACACCGCGAGCACCGACACCACGAGCACCGACACCGCGCTGCCCGTCCCGGCCGCAGGCCTGCCCGCCACGGCGGCCGCACCCGCGTCGGGCGAGGACGTCACCCCCGAGGCCGCCGGTGCCGCCGCCGTGGCCCACGTGGGCGGCGGCCGGGTCGAGAGCATCGAGCGCGACGTCGAGCACGGCGTGCCGATCTGGGAGGTCGACGTGATCCGCGACGGCGTCGAGCACGACGTCGACGTCGCCCGGAAGGACGGCACGGTCCTGCGCGTCGACCGCGACGACGATGACCGGTGGGACGACCGGGACGACCGGTGGGACGACCGGGACGACGACTGACCCCACCCGACGGCGAGGGCCGCACACCACAGCCGCACACCACGACGGTGTGCGGCCCTCGCCCGCGTGCCGGGTCAGGAGGTCACGAGCGCCGCCGCCTGCGCAGCAGCACCACGATCAGGATCAGCAGCAGCCCGCCGCCGATCACCGGCGCCAGCCGCTTGAGCACCGGGGCACCCGCGGTGTCGAGCAGGTCGATCGCGTCGATCTCGCTGCGCATCTGGGCCGGGGCGGGCGTGCTGGCCGCCGCCGCGGCCGGAGTGGAGGTGAGGGCCGGGCCCGTGGCGGTCTTCGTGGCGGTGGCCGCTGCGCCGGAGCCGTTCGTGCTGCCACTCGCCTGCGCCGCAGCGGCGGGCGCAGCCGCGCCCTCGGCCGCGGCACCCTCGGCCGCGGCCGGCTGCGGGGCGAGCTTGTCCGCCACGCACGACGCGAACTGGCCGATGATCTTGTCTGCGACATCCGACATCACGCCACGTCCGAACTGCGCGGGCCTGCCCGTGATCGTCATGTCGGTGACCATCGTGACCGACGTCTTGTCGGGCCCGTCCGACTTCATCGAGCCCGTGACGGTGGCACTCGCGGTGCCGTTGCCGCGGGAGTCCCGCCCACTCGCCTCGATCACCACGACCTTGGCCTCGTCATCGCGGGACTTGTAGGTGCCCTTGCCCTTGTAGGTGAGCGAGATCGGGCCGAGCTTCACCTTCACCGTGCCGGTGAAGGAGTCCCCCTCGTAGCTCTCCAGGGCGGCACCGGGGAAGCACGGCGCGACCGTCGTCGGCGTGTTCAGGGCCTCCCAGGCCTTGTCGATCGGCGCCGCGATCGTGAACGTGTTCTCCAGCTGCATGAATCTCGTCTCCTCAGGTCCAAAGCGTGAGCGCCTGCCCCGGGTACCCGAGGCAGGCGCTCACGATGTGCAACGACTACGACGTTCAGCCCGCGGCGGCCAGGACGGCCCGACCGGTGAGCACCCTGGCGAGATGCTCACGGTAGTCCGCGGCGGCGTCGGCGTCACTCGGCGCGGCGGTGCCCTCGGTGACCCGTTCGGCCGCGGCCCGGATGGCCTCGGCCGTCGCGGGTTGGCCGACGAGCGCCTGCTCGACGCCGGTGGCGCGCAACGGGGTCGCTCCCATGTTGGTGAGCCCGACGCGGGCCTCGGCGATCGTGCCGCCCTCGGTCCGGATGGCGGCCGCGATGGCGACCATCGACCACGCCTGCGCGGTCCGGTTGAACTTCTCGTAGTGGCTACCCCAGCCGGTGTAGCGCGGGAACCGGATCTCGGTGAGGATCTCGCTCTCGCCGAGCGCCGTGGTGAAGTAGTCCACGAAGAACTCCGCCGCCGGCACCGTGCGGGTACCCGAGCCGCCCGCGATGACCAGCTCCGCGTCCAGCGCGAGCGCCGTCCCGCCGAGGTCGCCCGCGGGGTCGGCATGGGCCAGGGAGCCGCCCAGCGTGCCCCGGTGGCGCACCTGGTTGTCCGCCACCGTCTCCGTCGCCTGCGCGAGCAGCGTGACGTGCTGCTTCACGAGGTCGTCGCGCACGATGTCGTAGTAGGACGTCATCGCCCCGATCGCGATCCGGTCCCCGTCCTCGCGGATGCCGCGCAGCTCGGCGATACCGCCGAGGTCGATCAGCACGGACGGCGCCGCGAGGCGCAGCCGCAGCACCGGGATCAGGCTCTGCCCGCCCGCGAGGATCTTCGCGTCGTCGCCCCCGGCACGCAGGGCCTCCACCGCGTCTTCGATCGACGACGGCTTGACGTAGTCGAACTTGGCCGGGATCACTGGACCTCCCCCTGGGGGTTGTTCGGGTCGATCGAGCCCAAGCCGGCACCCGGCGAGTGGGTGTCGACCGGGGTCTCCTGGGTGGAGCGCCCCTTGGCCTCCTGGAGTGCCCGCCACACCCGCTGCGACGTGGTGGGCATCTCGACCTGGGTGACGCCGAGGTGGCGGATCGCGTCGACCACACCGTTGACGATCGCCGGGGTGGAGGCGATGCAGCCTGCCTCGCCGACGCCCTTGACACCCAGCGGGTTCGAGGTCGCCGGGGTCTCGGTGCGGTCGGTGACGAAGCTCGGCAGGTCCGCCGCCGACGGGAGCGTGTAGTCCACGAACGTGCCGTTGACGAGCGTGCCCTGCTCGTCGTAGTTGGCCTCCTCGTAGAGGGCCTGGGCGATGCCCTGCGCGAGCCCGCCGTGGATCTGGCCCTCGACGAGCAGCGGGTTGACGACCGAACCGACGTCGTCCACGCAGACGTACTTGCGCAGGTTGACCTTGCCGGTGTCGGTGTCGACCTCGATCGCGGCGAGGTGCGTGCCGTGCGGGAAGGAGAAGTTCTCCGGGTCGAACGTGTAGTCCGAGTCCAGCGACGGCTCGACGCCCTCGGGGAAGTTGTGCGACAGGAAGGTCGCGAACACGACCTCCGGCATCGTGATGCCCTTGTCGGTGCCCCGGACGGAGAACCGGCCCTTCTCGAAGTCGATGTCGTCCTCGGACGCCTCGAGCAGGTGCGCCGCGACCTTCTTCGCCTTCTCGACGACCTTCTGCGCGGCCTTCACGACCGCGGTGCCGCCGACGGGCAGCGAGCGCGAGCCGTAGGTGTCCATGCCCTTCGGCGCCACCTGGGTGTCGCCGTGCAGGACCTCGATGTTCTCGAACGGGATGCCGAGCTGGTCCGACGCGATCTGCGCCCAGGCCGTCTCGTGACCCTGCCCGTGCGCGGACGAACCGGTGACGACCTCGACGGCCCCGGTCGGGAGCATGCGGATGGCGGCGTACTCCCAGCCGCCTGCGCCCGCGCCCAGCGCACCCAGCAGGCGCGACGGCGCGAGACCGCACATCTCGGTGAACGTCGAGATGCCGATACCCAGCTGCACCGGGTCGCCCGAGGCGCGTCGCTCCTCCTGCTCGCGGCGCAGACCGGCGTAGTCGAACAGCTCGACGGCCTTCGCGGTGGCGGCCTCGTAGTTGCCCGAGTCGTAGGTCAGGCCACCGGCGTTCGTGTACGGGAACTCGGTGTTCTTGATCCAGTTCTGCTCGCGCAGCTCCAGCGGGTCGCGGCCGAGCTCGACGGCCAGCTCGTCCACGATCCGCTCGATCGCGAACGTCACCTCGGGACGGCCCGCGCCGCGGTAGGCGTCGGTCGGCGTCTTGTTGGTGAAGACGTCGGTGAAGACCGCCATGTAGGACGGGATCTTGTAGATGGCCGGGCCGATGAACGCGCCGAAGACGGGAACGGCCGGGGTGAAGAGGCCGAAGTAGGCGCCCATGTCCGCAGTGATGTCGAACTTCAGCGCGGTGAAGGTGCCGTCCTTCTTCGCGGCGAGCGTGACCTCCTGGATCTGGTCGCGGCCGTGGTGGGCCGACACCATCGACTCCGAGCGGGTCTCGGTCCACTTCACCGGCTTGCCCAGGCGGCGCGAGACCAGGATGGAGAGGATCTCCTCCGGGATGACCTGCAGCTTGCCGCCGAAGCCGCCGCCCACGTCCGGAGCGATGACGCGGACCTTGTGCTCGGGCAGGCCCAGCACCACGCCCAGCATGACCCGCAGGACGTGCGGGATCTGCGTGGCCGAGTAGACGACCATCTGCTCGCCGGTGGGGTCGATGACGACGGACCGGGGCTCCATGAACGCCGGGATGAGCCGGTTCTGGCGCCACCTCCGCTTCACGACCACGGAGTCGGGGTCCGCCTCGGCGGCGGCGATGGCCTCGTCGGCGGTGGGTCCGCTGGTCGCGCCCGCGGCGACGGAGTCGAAGGGGAACGTGACCCACCTGTTCGAGCCGAGGTCCGCGTGGATGGGCGCGGCGCCCTCGGCGATCGCCGCCTCCAGGTCGAGCACCGGGTCGATCGGGTCGTAGTCGACCTCGACGGCCTCGGTGGCGTCCTTCGCGGAGGCGACGTCGCGGGCCACGACGACGGCGACGATCTCACCGGCGAAGTTCACCTTGTCCACAGCGATCGACACGTGTCGCGGTGGGGTGGCCTCGGCGTTGATCGGCCACGCGCAGGGCAGCGCGGACTGCTCCGCGTCCAGGTCCGCACCGGTGTAGACGGCGACGACGCCCGGCATCTGCTTAGCCGCGGACACGTCGATGCTCGTGATGCGGCCGTGCGCGACGGGGCTGCGCACCATCGCGATGTGCAGCATCCCGGTGAGGTCGATGTTGTCGGTCCATTTGGTCCGGCCGGTGATGAGGCGCGCGTCCTCCTTGCGGAGACGGGACTGGCCGACCTGAGTGGTGGGTTCAGCGGTCGCGGTCAACTCAGTTGCCTCCTGCCACCGACGCCGTCGCCGGGGTGTCGGCCTGCGCGCCGGGCTTCATCTTCTGCGCGGCGGCCTGCACGGCCCTGACGATGTTCTGGTAGCCCGTGCAGCGGCAGAGGTTGCCCTCAATGCCCTCGCGGACCTCCCGCTCGTCGGGGTCGGGGTTGTCACCGAGCAGGTCGATGGCCTGCATGATCATCCCCGGCGTGCAGTAGCCGCACTGGAGGGCGTGGTTCTCGTGGAACGCCTGCTGCACCGGGTGCAGCTTCCCGTCGCGGGCGATGCCCTCGATCGTGGTGACCTCGCCGCCGTCGGCCTGAACCGCCAGCACGGAGCACGACTTCACGCTCTGCCCGTTGAGATGCACGGTGCATGCGCCGCAGTTGCTGGTGTCGCAACCGACGACGGTCCCGGTCTTACCCAGGCGCTCTCTCAGGTAGTACACCAACAGCATGCGGGGCTCGACGTCGTCGGCGTAGTTCACGCCGTCGACGGTGACCCGGACCTGTGCCATGAGCTCACTCCTCGACATCGACAAGACCGCCCGGCCGTTTCGTGGCTCCGGGGCGTGCGCACGCCGGACCACCGCGGGTGTGGCGGCCGGCACATCACACCGCCGATCATGCACCCGTGCAAGGGCGCCGCAGCGGCCCCGAACGACCCGGACGAGGGCCGCGCCCACCTGCGTCACACACGGGTCGGAGCTATCTCCGCTGGCGCGAACCGAATGGGCCGAGAATTCCGCTGATGCGGGTTGAGCGCGGCGGGATGACCACCCCTTCGGACTAGTCCTGACGGCCGGTTCGGTCCACGTGCGACGCCGCGCGGCGGTGCCCGGGCCCCGTGATCACCGCGACGGCTGCGGCGCTCACGCCGTGCCGGGACGTCCCGGCACGAGTGGAGCCACCGTCCGGTGCCGCACCGCACCCCACCAGAGCCCGGCGCCGTAGGCGAGGTCGTCGAGACGGCGGGCGAGGACGTGCGCGGGCAGCGGCGGGCGGTTCCCGGGATCGGCCCGCCACCAGTCGACGACCCCCTCGGCCAGCGCGATCACCGCCACCGTGCGCCGGGCGCGGCGGGACGCGAGGCAGGCGAGCGCGCTGAGTGGCCAGTAGTGGCGGTTCACGGCGTCCACCGTCTGCCCGACCGCACCCGCGGCGCCCAGCGCCACGAGGAATGCCGCGGTGGCGCGGGGGCGCGCGAGGGGGGCCGGGCCGCGGGAGGAGGCCAGGCCGCGGGAGGAGGCCGCGACCTCCCGCGCCGCCCGTCGTCCGATGTCCCGCAGCGGCGGCGCTCCCAGGCTGCGGGCCAGCCGCTCCGTCGCGACCGCGCCGATCGCCACCGCGACGGCGAGCCCCTTGAGCCGGCCCGTCAGCAGCAGCGCGGCCACCGCGGCCGCCCACGGCGTCAGCACCATCGGCGGAACCGATCCCACGTGCCGGCGCGCGAGCGGGGCCGCCCCCGTCCCGTAGAAAGCCTTGCGCAGCCACCACGCTCGCGGGGAGGTGCGGTGGTCGTGGGCCACCCGCGCCGCCGGGTCGTAGCGCAGCCGCCAGCCCGCGGCGTACAGCCGCAGAACGAGGTCGACGTCCTCGGCGACGTGCAACCGCTCGTCGAACCCCGCTCCCAGCGCCTCCCGCCGCACGACCAGCGCCGCGCTCGGGACGTACGCCACCCGGGTGCGGGGCACGATCAGCGCGGGGTCCAGCCCGAGATCGAGGGAGGACCGCACGGCCTCGTAGCGGCCCAGTACGCCGTCGACCGGCGGCAACGCGACGATCCGCGGTGCGGCAAGGGCCACCGCAGGATCGGCGAAGTGCGCACCGAGGATCTCCAGCCAGCCCGGGGCGGGGACGACGTCGGAATCGAGGAAGGCGACGAGCGGCGTGCGGGCGAGCGCGGCACCGGCGTTGCGGGCCGCGGCGGGGCCGCGCGGGATGTCGTGGCGCAGGACCCGCGCCCCTGCGGCCTCCGCGACGGCACGGACCGCCGCGGGATCGGCGGAGCCGTCGTCCACGACGACCACCTCGCCGCCCAACCCCGCGCGGTCCGCCTCGCCGCCGAACCCCGCGCGGTCCGCCTCGCCGCCGAACCCGGACGGCAGCGCCGCGAGCAACCGCCGCAACCCGTCCGTCCGGTCCTTCACCGGCACCACCACCGTGACCGCGAGTTGCGCATCTGGCGGCCGCGAGTTGCGGATTCCATCAGGCCGCGATGCGGGTTCCGCCAGGACCGGGTGCACGATCCCGCCGTCGAGCAGCCGCCGGGCGAGCGCCGCCGTGGTCGTGTCGGTGACGGTGAACGTCCGCGCCCGCAGCAGCCGCCGCGCCGCAGGCGCGAGCCGGACGAGCCGCGGCGGCGCACCCCCGATGAGGACGGCGCCGCCGTCCCGGACGCGAACGCGCCGGTCCAGGGCGACGCGGAACCCCGGCGGGAGGGCGAGGTCCAGCGGCGGCGACGCGAGTGTGGTCATGGCTCGGTCAGGGTAGGCGGCGGCCCCACCGGATCGGCCAGACTGCGGGCATGACGAGCCCGATCCGTCCCGCGTACGGCGTCCGATCGCTCGCAGAGGTGCTGCCCGCACTCCTCGGCGCCCTCGGGGTGGCGCCGGAACGACCGGAGAACGCCCTGGTCGTCGAACCCGCCCGGGCGGCGGCGCTGCTGCTCGTGGACGGTCTCGGCTCCGAGCTATTGCGCGCTCACGCCGCCGACGCCCCGTTCCTCGCGAGCCTGCCCGACGCCGGGCCCGTCACGGTCGGGTTCCCATCGAGCACGTCCATCAGCCTGGCGTCGCTGGGCACGGGCACGCCGCCGGGCGCACACGGGATCGTCGGCATCGCCATGCGCGCGGACTCGACGTTGCTCGACACGCTGAAGTGGACGGTCCACGGCCGTCCGAACGCCCCGGACCTGCGCGAGCTGCTGCCACCCGAACGCGTCCAGCCCGAGCCGACGGCCTTCGAACGGGCCGAGGCGGCGGGTGTCGACGTGACCGTGGTGTCGGCGCGCATGTTCCGCGGATCCGGGCTCACCAGGGCGGCGCTGCGCGGCGGGCGCTACCGCGGCGTGCACGCGCTGGGCGACCTCGCCGCCGAGATCATCGGCGCGCTCACCGGCCCGGGGCTGCGGCTCTGCTACGGCTACCACGCCGACCTCGACGCCCTCGGGCACGCCCGCGGGCCGGGGTCGCTGCCGTGGCGGCTGCAGCTGGCACAGGTGGACAGGCTGGCCGGGTTGATCGCCGAGCACCTGCCCCCGGACGCGGTGCTCGCCGTAACCGGCGACCACGGCATGGTGCGCATGTCCCGGATCTTCGACGCCGACGACGACCCGGACCTGCAGCGGGGTGTCGATCTGCTCGGCGGCGATCCCCGAGCCCGCCACGTCTACGCGCTGCCGGGGGCGGCCGAGGACGTGCTGGCGGCGTGGCGGGCGGTGCTGGGGGACGCGGCGTGGGTGGTGTCGCGGGAGCAGGCCGTCGAGGACGGGTGGTTCGGGCCGGTCGGCCCGCTGGTCGCGGACCGGATCGGCGACGTCGTCGTCGCGGCACGGGACACCGCTGCGGTGATCCGGTCGCAGGCGGAACCGCTGCTGTCGAAGCTGCCGGGGCAGCACGGGTCGCTGTCGGCGGAGGAGCAGCTCGTGCCGTTGCTGATCGCACGCTCGGGCTGACGCGTCGCCGCCTGCATCGCCGCCGCCCACTTCGCGGCAAGACCGCCCTGTGACGGAGCCGCGACGGACGAGTGGCGGCCCGCGAGACTCGGTTCGGCCGGCGAGATGCGCAACTCGCCGCCTGCCAGATGCGCAACTCGCCGCCGCCGGACCCGCAACTCGCGCCTGCCGGATGCGCAACTCGCGCCTGCAGGATGCGCAACTCGCGCCTGCAGGACCCGCAACTCGCCGCCTGCAGGATGCGCAACTCGCCGCCACCGGATGCGCAACTCGCGGTCACAGGCGCCCGTCGCGCCCCGGCGCCCAGAGCCGCAGCCCCGCAACCAGCGCCGAGGTCATCGCGGCGAGCATCGCCCCGCCCTCCTCGGCCGTCGCACCCGTGGGATCGCCCAGCACCCCGCTCGGGCTGACGGCGACCACCCCGCCGGCCCGCAGCGCGTCGAGCAGCTCCGGCAGTGGCGCCGTCGCGCCGGCCTCGGCCCGGTCCAGCCGCACCGAGCCGGGATCGAGCGCCAGCAGGATCGACGTCTCGCTGCGCCCCGCGTGCGCGTCCCCACCCGGCACGCCACAGACGAACCAGGCGACGTCGCGGCCCTCGTCCCGCAGCCGCCGGACGGCCGAGGGCAGCGTCGGGAGGTTGCCGCCGTGGCCGTTCACGAACACGAGCCGCGGCGCCCACCGGCATGCCGACCGCCCGATCTCGACCAGCACGGCCGCGAGCGCGTCGTGCCCGATCGAGATCGTGCCGGGAAAGCCTTCGTGCTCGCCGGACGCGGTGAACCCGACCGGTGGCGTGACGACGGCGCCCGCCGCAGCGGCCGCCCGGGAAGCGACGGCCACCGCGATCCGGGTGTCGGTGTCCAGGGGCAGGTGCGGGCCGTGCTGTTCGGTCGACCCCACCGGGACGAGCAGCGTCGCCCCACCCACCTCGGGCCAGACCGCGCCGCCGAGCTCGCCGGTCACACACACCCCGCGGCGCCTGCACACACCGTCGGCGGTGTGTGCAGGTGCGCGAGCATGTGTGTCACGGACGGGAGCGCCCGGTCAGCTCCCGGCAACCGGCACCGGCATCCCGGCCAGCGGGTTCTCGTCGCACGCCCGGTCGGGCCGCTTCTGCGGGACCGAGAGCGACAGCCACACCGGTGTGCGCGAGTTCCGCGGCGCCGATCGCGAGTGGTCGACGTCCGACTTCGGGATGGCCGTCTCGTCGGAACGCGCCGCCAAGGCCTGCTCACCGAAGCCGCGCACGCACTCCGGGTCCGGCCCGTCCAGCGGCAGCCCGGTGAAGAACTTCGCCGCCATGCAGCCGCCCTGGCAGCTGTCGTAGTGCATGCACGACGAGCATGCCCCGCCCGTCTGGGGACGGCGCAGGTCTGCGAACAGCTCCGAGTCCCGCCAGACGCCCTCGAACCCGCCGGGCGAGCGGACGTTGCCGGCGAGGAAGTTCTCGTGGATCGCGAACGGGCACGCGTAGACGTCACCGACCGGGTCGATCAGGCAGACGACGCGCCCCGCGCCGCACAGGTTGAGCCCCGGCAGCGCCTCGCCGTAGGCGGAGAGGTGGAAGAACGAGTCGCCGGTGAGGACCTTGTCGCCGTTGGCGAGCAGCCAGTCGTACATCTGGCGCTGCTGGCCGGGCGTCGGGTGCAGCTCGTCCCATACGTCCGCGCCACGCCCGGACGGGCGCAGGCGGGTGATCCGCAGCTGGGCGCCGAACTTGTCGGCGATGTTCTTGAACTCGTCGAGCTGGTCGACGTTCTGGCGCGTCATCACCACCGACAGCTTCGGCTGCACGAACCCGGCCTCGGCCAGGTTCTCCAACGCCCGCATGGCCGTGGCGTACGAACCGGGACCGCGGACGTGGTCGTTGACCTCGGGGGTGGCGCCGTCCAGGGAGATCTGGACGTCGACGTAGTCCGTGGCCGCGAGCTGGCGGGCCCGGGCCTTGTCGAGCTTGACGCCGTTCGTCGAGAACTTCACCCCGACGTCGTGGGAGATCGCGTAGTCGAGCAGCTCCCAGAAGTCCGGGCGGACCGTCGGCTCACCACCACCGACGTTGACGTAGAAGACCTGCATCCTCTGCAGCTCGTCCACGACCGCCTTGCACTCGTCGGTGGTGAGCTCGCGCGGATCCCGGCGCCCGGACGACGACAGGCAGTGCACGCAGGCGAGGTTGCAGGCGTAGGTGAGCTCCCAGGTCAGGCAGATCGGGGAGTTGAGGCCGTACTGGAAGTGCTCGACCAGCTTCACACGCGCTCCTCGATGGTTCCGTTCTCGGCGAGGCCGGCCAGGGCCTTCAGATACGCGGGTCGGTGGGCGGGCGCGACGCCCGCTGCGTCGATGGCCGCATGGACGGACGGGTGCCGCTCCAGACCGGAGACGACCTCCACGAGCTGCGGTGTCTTGAGGAACGACAGCCGCCTCGTACCGAAGTGGTAGACCAACGCGCCGAAGGGCTCGGGGCGCAGCGCCACGCTGGGGCTGCAGCGGAACGGCCGGTCGGGATCGAACGCCGGGCCCCCGGCCGCGCCGGTGGGCCCGGCGTCGATGCTCATCGTCGGCGGTCTAGTAGACGCCGCACATGCCGTCGATGGAGACCTCCTCGACCAGGCTCTCCTCGACCAGCTCGACGGTGTCACTGCCGGGATCGGTCACGGTCTCGTTCGTGGGCGCCATCCAGTTCCTCCAGGAGTCGGGGGCGGGACGGCTCGACCGTAGGTGGCGATCCGACGACCGACAACCCTTGCCCGTCCTCCCGGCGCCGCCCCTCCCCTACGTTCGGGCAGGCCCACGCGGCGCCGTCCGCAGGCCCGAGCGGATCAGCCGCCACCGGCGGCACCGGGGTGCCGGCGAGCGCGGCCATCGGAGCCGTCGCAGGGGCGGGACGGCGCGGCCTGCGCCCGAGGGACGCTCCCGGGAGGCGGGAACCCCGACCGCGAGACTGTCCCGCGTGGAGCCACTCCTGCACCTCGAGACCACCGCCGGCTGGCGCGCCGTCCTCGCGGCCGGTGGCATCGACCCGCCCACCGGCGGGTTCGTCCACCTCTCGACGCCGGCGCAGGTCGCCTACCCGGCCGGCTACCTCTACGCCGGCCGTGACGACGTCGTGCTCCTCGTGCTCGACCCCGAGCGCCTCGACGGCGTCCGTTTCGAGGACGGCGACCCGCCCCACCCGCAGGGCTGGCAGTTCCCGCACGCCTATGCGCGGGTCCCGGCGTCGGCGGTGCTGGCGACGATGCCGTACCGGCCGCGCGCCGACGGCGGGTTCGACCCGCCGGGCCGCCTCCCGGTGACGGTCGCGGAGCGGGCCGCCCGCGTGGACCCGGCGATCCGGCGCCGGGCGGCGGGCGAGGAGTTGCCGGTCACGGGCGGCGTGGCGATCCGCAGCCCGGGGTTCGAACGGCGCTGGAGCGCGAACCACCTGCAGGTCACGGGCCCGGCGACAGCGGCCGAGGTGGACGCCGACGCCGACCGGGTGCTCGGTGGCTGGGGTCTCCCGTACCGCGTGGCGTACCTGTACGGAGAGCACCTCGCCCGGACGGCTCGGGGCTTGGCGGAGCGCGGCTGGACCGTCGATGCCGAGGTGACGATGGCCGCCCGTCCCACCCCGGGGGCCGCCCCGCGTGTCGAGCAGATCGACCTCGGGGGCCTCCTCCCGCTCTGGACGGCCACCCGCCGCACCCGATACCCGGACATCGACGACGCCGAGGTCCGGCAGATGCTCGACGGCCACGCGGCCGAGGCCGCGGTCACGGACGTCCGGTTTCTCGCGGTACGGGAGGGTGGCGAGCCGGTCGCGGCCACCGTGCTGAAGATCGACGGGGCGACGGCGTCGTTCGGGCCGCTCGACACGCTTGCGGCATCCCGGGGCCGCGGCCACGGGAACGCTCTCGTCACGGCCGCGCTGGAGCTCGCCCGCCAGGCGGGCTGCGACGTCGTGGCGCTCGACGCGCTCGCCGAGGACTGGCCGCGGCGATGGTACGCCCGCCGGGGGTTCGCCGTGGTCGGCCGGTCCTGGGCGGCGCACCGCCCCGCGTGAGGCGGCCCGGCGCTGGGCCCGCGTCCGGTCCGCGCTTCCGGAGCGGTCACGGCGGCGTCGACCACCGCGGCCGTCCGGCGCCCGCCGGGCCCGCGCCCC
>NZ_JBFWVQ010000127.1:0-15195 GCF_050246655.1 Pseudonocardia sp.
CCTCGATGGAGATCCGGTTGTCGTCGTAGACGACGGTGAGGTTGCCCAGCTGCTGCGTGCCCGCGAGCGAGCTGGCCTCGCTGGTGACGCCCTCCTCGATGTCGCCGTCCGAGGCGATGACGAAGATCTCGTGGTCGAACGGGCTCTCCCCGGGAGCGGTGTCCGGGTCGAACAGCCCGCGCTCGCGGCGAGCGGCCATCGCCATGCCCACGGCGGAGGACAGGCCCTGGCCGAGCGGCCCGGTGGTGATCTCCACGCCGCGGGTGTGCCCGTGCTCGGGGTGGCCGGGAGTCTTCGAGCCCCACGTGCGCAGCGCCTCGAGGTCCTCGATCTCCAGGCCGTACCCGGAGAGGAACAGCTGCAGGTAGAGCGTGAGGCTGGAGTGCCCGGCGGACAGGACGAACCGGTCGCGGCCGATCCAGTCCGGGTCGGACGGGTCGTGGCGCATGACGCGCTGGAACAGCGTGTAGGCGAGCGGTGCGAGGCTCATCGCCGTGCCCGGGTGGCCGTTGCCGACCTTCTGCACGGCGTCCGCAGCGAGGACACGGATCGTGTCCACCGCGCGTCGGTCGAGGTCCGTCCAGTCCTCCGGCAGGGTGGCCCGGGTGAGGGCGGCGACGTCGGTGACGGGGTCGATCTCGGGCACGGCGGTGCTCCTGGTCGCTCGAGGCCTGTCTCGTGAAGCGGTGCCGAGCCGCGGGGGTGCGCGCTCCACACCGGGTGCGCGGGCCAGCGTAGTCATCTTCGGCGACACGGTGTGATCAGCGCAGCAGTGTTCACCGAGGAACTACCCGGGGCGGCCGGACGACATGCACACCGTTACCATCGACGCGCCGTAGAAAGTCGAGAAAGAGGGTTGCCTCGTGACGGTGTCCCAGTCGGGCCTTCGGGCCGGCGTGCTCCCCGTGGTGGGGGGCTCGCGCACCGCGCTGATGCGGGCCCGGGACACCGTCCGCGCCTACCTCGGGCTCACCAAGACGCGCATCATCGAGCAGTTGCTCGTCGTCACGGTCCCCGCGATGTTCCTCGCCGCACGCGGCGGGGCGGGTCCGGCGGGATGGGACATGGCGTGGCTGGTCGTCGCCACCCTCGTCGGGGGTGCTGCGGCCGCCGCGAGCGCGCACGCGCTGAACTGCGTCGTGGACGCCGACATCGACGCGGTGATGAAGCGCACCGCCCGCCGTCCGCTGGCCCGCGGCGAGGTCCCGCCGCGCAACGCCCTGGTGTTCGGTCTCGTGCTCGGGGTCGCGTCCGCGCTGTGGCTGGGGCTCACCACGAACTGGCTGGCCGCGGGGCTCGCGGTCGCCGCGATCGCGTTCTACGTCCTCGTCTACACGCTGGTGCTCAAGCGGCGCACCGCGCAGAACATCGTGTGGGGCGGCGCCGCGGGGTGCATGCCTGTCGTGATCGGCTGGGCGGCCGTCACCGGCACCGTGGAATGGCCGGCCCTGGTGATGTTCGGCGTCATCTTCTTCTGGACGCCGCCGCACTTCTGGGCGCTCGCCATGCGCTACAAGGCGGACTATGCAGCGGCGGGTGTGCCGATGCTGCCGGTCGTCGCCACCCCCGCGCAGGTGTCGCGCAGGATCGTCGCGTACTCGTGGGTGATGGCGGCCTGGACGCTGCTCCTGCTGCCGGTCACCTCGTGGATCTACGCGGTCGTGGCCGTCGTGGGCGGGCTGTACTTCGTCGCGAAGGCCCACCGCCTGCACGCCGGCGTGGTCGCGGGCCGCGAGGTCAACCCGATGTCGCTGTTCCACCTGTCCAACATGTACCTCTGCGTGCTGTTCGCGGCCATCGCGGTGGACGCCGCCGTCGGCCTGCCGGTGCTCCTGTCCCGCTGACCGCGGGCCCGGCCGTCGGCCCTTCCGGACGGCGCGCGACATGCGCCATAGTCGGCTGACGCCCGCGCCGCGACGAGTTGCCCACCCGGCGCAGAGGGGGGCCGATGACGGGGGACGTGCGCGCGGGACGGCCGCTGCGCCTGCGGGATCTGGGCCCGCTCGAGATCGAGCGGGCCGGGGTGTCGCAACCGGTGGGCGGTGCCCGGCTGGAGAACGCGCTGGCGTTGCTGCTGATCCACGCCGGCCACCCCGTCGGCGTCGATGCGCTCGGCGAAGCGATGTGGGGCGACGGCGGCGTCGCCCGCTCGGTGTCCACCCTGGACTCGCACATCTTCCGCCTGCGCCGCCTGCTGGAACCGCAGCGGGCACCCGGTGCGCCGGCCACGGTCCTGCTCCGCGAGCCTGGCGGCTACCGCCTGGCCGTCGGCACCGGCCAGGTCGACTCGACGCGGTTCGCGCAGCTCGCCACCACCGCGGCAGCCCTGCTCGCCGACGGCGACGCGCAGGGCGCGCTGCGCCATGCCGAGGAGGCCGCCGGTCTGTGGCGCGGCCGCCCGTACGGCGTCGCCGCGGACCAGCAGTGGGCCCGGGCCGCCGTCGCCCGGCTGGAGGAGATCCGCGGCCAGCTGCGGGAGACCCGCATCGGCGCGCTGCTCGGCACCGGGGCCGTCGACCGGGCCCTCGCCGAGCTGGAGGCCGCGATCGTCGAGGACCCCCTGCGGGAGCGGCTCTGGCTGCACCGCATGACCGCGTACCGCGACGGCGGCAGGCGGGCGGAGGCCCTGCAGGCCTACGTCGACGCCCGGACGGTCCTCGTCGACGAGCTGGGGGTCGAACCCGGGGCCGAGCTGCGGGCACTGCACGCCGAGCTGCTCCGCGACGCCGAGCCCGCCCCTGCCGACCCACCGTCGCGCACGCTGCCCACGGTCCGCAGCCGCCTCGTCGGCCGCGAACGGGAGGTCGCGGACGTGCTCGCCCTGCTCGGGCCCGGTCGGCTGGTCACGCTGGTCGGCGCGGCGGGATGCGGGAAGACGCGGCTGGCCGTCGAGGTCGCGCATCGTGCCGCGGGGGACCTCCCGGACGGGGTGTGGTTCGTCGACCTCACCGTGGTGTCCCCGGCCTCCCCGGCCTCCCCGCAGCGGGTCCTCGACACGGTGACCTCGACACTCGGGCTGCCGGTCACCGGCCCCGCCGACCCCACGGAGGCCCTGCTCCGGTACACCGCCTCCCGGCGGATGCTCGTCGTGCTCGACAACTGCGAGCACGTGCTCGACGGCGCCGCCGAGCTGGCCGACGCGCTGCTCGTCGAGGGCACGGCCCTCACCGTCCTCGCCACGAGCCGCGAACCCCTGGAGGTCGACGGGGAGGAGGTCGCGCCGCTTGCACCGCTACCGACCCCGGCCGCCGTCGAGCTGTTCCTCGACCGGCTGGATGCGCTCGCCCCCGGCGGCGTGCGCGACGGCGAGTCGCTCGCGACCGTGCGCGAGATCGCCACGGCCGTCGACGGCCTGCCGCTCGCGCTGGAGCTCGCCGCCGCGCGCGCCAGGGCCTACACGCTGCCCGAGATCGCGTCCCAGGTACGGGCCGACGCCAGCTCACTGAGCCGCGTCGGCCGCGAGCGTGGCGGCCACCACCGCCGCACGATCCGCGACGCCATCGACACCAGCTACCGCGATCTGCCCGCAGCGCTCGCCGAGCTGCACCGGGCCGCCGGTGCCGTGCCCGGGCCGTTCACGGCCGGACTCGCCGCCGGCCTGGTCGGTGCCGGCACTGCCGAGGTCCTCGACGGCCTGGCCGGGCTCGTCCACCGGTCCCTGCTGAGCCCGCTCGGTCCGGCGCGGCCGGGCGGTGTGTCGCGGTTCGCCCAGCTCGCGACGGTGCGCGGACACGCCGAGCACCTGGCCCGGCGCCGCGGCGAGGAGCCGGGTGCCCGCCGCGACGCGTGGGTGGAACGCCTGGTCCGCGGCCGGCCCGCGCTGGGCTCCCCGGCCGCGGCCTCGTGGTACCGGTCGCTCGACGACGACCTGGCCGCCCTGCGCGCGACCCTGCAGCACACCCTCGTCGACGTTCCGTCGGGTGTGGGGGTGGCCCTGGCCGCGCGCCTCGGCCTGTACTGGGGGTTCAGCGGCATGGGAGTCGAGGGTGCGCGCTGGCTGGAGACCGCGGCATCCGTGGGCGACGCCGCTGATGACGGGCCCGTCAGCCCGGTGGACCGGGCGATGGCCCATCTCGCCCTCGGCAGCGTGTCGCTGGTGCAGGGCCGTCTCGGGCAGGGACGCGCCCACGTCCGTGCCGGGATCGCCGTCGGGGAGAGCCTCACCGGTGACGGGGCCGTGGCGGTGTGCGAGCAGCTGGCCGTCGCTGTCGGTGCGCTCGCGCGGGTGGGCGACGGCGAGGTGCTGGCCGAGGTCGCCGCCGCCGCGCGCCGGATCGCCGCGGACGTGCCCGCGCTCGACGTCCTCGTCCGGCACACCGAGCTCGTGCACGCGGCGGGCACCGCTCCCCGCCCGGAGCTCGTCGCGCGGTTCGCCGCCCTCTACGACGACGCCCGCGTCCAGGACAACCACTACACGGCGTGGACGGCGGCGGCGGGCGCGGCCCGGCTGCTCGTCGAGGGTGGGCGGCCCGCGGAAGCGCTGCCGTGGTGCCGCGCCGCGCTGCGCGCCACCGTCGCGGCGGGCCTGCGGGACAACGCGTTCGTCCTGGAGGTCTACGGCGCGGCCCTCGGCCTGGCCGGCGAGCACGTCGCAGCACTGCGGGTGTTCGGCGCCGTCGAGGCGCAGCACCGCAGCAGCGGCGTGCCGTGGCCGCGCAACGAGGCCCAGGCGGGCCTGCTCGCCAGCATGACGACCCGGCTCGGCAAGGCTGCCGCCGACCGCGCCCGGGCCGAGGGGGCGCGCACCACCCTGGCGGACTTCGTCGGCGCCTGACCGGTCCGCTTCACCTCCGCGGCAGCGGGTTGGAGCCGGATTGAAGCCCGCCCCCGCACGGTGTGACCAGGCGGGCGGAGCCGTCGCCCGCGAGGACCGGAGTCCGGATGAACACCCTGAGCGTCTGGCGGTTCGACACCCCCGACGGTGCCGAGACCGCCCTGCGCGCCGTCGAACGGCTCCAGCACCGCCGGGTGGTCACCATCGACGACGCCTCCGTCGTCGCGTGGCCTGCTGGCGCGCGCCGCCCACGCACGTACCAGGCCGGAACCGCCGCCGGCACCGCGGCACTCTCCGGCGCGTTCTGGGGTCTGCTGTTCGGCCTGCTGTTCCTGCTCCCGCTGGCCGGGCCGGAGGCAGGCCCCGCGACGGCGCTCGCCTGCGTCGGGCTGCCCGACGAGGTGCTCCGGCGGATCCGCGACCGGGTCACGCCCGGCACGTCCGCGCTGTTCCTGCTCAGCCACGACGGGGTGCCCGACCGGGTCCGCGAGGTCCTCGAAGGCATGCACGCCGAGGTGCTGGTCAGCACCCTCGACCGCGACCAGGAGGCGGCGCTGCGGCGGGCCTTCGACATCGACACAGGCGTGGATGCCGGCGCCACCCCATGAGAACCCACACGGAGGAGACGGAGATGACGGAGACGCCGGTGACACCGGTGACACCGGTGACGAGCACCGAGGACGTCCTGGTCGCCGGGGCGGGGCCGGTCGGGCTCACCACGGCGTGCCAGCTGGCTCGCCTCGGTGTGCAGGTGCGGGTGGTGGATCCGCTGGAGCGGCCGACGACCGAGTCGCGGGCCGTGAGCATTCACGCGCGGAGCCTGGAGATGCTCGCCTCGCTGGGGGTACTGGACCGGCTGGAGGCGCGCGGCCGCCGGATCGCAGCGGTGGAGATGGTCGACGGGCGGACCGGGCGGACCCGGGCGCGGATGGACCTCGCCGATGCCCCGTCGCGGCATCCCTACGTGCTGGACATCGCGCAGCCCGACACGGAGGAGGTCCTGGCGCAGCGGGCGGCCGAGCTGGGGGTGGTCGTCGAGCGCGGCGTGCGAGTGTCGGCGCTGTCCCAGGACGCCGACGGGGTCACGGTCACCCTGGTCTCGGGTGACGGTGACCCCGTCGAACGCACGGAGCGGGTGGGTTGGGTCGTGGGGGCCGACGGCGGGCACAGCACCGTGCGCGACCTCGTCGACGCGCCGCTGCACGGCGGCTTCCACGGCCAGCACTTCGCCATGGCCGACGTGGACGTGGAGACCTCCTTCGCCCCGGATGCGATCCGGATGTTCACCCACCCCGACGGCATGGGGATGCTGTTCCCGCTGGAGGGAGCCCGGGCCCGGGTCATGTTCTTCGTCGAGCAGCCCGCCCCGGACGCTGGCGACCCCACCCTGGAGCAGATGCAGGCCCTCGCCGATGCCCGGATGGGCGGGCGGATCGCGCTGCGCAACCCGCGCTGGCTGACCTACTTCGAGATCCACCACGCCCAGGTCGCGCAGTACCGCCACGGTCGGGTGTTCCTGGCGGGGGATGCCGCGCACATCCACAGCCCGGCGGGTGCGCAGGGGATGAACACGGGCATGCAGGACGCGGCGAACCTCGCCTGGAAGCTCGCGCTGGTGGTGCGGTTCGGGGCGGACCCGGCCCTGTTGGACAGCTACCACGACGAGCGGCATCCGGTCGGCGCCGACGTGGTGCGTACGACCACGGCGATGACCGACGTCGGCACCGCCGACGGTCCCGAGGCCGCGCTCCGCGACATCGCCCTGTTCGTCATCGGCCACGTCCCGCGGATCGGGAGCGCTGCCGCGACCCGGATGGCCGAGCTGACCATCCGTTACCGCGGGAGCGCCCTGTCGGTACAGCACGGCGGCCACCACCACGGAGCGGCCCGGGCTGGGGACCACGCCCCGGACCCCGACGGCCTGCGCCGCCCGGACGGCACCCCGGTCGCGATCGAGGAGCTGCAGACCCGGCCGGGGTTCCTGCTGCTCGCCCGCAGCGACGACGCGGGCGCCGTCGAGGAGCTGCGCCGCACGCTCGGGGACCTCGGTGCGGTGGTGCGGGTCGTGGACGCGGGCGGCGGGCCGGAGGACAGCGTGGTCGATGCCGACGGCGCCGTCGCCCGCGACTACGGGCTCGGCTCCGGGGGCATCGCCCTGATCCGTCCCGACGGCTACCTCGGCCTCGTCGCGGAGCGGGCCGACGCCGGGGTCCTGCGCGACTACCTCGCCCGGACGCTGCGCATCACGCAGGCGTCGACGGTCTGACCGGTACCGCAGCGAGACCACCCCGAGGGCCGATCATGAAGGTGACCGTCCCGCTCAAGGGCTCCGCCGGCTCCGGCCGGCGGGTCCGGGTGGGGTCGTGGGTTGGTCACACCGCGACCAGCCGGCGCGCCGCCGGGGTCGCGAGCGCCGCGGCGAGCACGGCCGTCAGGACGGTGATCCCGACGAGCGGCGCCAGCAGCCCCGCCTCACCCCCGGCGAGGGTGAGCAGCAGCGGCACCCCGAACCCCAGGTAGGCGCACGCGTAGAAGGTGCCGGTGAGCGCGCCCCGCTCCGTCGGCGAGGCCAGCTGAGCGACGGTCGTCAGGCCGGCGGCCAGGCACAGCCCGTAACCCGTGCCGAGCAGGATCGACACCGGCACGAGCAGCGGCCAGATCCCGTTCGCCACCCCGACGAGGCTGAGCGCGAACCCGGCCGATCCGACGGCCATCCCCGTCGCCCCCGCCCGCGGGGCGCCGAGCCGTCGCTCCAGGGGCTGGGCCAGCACCCCGGTGAGCAGGGTGACACCCGCGACCACCCCCGTCACCGCAACCGCGATCCCCGGCATGGCGGGAACCAGCAGCAGCGGCAGCACGGTCACCGCCGTGGACGGGAACGTGAACACCGCGATCGCCACCGGCACCACGACCAGCAGGAACGGCCTGCGCGCCGCGGGCGGCACGCCCAGGTTCAGCAGCGGGCCACCGATCCGGCGCCGCCCGGGCGGCAGGGTCTCGGGCACCCGGGGCAGCAGCGCGAGACCGACCAGCATCAGCGCGACGTGCACGAGGTAGGCCAGCACCGTCGGCCAGGGCAGCCACTGCGCCATCAGCCCGGACAGCAGCGGGCCGCCCGCCCAGCCGCCGCCGAGCGCGGCCGTCGTCAGCCGGGCCGACCGGCCCGCGTCACCGACCAGCTCGCCCAGCCACGCCGTCCCGACGCTGAAGACGACGCCCGACACCGCACCCTGCAGGAACCGCCCGACGAACAGCAGCGGCAGCGACGTCGACGCGGCCAGGAAGAGCAGCGACGTCACCGCGGACAGCACGACGAACGGTGCGACGACGCGGCGGCGCCCGAGGCGGTCCGACGCGGGCCCTGCGAGGAGCAGCGCGGGCACGAGCCCCGCCGCGTAGACACCGAACACGGCCGTCAACTCGGTGGACGTGAGGCCGATCGTGTCGCGGTAGACCAGCAGCAGCGGGGTGGGCACGTTCGTCCCGAACGCCACCACGAACAGCACGGTCCACAGGTCCCGCGTCGTCGAGTCGTTCACCGGCGCACGTTACCCCGGGTCACGGTCTGGTCGGGGAGCTCGCCTGTCGGGATCACGTCGTCGGATCCGGGGGCGGATCCGGGTCGGATCCGGTCGGGCGGGTTCGGATGGGCGGTCCGGACGGGCGGGTTCGGTCGGGCGGGTTCGGAGGGTCGGATGGCGGCCTGGCAGCGGCTTGACCGCGGCTCGCAGGGTCTGGTCGGCCTCGCAGGGTTCGGGCACGCCTCGCAGACGCTGCGGCCCCTGCGAGGTGGGGCTGGCCTCTGCGAGGCGGTCGACCTCTGCGAGGTGGGGCTGGCCTCTGCGAGGGCCCGGCAGCTCTGGTTTCGGCCCGGGTGCCGGTCGCGCTCGCACCCCACTCCGAGGCGCTCGCACCCACCTCGGGGCGCTCGCGCACACCGTCGGCGATGTGTGCAAGCGCCCGCGGGCGTGTGCAGCCATCCGCACATATGTGCCACCAGCCACGCGCGGGACACCCGGGCGCGGACGGCTCGGGCCGGGGGTTCAGGCGGCTTCGCAGGGTTCGGGGCGGCTTCGCAGGGTTCGGGCACGCCTTGCAGGCGCTGCGGCCCCTGCGAGGCGTGGGCTGGGTCTGCGAGGCGTGGGCTGGGTCTGCGAGGCGTGGGCTGGGTCTGCGAGGCGTGGGCGGGGTCTGCGAGGCGTGGGCTGGGTCTGCGAGGTGCGTGCCGCTTCTGCGAGGGCCGGCGGCTCGGGTTCGGGTGCGGCCCGGGTCGCCGGTCGCGCTCGCACACACCTCGGGGCGCTCGCGCACACCGTCGGCGGTGTGTGCAAGCGCCCGCGGGTGTGTGCGGCCACCCGCACATGTGTGTCAGCGGCCGCGGGCGGCATCCAGGGACGGGCCGCGGCCGACCGGGCGGTGGGTCGGACGGGCGGTGCGGCCGACAGGCGGCAGGGCGGACGGGCGGTGCGGCCGACAGGCGGCAGGGCGGACGGGCGGTGCGGCCGACAGGCGGCAGGGCGGGCGGGCGGTGGGTCGGGCGGGCGGTGGGTCGGGCGGGCGGCGCTGGCTCGGGCAGCGGCGCGAAACCGCTCGACCCGCGGGCCACCGCACCGGAGGCGACGGTGACCCGCAGGCCGGCGGTCAGACGCCGATCGCCACGTCGTAGCGGGAGAACGCCCGCGCGAACGTGGCCGTCCCCGACGTCATCGCCCGCAGGTCCACGGCGTAGCGCAGGAGTTCGGTCTGCGGCACCTCCGCCCGCACGAGGGTGCGTCCCGGCCCGGCGACGTCCGTGCCGAGGACGCGCCCACGCCGTCCGGACAGGTCGCCCAGCACCGCGCCGAGGTGCTCGTCCGGGATGCGGACGGTCACCTCGTCGAGCGGTTCCAGCAGCACCGTGCCGCACGCCTGCGCCGCCTCGCGCACCGCGAGGGCGCCCGCCGTCTGGAACGCGGCGTCCGAGGAGTCCACGCTGTGCGCCTTGCCGTCGACGAGGATCGCCTTCACGTCGACGATCGGGCTGGACGCCGACGACGGGCCCTCGGTGACCCCGCGTTCGAGCTGGGCGCGCACGCCCTTCTCCACGCTCGGGATGAACTGCGTCGGCACCGACCCGCCGACGACCCGGGACTCGAACTCGAACCCGATGCCCTGCGGCAGCGGCTCGAACTCGACGTGGCACACCGCGTACTGGCCGTGCCCGCCGGACTGCTTGACGTGCCGCCCGGTGACGCGCGCCGGCTTGCGGAACGTCATCCGCATCGGCACCTTCACCGGCTCGGTCTCGACGTCGGCGCCGCCGGCGCGCAGCCGGCCCAGTACGACGTCGGCGTGCGCCTCACCCATGCACCAGAGCACCGTCTGGTGGGTCTCCTGGTTGCGCTCCAGGCGCAGCGTCGCGTCCGCGGCGACGATCTTCGCCAGCGTCTTGACCAGCGCGTCCTCGTCGGCGCGGGACTTCGCCAGCACCGCGATCGGCAGGAGCGGGTCCGGGAGGTTCCAGCAGTCGAGGAGCAGCGGGTGGTCGCTGGCCGAGACGGTGTCGCCGGTCTCGGCCGAGCCGACCTTCGTCAGCGCGCAGATGTCGCCGGCGACGCAGCCGTCGACCTCCCGCAGCGTGGCGCCCAGCGGGGAGTAGACGTGGGCGATGCGCTCGTCGGCGTCGTGGCCCTCGTCGGCCCAGCCGTCCCCGTTCGACGCCCCGTCGTGGTCCGCGGAACGGGGTTCCGGGAGGGCCGCGTGGTGCCCGCTCACGTGCACCGTCGACTCCGGGCGCAGCGTTCCGGAGAACACCCGCACGAGCGACACCCGGCCGACGTACGCGTCGGCGGACGTGCGCACGACCTCGGCGGCCAGCGGCCCGTCCGGGTCCGCGGTGAGCACGGGGTGCTCGCTGCCGTCGATGCCGCGCACGTGCGGAAGCGGGTGCTCCAGCGGCGAGGGGAACCCGCCGACGAGCACCTCCAGCAACGCCTCCAGGCCGGTCCCGCCCATCGCGCAGACGGGGATGACGGGGTGGAACGCGCCGCGGGCGACGGCGGTCTCGAGGTCCTCGACGAGCGTGGCGAACTCCAGCTCCTCGCCCTCGAGGTAGCGGTCCATGAGGGTCTCGTCCTCGGACTGCTCGATGATCCCCTCGATGAGCGTGCCCCTGGCGTCCTCCGCTCCCGCCGGGGCCTGCCCGTCCGGGGTCTGGGAGAGCAGGCCGTAGAGCGCCGTGATGCTGTCGGACCCGTCGCGGATCGGCAGGTACAGCGGTGCGACGCCGGAGCCGAACGCCTCCTGGATCGCGGCGATCGTGGCTTCCAGGTCGGCGCGCGGGTGGTCGCAGCGGGCGACGACGACGGCCCGCGGCATCCCGACGGCGGCGCACTCCTCCCACTGCGCGACGATCGCGGGATCGACGGTGCCCTCGCGGCCGGCGTCGGCCGGGACGACGAACAGCGCCGCGTCGGCGGCGCGCAGACCCGCGCGCAGCTCGCCGACGAAGTCGCCGTAACCGGGCGTGTCGATCAGGTTGACCTTGTGGTCCTCGTGCAGGAGCGGGGCCACGGACAGGGCGATGGAGCGTTGCTGGCGCACCGCCGCGGGATCGTGGTCGCCGACCGTGGTCCCCTCGGTGACGCTGCCCCGGCGCGGGATCGTCGACGTGTGCGCGAGCAGCGCCTCCACCAGGGTCGTCTTCCCCGCCCCCGACGGCCCGACGAGCACGACGTTGCGCACCCGGCTCGGGTCCGTGACGGCGAGCCCGGCGACCGACCGGCCCCCCGCGCGCTGCCCGGCATCTGCTCTGACCGCCATGACGACCACCTCCGCGACACTGCTGAGACGACGTACCGAAACGTGCGAGCCATGTGCGCGCCATCACACACCCCTGCGGCGCGGGCCACAACCCGTCGGCGCGTGGACGGCAGGTGTTCGCAGGTAGGTGGGGCCCGCGTAGATTGCGGGTCGTGCCCGTTCCCGGACCCGGTTACTCCCTCACCGCGCGGGTGGAGGCACCCGCCTCCGCGAGCATCGCAGGCGATCTGACGGTGGCCATCGGGCGCGCAGGCGGCGTCGTCACCGCGTTCGACGTCGTGGAGGCGCGCACCGCGACGATCGTCATCGACATCACCTGCAACGCCCTCGGCGAGGCGCACGCGCGGTCGATCACCGAGGCGCTCGAGGCCTTGCCGGAGGTGCACGTCCGGAAGGTCTCGGACCGCACGTTCCTGCTGCACCTCGGCGGCAAGCTGGCCGTCGAGTCGAAGGTGTCGCTGCGCACCCGCGACGACCTGTCGCGGGCCTACACCCCCGGCGTCGCGCGGGTGTGCCAGGCGATCGCGGCCAACCCCGCGGACGCCCGCCGGCTGACGATCAAGCGCAACACGGTCGCCGTCGTCTCCGACGGCTCGGCCGTGCTCGGCCTGGGCAACCTCGGCGCCGCCGCGGCGATGCCGGTGATGGAGGGCAAGGCGGCGCTGTTCAAGCGGTTCGCGGGCGTGGACGCGTGGCCGGTGTGCCTGGACACCCAGGACACCGAGGAGATCATCCGGACGGTCCAGATCCTCGCGCCCGCCTACGGCGGCATCAACCTCGAGGACATCGCAGCGCCCCGCTGCTTCGAGATCGAGCACCGGCTGCGCAAGCTGCTCGACATCCCGGTCTTCCACGACGACCAGCACGGCACCGCGGTCGTCGTGATCGCGGCGCTGCGCAACGCCCTGCGCGTCGTTGGCAAGAAGGCCGCGGACTGCCGCATCGTCGTCTGCGGGGTCGGCGCGGCCGGCTCGGCGATCATCCGGCTGCTGCAGTCCCAGAACCCCGGTGACGTCCTCGCCGTGGACATCGCGGGCATCGTCCATCCCGGCCGCGACGACCTCGACGACAACCTGGCCTGGATCGCCGCGCACACCAACCGCGACCGTGTCGTGGGCGGCCTCGCGGACGCCCTCGTCGGCGCGGACGTGTTCATCGGCGTGTCCGCGCCGGATCTCTTCGGCGCCGACGAGCTGCGCACCATGGCCCCCGGCGCCGTCGTGTTCGCCCTGGCCAACCCCGATCCCGAGGTCGACCCGGTGGTGGCCGCCCAGCACGCGGCCGTCGTCGCCACCGGTCGCTCGGACCACCCGAATCAGATCAACAACGTGCTCGCGTTCCCCGGGGTGTTCCGCGGCCTGCTCGACGCGCACGCCCGCGACATCACCGACGCCATGCTGCTCGCCGCCGCCTCGGCCGTCGCGGACGTCGTGCCGGAGCCGAACGCCTCGTTCATCGTGCCGAGCGTGTTCGACGCCGCCGTCGCACCCGCGGTGGCCGAGGCGGTACGGGGGGCCGCCGCGGCCGCTGCCGTCGGCCCCTGACCCGCGAGTTGCGCATCTCGCCGCCGCGAGTTGCGCATCTCGTCAGGCCGTGACGCGCCGTTCGTCAGGGTCGGGGCGGGAGCTGCTGCAGCGCCCAGGTGTTGCCGTCGGGATCGGCGAAGTAGACGAACCGGCCCCACGGCTGCGCGTCGACCTCGCTGACCTCCACCCCGCGGGAGAGCAGCTCGGCGCGGGCGGCGTCGGCGTCGTCGATCACCATCATCACGCCCTTCTGCGTGCCGGGGGCCATCTCGACGATCCCCTCCCCGAACACGATCGAGCACGCCGAACCGGGCGGGGTGAGCTGCACGAACCGCAGCTCGTCCGAGACGCGGTGGTCGTGGTCGGCGACGAAGCCGACCTGGTCGACGTAGAAGGCCTTCGCCCGGTCGACGTCGGTGACGGGCAGGGGGACGACCTCGAGCTTCATCTGCATGAGGATGACGCTACCGGGCATTGCGGCCACTTCCTGTCCGCTTCGGGCCCGACGACTACGCTGATCCCGTGGTTCCCGAGATCGGTGTCCTGGCCCTGCAGGGCGACGTCCGCGAGCACGTGGCCGCCCTCGCGGCATGCGGCGCGCGGGCCGTACCGGTGCGCCGCGCCACCGAGCTGGACGCCGTGGACGCGCTCGTCATCCCCGGCGGCGAGTCCACCACGATCAGCCGCCTGCTGGTGACGTTCGAGCTTCTGGAGCCGCTGCGGGCCCGGATCGCCGCCGGGATGCCGGCGTACGGCTCCTGTGCCGGGATGATCCTGCTCGCCGCCGAGGTCCTCGACGGGCGTCCGGACCAGCAGCAGCTCGGCGGGCTGGACGTGGTCGTGCGCCGCAACGCCTTCGGCCGCCAGGTGGACTCGTTCGAGGCGGACCTGCCGGTCGACGGTGTCGACGGCGGCCCCGTCCGCGCCGTGTTCATCCGCGCGCCCTGGGTGGAGAAGGCGGGCGCGGACGTCGAGGTGCTCGCCACCGTGCCGGACACCCCGGACGCGGGCCTCGCCGCCGGGCGGATCGTCGCCGTCCGGCAGGGCCGCGTGCTCGCCACGGCGTTCCACCCCGAGCTGACGGGGGACGGGCGCATCCACGCCGCGTTCGCCGACCTGGTCCGCCGGAGCTGATCCCGGCGGTGGCGCCGGCGCCGGCGTCAGGGGCGCGCCTCGACCACGAGGTGCATGTCGGTGCGTGCCACGACCCGCACCCGGGAGAAGCCCGCCTCCCGGAGGAGGGCGCCGAGTCGGCGCGGGCCGGCCTGGGCGCCGAGCACGTCGGCTCCGCCACCCTGGGACAGCGCCCCCGGGGCGCAGAACAGGGTGGACGCCGCGTAGTGCCCGTCGGCGGGTAGCCCGTCGCGCTGCCCACCACGAACCCGGCGCGCCCCGCGGCGGCCCCGCGCGCCCGCTCGACCGACGCCTCGTGGGCGTCGAGCCCGTACACGTCGGCCTGCGGGAACGCGTCGGCGATCATCAGCGTGGCACGGCCGTGTCCACAGCCCACGTCGAGGACCCGACCGGCCGCCGAGAGCCGCTCGACGACCCCGTCCAGCGCCGGCAGCCACTCCGCGACCAGCGACGCGGCGTAGAGGACGGCGAAGCCGTCGGCGCGCGAGCCGAACAGCCGCTCGTCCTGCGCGCTCCACGGGATGCCCGCGCCGGTGCGGAACACCTCGACCAGCCGGTCCGCGCCGGCCCAGGCCGCCGCCGCGACGGCGAACCCGGCGAGCCCGGTCCGCTCGGCGAGCTCCGCGCTCGTCACCGGCCCGGCCTCGGTGAGCGCGGCCCACAGGCCCAGCCGCCCGCCGACGGAGGCCAGCGCTGCGCCGAGTGTCACCGCCTGGTCGGCGCCGACCTTGCCGGCGAACTCCAGCATCGCGTTCTCGTCCATGTCCCGTCTCCTCTCGTGGCCGGACCTCCGGCCGTCCCGGAGGTTGCGGGGGCCTGCTGGCACGGCTCTAGCACGGCCCTGCCGCGGCGGCGTGACGGCGGCGCGAACCGGGTGACAGCGCGCCCGCGCAGCGTGCGGCGGTACCGGGCCGGATCCGCCGGCCGGACGACCAGGAGGAGTCACCGATGCACGCGATC
>NZ_JBFWVQ010000128.1:0-14906 GCF_050246655.1 Pseudonocardia sp.
CGCTCGCCCGCCGAGCCGAACGCGGCGGCGACGAGGTGGTCCGAGGCGAAGTCGAGCGGGGCGTCGGGCAGCACGATCGCGTGGTTCTTCGCACCGCCGAGGGCCTGCACGCGCTTGCCGTTCGCCGTGCCGTGCTCGTAGATGTAGCGCGCGATCGGCGTCGAGCCCACGAAGCTGACCGCGGCGACGTCCGGGTGCTCCAGCAGCGCGTCGACGGACTCCTTGTCGCCGTGCACCACGTTGAACACGCCGTCGGGCAGGCCCGCTTCGGCCCACAGCTCGGCGACCAGCATCGACGCGGACGGGTCGCGCTCGCTGGGCTTGAGCACGAACGTGTTGCCGCACGCGATGGCCACCGGGTGCATCCACATCGGCACCATCGCCGGGAAGTTGAACGGGGTGATGCCCGCGCACACACCCAGCGGCTCGCGGAAGCTGAACACGTCCACGCCGGTGGAGACCTGGTCGGAGAACCCGCCCTGCAGCAGCGTCGGGATGCCGCAGGCGAACTCGATGATCTCCAGGCCGCGCTGTACCTCGCCGCGGGCGTCGGAGACGACCTTGCCGTGCTCGTCGGAGACGAGCAGCGCCAGGTCGTCGATGCGGGCGTTGACGAGCTCGCGGAAGGCGAAGAGCACCTTCGTGCGCTGCGAGAGCGAGGACTGCGACCAGCGCTCGAACGCCGCGGCGGCCGTGGTGACGGCCTCGTCGACGTCGGCGGGGTTGGCCAGCAGCACCTCGGCCTGCTGGGCGCCGGTGGCCGGGTTGAACACCGGGCTCGTCCGGGTCGACGTGCCGGTGCTCGGCTTCCCGCCGATCCAGTGGGTGATCGTCTTCACGTGCGGTCCCTCCCCGCGGGGTTGATCAGCGGTAGCTGGGCGGCCTTCGCGGCCTCGTAGGCCTTGCGGGCCTGTTGGGTGGAGTCGAGCCGGGAGACCTCGGCGACCGGGACGTCCCACCAGCTCTCGCTGGACGGGACGGGGGCAAGCGGGTCGGTCTCGATGTGGATGGCGGTGGTGCGGGTCGCTGCCCTGGCGGTGTGGATGGCGGCGCGGAACTCCTCGATCGTCCGCACCCGGATGACGTCGGCGCCGAGGCTCTCGGCGTTCGCGGCCAGGTCCACCGGCAGCCGGTCGCCGTCCAGGCCGGAGTCGGTGCGGTAGCGGTAGGACGTGCCGAACCGCTGCGAGCCGACCGACTCCGAGAGCGCCCCGATGGAGGCGAACCCATGGTTCTGCACCAGCACCAGGTTCAGCTTGATCCCCTCGGACACCGCCGTGACGATCTCGCTGCTGAGCATCAGGTAGGAGCCGTCGCCGACCAGCGCGAACACCTCGCGCTCCGGATCGGCCATCTTGACGCCGAGGGCACCCGCGACCTCGTAGCCCATGGTCGAGTACGCGTACTCGACGTGGTAGCTCTTCGGGTCCCTGGCCCGCCACAGCATCTGCAGGTCGCCGGGCATCGAGCCGGCCGCCTGCACCACGACGTCGGAGGGGTCGAGCTCCTCGTTGAGGGCGCCGAGCACCTCGGTCTGGGCCGGCAGCGGCTGGTGGCCCAGATGGAAGGCCTCGTCCACCGTGGCGTTCCACGCGTCGCGGTGCGCCGACCAGGTGTTCTCGACCCGGTAGCCGGCCAGTGCTTCGGTCAGGGCATCCAGGGCGGCGCGGGCGTCGGCGAGCAGCATCTCGCCCGCGTGCTTGGCGGCGTCCAGCGGCGCGACGTTGACGTTGACGAACCGGACGTCCGGGTTCTGGAACGCGGTGCGCGAGGCCGTGGTGAAGTCCGAGTACCGCGTGCCGACGCCGATGACGACGTCCGCCTCGCGGGCCAGCGCGTTCGCCACCGGCGTGCCGGTGGAGCCCACGCCGCCGACGGCGCACGCGTGGTCCCAGGGCAGGGCGCCCTTGCCGGCGTGGGTGTCGGCGACCGGGATGCCCGTGGCCTCGGCGAAACGGCGCAGCGCCGCCTCGGCCTCCGAGTACACGACCCCACCCCCGGCGACCAGCAGCGGCCGGCGCGCGCCGCGGATCAGCTCGACGGCACGGGCCAGGGCTGCGGGCTCCGGCACCGGCCGCGGCACGTGCCACACGCGCGGGGCGAACAGCTCAGCGGGCCAGTCGTACGCCTCGGCCTGGACGTCCTGGGGCAGCGCGATCGTCACCGCGCCCGTCTCGGCGGGATCGGTGAGCACCCGCATCGCACCGAGCAGCGCCGCGGGCGCCTGCTCGGGCCGCCACACCCGGTCGAAGAACCGCGAGAGCGGCCGGAACGCGTCGTTGACCGAGACGTCGTAGCCGTAGGGCTGCTCCAGCTCCTGCAGCACCGGGCTCGCGACGCGGGTGGCGAAGACGTCGCTCGGCAGCAGCAGCACCGGGATGCGGTTGGCCGTGGCGAGCGCGGCGCCGGTGAGCATGTTCGTCGAGCCCGGACCGATCGAGGCCGTGCACGCCATCGCCTGCAGCCGGTTGCGCTGCTTCGCGAACCCGACCGCAGTGTTGACCATGCCCTGCTCGTTGCGGGCCAGGTGGTAGGGCAGCTCCCCGGTGGGCGCCACCTCCAGCAGGGCCTGCCCGATCCCCGCGACGTTGCCGTGGCCGAAGATCCCGAACATGCCCGGCACGAACCGCTGCGTGACGCCGTCGCGCTCGGTGTACTGCTGCGCCAGGAACGTCACGATCGCCTGGGCGACGGTCAGTCTCATGCGCGCTCCTCCGTGGTGGTGAGCGGGAGCCGGGGATCGATCTCCTGGTCGTCCCAGGTGCCGCGGACCCAGGCGTGCGCCGGGTCGTCGCAGATCCGCCAGGCGCGCTCGGCACCCGGCCCGGCCATGACGTTGAGGTAGTAGAGGTGGTAGCCCGGCGTCGCCATGGACGGCCCGTGCCACCCGTGCGGGATGAGCACGGTGTCGCCGCTGCGCACCTCCGTGCACACGTCGATCTCGCGGCCCGGCCCGGAGGTGTAGACGCGCTGGTAGGCGGTGCCCGCGGTGCCGTCGGGGGAGTCCGCGACCTCGAAGTAGTAGATCTCCTCCAGCACGGACTCGCCGTCGCGATCCTCGTCGTGCTTGTGCGGCGGGAACGACGACCAGTTCGCGGCGGGCGTGAGCACCTCGACGGCGATCAGCTTGTCCGCGTCGAACGTGCCCGGCATGCAGAAGTTGTTCACCTGCCGGCTCGCCTGCCCCGCTCCGCGCAGCTCCACCGACACGCCCTCCGCGGGGCCGTAGCGCGGCTCCAGGCGCCGGGTCGCGCGGGCGGCGGGCAAGGCGAAGCGTCCGCCGCCCGCGGACGTGATCGTGACCTCCGCGTCGCGGGGGACGTAGGCGAAGTCCGTGACCCGGGAGAAGACGTCGCGGCGCCCCGCGAGCTCGAAGACCGCACCGTCGCAGGCCACGGTGCAGCCTCCCGAGAGCGGCAGGACCACCGCTTCGTCCGGTCCGGTGGAGAACGTCACGCTGCCGCCGGGCCCGAGTTCGGCGACGCGCAGCGAGCTGTATCCCCAGCCCGCGGTCTCCGGGGTGATGGCCAGGGCGAACGGGGCGGCGGCGGTCTCGCCCGCCCGGATGACGTGCTTGTCCGCGGCGTCCGCTGCTCGCTCGCTGCTCACAGCGTCGATGGTTCGCTGCGGCCCCGCCTCCGCTCCTCGCTCGCTGGCGCTCGCTGCGATGCTCACCGGGTCCTCGCTCACAGCAGCCCCACCGCGGCGTCCACGGCACCCGCCACGTCGTCGTCCGGCGGGTAGAGCAGGGACCGGCCGATCACCAGTCCCTGCACGGTGGGCAGCGCGAGGGCCTTCGCCCAGCTCGCGAACGTCGCGTCCTGGTCCAAGCTGACCTCGCCGCCCAGGATCAGGGCCGGCAGCGTCGTCGCCGCCATCGCACGCTCCATGTCGTCGACGATCGGGACCTTCAGCCACGTGTAGGCCGACGTGGTGCCGAGGCCGGCGGCGACCGTCATCGCGCGCGTCATCGCCTCGGCGGAGAGCTCGTTGCGGACGTGACCGTCCACGCGGTGGCTGATGAACGGCTCGACCATCGCCATCAGGCCGCGATCGGCCAGCCCGGACACCGCCCGGGCCGCCGACTCCATCGTGGGCGCCGTCGCCGCGTCCTCCGGATCGATGCGCAGCAGCATCTTGCCGCCCTCGAAGCCCGCGGTCGCGAGGGCGGCCGCGTCGTAGGCGGTGAAGCGGTCGTCGATCTCGAAGACGGTTCCGGCGAGCCCGCCGCGGTTCATCGAGCCGACCACGACCTTGCCGTCGAGAGCGCCGAGCAGCAGGAGGTCCTCGAGGACGTCCGGCGTGCCGAGGATGCCGTTGACCCCCGGGCGCGCCAGTGCCGAGCACAGCCGGTCCAGCAGGTCGGCCCGGTCGGCCATGGCCAGCGGGCGGGCGCCCGCCCGCAGCGCGCCGCGGGCCGGGTGGTCGGCGGCGATCATCATGAGGCGGCCGTGCGCGCCGAGCAGGCTCGCCGGGCGCACGCGACGGCCCGCGGCCTCGGCGATCGCCTGCGGGCGCTGCACGCGGGTCTCGACCAGTTCGCGGATGTCAGGCACGGACGGCTCCCGACGGTCGGCTTCCCGTCGGGCCGCGTTCCTCACCCGCCGGATCTCGGTCGGTGCTCGCCCGACCTCCGCCGCGGGCCTCCTGGAGCTTGGCCTCCACCTCGGCGGCGGTGGGCATGGCATCCGCGCAGGCCAACCGGCCGGCGACGATCGCGCCCGCGGCGTTGCAGAAGCGCATGGAGCGCTCGAGGTCCCAGCCCGACAGCAGCGCGTGGCACAGCGCCCCGCCGAACGCGTCGCCCGCGCCGAGGCCGTTGACGACCTCGACCGGAGCGGGCGGGACCTCGACCGTCTCGCCGTGCTGGATGGTCGGCTCCCGGCCGGGTTCCGCTCCTCGGTCGCCGGCGCTCCCTGCGATGCTCGCCCGGCCTCCGCCTCCGTGCTGGATGGTCGGCTCCCGGCCGGGTTCCGCTCCTCGGTCGCTGGCGCTCCCTGCGATGCTCGCCCGGCCTCCGCCTCCGTGCTGGATGGTCGGCTCCCGGCCGGGTTCCGCTCCTCGGTCGCTGGCGCTCCCTGCGATGCTCGCCCGGCCTCCGCCTCCGTGCTGGATGGTCGGCTCCCGGCCGGGTTCCGCTCCTCGGTCGCTGGCGCTCCCTGCGATGCTCGCCCGGCCTCCGCCTCCGGCCAGAGACGCCAGGACGCCCTCCGGACCCTGCTTCACGATCGCCAGCTCCACCCCGCGGGCGTGCAGGGCGCGCGCGGCCGCGTGCGGCTCGGTCTCGCCGACCGCGGTGTCGCACTCGTCGCGGTTGCCGACGGCGACCGTGACGTGCGGCAACGCCTCGGCCACCCAGCGCCGCGCCTCCTCGCGGGAGCTCCAGAACATCGGCCGGTAGTCCAGGTCCAGCACCGTGATGCCGCGCCTGCCCCGCTCGCGCAGGGCACGGAGTGTCGCGGTGCGGCTCGGCTCCTGGGAGAGGCCGGTGACCGTCACCCAGAAGACGTCGGCGTCGCGCACGGCGTCGAGGTCGAGCTCCTCGGCGTAGATCTGCAGGTCGGGCGCGGTGGGCAGGCGGTAGAAGTAGAGCGGGAAGTCGTCCGGGGGGAAGATCTCGCAGAACGTGACCGGCGTGGGCAGGCCGGCCACCGGCGTGACGAACCGGTCGTCCACGCCGAAGCCCCGCAGCGCGTCGTGGAGGAACTCGCCGAACGGGTCCTCGCCGGTGCGGCTGATCAGCGCGGTACGCCTGCCGTAGCGGGCGGCGGCGACGGCGACGTTCGCCGGGCTGCCGCCGAGGTACTTGCCGAAGGACTCGACCTCCCGCAGCGAGCGCCCGATCTGCAGCGGGTAGACGTCCACGCCCATCCGGCCCATCGTCAGGACCTCGTAGGACATGGCCGCTCCCTGCTGCATCGTTGCCCCCTCGGGTCGGCGGGCGTCCGGCGGATCCCGGGTGGATTCACCCTTCGATGGACGCCCCGACAGGTGTACTCTTAGGGACATCCGTAAGTCAATATGTCAGGACAAACTTCCCGGGAGCAACGTGTCGGAGCCGCTGACGACGGAGGCGCTCACTCCGGTCGTGCCTCTGGATCGCTCCAGCCCGGTCCCGCTGTACTTCCAGGTCGCCAGCCGGCTGCAGCAGCTGATCGAGAGCGGTGAGATGCCGGTGGGCGGGCGGCTCGCCAACGAGGTGGAGCTGGCCGAGCGCCTCGGGGTGTCCCGGCCGACGATGCGCAAGGCCATCGCCTACCTGGTCGAGCGCGGCATGCTCGTGCGCAAGCGGGGCGTGGGCACCCAGATCGTCCAGCCCAAGGTGCGTCGGCCCGTCGAGCTGTCGAGCCTCTACGACGACCTCGCGAAGAGCGGCCAGGCGCCCAGCACCGTCGTCCGGCTGCTGGAGGTGCGGGGGGCACCGGATCACGTCGCGGCGGCGCTCGGGGCGCCGGACGGCCTCGAGGTCACCTGGATCGAGCGCCTACGGCACGCAGGCGGGGAACCGCTCGCGATCATGCATAACGCGGTGCCGACGGACGTCCTGCGGCCCACCGTCGCCGAGCTGGAGCGGCACGGGCTCTACGAGCTGCTGCGCTCAGCAGGGCACGTGCCGCGCACGGCGCACCAGACCGTCGGCGCCCGGGCGGCGACGGCGCCGGAGGCCCGCCTGCTGCGCGAATCCCGCGGCGCGGCGATGCTCACGATGAGCCGGACGGCCTGGGACGCGGCGGGCCGGGCGGTGGAGTACGGATCGCACGTGTACCGGGCGAGCCGCTACTCCTTCGAGCTCTCCCTGCACTCCTGACCGCCCTCGCCCCCGCCCCTCTTGCGCGAACGGCACGTACGGGAAATAGGTCTTCCCGTACGTGCCGTTCGCTCGGGTCGGTCAGGGGTCCCCGCGCAGCATCGGCGGATGCAGCATCGTCGCCGGCCCGCGGCGGAACAGCTGTGCGGGACGCCCCCGCCCGCCGCTGACCGTGCGCGCCGTCGGGACGAGGAAGCCCGGCGTCGAGGTGACCTTGCGCTGGAAGTTGCGGGGGTCCAACGGCGTGCCCCACGCCGCCTCGTAGATGCCGCGCAGCTGCGCGACCGTGAACTCCGGCGGGCAGAACGACGCCGCGAGGGTCGTGTACTCGAGCTTCGCCCGCGCGCGCTCCACGCCGTCGGCGAGGATCCGTTCGTGGTCGAACGCCAGCTCGCCCACGTCCGCGGCCGGATACCAGGCGTTCGCCGCGGCGTCGGTGTCCGCGGTGGGCAGCGGCAGCTCCGGGACGAACGCGAGATGGCCGACGGTGAGCACGCGCCCGCGCGGGTCGCGGCCGGGGTCGGCGTAGCTCGCGAGCTGCTCCAGGTGGTGGCCCTCGACGGCGACGCCGGTCTCGGTGGCGAGCTCGCGCGTGGCGGCGTCGATCAGGTCCTCCCGAGGCAGCACGAACCCGCCGGGCAGTGCGAGCGCGCCCTCGAAGGGAGGCACGCCGCGACGGACGAGCAGCACGTGCAGGGCGGCGCCGCGCACGGTGAGGATCACCAGGTCGACGGCCACGGCGAACAGGTTCCCGCGCATTGATGTCATCCTGACGAGGAGGCGTTATCGTCACACTGACGATATACCGTAGGACGCCCGCCATCGATCGGGTGGCCGACGGCGCCGTCGGACGTCGTCGGACGTCGTCGCAGCCCTCGTCGCAGCCCTCGGTGCCCACCATCCGGACGATCAGGTGGTGACAGGAGTCACACCCGATCGGCCAGGCGTGCCCGCCCGCCACGACGAACAGCTCGAACTCACCGTGCGCTCCGACCGGCTCGCGGTGCTCGGCGACGGTGGTGAGAGCTCGCGCCGCGCGCGAGCGCGGCGACACCTCGGGGGCGTGCGCCCTGAGGTCAGCGCGCCCGGCTGGCGGGCTGCTCGTCGTCCTCGTCGTCGTACTCGGCGGCGTAGGGGTCGTCGTCGTACTCCTCGACGTCCTCTACCACCGGCCTCCCGTTGTGGGCCGCCGATCCGCCGCCGAGTCCGCCGCCGAGCTCGCGCTGAAGCGCCGCGATGTCCATGGCGGGGGAGCTGTACTTGAGCTCGCGGGCTACCTTGGTCTGCTTGGCCTTGGCTCGTCCGCGTCCCATGGCTGGTCCCCCTTACAACAGGGAAGGGGCGGCCGGAGAGTCGGCGGCCCCTTTCATCTCATCACTGTCCTGCTCACACCGTACCGTGCGGACCCGCGTCAGTGCGATGTGGCACCACTGCTGTGACGAAGCCGGTCCTCGGCTCTGCCAACCGGTGGAGCGCCAGGACGGCGGCCGCGGCCGCCGCGCCGGCCAGCGCGAGCCCCGCGGGCCAGCCTGCGACCTGCGCCACCAGACCGCCGAGAGCCGGCGTCGCGGCCGCAGAGACGTAGTTCGCCGTGTTCGATACCGCCATCGCCGTCGCGGCCCGCCCCGGCGGCGCCAGCTCGCCCGCCGCTGTGAAGACCAGCCCGTTCCAGGAGATGGCCAGCGCCGCGGCCGGCACCAGCACGGCGGCCAGGACCGACCCGGGACCCGGTTGGAGCAGCGCAGCCACCCCGAACCCCACCGCCGTCAGGATCGCCACGATCCGCAGTGGTCCGAGGCGGCTTCCCACACGGTCCGACCACCAGCCGTTTGCGAGCCGGCCCGCCGCGCCGAGCACCTGGGTCGACGCGAGCAGCAGCCCGGCGGTCGCCGCCGTGATCCCGCCCGCCAGGAGCACCTCGACCAGCAGCGTCGAGCCGACGAACTGGGGGACGACGAGCAGCGCACCCGCGAGGCTCAGGCGCAGGAGGCGGCGGTCGGTGAGGACGTCGCGCAGCCCGGCGCGCCGGCCGGCGCCGGTGCTCGCGGCGCGGCCGCGTGCTGCGGTGGTGGGCGCGTCGTATCCCGGTGGCTCCCGCACGACCATCGCCACCGTCACCGCCGCGACCGCGCACAGCGCGCCCAGCGCGGCGAAGACCGCGGCGATCCCCCCGTGGGCCGCGATCGCTGGCAGCGTCAACGCGGCCAGACCCGCGCCGATCGGCACGGACGTCTGCCGCACCGCCATCGCGAGCCCGCGCTGCCTGCCGGGGAACCAGGTGAGCACGGCGCGCCCGCTCGCGGCGTTCACCGACGCCCCGCAGGCGCCGGCGAGGAACAGCAGCGCCCCGGCCGCGACGGGATCGTGCACGAATCCGGTGACGGTGAGCAGGACCGCCGCACCGGCGAGGCCAGCGGTCATGACCCAGCGCTCGCCGTAGCGATCGGCGAGGCCGCCCCACGCGATCAGCGTCGTGACGATCCCGACCGAGATGGCGCCGATCAGCGCCCCGACCCCGGCAAGGCCGAGGCCGAAGTGCGCGCGCAGATCGGGGGTGACGGCGGCGAGCCCGAGGAAGTGCGCTGCCGTCGAGGCCTGGGCGAATGTGCCTGCGGCGAGGACGGACCAGCGGCTGACCATGCCGCGACGCTACGCCGTGGTCCCGCGATCCGAGAGACGGCTCTCGAATAATGGGACAGGTCGACCGCGGCGAGACGAGGTTAGACTGGTGGTCGAACCATCGGTCGAAGGAGGGCGTATGGACGTGCTCGTCGTCGGTGCCGGCATCGCGGGTCCCACGCTGGCCTACTGGCTGCTGCACGCCGGGCATCGGCCCACGCTGGTCGAGCGGGCGCCCGCGCTGCGCAGCGGCGGGCACCTCGTCGACTTCTGGGGTGCCGGGTTCGACGTGGCCGAGCGGATGGGCATCGTCCCCGAGCTCGCGCGCAGGGGCTACCACCTCACCGAGGCCAGGGCGGTCGCCGCCGACGGGCGGCGCATCGGCTCGTTCCGGCCGTCGGCGTTCCTCGGGTCGTCGAGCCGCTACGTCAGCATCGCCCGTTCGGAGCTGGCGTCGGTGATCTACGACGCGCTGGACGGGCGCGTGGAGACCGTCCTCGACGACACGGTCGACGGGCTCGACGACGACGGCGAGCGCGTGCGCGTGACGTTGCGCAGCGGGAACGTCCGGGACTTCGATCTCGTCGTGGGTGCCGACGGCCTGCACTCGCAGGTGCGCCGGCTGGTGTTCGGTGCGCAGGAGCGGTTCGAGCGGTACCTCGGCATCGTGGTCGCCGCCCTGGAGATCGACGGCTACCGTCCGCGCGACGAGCTCGTCGCCCTGATGCACGCCGGGGTCGGCTACCAGGCGGTGCGCCTGTCGCTGCGCGAGGACACCACCCTCGTCCTGCTCACCGTGCGCCACGACGGCGCACCCGTGTCCGGTCCCGAACAGCAGCAGGCCCTGCTGCGCGCGCAGCTCGCGGGCGCGGGCTGGGAGGTCCCGGCCATCCTCGATGCGCTGCCGCGCGCCCGGACGTTCTACTTCGACCGGGTGAGTCAGATCCGCATGCCCTCCTGGACCCGCGGCCGCGTGGCGCTCGTGGGCGACGCGGCGGCGTGCCCGTCGCTGCTGGCCGGCCAGGGCTCCGCGCTGGCGATGGTGGGGTCCTACGTGCTGGCCGCCGAGCTGGCCGAGGCGGACGGCGACCACGCCGGTGCGTTCGCCCGCTACGAGACGCGGCTGCGGCCGTTGCTGCGCGCCAAGCAGGACGCCGCCGCAGGCCTGGGGCTCGCGTTCGCCCCGCGCAGCAGGTTCCAGCTCCTGGTCCGCAACGCGGTGATGCGGGCGATGGGGCTGCCCCTCGTCGCGAACCTGGCGATGGGCAGGAGCCTGCGTGACGCGGTGGAACTGCCCGCGATGCCGGTCGGATGAGCCGGATGGTCCGCCCCCGCTTCGCCCGGCTGGATCCCGAGCAGCAGCAGGCGATCCTGCGCGCCGCGCTCGACGAGTTCGCCACGCGCGGCTACCGCGACGCCTCGCTCAACCGCGTGATCGACGCGGCCGGTGTCTCCAAGGGCTCGATGTACTACTACTTCGAGGGGAAGGCCGACCTGTACGCCCACGTGGCGCGGGTGGAGCTCGGGCGCCTGTTCGACGAGCTCGGCCCGTTCCCCGTGCCGGACACCGGTCCGGACGCCTACTGGTCGGCGCTTCGGGACCACTACCGCGACCTCGTGACGGCGCTCACCGCTTCCCCGCAGCTCCTCGCGCTGGTCCGGGGGTGGCTCGCCGCGTCGGAGGACCCGGCACTGCAGCAGGTGCAGCAGGAGCTGGAACGGCCGGTCCTGCCCTGGATCGAGGGGGCGCTCGCCACCGGGCAGCGCATCGGCGCCGTGCGCACCGACCTCCCGTCCGGGCTCCTGGTGGCCGTCGTCGTCGGCATGGGCAGGGCGATGGACGTCTGGCTGCTGACGCGACCACCGGACGAGAGCTCCCCGCCGGACCTGATCAACGCACTCGTCGACATGATGCGCCGGGCGCTGGCGCCCTGACGGCGCCCCGCCAGGGCCTACGCTGGCGGGATGGTGGGCACGCTGTCCGCGGAGCTCCTCGGATCGCTGCGCATCGCGGCCCGGGACAGGGTTCTGGGCCCGCGCGACCTCGGCGGTCGCAGGCCCCGGCAGGTGCTGGAGATCCTGCTCGTGCATCAGGGACAGCCCGTCCCCAAGGACCGGATCGCGGACCTGCTCTGGGGCGAGCGGCTGCCGTGCGACCCGATGCGGACGCTGGAGGCGCACGTCTCGACCCTGCGCGCCCGGCTCGCCCCTGCCGTCGGCGACCCGCGCACGGTGCTGCGCAGCGAGTCGAAGGCGTACCGGCTCGACTCCGACCGCGTCGACACCGATCTCCGGCGGTTCGACGCTCTCCTCGCTTCCGCGGCGGCGAGCCCGCTCGGCGAACGCATCGACCTGCGACGGCGGGCGCTCGGCCTCGTCCGGGGCGAGCTCCTCGCCGACGAACCGTATGCCGAATGGGCCTTCGCCCTGCGTGACCTGTACACCGAACGAGCCCTCCAGCTGCGCCTCGACCTCGCCGAGGACTGCATGGAGGCCGGGCTGCCCGAGGAGACGGTCCAGCTGGCGCAACAGGTCCTCGCGGCGCAACCGGCCCGGGAGCGTGCGCACCGGTTGCTGATCGCGGGCCGGTACGTCGCAGGCGACCAGGACCTGGCACTGCAGGCCTACGACCGGTGCCGCCGGATTCTCGACTCCGAGTTCGGCGTGCGACCGCTCGCCGAGACCGAACGCGCCTATCTCGCCGTCCTCGACCGGACACCGGCGGACACCGTGGTCCGCCGGACCCGCACCGGGCCAGCTGCCCCACCACGCCCGGAGACCAGGTTCGCCCACGGCGGCGACGCGACGATCGCCTACCAGGTCCTCGGTGACGGTCCGCAGGACGTCGTCTTCGCGCACGCCTGGTTCTCCCACATGGAGATCGGCTGGGAGGAGCCCCGCTACGCGGCCTTCCTGCGCAGGCTGGCCAGGGACCGGCGGCTGATCGTCTTCGACCGGCGGGGAATGGGGATGTCCGACCCGGCGCCACCCACGGTGACCGTCGAGGAGCGGGCCGACGACATCCGCGCGGTCATGGACGCTGCGGGATCCTCCCGGGCCGTCCTGGTCGGCAGCTGCGGATCGGGGCCGACCACCATCGCGCTCGCCGCCCGCGCCCCGGAACGCGTGAACGGGCTCGTTCTGTTCGGCACCTTCGCGCGCATGTTGGCGACCCGCGACTACCCCGCCGGGTGGAGCCGCGAGTTCTTCCGGGAGTACAAGGCCGGGCTCGAACAGGGCTGGACGACCGGGCGCGGGATCTGCCGGTCCGTGCCCAGCGCCGGCCCGGACGAGGCGCTCATGGAGTGGCTCGGACGGCTGTTGCGGTTGTCGGCCGCCCCTGCCGCCGCCCGCGCGATCCTCGACTTCGCCGCCACCATCGACGTCCGCGACCTGCTGGACCACGTCGACGCGCCGACACTCGTCCTGCACCGCCGCGCAGATCAGTGGGTGCATCCCGACAACGGCCGCTACCTCGCGGCGCACATCCCGGGCGCGCGCTTCGTCGACCTGGACGGCGCCGATCACTGGCCGTGGTTCGGCGACTCCGAGAGCGTGCTGCGCCCGGTCGAGGCCTTCCTCGACGCGCTCCGCCCGCGAAGCCGAGGGTTTCCGGAGGGTCGGAGCGCGACCCTCCTCCCATGACCGCCATCGGCATCGGACCACACCCGACACGCGACCCCTACGCCCACATCGCGGACGCCGACGAGGCGACCGCAGCCCGCCTCGCCGAGCGATTCGAGATCCGGGCCTCCGATCCCCGCCAGCACAAGCTGTGGCGCGACGTCCTTGCCCGCGTGCCGGCCGTCGAGGGGGCCCGCATCCTCGAGGTGGGCTGCGGCACCGGGATCATCGCCGCGAAGCTCGCCGAGCTGCCCGGTGTCGCCGGGGTCACGGGCGTGGACCCCAGCCCCTACTTCGTCGAGCGGGCTCGCCGCCGCGCCCCGGCCCTGCAGTTCCAGGTCGCGGACGGCCGGGCGCTGCCCTTCGACGGCGAGACGTTCGACGGCGTCGTCTTCGCCACCACGCTCTGCCACGTCCCCAGGGCGGCGGAGGCTCTCGCCGAGGCGCACCGCGTTCTCCGACCCGGCGGCTACCTGCTGGTCTACGACGGCGACTATGCGACGGTGACAGTCGCGCTCGGGCCGCACGATCCGCTGCAGATGTGCGCGGACGCCGCGGTGACGGCCCTTGTGCACGACCCGTGGCTCGTGCGCCGCCTCCGCCCGCTCGTCCGGGACGCCGGCTTCGAGCCTGCCGACCTCCACAGCCACGGGTACCTGGAGCTGGACTCACCCGCCTACGTACCGAGCATGATCGACGTCGGTGCCGACCTGCTCGCCGCCACGGGGACGATCTCGGCCGGTACCGCCGCCGGTCTGAAGGCCGAGGCGCGCTCCCGGGCCGACCGCGGCGGCTTCTTCGGGCACATCGCGTATGCGAGCCTGCTCGCGACCCGGATCCCGTAACCAGCACAGCCGGCCGAGCCGGACCGGCCCATCCGCAGGTCAGCGCAGTCCGCGCTGGGCGGCCCGCCCGGGGGGCGGCGTGTCCTCGTCCGGCGGGACGGAGGCGGGGTCGATCGCCGCGGGTGCGGCCCGCTCGTCCACCCCCGCGACCAGCTCGGCGTCGACCGGCACGGAGCGCTTCAGCAGCGCGAGCGCCACCGGGCCCAGCTCGTGGTGCAGCACCACGCTGCCGACCCGGCCGACGGCGCGGCCGTCCCGGGTGACCGGGTCGCCGGGGTGGGGCTGGCGCTCGTCGCCCGCGTCCAGGTGCAGCAGCACCATCCGCCGCGGGGGGCGGCCGAGGTTCGCGACCCGCGCGACCGTCTCCTGCCCGCGGTAGCAGCCCTTCTCCAGGTGCACGGCCGAGCCGATCCAGCCGACCTCGTGCGGGATCGTCCGGTCGTCGGTGTCGAGATGCAGCCGCGGCGAGAGCGACTCGACGCGCAGCGCCTCGAACGCCATCGTCCCCGCCGGGCGCGCGCCCGCAGCCGTGAGCCGCGACCACCACTCGCCCTTCGCGGCCCGAGGGACGAGGAGGTCCGCGGCGTCGCGGCCGGGCCACGGCATCCGCCGGACGAACCCGCCTCCGGGCAGCGCCGCGACCGCGTACGCCCCGGACGGCACGGGCGCCCCGGCCTTCTCCAGCACCGCCGCGGTGTCCGGCCCGACGATGCTCAGCACCGCGAGCTCGTCCGTCGCGTCCCGCGGCTCGACCTTCGACCAGAACCGCATCTTCACGAGGTAGCCGAGCAGCTCGGTGACGTCGCCGGGTTCGGTGTCGAGCCACACGGTGCCGCCGGTGTGGGCGACGACGGCGTGGTGCAGGACGCGGCCGTGGACGTCCAGGACGAGCGTCTCCGTGCCGGTGTCCTCGGGGAGCTCCGCGACGTGCTGGGTGAGCAGCAGGTGCAGCCAGCTCAGCCGATCCTCGCCGGGCACGGCGACGACGCCGCGATGGCTGCGGTCCACGA
>NZ_JBFWVQ010000129.1:0-14406 GCF_050246655.1 Pseudonocardia sp.
GCCAGCGCCGAGGACACCGCCCTGGACGCCATTGAAGCCGGCGAGCTTCCCCTGCTCCCCAACATCCTCACCATCGCCCCCTCCTCGTCCGAGGCCGTGAACGATGTTCCGAGACAGCTCGATCTCCCTGGAGACGATCATCCGGCGCACGCTCGACGCGGTGCTCGCCGACTTCCACGCCGCCGTGGCGGGGATCGAGGATCCGGCGGCGCGGCTGCGCAACGCGACCAGGGTGTACGCGCTTCGCCATGCCACCCACCGACGGGAGGCGCTCGTGGTCAACCGCGACACGACCAGCCTTACCGAGGCCGGCTCGACCGCGACGCGCGAGCTGCGCCGCGAGCACGAGCGGGCGTTCCGCGCCGTCATCGCGGACGGCGTCGAGCGCGGCGAGTTCAGCGTCGCGACCCCCGCGCTGGCGTCCTTCGCCATCCTGGAGATGACCGTGAGCATCGCTCGGTGGTTCCGCGAGGACGGCCCCCGCACGGCGGAGCAGGTCGCCGACGAGTTCGCCGAGTTCGGACTCCGGGTCGTGAGGTACTGCCCGTGAGCACTGCCGGTGCCCGCGAGAAGGTGACGAGCGAAGCCGTGCTCGACGCCGCTCTCACCCTGTTCGCGCAACGCGGGTATCACGGCACGGCCCTGAGCCAGATCGCGGAGCGGCTCGGGGTGCGAACACCCAGCCTCTACAACCACATGCGCTCCAAGCACGACCTGCTCCTCACGATCGTCGAGCGGACCGTGACCGGGGTGCTCGAGGACTTCCACGCCGCGACGGCGCAGCGCACGGACCCGCTCGATCGGCTCTACCACGCCACGCTGGCGTACGCGCGCCGTCACGCGTCGCATCGACGGGAGGCGATCGTCGTCAACCGGGACACGACGAGCCTGGACGAGCCTCACCGGTCCGAGATGCAGGGGCTTCGCCGCAGGCACGAGCACGCACTGCGGGACATCATCGCCGAAGGTTCGGCGGCGGGCCGGTTCGCGATCGAGTCCCCCGCGCTGGGGTCCTTCGCCATCCGGGAGATGTGCGTGAGCATCGCCCGCTGGTTCCACGACGAGGGCCCGATGACACCGGACCAGGTCGCGCGGGAATACACGGAGTTCGCCCTGAGCATCGTCGGCGTCGGGCGGTACTGATCGGGTACTGATCCCGGCACCGATCCCCGGCGTGGACCGTCACAACCCGAACCCGCCGGAGACCTCGATGGTCTGCGCCGTGATCCAGCGGCCCTCGTCGCCGAGCAGGCCGGCGATCGCGACGCCGACGTCGTCGGGTTCGGCGACGCGGCCCAGCGCGGTCCGCGCGGCGAGCGCCGGGATCACCTCGGGGAAGCGGTCGAAGGCGTTGTCCGCCAGGCGGGTGCGGGTGGCGCCGGGGGCGATCGCGTTGACGCGGATGCCGCGCGGGCTGAGCTCCTTGGCCAGGTAGCGGCTCCACACGAGCACGGCGCCCTTCAGCGTGGCGTACGCGGAGTAGCCGGGATCGGTGATGTGCGGCAGCGCGGAGTTGCTGGACACGTTGACGATCGCGCCGCCGTCGGCGAGCAGGGACAGCAGCGTCTGGGTCAGGAAATACGGGCCCCGCAGCAGGACCCGGTCGAGGCGGTCGAACATGTCCGCGGTGGTCTCCGCGAACGGTGCGGCCTCGGCGATGCCGGCGTTGTTGACGAGGAAGTCGAACGTGTCGCGGCCCCACGTGTCACGAAGCGCTGCGACGACCTCGTCGCGGAAGGCGGGGAAGGTCTCGCTGCGGCCGACGTCGAGCGGCAGCGCGACGGCGGTGCCGCCGTCCTTCTCGATCCTGCGGACCGTGTCGAGGGCGCCGTCGGGGTTGCTGCGGTAGGTGAGGATGACCCCGGTCCCCCGCGCGGCCAGCTGAACTGCGGTGCTCTGCCCGATGCCCGAGGTGGCACCGGTGACGATCGCGACGTGCATGGCTGAACCTGCCTGTTCCTTGGATTCGTTCTCGCAGTGAGCGAGAAGCGGACCTCTCCATGCAACGGCCTGAACAGCATCGGAGGATAGTTAGATGCTGCTGCATGCTTGCACGATCCTCTCATTGCGGGGAGCTTTGAGTCAGTGTTCAATGCCCTCGTGGGCCTGGACGAGTTGAGGACGCTCATCACGCGTCACGCGCGACCCGACGCCACGACCGCCCTCGACGGGGTCCTGGCCTCGAAGGTTGTGCGATCGACACCGAACACCGCGTCGATGAGCGGCACACTGCTGGCGCTGATCGCGCAGGGTGCGAAGCACCTCGCGCTGGGCGACCGCATCCACACCTACGGCGCCGGGCAGTACCTGGTCGCCTCGGTCGACCTCCCGGTCACCGGACACTTCGTCGGGGCGAGCCCCGAACGGCCCGCGCTGGGGTTCGGCCTGGTGCTGCGCCCGGCGACCGTCGCCGAGCTGCTGCTGCAGGCCGCGCCCGGCGAGCTGGACCCGCCCCCCTCCGGCGCCCCGCCTGCCATCGCGGTCAGCGACGCCCCCACCGAGCTGGTCGACGCGGCGGTCCGCCTCCTGCGCCTGCTCGACCGGCCCCGCGACGCCGCGGTGCTCGCGCCGCTGATCGAACGGGAGATCGTCTGGCGGCTCCTCACCGGGGAACAGGGCGCCACCGTGCGCCAGCTCGGCCTCGCCGACTCGAGCCTCGCCCATGTCGCGCGGGCGGTCCGATGGATCCGTGAGCACCACGCGGAGTCGTTCCGGGTGGAGGACGTGGCACGGATCGCCGGGATGAGCGTGTCGGCGCTGCACCGCAACTTCCAGGCCGTCACCGCGATGAGCCCGATCCGGTTCCAGAAGCAGATCCGCCTGCAGGAGGCGCGGCTGCTGCTCACCACCCATCCCCACGACGTCACCGGGGTCGGCCAGCGCGTCGGGTACGAGAGCCCCTCGCAGTTCAGCCGCGAGTACCGCAGGCAGTTCGGCGTGCCGCCGAGCCGGGACGCGGCACGCCTGCGCGGCACGCCGCTCGCCGCGGTGCCGTCCCTGCCGTGATCGACCGGACCCGCCCCGGCTCGCGGCACCCGGCTCGGTTCAGCGGACGGTGCCGAGCAGGCGGTCGACGGTGATCTCGAGCACCACGCGTTCGGGGTTCGGCGTCGGCGTGCGGTAGCGCTGCGCGTAGCGGCGCTCGGCCTCCGCCACCGATGCGGCGTCCGTGCGCACGACTCCGTTGCCCTGCAGGGTCGACCAGCGGGCGCCGTCGATCCCGGTCACCGCGACCCGGGCTCCGCCCTCGCCAGCGGCGAGCACGTTGCGGACCTTCTGCGAACCCCGCCGCGTGATCACCCGGGCCAGGCCGTTCTCCAGGTCGACCGTGACGCCCACGGCCACGACGTGCGGTGTGCCGTCGCGTGCCACCGTCGACAACAGGCAGATCCGCCGCTGCGACCAGAACACCTCGAAGTCCTCGCCGACCTCGTCGAACACCCTGCCCACGCCCGCCATCCTCTCCCCGGCCCCGGTCGTCGGTCCGCGAGGCGCGGGCCCGACGGCGCTCGGCAACGGCCATGTCCGGCATGACGGTGACGCGACCTCCGGACGAGTTCTACCCGTAACCGTCACGATGCGCGTCGTACATGGATATCGCTCGATCCGGGCCTATGCTGGCAGATCATTTCCGGGGTACTGAGGAGGTCATGTCATGACCGAGCAGGCAGGGTCCGCCGCACCGACATCCGCCGCGACGCCGGCCTCCGGAGGCCGGGACGTCGCGGACACGATGGCGTCGGTCGGCGGCTCGAAGTGGTGGTGGGTCGCCTATGGCGTCCTCACCGTCATCGCCGGCATCCTCGCGGTGTTCTGGCCCGCGGTCACCGCGGTCGTCCTCGCCGTCGTCTTCGGCATCCAGCTCTTCATCCTGGGCATCTTCCGGATCGTGGCGGCGTTCGCGGTCCCCGACACCTCGACCTCCACGAAGATCATCGGCGTCCTCATCGGCATCCTGGCGATCATCGCCGGCGTGATCTGCCTGCGCTCCCCCGTCGGGACGGCCGTGATCCTCGCGATCGTCGTCGGGGCGTTCTGGCTGGTGACCGGTGTCATGGAGCTCATCGCGGGGATCGCGGGCCGCGGCGAGCGCAGCCGGACCTGGGCGATCGTGAGCGGCATCATCGGGATCATCGCGGGCATCATCGTGCTGGCCAACCCGGTCATCAGCGCGGTAACCCTGGCCTGGGTACTCGGGCTCTTCCTGATCGTGCACGGCGTGATCGCGATCGTGTCCGCCTTCAGCGACAGGCGCGCGGCGACGGCCTGACGGACCCGCTTCAGGCCTGGACGAGCTGGGCCGGCGTGGGCATGTCCGCGAGCAGCCGCTGCGGCGCCGAGAGACGCCACGCCTCCAGCACGAGCTCGCCCAGCTCGTCCAGGTCGATCCGCTCCAGGTGGACGACGACCCAGCCGAACCCGCCCACCGTGAACTGCACCTCGAACACGTCCGGCCGCTCGGAGACCAGCGCCCGCTGCTCGGAGAGGGTCTGCTTCAGCCCGACGGTCGCGGTGCGCGGCCAGAGGTAGCCGAACTTCGTCCCGTGCACGGCGAAGGCCGTGTAGCGGGCCGACTCGGTGTGGCGGACGTCCGGCAACGCGCGGACCAGCCGCAGGAACCTCGGGATCTCGACGCCCACCCGAGGAGACAACCACACCCCACCCACGGGACGGCGCGGGCGTGCATGGTAGGCCTCCGCTATGAGCGAGGACCCGGTGAGCATCGCAGCGAGCTCCAGCGAGCGAGGAGCGGAGGCGGGTCCGCAGCGAACAATCGATGCTGTGAGCCACGAGGCGGATCCCGTCCACGCGACTCTGACGAAGGCCGAGAAGGCGGGCGCGCACCCGGCCGAGCTGGCTGCGCTGCGGCGCAGGCTGGCGCAGCTCGACGAATCCCGCTCCGGGCTGCTCCCCGGGGACGAGCTGGAGCCGCTCGACGGCGTGTCGAGCCTCGACGAGCTGCCCGAGCCCGGCACGAGGGACGTCCGCGAGGTCCTGGACCGCCTCGTCGTGGTCAAGCTCAACGGCGGCCTCGGCACGAGCATGGGGCTCTCGGGGCCGAAGTCGCTGGTCGAGGTGAAGCCGGGGCGGACCTTCCTGGACGTCCTCGCGCTGCAGGTGCTCGGCGTGCGGGAGCGCCACGGGACCCGGCTGCCGCTGCTGCTCATGAACTCGGCGCGGACGCAGGCACCGTCGCTCGAGGCGCTGGGCCGCCACGCCGGCCTGCGCGACGCCGAGCTCCCGCCGGACTTCCTGCAGGGCCGCGAACCCAAACTGCGCGCGGACGACCGCATGCCCGTCGAATGGCCCGCCGACCCGGACCTGGAGTGGTGCCCACCCGGGCACGGCGACCTCTACACCGCACTCGCCGCGACCGGCACGCTCGACCACCTGCTCGCCGAGGGCATGCGCTGGGCCTTCGTGTCCAACAGCGACAACCTCGGCGCCACCGTCGACGCCCGCATCGCCGCCTGGATCGCCGCCGAGGGCGTGCCGTTCGTCATGGAGACCGTCCGGGGCACGGCCGCGGACCGCAAGGGCGGGCACCTCGCCCGGTATCGCGGCCGGATCGTGCTCCGGGAGACCGCGCAGGTCCCCGAGGGCGACAGCTCGTTCACCGACGTCGAGCGCTGGCGCTACTACAACACCAACAACCTCTGGATCGACCTGGAGGCGCTGCGCGCGCTGCAGGCGGAGGACCCCGCCGCCCCACTCCTACCGCTCATCGTCAACCGCAAGACCGTCGACCCGAGCGAGCCGGAGAGCCCCGCCGTGATCCAGCTGGAGACGGCGATGGGCGCGGCCGTCGGCTCGATCGCCGGCGCGCGGACGGTGCAGGTCCCCCGCACCCGCTTCGCCCCCGTCAAGACCACCGACGACCTGCTCGTCGTCCGCTCCGACGCCTACGAGCTGACCGGCGACGGGCACCTGGTACCGACCTTCGACGGCCCCGGGCCCGTCGTCACCCTGGATCGCGCCATCTACCGCCTGCTGCCCGGCTTCGAACGCCGCTTCCCCGCCGGGCCCCCGTCGCTGCGCCGGTGCCGCGCGCTGCGCGTGGACGGCGACGTCACGTTCGGCGCCGGTGTGGTCGTCGAAGGCGAGGTGGCGCTCAGCGGGCCCGGTGAGGTTCCGGACGGGACGCTGCTGAGGGACACCGAGGCGTGAGCGCCGCGCCGGCCCGCCGCGCCGCCGCGCTGTTCACCGAGACCTTCGGGAGCCGCCCGGACGGGCTGTGGTGGGCGCCGGGCCGGGTGAACCTCATCGGGGAGCACACCGACTACAACGACGGCTTCGTGCTGCCCTTCGCGCTGGGCCACGGCGTCGCGGCGGCGGCGCGGGTGGGCACCGAACCGGTCCTGCGGGTCCGGTCGGGGCAGCAGGCGGAGATCGTGGAGCTGCCGCTGGCCGACGTCGCACCGGGCACCGTGAGTGGCTGGTCGGCCTACGTCGCGGGGGTGGCGTGGGCGCTGCTGCAGGACGGCCACCGGCTGCCCGGGCTGGACCTCGTCGTGGACGGTGACGTGCCGCTCGGCGCGGGCCTTTCCTCGTCGGCGGCACTGGAGTGCGCGGTCGCGCTCGCCTGGAACGACCTCGCGGGGCTCGGGCTGTCGCGCACCGCGCTGGCCGGGATCGCCCGCCGCGCCGAGAACGAGGTCGTCGGCGCGCCGACCGGCGTGATGGACCAGATGGCGTCGCTGCACGGCCGCGAGGGGAACCTCGTGTTCCTCGACACGCGCTCGCTGGGCGTCGAGCACATCCCGTTCGACCTGGCCTCGGCCGGGCTCGCGCTGCTCGTCGTGGACAGCCGGACGCCGCACGCCCTCGTGAGCGGCGAGTACGCCGAGCGGCGCCGCTCCTGCCGGCTGGCCGCCGAGCGCCTCGGCGTCCCCGCGCTGCGCGACGCCGCCCTCGACGACCTCGCCCGGCTCGACGACGACCTGCTGCTGCGCCGGGCCCGCCACGTCGTCACCGAGGACGCGCGGGTGGCCGAGGTCGTCGCCGCCCTGCGCGCGGGGGCCGATCCGCGCGCGATCGGCCCGCTCCTGACCACCTCACACGCCTCCATGCGCGACGACTTCGAGATCACCGTCCCCCCGGTCGACCTGGCCGTGACGACGGCCCTGGACGCCGGCGCGCACGGAGCGCGCATGACCGGCGGCGGCTTCGGCGGCTGCGTGATCGCCCTGGTCGACCGCGACGACGCCGAGCCGATCGCCCGGCGCGTCGAGGCCGCCTACGCGGGCGCCGGGCACGGGCCGCCCGCCGCGTTCACCACCCGGGCGCACGAGGGCGCGGGCCGGCTCGACGGGGCGTGAGAGCCGGGGTTCACGGCCGCGGCGGCGCCGTCGTGCCGCGGACGACGAGCTTCGGCCGCAGCGCCACGTCCTTCGGCTTGCGAGCGGGCCGGTCGAGACGCTCGACCACGGCCCTGACGGCCAGCCTGGCCATCTTCGGGATGTCCTGCCGGACGGATGTGAGATCGATCCCGGGGAGCCGGCTGAACCGGGAGTCGTCGTAGCCGACGACCGAGAGGTCCCGGGGCACCTCGATCCCGGCCCGGAGCACGACGTCGAGGACACCGATCGCGCACGGGTCGTTGGCCGCGATGACGGCCGTCGGCAGCCCGTCCGCGAGCAGTGCCCGCGCGGCCTGCGCACCCTCGTCCTCCGTGTAGCCGCCGGGCACCACTCGCACGTCCGCGGTGAGGCCGTGGTCGGCCATCGCCGCGCGGTAGCCGTCCCGCCGGTCCACGGCGCCGGGGTTCTCGCCGCCGTCGATGTAGGCGATGGCCCGGTGCCCGAGGGCCACCAGATGGTCGACCGCCGCCCGGGTGCCGATCGCGTCGTCGTTGCGGATGACGTCGACCGGGCCGCGGGTGACGCCGCGGCCGACCTCCACGACGGCCACCTCCTCGGCAAGCGGTTCGAGGTCGCGGGCGTGCAGCTCGGGACCGACCACGACCAGCCCGGCGCAGCGGTACCGCAGCAGCTCGTCGACCACCACGTCCTGGCCGCGGGTGGGCGTGAACGGGCCGAGGAGCAGGTCGTAGCCCAGCTGCCGGGCGACCGGCAGCATGCGCTCGACCAGCTCGACCTCGAACGGCCTGCGCAGGGAGAACAGCACGCCGAGGTTGCGGCTGCGGTTGCGGCGCAGGCCCTGCGCCAGGGAGTCCGGCCGGTAGCCCAGCTCGGCGGCGGCCTCGAGCACCCGCTTGCGTGTGGCCTCGGACGCGCCGTCCACCCCGCGGAACACGATGGAGACCAGCGCGCGCGACACTCCGACGTGGTTCGCGACGTCGGCCATCGTCGTCCGCCGCTCGCGGCCGGCCGGGATCTCCCGGCCCCGCCGGTTCGTGGCCGCGCCTGCGCTCTGCTGTTCGGTCACCCGCAACTCCTTGCCGTCGGGGTCTTGACGCCGGTGGCGCACACCCTCACACTTCCGACCTAGCACGTGCAACTAGCACGTGATAGTAGCACGATCTACCAGTCCGATCAGCGTCCGAGCCCGCCCGAGCCGGGCCGGAGGAGGTCCCATGAACCACGACATCGGCGTCGCCGTCATCGGCGCGGGCATGGCGGGCCGGGCGCATGCGCACGGCTACCGGTCCGCCGGCACGGTCTTCTCCCCCGGCCTACCGCCCGTCCGGCTGGTCGCGATCGCCGACATCAACGAGGACCTTGCCGCCGACACCGCCCGGCGGTACGGCTTCGCGCGCGGCGAGAACTCCTGGCAGGCGGTCGTCAAGGCCGACGACATCGACGCCGTCAGCGTCGTCGTCGCCAACCACCTGCACCGCGAGATCGTCGAGGAGCTCGCTGCCGCGGGGAAGCACGTGCTGTGCGAGAAGCCGCTGGCCCCGACGTCGACCGACGCGCGGGCGATGATCGACGCGGTCGAGGCCGCCGGCATCGTGGCGCGGGTCGGCTTCACCTTCCGCCGCACTCCGGGGATCAGCGCCGTGCGCGACCAGATCCGGTCGGGTCGACTCGGGCGGGCCCTGCACGTCAGCGGGCAGTACTGGACCGACTACGGCAACGACCCCCAGGCCCCGATGAGCTGGCGCTACCGGGGGGAGGCGGGGTCGGGGGCGCTCGCCGACCTCGGCAGCCACCTCGCCGACGTGGCCGAGTTCCTGCTCGGCCCGGTCGAGTCGGTCACGGGCGCTGCGTTGTCGACCGTCGTGGCCGACCGGCCGGTTCCGCTCAGGCACGTCGTCGGCCACGCCCACGTCGAGGTGGGCGACCGGCGCGAGCGCGTGGAGAACGACGACTGGGCGAGCTTCTCGGTGCACTTCGCCGGTGGCGCGACGGGCGACCTCAGCGTCTCCCGCGTCGCCTTCGGCCACCCGAACTCCCTGAAGTTCGAGGTCTTCTGCGAGCACGGTGCGCTCACCTTCGACGTCAGCCGCCCGGGCGAGTTCCAGATCGCGACCGGAGGGCTCCCCGGCAACGCCAACGGCTTCCGCCGGGTCATCGTCGGGGTCGAGCACCCCTATGTCGCCGGCGGCCTGGCGATGGACGCCACCGGGATCGGCACCGGCCACAACGACAGCTTCGTCTACCAGGCCCGCGCCTTCCTCGACGAGGTCGCCGGCCGCCATGAGCTCCCGCGCAACGCCTCGTTCGCAGAGGGCTTGCACAACCTGCAGGTCAAGGAGGCGGTCGTCGACGCCGCCACCCGGGACGACCGAACCCCGGTCGGCCCTTGACCCCACCGATCCGAGAGAGGGCAACGATGCTCACCACACGCACGCTCGCCACCGCCGCGGCCGCCGGCCTGCTGCTCGCCGTCACCGCCTGCAGCAGCCAGGGCGGCGCCCAGGACGCCCAGGGCGGGCCCGCAGGCTCCGGACCCACCTACACCATCGCCATGATCACCCACGAGGCCCCGGGCTCCACGTTCTGGGACCGCGTGCGCGCAGGCGCCGAGGACGCCGCCGAGGCCCACGGGATCGACCTCAAGTACTCCAACGACCCCGAGGCCGGCAAGCAGGCCACCCTCGTGCAGAACGCGATCGACAGCCAGGTCGACGGCATCGCCGTGACCCTCGCCGGCCCGGACGCCGTCGGCCCCGCCGTCGCCAGGGCCGCCCAGGCCGGCATCCCCGGCGTGGTCTTCAACTCGGGCATCGACGTCTACCAGGACTACGGCGCACTGATGTACTTCGGGTCCGACGAGTCCCTCGCCGGCGAGAGCGCCGGCGCCCGGCTCGCCAAGGCCGGCAGCGGCAAGGCCCTGTGCGTCGTGCACGAGCAGGGGAACATCTCGCTGGAGACCCGCTGCGCCGGGGTGCAGAAGTCGCTCCCGACCACCGAGAACATCCAGGTCAACGGCCAGGACCTGCCGTCGGTGCAGCAGACGATCGCGGCCAAGCTCGCCCAGGACCCGACGATCACCGACATCGTCACCCTCGACGCAGGCGTCGCCAACGCCGTGGTCCAGGCCAAGGCGGGCGCCGGCAGCCAGGCGAAGATCGTCACCTTCGACCTCAGCCCCGAGGTGGTCCAGGCCATCACGGACAAGCAGATCGAGTTCTCTGTCGACCAGCAGCCCTACCTGCAGGGCTACCTCGCCGTGGACTCGCTGCGGCTGCAGCTGTCCAACGGCAACGACATCGGCGGCGGGAAGCCGGTGCTCACCGGCCCGTCCTTCGTCGACGCCACCAACATCGACAAGATCGCCGGCTTCGCCGCCAACAACACCCGCTGACCGGAGCCGTGGCTCGGGGTCCGTGGCAGGGTCGATGATTCGGACGACCGTGCTGCGACCGTGCTGCGACCGTGCTGCGACCGGGATCGGCCCGCGGGCGCCACATCGACCTCGGAGGAGCACCGCGTGGACACCTTCGTCGAGCCCGCCGAGCTCGCCGACCTTCTCGACGACGGCACCGACGCCGTCCGGGTCGTCGACGTCCGCTGGGCGCTCGACGACCCGGCGGCCGGCCCCCGGGCGTACGCGCAGGCGCACGTGCCCGGGGCGGTGTTCCTGGGCTGGCTCACCGACTGGTCCGATCCCGGGGACCGGGTCGAGGGCCAGCTCGCCGCTGCCCCGCTGTTCGCCGAGGTGCTCGGCCGGGCGGGCATCGGGCCCGACACCACCGTCGTCGCCTATGACGACGGCGTGCTCTACCTGGCCGCCCGGCTCACGTGGGCGCTGCGCCACTACGGCCACGACCGGGTGCGGATCCTCGCGGGCGGTTTCCCCGCGTGGCTCCGCGCGGGCCTGCCGACGACCGCGGACGTGCCCGCTCCGGCCGCGCGGGAGTTCCCGGTTCCCGAGCCCGGAGCGCTGCGGGCCACGCTGCCCGACGTCGTCGCGGCTCTGGAGGACGGCTCGGCCGCGATCGTCGACTGCCGGATGCCGAGCACCTACGCTGCCGCTGGCGGCCACATCCCCGGGGCGACGCGGCTGCCCGCCCCGCAGCTGTTCGACCCCGGGACCGGGCGGCTGCGCGACGCGGGCGAGCTGCGGCGGCAGGCCGAGGCGGCCGGCGTGGCCGCGGAGCGCCCGACGATCCTCTACTGCGGCGCAGGCGTGTCGGCCGCCGCCGCGTACGTCGCGTTGCGCGAGATCGGGATCGAGGACGTGCGGGTCTACGACGGCTCCTGGTCGGAGTGGTGCACCACGCCCGGCACTCCGCGCGAGGAGCACTGACCGGCCCCGTTCGACGCGCGGGCTTCCGCCAACGGAGGATGGCCCCATGACCGATCCCCTGATCGACCCCCTGATCGACACGGGCCCGGTGCGGGCGCAGGTGCAGGACCGCGTCCTCGTCGTCACGATCGACCGGCCCGCCCGGCGCAACGCGATCGACCGGGCCACGGCGGACGGCCTGGACGCGGCGCTGAACCGCCTGGAGGACGACCCCGACCTGTGGTGCGGGGTGCTCACCGGGGCGGGCGGGTTCTTCTGCGCCGGCAGCGACCTCACCGCGAACCACGACTACGTGACCGCCCGCGGCGGCGAGTACGGGATCGTCCGCCGCGGCCGGCGCAAGCCGCTGATCGCGGCCGTGGAGGGGTTCGCGCTCGGCGGTGGCATGGAGATCGCGATGGCGTGCGACCTCGTCGTCGCCGCGTCCGACGCCCGGTTCGGCCTCCCGGAGGTCTCGATCGGGCTGCTTCCCACCTGCGGGGGCCTGTTCCGCGGACCGCGCGGGCTCCCGGTCAACGTCGCGCGCGAGCTGGTGCTGACCGGCGACCCGATGACGGCGACCCGGGCGCACGAGCTGGGGTTCGTCAACCGGCTCACGCTCTCCGGCGGCGCCCTCGACGGGGCGCTGACCCTCGCCGCGCGGATCTGCCGCAACGCCCCGCTCGCCGTCCAAGCCTGCGTACGCGCCCTCGACGACGCCCTCGGCGGCGACACGCTCGGCTGGGCGGCCACCGACGCGGCCAAGGGCGCGGTCCTGCCGTCGGCCGACGCGACCGAGGGCGTGGATGCGTTCCTGGGCAAGCGCCCGCCGGAGTGGGCGGGCCGCTGACCGGCTCCCCCCGGACCGGCGCCGCGTCGCGCACGTGGATGCACCGAGCGGTGGGACGAGGCAGTGCCCCCCGCCGGGCCCGCCGCCCACCTGGCGGAGCCCCGCCACGCCTCGCAGGCGTCCACCGCCCCCTTCGCGGAGCCCCGCCACGCCTCGCAGACGCCCACCGCCCACCTCGCAGAGCCCGGACACGCCTCGCAGAGGCCCGCCGCCCACCTCGCAGCCGCCCGCCGCCCCCTTCGCAGAGCCCGGACACGCCTCGCAGAGGCTGCAGCCCCTGCGAGGCGTGCGGAAAGCCTGCGAAGCTCCCGCCGCGGTCGGTTTGCAGTCCGATCCGATGGTCGTGTCGGTGACGGACGAGGTGCCGGCGACCTCGCAGATCCTCGCAGGGGCCCGGCATGCCTCGCAGACGCCCGCCGCCCACCACGCAGACGCCGGACGCGCCTCGCAGACGCCCACGGCCCCCCTCGCAGACGCCGGACGCGCCTCGCAGACGCCCGCGGCCCCCCTCGCAGACGCCGGACGCGCCTCGCAGAGGCCCGCCGCCCACCTCGCAGAGGTCGAACACGCCCCGCAGAGGCTGCAGCCCCTGCGAGGCGTGCGGAAAGCCTGCGAGGGCATGCGGAGGCAGGACACCAACAGGGAGGGCGACACGGGGGCACCACGCAACACCCGGGCACCAGGCAACACCCGGGCACCAGGCAACACCGGGGCACCAGTGCGACACCAACAGGGAGGGCGACACCAGGGCAGCCCACACCGGAGCAGCCTGCGGGTCAGGGAGCGGCGCGCGCGGTGAACCCGGTGCGCGATCCGGACAGCCGCTGCGCGCAGCGGCCGAACCGCCCGATGATCGTTTCCTACAGTGACAGGCGTCACCAGGGCTGCCGCGTCCGACGGCCGTCCGGAGGGGTGCCGACGTGGACGGGAGCTGCGGATCAGCGGCCGTAGCGCAGGGTCGCCGAGGGCGTCTCGCCGAAGCGCTGCGCGTAGGCGCGCGCGAAGCGGCCGAGATGGCCGAACCCCCAGCGGTAGGCGACCTCGCCGACCGTCCGCTCGTGCGGGCCGGCGGCGAGCAGCTCGGCGCGCACCCGGTCCAGCCGCACCTCGCGCAGGTAGGCCGTCGGGGAGCGGCCGACGTAGCGGCGGAAGCCCTCCTCCAGGGCCCGCACACCCACCCCGGAGGCGGCGGCCAGCTCGCGCACGGTCCACGCCTTCTCGGGCGCACCCTCGATGAGCTCGACGGCCTGCTTGACCGTCCGCGGCCGCGGTGCCGGGGTGGGCTCGCACAGCTCGTCGCTGTAGGAGTGGCGCTGCCCCCAGACCAGGCCGCCGACGATGAGCCGCTCGACCTCGGCGGCCAGCAGCGGCTGGGCGGCCGGTCCGCCGGGCGCGTCCAGCTCGTCGGCCAACATCCGCAGCGCGTGCAGCCAGCCACGGCACGGCGCCGACGCGGTGTCCATCGCCATCGCGAAGCGCGCGGGAGTGGGCAGCGGCCGGCCCAGGCGTTCGCGGAGCTCGCGGTCGACGACGTCGCGCGCGACCTTCAGGCACAGCTGGGTCGTGCCTGCCGACCATCGGTCGAGCAGCGTGCGGCCGGTCGGGTTGAACACCGCCGCCGTCGCCGGGGTGCTGACGACGTGCTCGTCACCGCAGGTGGAGCGCACCTGCCCGCTGACCGTGACGTTGACGTGGTACGCGGTGGCGAGCTCGCCGCAGTCCTTGCGGATGTCCGTGTCGTAGGTCAACCGGCCGAGGACGAGCGGGCCCAGCCGCACCGTGCGCATGGCCAGCCGGAACGGCCCGCCCGACGTGGGGCGCAGGTCCAGCGGGTAGTAGTCGGCGGACAGCTGGTGGCGTGCGTGGTCGACGTCCCGCGTCACGAACTCCCGGGAGACGTCCGCGGCGACGACCTCCCG
>NZ_JBFWVQ010000130.1:0-14123 GCF_050246655.1 Pseudonocardia sp.
CCGCAGCCGGTGGCGACGGCGAGATCGGCGATCGTGGTGTCCTCGGTCTCGCCGGAGCGGTGGCTCATCATGCAGCGGTAGCCGGCGTGGTGCGCGAGCGTCACGGCGTCCAGGGTCTCCGAGAGCGTGCCGATCTGGTTGACCTTCACCAGCAGCGCGTTCGCCGCGCCGCGCTCGATGCCGTCGTCGAGGCGCTCGGGGTTGGTGACGAACAGGTCGTCGCCGACCAGCTGCACCTTGCCGCCCAGCGCCGACGTGAGCGCCACCCAGCCGTCCCAGTCGTCCTCGGAGAGCGGGTCCTCGATCGAGACCAGCGGGTAGGCGTCGACCAGCTCCGCGTAGACGGCCGAGAGCTCCGCCGACGTGAGCTTGCGGCCCTCGTAGGAGTAGGTGCCGTCCGAGTGGAACTCGGTGGCGGCCACGTCCAGGGCGAGCACGACGTCGCGGCCGAGGCGGTAGCCGGTCTTCTCAATCGCGCCGACGATGAGGTCCAGCGCCGCCCGGGTGCCGGGCAGGTCCGGGGCGAAGCCGCCCTCGTCGCCGAGGCCCGTCGGGAGGCCCTTGCTCTTGAGCACCGACTTGAGCGCCTGGTAGACCTCCGCGCCCCAGCGCAGCGCCTCGCGGAACGTCTCGGCACCCACCGGGGCGATCATGAACTCCTGAACGTCCACGGAGGTGTCGGCGTGCGCGCCCCCGTTGAGGATGTTCATCATCGGCACGGGAAGCACGTGCGCGTTCGGGCCGCCGACGTAGCGGAACAGCTCCAGCCCGGAGGACTCCGCGGCCGCCTTCGCCACCGCCAGCGACACCCCCAGCAGCGCGTTGGCGCCCAGCCGGGACTTGTCCGGGGTGCCGTCGAGATCGACCAGGCGCTGGTCCACGACCCGCTGGTCCACGGCCTCCATCCCGGTGAGCTCCGGGCCGATCTCGTCCAGCACCGCGGCGACGGCCTTCTCCACGCCCTTGCCGCCGAAGCGCAGCGGGTCGCCGTCGCGCAGCTCGACCGCCTCGTGCTCGCCCGTCGACGCGCCCGACGGCACGGCTGCGCGGGCCAGAGTCCCGTCGTCGAGGGCGACCTCGACCTCGACCGTCGGGTTCCCCCGCGAGTCCAGGATCTCGCGCGCTCCGACCTGCTCGATGACAGCCACGCCTGCTCCCGTTCCGTTCGCGGTGAAGTCGGCGGCCAGGGTAACCGCCGCTCGACACCTACCGGGGGACGCACGGCCTCAGATCACGTCACGCCCTCGCGGATCCGCCGCCGGGCACCTAACGTATGACCGACCATGACGAGTCAGTCGGCAGACGACCTGTTCGAGTCCTTCCGCCGCGCCGAGATGCTGGTGGCCCGCGCCCGCCCGCTGGACGCCATCCAGGCGCTGCTGCCGCTGCTGGCAGACCGGCCCGACGACGCCTCCGTGCAGCTGCTCGCCGGGCGTGCCTATCTCAACTCCGCCCAGTTGCACCGCGCCGAGGAGGCGTTCGAGCGCGTCCTCGACATCGACCCCGCCGACCACTACGCCCGCTTCGCACTCGGCAAGGCCCTGCAGCGGCAGGGCCGCCTCGCCGAGGCCCAGACGCAGCTGCGGATGGCCGCCGCGATGGATCCCCGCCCGGAGTACCAGGAGGCGCTGGGTGAGGTACGGGCGCGGCTGGCGACGGAGCCCGGCCTCGACCGCTGACGCGGTGTCCCGGCCGCCGCTACCCGCGTGGCTGCTGCTCGCGGTGGCGGTGCTCGGGTTCGCCGCGGCCACCCTCGGCGTCGCGGTCCCGGCGACGGACGGGCAGCGCGCCGCGGTCGACGAGACGCAGTACCTGCTCACGGCCCTCTCGATCGCCGAGGACGGCGATCTGGACATCTCCGACGAGCTCGCCTTCCAGCGCTGGCGGTCCTTCGCCGACGAGGCACCCCCGCAGCAGACCGCGATCCGCGCGGACGGGAGCGCGATCAGTCCCCACGACCCCCTGCTGCCCCTGCTGCTCGCCTGGCCGGTGTCCGTCGGCGGCTGGCTGGGGGCGAAGGTTGCGCTGGCTTGCCTCGCGGGCCTGCTCGCCGCCGTGCTGCTGTGGACGGCCGTGCGCCGCTTCGGCGTGCCGGTACCGCTCGCGGCGGGCGGGGTGGCGATCGCGGCCGCCTCGGCACCGCTCGCGGTCTACGGCCAGCAGCTCTACCCGGAGCTGCCGGCGGCGCTGCTGATCCTCTGCGCGGTCGCCCTGCTGGCCGGGCCGCCCTCTCGGGCCGGCCTCGCCGGGCTCGTCACCGTCCTCGCGACGGTGCCGTGGCTCTCGGTGAAGTACGTCCCGGTGCTCGCGGTGCTGGCGCTGCTCGGCGCGTGGCGGTGGCGCGGGCAGGCGGGGCAGCTGGCCGCGGCGGGTGGCGTGCTCGCGGCGGCCGGGGCCGCCTACCTCGCGGTGCACCGCGCCGTCTGGGGCGGCTGGACGGTCTACGCGAGCGGCGACCACTTCGTCGAGCGCGGCGGCGAGTTCGCGGTGGTGGGCGACGAGGTCGACCTCTCCGGGCGGGCGCTGCGGATCACCGGGCTGCTGCTGGACCGCGACTACGGACTGGTCGCGTGGCAGCCGGCGTACCTGCTGGTGGTGCCGGCGGTCGGCGCGCTCGGGGCGGTGGTCGTCCTGGCGGTCCGGCGGCGCAGGAGGTCCGTCCGCGTCCCGGCCTCCAGCCCTGTCCCGGACGAGTGGCCCGTTCGTCCGACTGGGCTGGACGAACGGGCCACTCGTGCGGTGGTGCTGCTGGTACCGCTCACCGCCGGCTGGCTGGTGGCGACCTTCGTCGCCTCGACGATGCACGGTTTCTGGTGGCCCGGCCGCCACGTCGTCGCGGTGCTGCCCCTCGCGGTGCTCGCGATCCTCGTCTGGCTCACCGACGCGGGACGCGCGACCCGACTCGTCGCGCTCGTCGCTGGCCTCGCCGGTGTCGCGGTGTACGCCGTACTGCTGGTCGCGGGTCGGACGTCCGGGTTCACCTGGGTGCTCGGCCTGGACGTCGTCAGCCTTCCCTGGCGGGTTCTGCTACCGGACTACCGCGGCGGGTACGGGCTGCTGCACGCGTGCTGGTTAATCCTCCTTTTAGGACTGATTGGCAGCGTCCTGCTCCACCCGGACCACCTTCGCTCGAAGCGGTGACGGAGAGAGATCGGCGGTGCTAACGTCAGGCTCCCCTAAACTCTGGAGAGCCTCATGCAACGTTGGTCGCTCCCGCTCGCCGGCCTGGTCGGCGTCGCGATCCTGGTGAGCGGATGTGGTACCGACGACGGAGCGAACACCGCCGCCGCGCCGCCCACCACGACACCGGGCACCGGCTCGGCGGCGTCCGGGCTCCAGGGCGCCACCGGTACGACGAACGACCCCGTGATCCTCGCCGCCGTCGCGGACTACAAGACCTACGCCGACGGCCAGGTCGACGAGCTGATCCGGGTCACCAAGGTGTTCACCGACGCCGTCCGCGCCGGCGACCTGCAGGCCGCCCAGGCCGCGTACGCACCGTCGCGGGAGCCGTGGGAGCGCATCGAGCCGCTCGCGGGCCTCGTCGAGGAGATCGACGGCAAGGTCGACGCCCGCGTGGACGACTTCGCCAACGAGCAGGACCCCAACTTCACCGGATGGCACCGCCTCGAGCTCATCCTGTTCCAGGAGAACACCACCGAGGGTGCCGCGCCGTTCGCGGACCAGCTCGACGCCGATCTCGCCACCCTCAAGACCCAGTTCGCGACGCTGGAGATCCCGCCGGCGACGGTGCCCGTCGGGGCGTCCGAGCTGATCGAGGAGGTCTCGGAGGGCAAGATCACCGGCGAGGAGGACCGGTACTCCAAGACCGACTTCTGGGACTTCAACGCCAACATCGAGGGCTCCAAGGCTGCCATCGGCTACCTCACCCCCGCCCTGCAGGCCAAGGACCCGGCGCTGCTCGCGAAGATCCAGACCGGTTTCACCGACATCGACACGACCCTCGCCCAGTTTAGGGAGGGCGACGGCTGGAAGCTGTACTGCCTGGAGAACGACCAGTACCCGTCGCCGCGCTGCACCAGCGTCACCGTCACCACCGCACAGGTGGACACGATGAAGGCTCAGCTCGCGAGCCTCTCCGAGAGCGTCTCGCAGGCCGCGGGAGCACTGGGGCTGCAGTGAGCTCGGCCGAGCGGGGAGGCATCTCCCGGCGGCGCTTCGTCACCGGTGCCGCCGGGATCGCCGCCGGGACCGGTCTGGTGGCGGGCGCGGCCGGGTGCGCGCCCGCCGCCATCCCGGCGCCGCGCTACGTCCCGTTCGAGGGGGCGAACCAGACCGGGATCACGGCCCTGCCGATCCCCGCCCGCGGGCTCTCGGCAGCGTTCTCCGTCCAGTCGCCGGACCGGGCCCGCCTCACGGCCATGTTCCAGGCCCTGAGCGACGAGACACGCGCCGTGATGAGCGGCGAGCCGCCCCGGACGCGCAACGCCGCCTACCCGCCGACGGACTCGGGCATCCTCGGTGCGGAGCCGCCGGCGGACGACCTGTCCGTCGTCGTCGCGGTGGGGGCCTCGCTGTTCGACGCCCGCTTCGGCCTCGCGGACCGCAAGCCCCGCGAGCTCGTCGAGATGCCGTTCCTCGCCAACGACCGGCTCAAGCCCGAGCAGTCCCACGGGGACCTGCTGCTCACCATCGAGGCCAACCACGCCGACACCGTCCAGTTCGCGCTGCGCCAGCTCATGCGGAGCACGCGCGGGGACCTCGTCCTCAAGTGGATCGTCGAGGGGTACGGTCGCGGCGCCGGCTCCGGAGCGGCCGGCGGCACCCCGCGCAACCTGCTCGGGTTCAAGGACGGCACGCAGAACCTCCACATGGACGACGAGGAGCTGATGCGCGCCCTCGTCTGGGTCGGCCCTGACGACGGGGAGCCGGCGTGGGCCGTCGGCGGCTCCTACCAGGTCATGAAGATCATCCGGATGTTCGTGGAGTTCTGGGACCGCACGCCGCTCGCCGAGCAGGAGTCGATCTTCGGGCGCACCAAGCTCAGCGGCGCCCCGCTGGGGATGGACGACGAGTTCGACGTCCCCGACTACGCCGACGACCCGGACGGCACGACGATCGCGCTCGACGCCCACATCCGGCTCGCGAACCCCCGCACCCCGCAGACCGAGGAGAACCGGATCCTCCGCCGCGGGTTCTCCTACACCCGCGGCTTCGACGGCGCCGGCCGCCTCGACCAGGGGCTCGCGTTCATCTCCTACCAGCGCAGCCTCTCCAAGGGCTTCCTCACCGTGCAGGAACGGATCGCCGGGGAGCGGCTGGAGGAGTACGTGCAGGGCCAGGGGGGCGGGTTCTTCTTCGCGCTCCCGGGCGTGCAGGGTCCGGACCGGTTCCTGGGGGACATGCTCGTCTCCTGACCCGCCCCGCGTCGAGCGTGCGGTCCGTCAGCCCGCGACCTGAATACGTGCACACTCGGCGAGCGCCTGGCGCACCCGTGCCGCCACGGCACGCGGGCTGCGATGGATCTCGGCCGCGCTGAACCGCAGCACCGTCCATCCGGCGGCCGTGAGGCGCGCCTGCCGGGCCAGGTCGCTGCGGGCCCGCTCGGGCGAGCGGTGCTCCCCGCCGTCGTACTCGATCGCGAGCCGGAACTGCGGGTAGGCGAGATCAAGCCGGTACTCCCGGTCGCCGCACACAATCCGGTGCTGGAGCACCGGCTCCGGCAGGCCGTGGGCGAGGAGGACCAGCCGTACCCGAGTCTCCATCGGTGACTCGGCCCCGAAGCGGGCGAAGCGGGCCGCCTCCCGCAAGCGGCGGACGCCGCGCGGGCCCCGACGAGCCGCGACCGCCCGGAGGACGTCCAGGTCGATCTGTGCGTGCCAGGCCAGGGCGTCGAGCGCGACGACGGCCGCGGTGAGGTCGCGCGCCCACCGGCCGATGTCGCAGGCCGTGCGCAGTGGCGACGTCAGCGTCACGCCGTCCCGCAGCTCGAGCTCGCCGGGCAGCAGCATGTCGCGGTGGACCCGCAGGCCAGCGACGGGACGGCGCTGGTGCGGCGGCCGGAGGACGACGTCCACGGGCTCGTCGGGGCGCGGGCTGCACGGGGCACCGTGCAGCTCCGCCGCCGCGTAGCCCGCGAGCGCGCCGGTCGCGCCGATCAGCTCCGCGGCGGCCAGGGCGCGCAGGGGCAGGTCGACCGGTACCGACGCTGCGACGTACACGTCCGGGAGCAGCCGGACGTACCGGGGCCCGAACAGGACGCCCCTGGTGACGTGGCCGGCGGCGAGGGCGTGGGACCCCCGGAAGGGACGGGTCTGGTCGATCATGCCGCCTTCGACGGATCCGGGCGGCGATCGGTTCCACCGGCATGTGCGGCCGGGAACGCCCCCGGGCCGACTGTGCGCCCAGTCAGCTTGCGACCGGACAGGGTGCACGCTCGGCGGGGCGGGGCGGGCCCGGTCGGTGCGCGGGGCCGGGTCGAGCGGGTTCAGGCCGGCGGGGCCGGCCAGTGTGCCCGCCACGCGTCGGCGTCCAGCGTGTGCGGGTCCAGCCCCGCCGCCGACGCGGACCGCTCCGCGGCCAGGACGTCCTCGGCGAACCGGCGCGCGGCGGTGCGCAGCTCGGCCTCCGGGTCGATCCCGGCGAGCTTCGCCTCCGCGGCCAGCGCGAACAGCCGCTCCCCCACGCCGGGGCCGGACGGCAGCAGGTCCGCGGGCAGCCCGGCGCGCGCGGTGCGGCTCGCGAGCTTCGCCGCGAGCGCGACGGCGGGTTGGGCGTGCGCCACGCCGTCCACGCTGGACCCGCGGCGCTTCTCCGACCGCTTGAGCTCCTCCCAGCGCCGGTTCTGGTGCTCCGCGGTCTCGACGCGCTCCGCGGCGGGGTCGGTGCCGAACACGTGCGGATGGCGGCCGACGAGTTTGGCGACGAGGTCGCCCGCGACGTCGTCGATGCCGAACGGGGCCTGCGGATCCTCCTCGGCGAGGCGTGCGTGGAACAGCACCTGCAGCAGGACGTCACCGAGCTCCTCGCGCATCGCGGCCCGGTCGCCGTCCTCGACGGCCTGGTAGAGCTCGTAGCACTCCTCGACGAGGTACTGCAGCAGCGACTCGTGCGTCTGCTCCGCGTCCCAGGGGCAGCCGCCGGGCGAGCGCAGCCGGTCCATGACGGCCACGGCGTCGAGAAGGGCCGGGTGGACGGCCGGATCGGCGCGGGTCACGACCGGCTCGGAGACGGCGGCAGGAGCCCACCGGCGATCTGCTCCTCGTCGAGCACCCGAAGCGACACCTGGTCCCACACGCCGTAGCGGGGATTGACCCGCACGCCCACCTCGTCGGCGACCGGCTGGAGCTGCCGCATCCCGATCTCGACGAGCCCGGACTTGCCGACCTGCGCCAGGGCGTCCATCTCGGGTGGCACCGGCGGGGCGTCCGTGCGGCGGTCCACGACGTGGAACGCGATCCAGCTGTCCTGGCCGGGCACCGGCTGGAACCAGCCCGACCCGCCGACCGGGGTGCCGAACACTGGAGAGATCGCGACGTCCGGGTTGGCGCTCGCGCGGTACTCGTAGGCGCGCCGCGACGTCTCCGGGTTCGCGGCGAAGTACGCCTCCGCCTCCGGCCCGCCCGCGGCGAGGACCCTGGCCGCCTCCTCGGCGTCCGAGCGGGAGGCGACACCGGCGATGTCGACGGTGACGGCGAGGCCGCCGGCCAGCTGCGTCGCCAGCCGCTCGGCGACGAGCTGGTCCCACACCCGCTCGCGGACCGTGGGGAGATCGCCGAGGAACCGCTCCAGGACGGCTTCGGGACCGCCGAGGGTGGCCAGCTCGGCGTCCACGTCGGCGTCCGTGACGACGATGCCGTTCTCCCGCGCGGCGACCACCGACAGCTCGTGCAGGACGGACTGGGTGACGATGTCGCGCACGATGTCCGGGGTGATGACGCCCTGGGCACTCAGCTGATCCACGATCTCGGTGCGCGCGAGGGCCTGGTCGAGGCGCGCCTCGACGTCCTGCGTCGGCACGGCCGTCGACCCGATGATCGCTGCTGCACCGACCTGGCTGGGGCCGCTGCCGCAGCCGCTGACGAGGGCGCCGATCACCACGGCGAGGACGACCACCCGGGCTGCGACACCACCCATCACCTGCCTGCGCACGGCCGTGAGCCTCGCACACGCGCGCCAAGGCCCCGTGAGCGGGCGGTGCCGGGGACCGCAGCCGACCTCAGACCTTGATGACGACCGTGGACATGATCTTGTCGGCGAACGTCTGCTTCTGGTCGTCCCACAGCGGCCAGAGATAGCCGATGCCGAACTCCAGGACGTGCGCGAGCTGGCGCACGAACGCCGAACCGAAGCCGATCGGCTGACCGGTGCTGTGGCCGACCAGCTTGGTCTTCATGACCCTCTTGCCGAGGCTCTGGCCAGTGACGCCCTGCTGGTAGCCGTTGTTGTAGAGCGGCCAGACGATCGCCACGACGACGATCACGAAGTCAGCGATGACCAGCACCGTCAGGTCCTGGAGCGCGATCGCGACTCCGACGAGCACGATGGAGAGGACGAAGACCGGGGCGATGTCGATGAGCAGGCCGGCAGCCCGCGTGCCCCAGTTGGCGAGCAGGTCCGGTGGCACCCGCACTGGATGCGGCGGAACGTGGCCCGGCGGCCCGCCGTAGCCCTGCTGCGGGGCCCCGTACTGCTGGGGCTGCTGGCCGTACCCGGGCGGCGGGCCGTATCCCGGCTGTGGCTGCCCGTAGCCCGGTGGCGGGCCGTACCCCGGTGGCGGGCCGTACCCCGGCGGCGGCTGCCCGTAGCCCGGTGGTGGGCCGTACCCCGGTGGCGGGCCGTATCCCGGCGGCGGCGGCTGCTGCCCGTACCCCGGAGGTCGGCCGTACGGCGGAGGCTGGCCGTGCGACGGCTGCTGCCCCGGCGAGCCGTACGGCGGCTGCTGCCCGTACTGACCGGGCTGCGAGGTGGGGTTCGAGGTCACGGGGCCAACTCCGATCGATCGCCGGGCACGGTCATCGTCGCTCAACGCTGCTGATCGGGTCGAGGGTGTGACTGTTACGACTTGGGCGCCACGGGCGCGCGTTCAGGTGACACGGGGACGATCACGTCGTCGAGCAGGCGCGCGCACCAGTCCAGCAGCTCGGTGTCCCGCAGGGGGGTTCCGCCGATGCGCCCGCTCTCGACGGGGCGGGGCACGGTGACCAGCTTCGTCGCGGCCCGGTACCCCGACCTGGGGTAGAGCCGCCGCAGGCGCATCTGCGCGGAGTCCGGCAGCTCGACCGGTGCGATCCGCACGCTCGTGCCGGCCAGCGCCACCTCGGCGACGCCCAGCACCCGGCACGCCTGGCGGAACGCGGCGACGGCGAGCAGGTTGCGCACCGGCGTCGGCGGCTCGCCGTAGCGGTCCCGCAGCTCGTCGACGACGGCGTCGAGCGCCGCGCCGTCCGGCGCTTCGGCGATCTTGCGGTAGACCTCGAGGCGCAGCCGCTCGCCGGTGACGTAGTCGTGCGGGACGTGCGCGTCGATCGGGAGGTCGACGCGCACCTCGGCGAGCGGCTCGTCCTCCTCTGGCGCGTCCGCGGCACCGGCGTGCTTGCGGAACGCCGCGACGGCCTCGCCGACCAGCCGCAGGTAGAGATCGAAACCGACGCCCGCGATGTGCCCGGACTGCTCGGCGCCGAGGATGTTGCCCGCGCCGCGGATCTCCAGGTCCTTCATCGCGACGGCCGCGCCGGAGCCCAGGCCCGAATGCTGGGCGATGGTGGCGAGCCGGTCGTGGGCGGTCTCGGTGAGCGGGTGCTCGGGCGGGAACAGGAAGTACGCGTAGCCGCGCTCGCGCCCGCGGCCCACCCGGCCGCGCAGCTGGTGCAGCTGCGAGAGGCCGAGCGTGTCCGAGCGCTCGACGATCAGCGTATTGGCGTTCGAGATGTCCAGGCCGTTCTCCACGATCGTCGTGCAGACCAGCACGTCGAACTCGTTCTGCCAGAAGCCGGCGACGGTGCGCTCGAGCAGGTCCTCGTTCATCTGGCCGTGCGCGATCGCGACCCGCGCCTCGGGCACCAGCTCGCGGACCTTGCGAGCGGCCCGGTCGATCGACGACACCCGGTTGTGCACGTAGAACACCTGCCCGTCGCGCAGCAGCTCGCGGCGGATCGCCGCGGCGACCTGCTTGTCGTCGTGGGCGCCGACGTAGGTGAGGGTGGGATGGCGGTCCTCGGGCGGCGTGGTGATCGTCGACATCTCGCGGATGCCGGCGAGGCTCATCTCCAGCGTCCGCGGGATCGGTGTCGCCGAGAGCGTGAGGACGTCCACGTGGGTGCGCAGGGCCGTGATGTGCTCCTTGTGCTCGACGCCGAAGCGCTGCTCCTCGTCGACGACCACCAGCCCGAGGTCCTTCCAGCGCACCCCCGTCTGCAGCAGGCGGTGGGTCCCGATGACGACGTCGACGGTGCCGTCCGCGAGACCCTCGATCGTCCGCGTGGCCTCGGCCTGGTCGGTGAACCGGGAGAGCCCCCGCACGGTGACGGGGAAGGCGCGCATCCGGTCGGCGAACGTCGCGAGGTGCTGGGTGGCCAGTAGCGTCGTCGGGACGAGCACGGCCACCTGCTTGCCGTCCTGCACGGCCTTGAACGCCGCCCGCACCGCGATCTCGGTCTTGCCGAAACCGACGTCGCCGGAGATCACCCGGTCCATCGGCACCGGCCGCTCCATGTCCCCCTTGACCTCGTCGATCGCCACGAGCTGGTCGGGCGTCTCGGTGTAGGGGAACGCGTCCTCCAGCTCGCGCTGCCACGGCGTGTCCCCGGCGAACGCGTGCCCGGGCGAGGCCTGGCGGGCCGCGTAGAGCTGGACGAGGTGCGCGGCGATCTCGCGGACGGCCTTGCGGGCCCGGCCCTTGGTCCTCGCCCAGTCCGCGCCGCCGAGCTTGTTCAGCGCGGGCACCTCGCCCCCGACGTAGCGGCTGATCTCGTCGAGGGAGTCTGTGGGGACGAACAACCGGTCCGCGGGCTGGCCCCGCTTGGAGCTCGCGTACTCGATCACCAGGTACTCGCGGGTGGCCCCGCCGACCGTGCGCTCGCGCATCTCCACGAACCGGCCGATCCCGTGCTGGGTGTGCACGACGTGGTCGCCGGGCTGCAGCGCGGCGAGGTCGACGGCGTTGCGGCGGCGGGTGGCCAGCCTGCGCGGCTCGGCCGCGGCGGCCCGGTTGCCGGTGAGATCGGCCTCGGTGAGCACGACGAGCCCCCGCGCGGCCAGCCCGTCCGCGAGCCGCCCGCAGGTGACCGTGACGATCCCCGGCTCGGGCGCGGTCGTGAGCGGATCCACCAGCTTCGCCGCGACGTCGGCCTCGCGCAGCTGTTCCAGGGAGCGCTCGGCGGTGCCGTGCCCGGCCAGCACCAGCACCGCGGATCCGCCGGTGGCGGCGTGGGCACGCAGGTCCGCGATCGCACGATCGGTGTCACCGCGGTAGGACTCCACCTCGCGCAGGTCCGGCGCCACGGCGTCCGGGTTCCCCGACAGCAACGGGCTGAGGGTCACGACCGGGCGCCCGGTGGCGGTAGCGTGCTCCAGCACCTCCGGAAGGTCCCGGTACGCGGACGCGCCCACGTCGATCGGGGCGGCGCCGCCACTCGCCGCGGCGAGCCAGGACGCCTCCAGGAACTCCCGTCCCGTGCGGACGAGGTCCGCGCCACGGGTGCGGATGCGCTCCGGATCGGCGAGCAGGACCGCCGAGCCCGGCGGGAGGAGGTCGGTGAGCAGCTCCAGCTCGCCGGAGACGAGCGCCGGGATGAGTGACTCCATGCCTTCGGTCGGGATGCCCTCGGCGAGCTTGTCCAGCAGCTCGCGCAGCTGCGGGTCGTTCTCGTGGGCCCGGGCGAGTGCCGCCGCCCGCTCCCGGACGGGACCGGTGAGCAGCAGCTCCCGGCAACCCGGCGCGTCCAGCTCGTCGACGGCGCCGACGGAGCGCTGGTCCGCGACCGCGAACGAGCGCAGCTCGCTCACCTCGTCGCCCCACATCTCGATCCGGACGGGGTGCTCGGCGGTGGGCGGGAAGACGTCGACGATGCCGCCGCGCACCGCGAACTCCCCGCGTGCGGTGACCATCTCGACGCGGGTGTAGGCGAGCTCGACCAGGCGGGCCAGGAGCTCGTCGAAGTCGTGGGTGTCGCCGACCCGCAGCCGGACGGGGTCGAGGCGGCCCAGGCCGGGTGCCACCGGCTGGATGAGGCTGCGTGCCGCCGCGACGACGACCCGCGGCGCGGTGGCCGCGTCGGCGAGGCCACGGAAGATCGCGAGCCGGCGCCCGACGGTGTCCGAGCGGGGCGAGAGCCGCTCGTGCGGAAGCGTCTCCCACGAGGGCAGGACGGCGACCGCGTCCGGGCCCAGCAGGTCGGCGGCGGCGGTGCCGAGGTCCTCGGCCTCGCGGTCGGTGGCGGTGACGGCGAGGACGGTGCCGCTCTCGGCGAGGAACGCCGCCACGAACGGCCGCAGCCCCACCGGGCCCTCGACGGCGAGCGCGGGCGTCTGCACCGCGCGCAGCTCGCGCACCGCCTCGGCGGTGGTGGCGAGCTCGGGAACTCTTCGCACGGCCTGGAGCAGGCCGGACAGGGTGGACACGTCGACTCCCCCGGAACGAACGCATGCGGGCAGACCCCTGCCCGGGACCTACGGCCCCGGCGGGGGCGCCCGTCCACGATACGCCCGGCCCGTTCAGCGGATCCGGCGGACGGGCGGCTCGCGCGGGGCCGCCGGCGGGAGAGCCAGGTCACGCACTCGTAACCCGGACGTGCAAGGGGCGCAACGGAGCGTGCCTGTACTGGTGCACGACTCACACCTGTGAGGCGCGTCTAGGGTTCCGCTCCCCCCTCGGGAGGCCTGGTCCGAGAGACGCAGGCGGCCCGTCCGGCCGCCCCACGGCGGGACAAAAGCCCGGGAGACAGCTGGTGGTACCGGCTGCTCCGCGGCCGGTGTCCCGACCGGAGGCGCCGATGGCCGAGATCCACGACAACTACGGCCCCGAGGCGGCGTTCGCCGTCCGCGCTGAGGCCGCGCTGCCCACCACGAAGCACGAGGAGGAGATCGCCCGCGGCCTGGAGCTGGGCCTGCCCGGTGCGGACTCCATCGTCGACCGCACGATCCCCACGTTCTCCCGCGGCGAGCTGCCCCACTTCGCCGGGATCAACACGTTCCTCAAGGCACCCTACGTCGAGGACGTCCGGCGCTGCGGCGAGTACGACGTCGCGGTCCTCGGCGCCCCGTTCGACGGCGGCACCACCTACCGGTCCGGCACCCGGTTCGGCCCGCAGGGCATCCGCAAGATCTCCGCGCTGTACGGCCCGTACAGCTTTGAGCTGGGCGTGGACCTGCGCGAGTCCATCACGATCTGCGACCTCGGGGACGTCTTCACGATCCCCGGCAACATCGAGAAGACGTTCGACCAGATCACCAAGGCCGTGTCGCACGTCTACGCGTCGGGCGCCTTCCCCGTGGTGCTCGGCGGGGACCACTCGATCGGCTACCCGACCACCCGCGGCGTCGCGCCCCACCTGGACGGCGGCAACCTCGGGATCATCCACTTCGACCGCCACGTCGACACCCAGGAGACCGACCTCGACGAGCGGATGCACACCACGCCGTGGTTCCACGCCACGGACCTGCCGAACGTGCCGGCGAAGAACCTCGTGCAGATCGGGATCGGTGGCTGGCAGGCCCCGCGGCCGGGTGTGAAGGTCGGCCGCGAGCGCGGCACCACGATCCTCACCGTCACCGACTGCGTCGAGATGGGGATCGAGGACGCCGCCCGGCGCGCGCTGGACGTCGCCTGGGAGGGCGCGGACGCCGTGTGGCTGTCCTTCGACGTGGACTGCCTCGACGCCGCGTTCGTCCCCGGCACCGGCTGGCCCGAGCCCGGCGGCTTCCTGCCGCGCGAGGTCCTGAAGTTCATCCAGATCATCGCCGACGCCCGGCCGCTGGCCGGCATCGAGGTGGTGGAGTGCTCGCCGCCCTACGACAACGCCGAGATCACCTCGCTCCTCGCCACGCGCGTCATCTGCGACACCCTCGGCTGCCTGGTCCGCTCGGGCCACCTGCCGCGCACGTCCTCCTGAGTTCCCACCCGCCGGCGCAGCGCGGCGTCGGCAGCCACCTCACCCGGAGAG
>NZ_JBFWVQ010000131.1:0-14087 GCF_050246655.1 Pseudonocardia sp.
GTGCGACCACGCTACGGTGTGTGCGAACGCCCAGCCCCCCGGAGCTCAGCTGCCCCGCAGCTCCACGAGCCGCGCCGCCAGCGCGGCGTCGTCCCCCGTCAACTCCACGATCTTGTCCCGGCCGCGGTGCCCGGACGCGATCGCCACATCCCCGCGGCGCACGCCGAACGCGGCGGCCAGCATGTCGACGACGGCGGCGTTCGCCTTGCCCTCGACGGCCCTGGCCCGCACGGAGACGAGCAGCGCCGTCCCGCGGGGTCCGTCCCAGCGCCCGCCGACGGCGTCGGCGCGGGCACCGGGACGAACCCGGACGGTCACCTTCATGCGGTGCTCCTGACCGAACGGCACACCTGACGGAACTCAGATCTCGGCCTGATGAGATCCGCAACTCGCGGCCGCGACACCCGCAACTCGCGCCGGCAACACCCGCAACTCGCGCCAGCGAGATGCGCAACTCGCGGTCACGGGGTGACGAGCACCCGGACCTCGGCGCCGTCCGCGACCGTGCCCGTCAGCGTCGGTGCGGCGACCTCGCCGTAGCCGACCGACGTCGCCAGCACCTCGCCCGCCACGAACTCCTCGTGCGCGCGCACCGCCTCGAGCACCGCCTCGGGGGCGTCCAGCGTGAGCGCGATCCGGTCCGTCACGTCCAGCCCGGCCTCGCGCCGGGCCTGCTGCACCAGCCGGACGACGTCCTTGGCCAGGCCCTCGGCCGCCAGCTCCGGCGTCACCGCGACATCCAGGACGACCAGCCCGGAGCTGCCGGGCAGCGCCCCGACCGTCACCTCCTCGCCCTCGCGCGGGGCCGCGACCAGCCGCTCGGTGAACTCGCCCGGCAGCAGCTCGATCCCGCCCGCGACGACGGTGCCGTCCGCGCCCTGCTCCCACTCCCCCGCCTTGACCGCACGGATCACCTTCTGGGTGTCGCCACCCAGCCGGGGCCCGCAGGCGCGGGCGTTGACGGCGATCTCGAAGCGGCCGTAGTCCGCCACGTCGCCGGTGAGCACGACGTCCTTCACGTTCACCTCGTCGCGGAGGAGGTCGACGAACGGGGCGAGGACGTCCGCGTCCGCCGCGGCCACGGTGAGCCGGGCCAGCGGCAGCCGCACCCGCAGCCCCGCGGACTTGCGCAGCGACAGCGCCGCCGACGCCACCTGCCGCACCCGGTCCATCGCGGCGACCAATCCGGCGTCGGCCGGCAACAGGTCGCGCTGTGTCGACGCGCGCTCCGCATCCGCTCCGCGCTGGGTCGACGCGCGCTCCGCATCCGCTCCGCGCTGGGTCGACGCGCGCTCCGCATCCGCTCCGCGCTGGGTCGACGCGCGCTCCGCATCCGCTCCGCGGTGTGCCGGCCAGTCCTCCAGGTGCACCGAACGGCCCCCCGTGAGCCCCCGCCAGATCACCTCCGTGGTGAGCGGCAGCAGCGGCGCCGCCACCCGCGACGTCACCTCCAGCACGGTGTGCAGGGTGTCGATCGCATCGGCGTCGCCGTCCCAGAACCGCTCCCGGGACCGCCGGACGTACCAGTTGGTGAGCACCTCGGCGTGGTCGCGCAGCCGCTCGCACGCCCCGGCGATGTCGTAGACATCCATCGCCGCGGTGACCTCGTCGACGAGCGCCGCCGTGCGTGCGAGCACGTACCGGTCCAGGACGTGCGGGGACGACGTGCGGAACTCCCCCGCCCGGCCGGCGGCCCCGGCGTAGAGCGACAGGAAGTACCAGGTGTTCCACAGCGGCAGGATCGCCTGCCGCACCCCCTCGCGGATGCCCTGCTCGGTGACGACGAGGTTGCCGCCGCGCAGGATGGGGCTCGCCATGAGGAACCACCGCATGGCATCCGAGCCGTCCCGGTCGAACACCTCGTTGACGTCCGGGTAGTTGCGCCGCGACTTCGACATCTTCGCCCCGTCGTCGCCCAGCACGATGCCGTGCGCGATGCACGAGCGGAACGACTGCCGGTCGAACAGCGCCGTGGCCAGCACGTGCAGCGTGTAGAACCAGCCGCGGGTCTGGCCGTTGTACTCGACGATGAAGTCGCCCGGGTAGTGGTGCTCGAACCATTCCGCGTTCTCGAACGGGTAGTGCACCTGCGCGAACGGCATCGAGCCGGACTCGAACCAGCAGTCCAGCACCTCCGGCACCCGCCGCATCGTGGAGTTGCCCGTCGGATCGTCCGGGTTGGGGCGGGTCAGCTCGTCGACGTACGGGCGGTGCAGGTCCGTGGGCCGCACGCCGAAGTCGCGCTCCAGCTCGTCCAGCGAGCCGTAGACGTCCACGCGCGGGTAACGGGCATCGTCGGACAACCACACCGGGATCGGTGAGCCCCAGTAGCGGTTGCGCGAGATCGACCAGTCGATCGCGTTCTCCAGCCACTTGCCGAACTGGCCGTCCCGGACGTGCGCGGGCACCCAGGTGATCTCCCGGTTCAGCTCGACCATCCGGTCGCGGAACTGCGTGACCTTCACGAACCACGAGTCCACCGCGCGCTGGATGAGCGGGTTGCCGCACCGCCAGCAGTGCGGGTACGGGTGGTCGTAGGTCTCGTGGCGCAGGAGCTTCCCGAGCGCGTGCGGGGCCCCCCGCTTGAGATCGGCGATGATCTGCGGGTTCGCGTCGAACACCTGCAGGCCCGCGTACGGGGGCACGGTGGCGTCGAACTCGCCGCGGGAGTCGACCGGGACGACGACCTCGATGCCCGCGGCGTCCGTGACGACCTTGTCCTCCTCACCGAACGCGGGCGCGATGTGCACGAGCCCGGTGCCGTCGTCGGTGGTGACGTAGTCGGCGGCGAGGATTCGGTGGGCGTTCTCGCGGCCGACGAAGAAGTCGAACGGCGGGGTGTAGGCGGTACCCAGCAGCTCCGTGCCGCTGAACCGCCGCACCACCGGCGGATTCTCGCCCAGCTCGCGCGCGTACGCGCCGACCCGGGCCGCCGCGAGCAGGTAGCGCTCGCCGCCGGACTCGACGAGCACGTACTCGACGTCCGGGTGCACGGCGACGGCGAGGTTCGACGGCAGTGTCCAGGGGGTGGTCGTCCAGACGAGCAGGAACGCGCCGTCCAGCTCCGGGTCCTCGGAGCCGATGCGCAGCCCGACGGTGACGGCCGGGTCCTGCCGGTCCTGGTAGACGTCGTCCATCTTGGTCTCGGTGGCCGACAGCGGCGTCTCGCAGCGCCAGCAGTACCAGAGCACGCGGAAGCCCTGGTAGACCAGGCCCTTGTCCCACAGCGTCCGGAACGCCCACATGACGCTTTCCATGTAGTCCAGGTCGAGCGTCTTGTAGTCGTGGTCGAAGTCGACCCAGCGGGCCTGGCGGGTGACGTAGGCGCGCCACTCGTCGGTGTAGCGCAGCACGGAGGCGCGGCAGGCGTCGTTGAAGGCCGCGACGCCCATGTCCTCGATCTCGGACTTGTGCTTGATCCCGAGCTGGCTCTCGGCCTCGACCTCGGCGGGCAGGCCGTGGGTGTCCCATCCGAAGCGGCGCTCGACCCGGCGCCCGCGCATGGTCTGGTAGCGCGGAACGACGTCCTTGACGTAGCCGGTGAGCAGGTGGCCGTAGTGCGGCAGGCCGTTGGCGAAGGGCGGGCCGTCGTAGAAGACGAACTCGTTGCTCCCGTTCTCCCCGGTGGGGCGGGCCTCGACCGACGCGGCGAACGTGGCGTCCGCCTCCCAGTCCGCGAGGACCTCGCGCTCCAGCGCGGGGAAGGCCGGGTGGGCAGGGACGGCGGGATAGCGGCGGGGCTCGGGTGACATCGGGGTCGGTGCTCCTCGTGCGACGGGACGGATCTCGCGCACGGGGACGACGGCCCGGCTGTGTCGGCCACAGCGGGCGCCGCGGTACCACCCCGCTTGCCGATCACCCGAGATGATCGGCCTCTCGTTCAGCGGCTGTGACGGGCCGCGCCCGTCCGGTTCTACTCCGCGGGATCACCCGCGTTTCTTCCGGAGGCTCCCCGGTGATGGCCGGATCTCTGCCTTTGGTACTGCCTGTGGGTACTGCGTCGGTTACTGCTCGCACCAGCGTAGCGCGCCGACGCGAGCCGGTATTCCGGGGACGGCCCGGCCGCCGATCCGCCCCTTCCCGGTCAGCGGGCCGCCGGCTGGTGGCGGCGGGCGAGGAGCAGGTTGGGCCGGCACCATCCGCACGCGCTGAACCCGAGCTCGACGGCCTCACGGGCCGGCAGCGGGATCACCGGGCGGCCGGCCAGGAACGAGCATCCCTCCACGTGATACCGCGGGCGCTCGTCGACGACGACGACCTCGTCCTCGGCCGACGCGGCCACCGAAGCGGCGACCGGGTCGTGCGGCTCCTCCGGGGGCTCGCCGTCCGGTCCGGGGGGTGGCACCGCCCCGAGATCGGGGGCCGCTTCCCCGGCCGGGTCCTGGCCTGCGGGCTGCTGCACCCCGGGTGCGCCCGTCTCCCGGCGGTCCGGGCCGTCGCCCGCCTGCGCCTGGTCCGACGACCGTTCCGATGCTTGCCCAGCCTGCGCAGCCTGCGACGCGGAGCTGCCCGAGACCGCGGCGGCGTCGGGTGCCGCGACGAAGAGCCCCGTGGGTCCGTCCGGGTCCTCGGGCGCCACGGGCGGACCAGGTGGGCCGTCGGTCGGATCGGCGGGTTGCTCGGCATAGGCCGGGCGCGCCTCGCCGTCGACGCCGCGCACCACGGTTTCCTCGCCGTGGGACGGCCCGCCGGACCAGTCCGGCGGCCCCGCCGGGGGACCTCCGGCGGTTACGCTCTGTGACGGGGACGCGGACCATGGAGGGGTTCCCGGCACAGCGCCGGGCGGTTGCTCCACAGAGCCGGGCGGTCGCGCCACCGGAAGCAGCACGGTCTGCTCGTTCGCAGATGGTTCCCCTGGTGCGCCGGGCTGCTCCTGCGCCAGGAAACGGGTCTCGCCGTCCGGCGGGACAGAGCCCGTTGCCTGGCCCTGCACCTGCGGTGTCACCGGTATGAACTCGGTGACGGAGTCGTAGTCCGCGGAGCGGACCGACCCGGACGCCCCGGCCACCATGCCACCCGGACCGCCCGCGGGATCGTGAGTGGGCGCCGGAGGGGGCAGTTCCTCGTCGTCACGAGCGGCCTGCTGGCGCTGCCACCAGTCGACCAGCAGGACGCTCGCGGCGGCGACGCTGACGGCCACCGACAGCCAGGCCCAGAGCACGCTGCCCTGGACGAGCGCGACGACCAGCAGGGCGAACGCCGCGAGGACGAGGATCAGGACGAGCAGCAGCACAGTTCACTCCACCTGGCTCGGGGGTGACCGTGCGGTCACCCGCCGACGGTCGTCGGTCAGCTACCCGCGTCGGCGCGCTGTGCGTAGCCGCTGGAGGCGTAGCCACCGTTCGACGACGCCCTGGCGTCCGTCGGAGCGGCCGAACCGCGGCCCTCCAGGTCGCGAAGCTGCGACTCCAGGTAGGTCTTGAGCCGGGTGCGGTACTCGCGCTCGAACGTGCGCAGCTGCTCGATCTTCTTCTCGAGCGCCGACTTCTCGCGGGTGATGCTGCCGATGATCTCGTTCTGCTGACGCTCGGCGTCGCCGACCAGCGTGGCGGCCTTCTCGCGGGACTGCCGCTCCAGTGTCTCGGCGCGCGTACGGGCGTCGTTGAGCATCGTCTCGGCGCGGGCGCGGGCGTCGTTGACGAGCCCGTCGGACTTGCTGCGCGCGTCCGCGAGGAGCTGCTCGGACTTGTTGCGGGCGTCGGTGAGCATGCCGTCCGCCTCGGACTTCGCCTCGGCGGTGAGTCGCTCGGCCATCTCCTGGGCCAGGCTCAGCACCTTCGCGACCTGGACGTGATGGTCCGCGTCCTCGACCACGGGGCCGCCCATCGCCCGCTGCGGCTCCATCGGGCGCAGCGGCGGGGGCGGGGGCTGGACGCTCATCTGCTGCGTCGGCGGGGCGGGGGGCATCGGGGCGACGACCGGGGGACGCGAGCGCGCCTCCTCCAGGTCGGCCTGGGTGTCGCCGAGACGCTGCTCGAGCTGCGAAACCTGCTCGCGCAGGTCCTCGTTCTCCTCGAGCAGCCGGGCGAGCTCGGCCTCGACCAGGTCCAGGAACGCGTCGACCTCGTCCTCGTTGTACCCCCGTTTCCCGATCGGGGGCTTGCTGAACGCGACGTTGTGGACGTCGGCGGGCGTCAGCGGCATCAAATCACCTCATGCAGTCCTCGGCGTCGCGACGGGTGACTGGGGCTCACATCGTCCACGACTGGGCAACGCGCATCAGTATGAACACGACCAGCAGCAGAACCATAATCGACAGGTCCAGCCCCACGCCCCCGATTCGGACGACAGGGATCACTCTCCGTAGCGCTTTCACGGGCGGGTCGGTGGCCGTGAAGATGACCTCGAGCGCCACCGCGCTGGGTCCCGCGGGGACCCACTGGCGCGCGAAGCTGCGCACCAGCTCGGCCACGATCCGGGCCGTGAGCAGCAGCCAGAAGAAGAAGAGCGCGTAGTAGACGACGAACGCGATCACGAGTCCCACGGGTCCATCCTCCCACGCGAGGCGGAACACCGGTCCGGCTCCCACCGGGACGACATGCGCCGGCGATCACGGCGCGAAGCCGCCCGTGTGAGGGACGGAAGGCGCCGGGGTGGGTTACCTGTCGCCGAAGTGCCTGCTGCGTTCGGCGAGCATCCGTGCATCGTCCGCCGAGACCTCGACTTCCGGTGGGGTCAGCAGGAAGACGCGGCTGGTGACCTTGTCGATCGACCCGCGCAGGGCGAACGCGAGCCCGGCGGCGAAGTCCACGAGCCGCTTGGCGGCCGCGTCGTCCAGCTCCGTGAGGTTCATGATCACCGGGACGCCGTCGCGGTAGCGCTCGCCGATCGTGCGCGCCTCGTTGTAGCTGCGCGGCTGCAGCGTCGTGATCCGTGCGGGAGACACCGTCCGGGCCTGCTCGGGCTCCGTCCTGGTGCGCTCGTCCAGGTCGATGTCCCGCTCCGCCGCACGGTCGATGGCGAGCGCGCCCTGCACCGGAACGCCGACGGTGACGGGCGTCCGCTGTCGGGCGGACTCGCCGCGCACCGACGCGGAGGCGACCGACCGCACGGTGGTGCGGGAGCGCTCCCAGCCGTCGTCGACCCTGGCGTCGCCGCGCGGCTCGACCCGCGTGTCGGCCCGGTCGTCGTCGGCCTCGTAGCCGTCGTAGCCGGGGCGGTCGCCCCGGTCGGGCGACCGCTCGTCCCAGCGGTCCCCCCGGCGCTGCGTCGGATAGCGTGACTCGACCTCGTCGACGTAGTCGCCGAGCTCGTCGGCGGGCACCATGCCGAAATAGGCCTTGAGCCGGTACATCGCACCCATGCCGCGCTCCCCTCGCCTCGCCCCTGCCGACCGCCCCGCCGCCGGCGTACACCCGGCCCGCGACGGGACCACGTGATCACGGCGAGGCTATCGGCCGGTCCCCCACAAGGGCGGTTCCGACACGCACGACCTGCGAGCCATGACCGATCGCGACCTCCAGGTCCCCGCTCATCCCTGCCGAAAGGACCGTGGCCCGCGGGTGTGCCGCGCGCAGCCGCGCGGCGGCGTCGGCGACCGCCGCGAACGCCGCATCCGGATCGGCGCCGAGCGGCGCCACCGCCATGAGCCCGTCCAGTCGCAGCGCGGAACACCCGGCGACATGATCGGCCAGCTCGTCCATCCGGTCGAGCGGCACGCCTCCTCGTGCGGGGTCGCCGTCCACGCTGACCTGCAGGAGCACGGACAGCGGGCCGGCCCGTCGCCCCTCGTCGACGGCACGGGCGACGGCGGAGTCCAGGGCGTCGGCGAGCCGGACCGAGTCCACCGACTCGACCCGGGCCGCCCACGGCGCCACGAGGCGCGCCTTGTTGCGCTGCAGCCCGCCGATGAGGTGCCAGCGGGGGCTCGCCGCCGGGCGCAGCGCCGCGACCTCCGCGACCTTGCGGGTCGCCTCCTGCGGCCGGTTCTCGCCCAGAAGGGTGACGCCCAGGTCGAGCAGCGTGGCGACGTCGGCGGCCGGGACGAACTTGGTGACCGCCATCAGCTCCACCTCACCGGGGTCGCGGCCGGCGGCGACGCACGCGTCCGCGATCCGGGCGCGCACCGCGGCGAGGCGGCGAGCCAGTTCGTCGCGCCTCGGGGTCACCCGGGCCGCCGCGGGGTCGGCCGTGCTCGCGTCCGTGCCCGTCTCCACGGCCCGACCGTACGTCCCCGCCCACCGCGGCGCCCCGACCCGGCCGGGCGAGCGCGCGACCGGCACGTACGGGAAGACCTATTTCCCGTACGTGCCGTTCGCGCAACCGGGAACGGGGCTGGGTCAGTCGTGCAGGTCGAGCCAGGTGACCGCGGCCTGACGGCCGGTGCGGCCGTCGCGTCGGTGGCTGTAGAGCTGCGGATCCTCCATCGTGCAACGGGGATCGGCACCGATCCTCGCGACGCCCAGCGCCGCGAGCTGGCGGTGCAGCCCGGCACGCAGGTCCAGCGAGGGCGTCCCGCGCCTCGTGCGCGCGGCGCTGCCGGGCAGCGCGGCGGCGACCTCGTCGCACATCGCGGCGGGCACCTCGTAGCAGGCGCCGCACACGGCCGCGCCGAGCAGCACCTCCAGCCGCTCCCGGCGGGCGCCGAGCGCCTCCATCGCCGCCACGGTGGCGGGCAGCACGCCCGCCGCCGCACCCACCCGGCCCGCGTGTGCGGCTCCGACGACGCCCGCGGCCGGGTCGGCCATCAGCACGGGGACGCAGTCCGCGGCGAGCACGGCGACGGCCACGCCGGGCAGCGCGGTGACGGCGGCGTCGGTGTCCGCGACGTCGGGGGCACCGTCGACCGGTGGCGCACCGACCGTCGCGACCCGCACGCCGTGCACCTGCGCGAGGAACACCACCGGCGCCCCCAGCTCCCGCGACAGACGGCGGCGGTTCGCCGCGACGGCCGCGGGGTCGTCGCCGACCCCCGCGGAGAGGTTGAACCGGGCGAACGGCCCGGTCGACCGGCCGCCCGCCCGGGTGGTGACCACCCGGCGGACGCGCACGGTCAGCGCTTCATGAACGGTGGCACGTCGACGTCGTCGTCGTCCGCGTCCAGGCGGTCCACGAGCTGGGTGTACCGCGGCGGGGCTGGCCGCTCGTGGCCGAACACCGGTGTGGCCGCCGCCTCCCCGAACACGTCCGACACCGGCAGCCGCGGCGCGGGCGGCGTGTAGGGCGCCTCCGCGGGCGTCGCGGGGGGCAGCGACCCGGCCTGGTGCGGCGTGCGCTCCTGGCGGGCCTGGGGGTGCTGCGGCGCGTGCACGGCGGTGTGGGGCGGCTCGGAGCCGAGCGCCGGATTGAGCGTGGCGGGTGCCACGGTGCCGGGCCGCGTGCCGTTCGCCGCCGGGCCACCCGGTGCGGCGGGAACCGCAGCCGCAGGCGCGTCGTGGATCGGCTGAGCGGGAGGCTGGACGGCCGCGGCCTGCACGGGTGCGGTCCGGCCGACCTGCTCGGCCGCCTGCGGCGGCGCAGGCGGGCTCGCCGCCGCGGCGCCCGCCGGTGGCGGCTGGGCCTGCGGCTGCCCCGGCGTACCCTGCGAGCGCACCGGGACCGGCTCCAGCTTCTTGTGCACGGGCCCGCCCGCCTCGAAGCCGGCCGCGATGACGGTCACCCGGACCTCGTCGCCGAGCGAGTCGTCGATCACCGTGCCGAAGATGATGTTGGCCTCGGGGTGCGCGGCCTCCTGGACCAGCGACGCCGCCTCGTTGATCTCGAACAGGCCGAGGTCCGACCCGCCCGCGATCGACAGCAGCACGCCCTGGGCCCCGTCCATCGAGGCCTCCAGCAGCGGCGAGTTGATCGCCTTCTGGGCGGCCTCGATCGCGCGGCCGTCCCCGCGCGAGGACCCGATGCCCATCAGCGCGCTGCCCGCACCGGACATGACGGACTTGACGTCCGCGAAGTCCAGGTTGATGAGACCGGGGGTGGTGATGAGGTTCGTGATGCCCTGGACACCGGAGAGCAGCACCTCGTCCGCGGACCGGAAGGCGTCCATGAGCGAGACGCCCGCGTCGCCGAGCTGCAGCAGCCGGTCGTTCGGGATGACGATCAGGGTGTCGCACTCGTTGCGCAGCGACTGGATGCCGGACTCGGCCTGGTTCGCGCGCCTGCGGCCCTCGAACGTGAACGGCCGGGTGACGACGCCGATCGTGAGCGCGCCCAGCTTGCGCGCGATCTGCGCCACGACCGGCGCCCCGCCCGTGCCGGTGCCGCCGCCCTCGCCCGCGGTGACGAAGACCATGTCGGCCCCCTTGAGGACCTCCTCGATCTCCTCCGCGTGATCCTGGGCGGCCTTCGCGCCGACCTCCGGGTTCGCGCCGGCGCCGAGGCCCCGGGTGAGCTCGCGGCCGATGTCGAGCTTGACGTCCGCGTCGGACATCAGCAGGGCCTGGGCGTCGGTGTTCACCGCGATGAACTCGACGCCCTTCAGACCGACCTCGATCATCCGGTTGACGGCGTTGACACCGCCGCCACCGATGCCGACGACCTTGATGACGGCCAGGTAGTTGTGCGGGGGCGTCATGGGAGGCACCTTCCGGTCCAGCTAGTCGGCTCTGCGGTTCGACCCGTCGATCGGCGCACGTCCTGCGCATCCCTGCTGGGCATGCCTCCGCACGCTAGGTGGCGGCCAGTGGCTAGGCCAGCAGGCGCGCCGAAACCGCGGTCGGGGTCGGCACGGACCACCCGACGGCTCGGTCCCGGAGGCCGCCACCGGCCGGCGTCGACCTCATCGCCGGATCGTGGGGAGCTCGGGGCTGACGACATCGTAGACGGCCGCCTTCTGCGACAGGAGGGGTCCGAGCACCGCGGCCTTGTCCGTCGCCCGATCCGGCGATCCGAACCGGACCTCGCGGTTCTCGGTCAGGCGCAGCACCACGGGCAGCGCCGGCGCCGGCCCGACCTCGACGGCCGTGACCAGTCCGCGCAGGTCCGCCGGGAGGGCGGCGACGACGTCGAGTGCCGCCCGGGTGGCCGGCGTCGTGGGCGCCCCCGGTTCCAGAACGCCGACGGCCAGCTTCGGCACGTTCACCTGATCGGGGACCGGCAGGTAGGCGACACCCGTGACATCGACCAGGTACGGCCCCTGCGGGGTGTCCGCGATCCCGGCCGCGACGCGCTCGACCACCTCGATCGTGACGGTGTGCGGCCAGTCCCGGCCGGCCACGGCATCCGCGACGGCGGGCAGCCCCTCGACCCGCCGCTCGATCGCGTCGAGGTCGACACCGGCCAGCGGCACCCCGGTGGTGACGGCAGCGGCTTCTCGGACGGCCTGCTCCGGCACCGTCCGCGCGCCGGTGATCTCGACGCCGTCGACGTCGGCCAGCCCGGCGTCGTAGAGCAGGGTGCGCCCACCGAGGCCGCCCGCGAACACGGCGAAGATCAGGCCGAGGGCGACGGCGGCAACGCGACGGCGCCGGAAGTGCTCGGGCAGGCGCGTCCGCGCGCCGATGGCGCGGGGTGGGGTGGCACGTTCCCAGGTGCCCCGCCCGGACCCGGCCGCGCCCTGGCGCCCGGGTGGACGGGCACCGCGCGGGACACGCCCACGGGCGGGTCGCTCGCTCCGGTCCGAAGCGGGCTCCTCCTGGCGCCTGCCGGCGTGACCCGCGCGGCCGGCCCGGGTGTCCCGGCCCGCACGACCGACCCCCTCGGCACCACCGGCCCGGTCGCGCCGGCCCGCCCGGTCGGCCTTTGCCGTCCGATCGCCACGCCCGGCACGGCCCGCGGCATCGGAGCGCTCGACACCGCCCGCCCGGTCGCCCCGCCCCCGCTCGCCGCCACCGGCGGTGCGGCTCCCACGCCGACCCACCCGGTCCGTGTCCTCCCCGCGGTCCTCCGCGCGCCGCGGCGCGGGCACCGTCCCGGCCGGCACGTCCTCGGCCGCCGAGCGGCGGGGCCTGCGGACCGGCTTGCGCCCGGCACGGCTGCCCGCCGACCGCTCGGCCCGGGTCGCCCAGGCCTCGCCCGCAGGCGGGTCGCCGTCCCCCGGCGCGGACCCCCGCGTCACGACGGCTGCTCCCGCTGCTCCAGCTCGCGCAGCACCTCGGGTCCGAGCACGGTGACGTCCCCGGCACCCATCGTGATCACCAGGTCCGCCGGGCGGGCGAGCCGGGCGACCACGACCGGGACGTCGAGCCACCGGGGCACGTAGTGGACCCGCTCGGGAGGCAGCGCGACGGCGGCGGCCACCAGCTCGCCGGTGACGCCGGGCTCGGGATCCTCGCGCGCGCCGTAGACGTCGAGGACGACGACCTCGTCGGCCAGGCCGAGGGCCTCGCCGAACTCGGCCGCGAAGTCGCGCGTGCGCGAGTAGAGGTGCGGCTGGAACGCGACGACCACGCGGCCCTCCCCCGCCGCGCGCACGACGTCCCGCGCGGCCCGCAGCTGGGCGGCCACCTTGCTGGGATGGTGGGCGTAGTCGTCGTAGACGGCGACGCCGGCGGCGCGGCCCCGGTACTCGAAGCGGCGCCGCACGCCGTCGAACCCGGCGAGGCCCTCCAGCATCAGCTCGGGCGCCACGCTCAGCTCGACGCCCGCGAGCAGCGCCGCGAGGGCGTTGCGCGCCATGTGCTCGCCCGGGACGGCCAGGCGCAGCTCGTGGTCGACGCCCGCGTGCCGCAGCAAGACGGCGGCCCCGTGCCCCTCCGGGCGGAACGCGACCAGGCGCGCGTCCGCATCCGCCGCCGCCCCGTAGCGCAGGACCCGGAGGCCCCGCTCCTGCGCTGCGCGGGCGAGTGCCGCGGCCCCTGGGTCGTCCGTGCAGGTCACGAGGGCCCCGCCGGGGACGATGCGGTCCAGGAACTCCACGAAGGCGGCGGTGTAGGCCTCGGCCGTGCCGTAGTGGTCGAGGTGGTCGGCCTCGACGTTGGTCACGATCGCGACCAGCGGGGTGTAGGCGAGGAAGGAGCCGTCGCTCTCGTCGGCCTCGGCGACGAAGACGTCCCCGCCGCCCTCGTGCGCGCCCGTCCCGGAGGAGGCGAGATCACCGCCGATGGCGAACGACGGGTCCAGCCCGGCGTGCTGGAGCGCGACGGTGAGCATCGAGGTGGTGGACGTCTTGCCCGCGGTGCCGGTGACGGCGACCAGCCGGCGACCCGCGGCGAGGGCGGCGAGCGCCCGCGCCCTGTGCACGACGGGGAGGCCCCGCTCGCGGGCCGCGGCGAGCTCGGGGTTCGTGTCGCGGATCGCCGAGGACACGACGACCGTGGCGGGGGCGGGTGGCAGGTGCGCGGCGTCGTGACCGATCTCGACACGGGCCCCGAGCGCGCGCAGGGCGAGGACCGTCGGCGACTCGCGGGCGTCGGAGCCCGACACCTCGACCGCGCGGGCCAGCAGGATGCGGGCGATGCCGCTCATGCCGGCCCCGCCGATCCCGATGAGGTGGACCCGGTCCTTCGCCGCGAACGTCACGCGCGCACCCCGGCGACATCCAGGACGACCCGGGCGAGCCGCTCGTCGGCGTCCGCATGCCCGGACGCGCGGGCGGCGGCGCCCATCGCGGCCAACCGGCCGGGATCGGCGAGGAGCGGGGCGAGCTCGGCGTGGACGCGCTCGCCGGTGAGCTCGGCGTCGTCGACCAGCACACCCCCGCCCGCATCGACGACGGGCCGGGCGTTGAGGGCCTGCTCCCCGTTGCCGTGCGGCAGCGGGACGTACACGGCGGGGAGCCCGACGGCCGACACCTCGGCGACCGTCATCGCCCCCGCCCGGCACAGGACGACGTCCGCGGCGGCGTAGGCGAGGTGCATGTCCTCGATGTAGGGCAGCGGCACGTACCCGGGGGCGGGCGGAGCGGCGGTGCCGGTGGGCCCGTGGGCGTGCAGGACGGCCACGCCCGCGTCCACGAGCCCGGGCAGCGCCGCGGCGACCGCCGTGTTCAGCGTCCGGGCGCCCTGCGAGCCACCGAAGACGAGCAGGACCGGACCGTCCGCCGGCAGGCCGAACCTCGCCCGCGCCTCGGCGCGCAGGCCCGCGCGGTCCAGGGTGGTGACGGCGCGGCGCAGCGGGATGCCGAGCACCTCGGCGTTCGCGAGGCCGCTGCCGGGCACGGCCGCGACGACCCGCCGCGCGAACCGGGCGCCCACCTTGTTCGCCAGGCCCGC
>NZ_JBFWVQ010000132.1:0-13979 GCF_050246655.1 Pseudonocardia sp.
TGACGCCGACGGTGCGCTTGCGCTCGTCCACCTCGTAGTGGACGTCCCGCTCGAGCAGCGGCGCGATCCGCGCGAACTCGGCGTACCAGCGCCCGCTCTCCCCCGCCGGACCGGAGATGATCAGCGGGGTGCGGGCCTCGTCGATGAGGATGGAGTCGGCCTCGTCGACGACGGCGAAGTTGTGGCCGCGCTGCACCGCGTCCGACGTCTGCCAGGCCATGTTGTCGCGCAGGTAGTCGAAGCCGAACTCGTTGTTCGTGCCGTACGTGATGTCCGCGGCGTACTGCAGGCGCCGCTCGGCGGGCGGCATCTGCGAGAGGATCACGCCCACCTCGAGGCCGAGGAAGCGGTGGATGCGGCCCATGTTGTCCGCGTCCCGCTTGGCCAGGTAGTCGTTCACCGTCACGAGATGGACGCCGTCCCCGGAGAGCGCATTGAGGTAGGCGGCGAACACCGAGGTGAGCGTCTTGCCCTCACCGGTCTTCATCTCGGCGATGTTGCCCAGGTGCAGCGCCGCGCCTCCCATGAGCTGCACGGTGAACGCGCGCTGGCCGATCGTGCGGACCGCGGCCTCGCGGGCGACCGCGAAGGCCTCGGGCAGCAGGTCGTCCAGGCTCTCGCCATCCGCGTAGCGCTTGCGGAACTCCTCGGTCTTCTCCCGCAGCTGCGCGTCGGTGAGAGCCTGGAACTCCGGCTCGAGATCGTCGATGTGGGCCGCGATCTTCGCGAGCCGCTTCACCAGTCTCGTCTCGCCGGCACGGAGCAGACGGTTCAGCAACGCCACGGGGCGACCTCGCTCGGATTCGCCGGCGGCCCGGTCGTTCTGGTGGCACCCGGGCACCGGGCACGGCATCTGTCGAGCCCCAGGGTAGCGAAGGGCCCCGGCGTCGCGTCGCGATGCCGGGGCCCGGTGGCTGGGAGCGGCGAATCTAGTGCGCCAGGCGGATGACGCCGTAGTCGTAGCCCTTCCGGCGGTACACGACGCTCGGCTGTCCGCTCTCGGCGTCGGCGAACAGGTAGAAGTCGTGTCCGACGAGCTCCATGCGCGCGAGCGCGTCGTCGACGGTCATCGGCTCGGCTGTGTGCGCCTTGCGCCGGACGACCCGCCCGGGAACGGGCATCGGCTCGGCCGGGTAGTCGTCATGGTCGTGGCCACGCGGCGCGGGAACGTCCGCGTCCGCCGTCGGCAGCTCGTCGAGGACCGCGGTCTGCGCGGTCGGCGTGGCGCCACGGACTGCCGCGACACGCGCGCGGCGTGAGGTGATGCGACGGCGGTCGTGCGAGCGGCGCAGGCGCGCCTCGAGCTTCGACACGGCGGCATCGAGAGCGGCGTAGAAATCCGCTGCACAGGCTTCGGCGCGGGCGACCGGACCGCACCCGCGGCCGGTGATCTCCACACGCTGGCAGCTCTTCAGCTGCCGGCGGTTCTTCTCGTGGAACAGCTCGACCTCGAGTCCGACGATCTTGTGGTCGTAGCGTTCCAGGCGCGCGACCTTCTCACTGACGTGAACTCGAAAATGGTCCGGCACCTCGACGTTCCGGCCGGTGACAACGATCTCCACTGGCGACCTCCCTCGCTGACTGCGTCGGTTGGGCGTACAGGTGGCGCGGGGCTCCGTCCCCGGGCCCGATCGATGGACGCCCCCCGTGCTGGGGGATGCCGTGCACCGTAACGTGCATCACCCTGGGAGAACAGAGGCTGGCGCCCGGTGATGCCACATCCGGTCCAGTTCCCTTCTCGACGTTTACTGAGCGTAACTTTCGACGTATTGTCTCGGACGCTTCGCGCCGATCACGTCCCGATCACGGTGGGTCAAGGGCGAATATCCCAGGTCACCGCGATCGCCGGCCCGCCGTCGCGTCGCAGAGCACGACGGCGGCCACGACCCGCACGCCACGCTCCGCGAGCGCCGCCGTGCAGGCGGCGAGGGTGGCCCCGGTCGTGACCACGTCGTCGACGAGCACGACGCGGGCGCGCGGAGATTGCGGAGGTGGCAGCCGCGCGGCGCGGACGCGTAGCCGTCCGTCGAGGTTCGCGCGGCGCTGCCGGGCGTCGAGGCCGACGGAGTCGCGGGTCCGGCGGGCCAGCCGCAGGGCGGGGACGACCCGCAGCGCCGGATCCCCCGCGGCGAGCAGGCGGCACAGGCGCAGGACGTGGTCGCCACCGCGGCCACGGGCGGCGGCCGGTCGCGACGGGGCGGGGACGAGTCGCACGGGGTCGTCGGCCGGGAACCGGGACGGCGCGGGCGGGGCAGCGGGTGGAGCGACCGGCCGGAGCAGGCCGTCGGCCCCGGATCGGGCCGACACGGACGGGCCAGCGGATGGAGCGGCCAGCCGGAGCAGGCCGTCGGCCCCGGATCGGGCCGACACGGACGGGCCAGCGGATGGAGCGGCCGGCCGGAGCAGGCCGTCGGCCGGCAGGGTCAGCGCGGCGCGCGCCGCCAGGAGCGGTCCGGCCAGCAGCGCGGCCAGGGGCACCGCGAGGTCGCGGCGGCCGCGCTCCTTGTAGGCGAGGAGCGCGGTCCGCAGCGGGCCGCGGTAGCGCCCGGCGGCGAACACCGCAACCGCGGGCAGCCCCGCCGGTCCCGCGCCGCCAGGCTCGGGCGTCCTCGACACCTCGCCGGCCCGCCGCGGACGTCCCACCGTCCCCGCGCAGGCCGTGCACCAGGACGTACCGGCCACGCCGCAGCCCCCGCAGGCCTCCGGCGCCAGCAGGTCCACCAGCGCCGCCCAGCCCGTGATCCACTTCTCCATGCGGCCAGAGTGCCGGACCACCGCACCCCTCCGCCGCGAGTTGCGCGATCCATCAGGCCGAGTTGCGCGTTCCGCCGGCCCGCCGTCCTGGCGGAACGCAGCAGACGGGCTGATGAGATGCGCAACTCGCGGTCAGCCGGGGTAGAGCGGCACCGCGTCGGGAACGCCGCCGAGCACCGCCCGCCACGCCACCTGGTCGCCGCCGGTGAAGCTCCAGACCCCGCCCGCGTCCGCGACGACCAGCGGCCGGCTCGGGCCCGCCGCGACGGCCCGCAGCGGCGGGGTGAGGTTGGTGCCCGGCACGCCGAGCATCGTGAGGCCGTCCACCGAGACCTGCACGACCGGACCGGCCGGCGCCGCGGTGATGACGACGAGGGAGTCCGCGGAGCGCCAGTCCGCACCGACGGCCTCGGCGAGGCTGCCGGACCGCAGGCGCCGCACATTGCGCAGCGTGACGTCGCCGTCGACGCCGCGGGCGACGGCGGCGGTGTAGATGCCACCGCCCGCGACCGCCAGGACCCGCATGCCGTCGCGCGAGAGCCGCAGTTCCGTGACGGGCCCTCGCCCGGTGAGCCCGCTCATGTCGACGGAGGTGATCCGCGCCGGCGTCCCGGGCGGCGCGTCGAGGGCGGGGAGCAGCACGCGCCGCAGGTCGGTCGAGTCGACGACCGTCCACACCTCGGTGCCGTCCGGGGTCCAGCTGGGCCGGCTGAGGACGCTGCCGGTCAGCGCCACCGGAACGACGTCGCCGTCGGAGCCGCCGCCGAGCAGCAGCCGTTGCCGGGCGCCCTCCCGGACGACGACGGCGAGGTGCTGGCCGTCGCCGGTGGTGGCGGCGGAGAGCACGTCGACGGCCCCGTTGCCGACCTGCCCCGGCAGCACCGCGCCGGGCTCACTTCCGGTGAGCTGGCGTACCCGCCCCCCGGCGACGACGAGACCGGGCACGTCCACCGCGGGGCGCTTCTCGCCGTCGTACGCGGCGATCGTGGTCGGAGTGAGGTCGCCACCGGGCAGCAGCGGCTCGCCGTCGAGGAGCAGCCGCACCCGGTCCACGTTCACCTCGGTCAGCGACAGGACGACCTGCGCGGCGAGCAGGCGCCGCCCGGTCTCGTCGAGTTGGCCGATGCCGGTGAGGTCGACGACGAGGGCGCCGTCGGGGCTCGCGGCGACGTTGGACCGCAGCCGGGCCTCCGGCCCGAACTGCGAGGCGACGGCCCCACGCAACGCCGACGACGGACCGGCGAGCAGCAGCTCCAGCAAGCGCGCCGACTGCGCGCGGGACGGCACGGCGGGCAGGTAGCGCAGGTCCGGCACGGCCTTGTGGTGCACCGGATCCACGAAGTAGACCTTCACGGCACGGTAGCTCTCGGTGAACACCGCGAGCGGGACGACGACGCCGTCGGGCAGCGCGCTGATCCGCCACTGGCCCGCCCGGCGCACGAGCTCGACATCGATCTCCACCGGTGTCTCGTCCGGCTCGAACGCGCCGGTCGGGGTCACGTGACCGATCGCCGTGCCGCGGATGCGGATGGTGGTCCGGCCGCTGCTGGGCATGGGCGCGCCGGGGGCCGGGACCGTGTCGAGCTGCCCGTCCAGCACCGTCAGGTCGCCGCCGTCGTCCCAGGTCGTGGCGATCTCCGGGGCCAGGAAGCGGCGGGCGGCGCCGTGGTTGTCGGAGCTGCTGCCGGAGGCGGTGACGAAGCCGCGGACGATCTCCGACGGATCCGCACCGTCCACGGGTCCGGGCGGGGCGGGTGGTGCCTCGCCCTCCGTGACCCGTTTGAGCACCTGAACGGGCGAGCTGTCTGGCACGCTGGCGCAGCCGGCGAGCGCGGCGAGCAGGCACAGCGCCACGGCGATGCGGCGCGCGATGGCGTGGCGGCGCGGGACGCCGGGCGCGGGACCGGGCGCGGCGGGACCGGGCGCGGCAGGGCGGGAACCGGCAGGGCGGGCACCGGCAGGGCGGGCACCGATAGGGCGGGCACCGGCGGGACGGTCCCCCGTGGACCGTCGATCCCCGCCCGCGCAACCGGCGTCCTCGCAGCGGCTGGACACGCCTCGCAGACGCCGCGGCGTCTGCGAGGCGTGTGCGTGGTCTGCGAGGTGGCCGGTCACGAGCGCCCCGGGAGGTCGGCCGGCTCGGCGCCCGCCTCCGCCTCCGCCTCAGTGCGCGCATGCTCACCGCTCGCATGCTCACCGCGCGCATGCTCACTTCGCCCATGCGGCCGGCCGGAGGTGGCGTCGGCACCCGCCCGCGCACCCTCCACCGGGTCGCCGTGCCCACCGCCCACCGGGCCCCGAACATCGCCCACCGGGTCGCCGTGCCCACCGCCCACCGGGCCCCGAACATCGCCCACCGGGCCCCGGACACCGCCCACCGGGTCGCCACCCCGCACGCCGTCCCCGGGAGCACCGTCCACCCGAGCACCGTCCACCCGAGCACCGTCCACCCGAACCCGCGCCCCGTCCTTCGGCTCACCGTCGACCCTGGCGCCTCCGCCCGGCTCGCCCTGCGCCACGTCCGGCGGGACGAGCGGCAGCGGGCTGCGGGTGAGGGGGTCGCCGACGCACCGCGGGAGGGTGAGCCGGAACGCCGAGCCGTCCCCGGTCCGACCCCAGGCCTGCAGCCAGCCGCCGTGCAGCCGGGCGTCCTCGATGCTGATCGACAGGCCGAGGCCGCTGCCGCCGCTGCGCCGCGCGCGGGACTCCTCGGCGCGCCAGAACCGGTTGAACACCAGCGCGGACTCGCCGGGCCGCAGGCCCACGCCGTGGTCGCGCACCAGCACGGCGACGGCCTGGTCGTCCGCGGCGAGGGTGATCTCGACGGGCCTGCCCTCGCCGTGGTCCACGGCGTTGGCGACGAGGTTGCGCACGATCCGCTCGACGCGGCGGCTGTCGACCTCGGCGTACACCCCCTCCGGGACGTCGAGCACGAGCGGGGTGCCGGTCTCGTCCGAGAGGCCGTGGACGGCCTCGACGGCGCGCATCACGACGGTGTGCATGTCGACCTGCTCGGCGCCCAGCTCGGCGACCCCGGCGTCGAGGCGGCTGATCTCCAGCAGGTCGCCGAGCAGCGCCTCGAACCGGTCCAGCTCGGCGACGAGCAGCTCGGAGCTGCGCCGCAGCGACGGCAGCAGCTCGTGGCGGGACGCGTGCAGGACGTCGGCGGCCATCCGCACGGTGGTGAGCGGCGTGCGCAGCTCGTGGCTCACGTCCGAGGTGAAGCGCCGCTGCAGGGCCCCGAACTCCTCGAGCTGGCGGATCTGGTGCTGGATGCTCGACGCCATCTCGTTGTACGACTCTGCCAGCCGCGCCACCTCGTCGTCACCGTGCACGGGCATGCGCTCGTCGAGGTGGCCGTCGGCGAAGCGCTCGGCGATCTCGGCCGCCTGCCGGACGGGGCGCACCACCTGCCGCGTGACGAGCGAGGCGATGCCGGCGAGCAGCAGGAGCAGCACGAGGCCGCCGACGATGAGCGTGCTCTGGACCAGGCCGAGCGTGCGGCGCTCGGAGTCCAGCGGGAAGAGCAGGTAGAACTCGAGGTCGCGACCCGCGGTGCGGACGGGCTGGCCGATGACGAGCGTCGGCTGGCCCGCGCTCGTGGTGTAGCGGCGGGCGAGCACGCCGTCCGCGACGGCTTCGCGCAGGTCCGCCGGCACGTCCTCCACCGGTCCCGCGGCGATCTCCGGCCCGACCGTCGGGTCGTCCGGGCTGCGCCTCGTGGCGAGCACGGCCCGGAACTCGCCCGCGGCGGGCGAGGAGGACTGCTCGACCGCGTTGCCGGTGGACAGGCGGTCCAGGGCGTTGTTGAGCTCGCCGCGGGCACCGTCGCGGTCCGGGTCGACCCCGGAGAGCTCGCGTTCGAGCAGCACCCGGCCCGCCTCGGCACGCGCGAGCGTCGACTCCTCCTTGCCCTGCAGCAGCCGGGTGGCGATCTGGGTCTGCAACACCAGGCCCAGCACGACGACGACCGCGGCGGACAGCGCCAGCGTCGAGATCACGACGCGGACCTGCATCGAGCGCCGCCACACGGCGGTCGCGGCGTCCCGGACCTCCAGGCCGAGCTCGTGCAGCTGCTCCACCTGCGCCCGGGCGCGCCGGAGCAGGCTCATGTCACGGGGGGCCGGCCTTGTAGCCGACCCCGCGGACGGTGAGCACGACCTCGGGGTGCTCCGGGTCGCGCTCGACCTTCGAGCGCAGCCGCTGCACGTGCACGTTCACCAGGCGGGTGTCGGCGGCGTGCCGGTAGCCCCACACCTGCTCCAGAAGGACCTCGCGCGTGAACACCTGCCGGGGCTTGCGGGCCAGCGCCACGAGCAGGTCGAACTCCAGCGGCGTGAGTGCCACCTGCCTGCCGTCCCGGACGACCTGGTGGGCCGGGACGTCGATCGTGACGTCGCCGATGGACAGCTGCTCGGCGGGCTCGGCCTCCGTGCGGCGGACGCGGGCGCGGATGCGCGCGACGAGCTCCTTGGGCTTGAAGGGCTTCACGACGTAGTCGTCCGCGCCCGACTCCAGGCCCAGGACGATGTCGACGGTGTCGCCCTTCGCGGTGAGCATGACGATCGGCACGCCGGACTCCGAGCGGATGGCACGGCAGACGTCGATGCCGTTCATCCCCGGGAGCATGAGGTCGAGCAGGACGACGTCCGGGCGCAGCTCGCGCACGGCGGGCAAGGCACGGGTGCCGTCCCCGACGACCGCGGTCTCGAAGCCCTCGCCCCGCAGCACGATCGTCAGCATCTCGGCCAGGGCCGGGTCGTCGTCGACCACCAGGACACGCGACTTCATGACCGCATGATTCCACTGCCGCGTCGGGGCCCGCGTCCGCCTTGACATATTCCCATATGGGAATACTGTTGACGCATGGCCCGGGCGGCGACCACCACGGACGCATTCAACGCGGTCGCCGAGCCCCGCCGCAGGCAGATCCTCGATCTGCTCGCCGGCGGGGAGCGCTCCGTGAGCGAGCTGGTGGAGCTGCTCGGGATCGCGCAGCCGCTGGTGTCCAAGCACCTGCGCGTGCTGCGCGAGGTCGGGCTGGTGACCGTGCGTGAAGCCGGGCGGCAGCGGCTGTACCGGCTCCACGGCCTGCCCCTGCGCGAGATCCACGACTGGGTGCGCGGCTACGCGCACCTGTGGGAGGAGCGCTTTACCCGCCTCGACACCGTTCTCGCCGAGCTCGTCGCCGAGGAATCCGACCCAGAGGAGAAGGACCCATGACCGCCACCACCCACTCCGCAGTCGTCACCCTGCCCACGCCGACGTCGATCCACGTCACGCGCGAGTTCGCTGCGCCCCGCCACCTCGTGTGGCGCGCCCTCACCGAGCCCGACCTGGTCAAGCGCTGGTGGTCCGGCGAGCGCGGGGAGGTCCTCGGCGCGGAGATCGACCTGCGCGTCGGCGGGCGCTGGCGCTACGTGATGGTCGTGCGCTGCGGCAGCGACTTCGACGGCACCGAGGTCGGCTTCCACGGCGAGTTCCGCGAGATCGAAGCGGACCGGCGGATCGTCATGACCGAGGTGTTCGAGGGCGCACCGGACGCGACGTCGCTCACCACCACCGTGCTCGACGAGCGGGACGGGAGCACGACGATGACCGTGCTGAGCGAGTACGAGTGCCGGGAGCACCGCGACGCCGTGATCGACTCCGGCATGGAGCTGGGGATGCAGGAGGCCTACGACAAGCTGGAGCGGACGGCGATCTCGCTGGCCTGATCGCGCGTCATCCGCGGACGCCGCCGATGCCCACGTAGAGCCCGAGCGCCACGAGCGCGATCGCGACCAGCGCCGAGACGTGGCGGGTCAGCCACGCGTCCACGACGGCGAGGGCCGGAGTGGCCCGCTCGCCGAGCACCCCGGCCGCGAGCACCGGAGCGGCCACGCCGAGGCTGCCGACCAGCGCGAACAGCAGGAGCCCCGCGACCTGGTCGCGCAGGAGCGTGGCCCCGGCGATCTCCGCCGCCGCGACGACCACGACCACGAGGTTCTTCGGGTTGGCCGCGGCGAGCAGGAATGCGAGCCCGAACGCCCGTCCGGCCCGCATGTCCGCAATTCCGGTGAACCAGGCGGGGACGTCGTCCTCGGCCTGCGCGCGGGCGAACCACCGCCGCACGCCGAGGACCACGAGCAGCAGCCCGAGACCGATCCGGGCAGAGGAGATCCACGGCCCGTCGCCCTCGGGGATGGCGACGACGTCCGCGAGGAGGACGAGCAGGCTGACCGCCACGCAGAGCCCGACGAACCAGCCGATCGGGAACGCCCGTGCCGTCGCGGGCGCGCTCTTCACCGTCAGCGTCACGGGGACGACCACGGCGGGCAACGCCGCCAGCACGAGAGCCAGCCCGACAGGCGCGACTGCGGTCACGGACGGTGATGCTCGCGGCCTCCATCGGTGCGCACAAGGGCCGGACGGCTCGACGTCGTGACCGGCTGCTGCGACGCCGGCACGACCACGATCACCGTCGCGAGCCGCAGGAGGGCGATCCCGGCCGCCGGGATGGAACGGAGTGGCCAGGGGTGGTCGACGCTGCGGCCCGGCCGGGCAGAGGCGCCGATGGCCGTCGAGGTCGGGTTCACCCCTGGTGCCGGCCCCCACCGCGGTCCGGGGGTGGTGGCCTACCCGCTGGCACCCTTCCCGCCCGCGCCCGGCGGCCACCCGCCGCCGGCTCCCGGGACCGACGGCTTCGCCGTCGCCTCGCTCGTCTTCGGGGTGCTCGGCGTCGTCCTGCTCGGCATCCCCTTCGGGATCGCGGCCCTGGTGCGCACGGGCCGGACCGGCAGGGCGGGGCGCGGGCTCGCCGTGGCGGGTCTGGCGCTCTCCGCGGTGTGGGCGATGCTGTGGGTGCTCGTGTTGGCATTCGTCCTCGCCGACGCGGCGCCGGAACGCGGCCCGGACGGCCGCCACCTCGCCCCCGGCACCGAGATCCACGGATCACTGCAGGTCGGCGACTGCCTCACCTCCCTCGGCTCCGACATCGCACCGCGGGTCGACGTGGCGCCGTGCGAGATGCCGCACGTGGGCGAGGTGTTCGCCGTCTTCGACGTGCCCGACGGGACCGGCCCCTACCCGGGTCGGGCCGAGCTGAGCCGGCGGGTGACCGACGCGTGCACCGCGCAGCTCGCCGGCTACGCACCGTCGGCCGCGCGCGAGGGCGACGTCGACGTGTTCGTGTACTTCCCCGACGTGCCCCACTGGAACGAGGCGGGCGGCAACTACGCCGAGTGCGCGGTGCGGCACGACCAGCCGGTCACCGGGTCGATCCGCGGAAGGTGACGCCGCAGGTCACGGCTCTGACCAGGCGAAACGACATCTCATCGAGGCCCGTCCGGCCTGTTACGATCCTCCGGTCGTGCCTGAGCCGACCGGACGCGTCCGGTCGCGCGATGATCGCGGCTGGCGTCCACTCCGGCTTCCGAGGGCTCGAGCACCGGGAAGAGGCATCCGTGATGGCCAACGCCTCCGACGACGAGGCCGACGGGCGCATCGGCCAGGCCGCGTGTCAGGCCCGCGTGCGACACCGGGCCGTCCCCGTGCCCTCCCGCACCAGCGCGGTACGCGAGCTCGTCCCCCCGGACGCGACGCCGGACACGATCGCGGAATGGGAGGCGATGGCCGACGGTCTCCTGACCGATCAGTCGTGCGCATTCCACCGCAACGTGGAGATCTCGTCGCGCTATGCCTGGATCTACGGCCTGCTGCCCTCGTGCTTCAAGTGGGCAGGCATGGCCGCGATCGCGTCGCATCACGTCCGCCTCGCCCTGTTTCCGCTCAAGCTCGACACCGATCGCGGCGGCTACGTGAACATTCCGCGCAGCCTGGCCCACCAGAGATTTCTGCTGCTGGAGGACGTCAACACGATCCGGGCGACGAACAACGCCATCTTCAACGACATCTTCTGGGTGCACCTGGCGTACCTCGCGAGCGAGGACGGCATCGGGTACCTGCGCACCCTCCTGAGCGGGGAACTCCACTACGGGCCCGTGCTCTCCGGTTTCGAGGCGATCGACCGAGGCCGGCGCGTGCTGGAGGACCGGACATCCTCCGCGGAGGCTCGACGGACGGCCGAGGACATCATCTGGACAGGCAACGTCCAGCTGCTCGAACACGAGCAGCGCGCCTTGGTCCAGCCTCATTTCGATCGCCTTTCGTGCGCGTTCGCCCGGCTCATCTCGATCGGGTCGGCCACGAGCTTCGAAGTGCGGAGAATGCCGCAGGAGGCGGCGTACTTCACGTCCTTCTATCTCTATTCACTGACGCACGGGATCCCTCATGCCCTGCGCGCACGAGCCTGGCCGAGGATCACCCGCTACGACGACCGGTGGTCGTGGATCCTGATGAGCGTCATTCCCCGCTTCCGGAGATTCGACGCCGACACCCGCCTGATCGAAGCCAGCCTGCGGCGCATCGACGACGAAGCCCGCGACTTCGCGTCGATGCCGTGCGTGCTCCCCAGAGCGCTGCAGGCCAGACGTTCCCGACGGATGCCGTGACGCAGCCGCACCGCTCCGGACCACCACCGCCAGACTAGCGACACCTCCTTGCTTAGTCTATCGACTTTCGATAGTTTACCATCGCAACTCGATGGGAGGACGGGCCATGGGAAAGCAGGTCGTGCGTGCGCTTCGCGCCGTGCTCGTGGTGGTGCTCGCCGGCACCGTGTTCGTACAGACGTTGATGGTGTGGGCGTTGGCCACCGACCCGGAGGACGGGACGCTCCCGCTGACTCCCCTGCGCGTGAGCACGATCCTGGGCATGGTGTCGGTCCAGGTCGCCCTGGTCTGCGTCTGGCGGCTGGTCACGATGGTGCGACGAGGAACTGTGTCTCCCACGCCGCCTTCCGGTACGTGGACGTCCTGATCGGCGCGATCGTGGCGGCCGCCCTCGTGTGGTTCGCGGTCACCGTCCTCAACGCACCGGGCCAGCGGGACGATCCGGGCGTCACCCTCATCATGGGCGGGGTCGGCGTGGGCATCCTGGGGGTCGCGCTCCTCGTGCTGGTGCTGCGGACGCTGCTCGCCCAGGCCGTCGCGCGCGACGTCGAAGCGGCGCAGATGCAAGCCGAGTTGGACGAGGTGATCTGACGCCGATCGCCCCACATCGCCATCGCCATCGACATCGACATCGCCATGACGCCGGCCGGGCGGACGACGGTGCGGTAGCGGCGGGCGGTGCGCACGAACCGGCGAACCGACCATCCGGTGCGCTCTTCGACCCGGTAACCACCGTTCCTACTACCGAGACGACGAAACGGCCCCCGGATGATCTCCGGAAGGCCGTCTCACCGTCCCCCGCCGTACCGACCGGTGGCACCGCGTCATGGTCACAGATCTGGTCACAGCCGAGGGACCCGGACCTGCCGGCACCCGCCAACCGGTAGAGCTAGGAGTCCGTCTCGACGACCTCGGCACCAGCAGCCGCGCGCTGAACGGACTCGCAGCCCTTCTTAGCGGCGGCCTTCGTCTCGTATGCCTCGCCGGTCGCGACAACCTGACCGTTGCTGGCCTTCAGCCGGAACCGGAACTTGCCGGCGCGGTCCTCGTAGACCTCGAACTTGCCTGCCACTACAGCCACCTCCCGAAGTTGATCAGTGTTCCGTTTCCAAAGTCGTCGACGCATCCCCGGCCGACCGATCCGCAGTGGCGCAGGACGGCCGGGCGCGCGTCCTCAGACGCCGGACTGGAACAGCGAGAAAGGCAGGTCTCCACGAACGTGTGGCACGTTACTAGGTCGACGTAGCCGCCCCTCATCGCCAGCGAGTGGGTCAGCCCTTCGCTTCGCGGACGTCCGTTCCCTGCTCGGCGAACGCCTTGAAGTCCTGCATGTGCTGTTGCGACTGCTTGCGGAAGGCACCGCGCATCACAGGCCCCACGAGTCGCATCGGCAAGCCGCTGAACCGGTATTCGTTCTCGCTCGCCCAGAGCGTGGTCTCCGGTCCGGCTTCAGTCAGCCGGTCGCGCACGGCGCTCCACATGCCCTCGGCGACGATCTCGCGGTCGAAGTGAACGACGCTGTCTCTCGGGATCCCGTGCGGGTCCGCCGGTTCCCGGCGCGTGATGGTCTCGGTGCACTCCATCTTCTGCTGCCCCATCTGCATCACGACGCGCGACTCGGTACCGACCTGCCCGTGCATCCCGCTCAGAGGCTCGTGCAGGACCAGGCCTCGCAGCCACTTCGGCAGGTGTTCGGAGTCGGCGAGCAGTTGGACCACCGTCTCCCGCGGCAGGGCGATCTCGATCGAGACGGTGTACTTCATGCGGAGTGCTCCAGGTTTCCTAGCGACAGGATGCGCACAAGCTAGCGCCCTCGCTCATATTAGTTCAGACTTATATATGTCCCGCTGCCACCAGCGCGCCTCGGCGGCTCACTCGATCGGGTTGAACCCAGGTGGTGGAGCGTCGGGCGACCTCGAACAGCGCTGTCACCTGGCCGGGTTGAGTCGGCGGGGTCATCGACGGCAACGGCGACCGGCAGTCGCGTGGCGCGCGGGGACCGGCTGGAGGCCGCACGCCCCGCGCGAGCACCTGCGGCTGCATCGGCCACGCGCACGAGGGCATCACGGTGCAGTTCTACGGACACCGCTCCACCGGTCACGACCGGGAGGCCGCCGAGTTGCTCGCCGGGCTGATCCGTCAGCGCCTCGACGACGGCCCCAGCACCACCGCCGGGTAGCCACCCCCGGTCATAGAGCTGGTCACACACAACGCGAAACGGCCCTTCGGATGATCTCCGAAGGGCTGTTTCAGCTGGTAGCGGAGGTAGGGTTCCTTCGACGTCCGCACCCGACCTCGGCGGCGGGCCCACCCCGTCCGGCCCGATCTCAGGGACCAAGAACCGTTCCGCAGGCTCCTTACTACCGTTCCTACTACTGCCGGACCGTCCGTCACCTCGCCACAGCGTGCAGCGGGTGGAGCAACCGTTCCCAGTGGCGTCATCCTCCTCGGAAACTGCGGGACGATGTCACTATCGGCATGATCATCAATTGTGCCTCCTGTCTTCTGGTCCAATAACCTCTGCCGCGCGCCGCCAGGACATACTCATCCCCAGCACACCGGCCACGACTTCCGTGCGAATCAAGAACAGTTTCCGCCACCTATGTCGTAACCATTCAGGTCAGCAGGTCAGCGGCGGTTTCCAGGGGTTTCCGGTGACGGCGTCGCGGAGTGCGTCGTAGACGTTGTCGCCGTGCTTGCGCACCGTGGAGATGTAGCCGCGGATGCGGAGCC
>NZ_JBFWVQ010000133.1:0-13919 GCF_050246655.1 Pseudonocardia sp.
GCTCACGCTGCCGCGCTGGGCCGCCGCGCTCGCCGGGCTGCTGTTCACCCTCTCCCCGCTGGCCGTCACGCTGCAGCGCCAGATCTACCTCGACAACATCGCCGTCAGCCGGATGCTCGCGGCGATGGTGCTGGCGGTATCGCCGCGCCGCTACCTGTGGCATCACGCCGCCGCCGGGTTCTGCGCCGCGGTCGCGGTGCTCAGCAAGGAGACGATGCTCATCGCCCTGCCGGCGCTGCTGGTGCTGCTGTGGCAGGGCACGCACCCGGCGACGCGGAAGTTCTCGCTGGTCGGGTTCGCGGCGCTGTTCGGGCTGACCGGGGTGCTCTACCCGCTGTTCGCGCTGCTGCGCACCGAGCTGCTGCCCGGGGCCGACCACGTCTCGCTCGTCGACGGCATCGCCTTCCAGCTCACCCGGCCCGGCTCCGGCACATTCCTCGACGCGGACAGCGGCGCACGGCTGATCGTGGAGTCCTGGCTCTACTACGACGCGATCCTGGTCGTGGCCGGGCTGGCGTGCGCCGTCGGGGCGCTCGCGATCCGGACGATGCGCGGCCCCGCGCTCGCCGTGCTGCTCTTCGCCGTGATGGCGATGCGGCCCGGCTACCTGCCCGGCATGTACGTGGTGCAGGCCCTGCCGTTCCTCGCGCTCTGCATCGCGGGTGTGGCCGCCGCCGTCGTCGGGTTCGTCCTCACCTACCGGGCCCGGCCCGACACCACCGGCCGCCTGCTGCGGGGCGGCGCCGTCGCCGTCCTCGCGGCCGGGGCGATCGCGCTCGTCGTCCCGCCCTGGGTGGCGGGCGACCGCACGGCCATGACCGCGGACCTCAACGACAACGTCCACGCCGCGGTCGCCCATCTCGCCGCGATGCCCGATCCACAGGGGACGAACGTGATCGTCGACGACGCCATCTGGCTCGACCTCGTCCGGGCCGGCTACCGGCCGGGCGACGGCGCCGTCTGGTTCTACAAGCTGGACCTCGACCCCGCGGTGACGATCCCGGGCGGCGTCCACTACGTCGTGTCCACGCCGATCATCCGCGCGTCGACCACGGGGTTGCCGCGGGTCGTCCGGGCGCTGGAGAACTCGGTGCCCGTCGCGACGTTCGGCGCGGGGGGTGACCGGGTCGAGATCCGCCGCGTCCTGGAGCCGTGACCAGCCTCGACCAGCAGGTCGAGGGGCACGACGTCGCGCTGGCGCCGGTCGCGGCGGTCCGCACCGCCGTCACCGTCCTCGTCCCCACGTTCAACGAGGCCGCCAACGTCGGCGAGCTCGTCGCCCGGCTGCGCGAGGTGCTGCCCGGTGACGGGACGCACGAGGTCCTCTTCGTCGACGACAGCACGGACGACACGCCGCAGCGCATCCGCGACGCCGCCGCAGGGCCCGGGGCGCCGGTGCGCCTGCTGCACCGCGACGAGGGCACCGGCGGCCTCGGCGGGGCCGTCGTGGAGGGCTTGCGCGCGGCGTCGGGGGAGTGGGTCGTCGTGATGGACGGCGACCTGCAGCATCCGCCCACAGTGGTGCCGGGGCTCGTTGCGGCCGGGACCGAGGCGGGCGCCGACCTCGTCGTCGCCACCCGCTACGCCGGCGGCGGCGACAGCTGTGGGCTGGCCAACCGGTACCGGCGGCTGGTGTCGCAGTCCTCGACGACTCTCACGCGCGCGTTGTTCCCGCGCAGGCTCGCGGCGGTGTCGGATCCCATGAGCGGGTTCTTCGCCGTGCGGCGCCGCGCGCTGCGCCTCGACGACCTGCGCCCGCTCGGCTTCAAGATCATGCTGGAGCTGGTGGTGCGCAACGGCATCGACCGGATCGTGGAGGTGCCGTTCACGTTCGGGGAGCGCTTCGCGGGCGAGTCGAAGTCGTCGCTGCGGGAGGGCGCCCGGTTCGTCCGGCACCTCTGCGCGCTGCGGTTCGGCGGGTCCGCGTCCGTGCGGATCCTGGGCTTCGGGCTCGTCGGCCTCTCCGGGTTCATCCCCAACCTCGCCGTGCTGTGGCTGCTCAACACCGGCTACGGCATGCACTACCTGCCCGCGGCCGTGATCTCGACACAGGTCGCGATCCTGTGGAACTTCGTCCTCCTCGAGCTGCTGGTGTTCACCCACCACCGGCGATGGCGCGTCGGGGGGCGGCTGCTGTCCTTCCTCGCCCTCAACAACGTCGACCTGATCGCGCGGCTGCCGCTGCTCGCGCTCCTCGTCGAACGCGGCGGCATGGCCGTCGTCCCGGCCACGGCCGCGACGCTGCTCGTGGCGTTCGTCCTGCGCTTCCTCATCACCGACCGGCTGATCTACCTGCGCAGCAGGTGACCCGGCCGGGCTCCCACCCCCGATCCGCTCCCCGCAGATCGACACCTCCCACCCCGACGGAGGCCCCTCCATGTCCCTTGCCCAACGGTGCGCGCCACGGAGCGTGCCCGTGGCGCTCGCGGTCCTCGCGGTGGCCGCGGGCGCCGCGCTCGTCACGGTCGTTCCGGCGCGTGCCCTGCCCACCAACCTCGTCCAGAACGACGGCCTGGAGACTCTCGGCCCCGACGGGTTCCCCACCTGCTGGGAGAGGTCGGGCTGGGGCGACAACGACCACACGTTCACCGTCGTCCCCGACGCCCACGGCGGCGACAGCGCGATGGAGATCGAGATCACCCGGATCGTGAGCGGCGACCGCAAGACGATGATGCTGGAGACCGGCCCGTGCGCCCCGCAGGTCACGCCGGGCCACCAGTACGACCTCGGCGTCTGGTACAAGACGACGACGCCGAACACGGTCACCACGCTGTTCCGCCACGACGTGGACGACGGGTGGCAGTACTGGACCGACCTCGCGCACCTGCCGGTCGCCGCCGAGTTCACCCAGGCCACCGTGCGCACCCCGGTCGTCCCGCCCGACACGGACCAGATCACGTGGGGCGTGACGATCTACGGCGTCGGTACCCTGATCACCGACGACTACTCGATGACCGACCCCGACGAGCCCGAACCGGAGCCGGAGTGCACCGGGACGGCCGAGCAGTGCACGGCGGGATCGTGGGAGGTCCTCGCGACCGAGTCGCCGGCCCGCGGGATCCACGCGGTGCTGCTGCACACCGGCAAGGTGCTGCTCATCGCGGGTTCCGGCAACGACGAGGGCGCCTTCGCCGCCGGCACGTTCTCGACGGCGCTCTACGACCCGGCGACGGACACCTTCGAGTCGATCCCCACCCCGAGCGACCTGTTCTGCGCGGGCCACGTCCAGCTCGCCGACGGGCGGGTGCTCGTCATGGGCGGCAACAGGAACTACCCGAACCCCGCCAACGGCCACGGCTACGAGGGCCTGCGCACGTCGTTCATCTTCGACCCGGCCACCGAGGCCTACACGCCGACCAACGACATGAACGCGGGCCACTGGTACCCGTCGGCGACGATCCTGGGCACCGGCGACGTGCTGTCCTTCGGCGGGCTGGGCGAGGACTCGTCGGGCACGGTCGTGGCCGAGCGCTGGTCGCACGCGCAGGACCGCTGGCTGGGGATGGGGCAGGTCAACCAGACGTGGTCCTTCTGGGGGCTGTACCCGGCGATGATCCTCATGCAGGACGGGCGGCTGTTCTACACCGGCAGCCACGTCTTCGGCAACGGCCTGCCCGGCACGGGCGCCTCGGTGTTCGACTACGACACCGGCGTCATCACCGACGTCGCCGGCCTGCGCGACAAGGACGAGCGCGACCAGTCCGCGAGCGTGCTCCTGCACCCCGCGCAGGACCAGCGGGTGCTGACCGTCGGCGGCGGCAACGTCGACACCAACCCGGACGCGAACCGGCTCGTCGACATCATCGACCTCAAGGACCCCGACCCGGCCTACACGCCCGGCCCCGACCTGCCACAGGGCCACAACCACGACGGCAGCCCGCAGACCGGTGACCAGGGCAAGATGTACCTCTCCACGGTGCTGCTGCCCGACGGCCTCGTGTTCGAGACCGGCGGGGCCCTGCACAACCGGGCCGACGCCGTCGCCGAGGCGTCGATGTTCGACCCGGCGACGGACACGTTCACCCCCGGCATGGCCACCGACCCCGTCGACCGCGGCTACCACTCCGTCGCCACCCTGCTGCCCGACGGCCGCGTGCTCACCGCGGGCAACAACCCCGGCGACGGCTCGTTCGACAACCGGATCTCGCTGTACTCCCCGCCCTACTCCTTCGCGGGCGACCGCCCCGAGATCGTCTCGGTCGCTGCCACGGAATGGACCTACGGCAGCGTCCAGGAGGTGACGGTGGACGGCCCGGTCGCCTCGGCGACCCTGATCCGCCCGGCGGCCGTGACCCACTCCTCCGACCCCAACCAGCGGTCGGTCGCCCTCCCGATGACGGTCGACGGCGACGTCCTCGGCCTGAACGTCACGTCCAACCCGAACCTGGCTCCCCCCGGCTGGTACATGCTCTTCGTGACCGACGCCGCCGGGATCCCCTCCGTCGCGAAGTGGGTGCGGCTGTCATGAGTGCTCGGTACATCGCGTGCCTGCTGGCGGCCCTCGCCGCCGTCCTGCCGGCCGGCGGGGCCCCCGCTGCGGACCCCGGCCCGGCGGTGCGGCTGGTCGCGGCCCCGGAGCCGGCCGAGGAGGGCCCGGGCGAGGACTCCGACGAGGGTCTCGACGAGAGTTCGGACGAGGATGCCGACGAGGACGCCGCGACGGCGAGGTCGGCGCCCTCGGCCGCGCCGACGACGCCGTCGAAGCCGCTGCAGGGCAAGCCGCGCCCGACCACCACCGCACCGCCCACCTCGACGACGTCGGCCCCGACGAGGACGCCCGGGATCCCACCGGGCTGGGACCCCGCCGCCGAGGCGGCGAAGTGGGCGGAGGTGGCGCGGACCCTGCGGGAGAAGCGGCGCCAGCAGCCCGATCCCCGCGTCGTGGACTCGTTCGCCTCGCAGCTGTCCGGCGAGCGCCGCGGACCCGGGCGCACGAAGCGCTCGGAGCCGGTGGCGTCGGACGTCGACGGCTGCGACCGCGCCTACGGCACCGCCGGTCAGTGCATCCCCACGACGCTCCCGCCGGGCGTCGCCGACCTGTGTGCCTACCTGGCCTCGCGGGGCTTCCCGCCGGTGCGCGTCAACGGGGCGGACACGCTGGGAGTAGACCCGGACGGCAACCGGGTGGCCTGCGGCTGAGCTGAACGTCCCAACGTACAGCGTCGATGTGAGGAATCCAAGATGGATGGTTAACGGTGCGCTGGCCAGCGGCGATGCTCACGGTGAGCGGCCCAGGACGGCCCGCGTATCCGTCCGCTCAGCCCGAGGGGTTCGCGCCATGTGTCACACCGTCCGCTCGATCCTCAGCCGGTGAGCACGGCACCGGACATCGACGGCAGCGGCGGGGTCCGAGCCGTGCACGCCGATGAGACGCTCTCCATCCTCGTCGTCGACGCCCACCAGCTCTTCGCCATGACCCTGGAGATCGCCCTCGTCCGCGAGGGCTACCGCGTCCACCGCTGCGCCACGGCCCGGTCCCACGAGGTGCTCGGCCAGGCGGCGGTGTTGCCCCCGGGGCTCGCCCTCGTCGACGTGGATCGGGAGCCCGGTCGCGGGGCCGATCCGGGTGCCGATCTCGACGCCGGCCGCGGCGACGTCGTCGAGACCATCCGGGGCCTCGTCGTCGACGGCTGGACCGTCGTGGTCGTCACGGGGGAGCCCGACGACCCGGGCGCCGCGGCGGCCGCGCTGGCCGGAGCGGGCGCTCTGGTCGCCAAGTCCGCATCGTTCGACACGCTGCTCGACCTCGTCCGCACCGTCGCGGCGGGACGTCAGCCCATGCTCCCGCTGGAACGGCGGCGCTGGCTCGCCGAACAGCGCCGCGTCGTCGAGGCCAGCACCCGCCACGGCGAGCGCCTCGCCCGGCTCACCCTGCGCGAGCGCGAGGTGCTCGACGAGCTCGCCGCCGGGTACCGGCCTGCGGCGATCGCGCGGCGCGCCGACGTCGCCGTCACGACCGTGCGCAGCCAGATCCGTTCCATCCTCGGCAAGCTGGAGGTCTGCTCGCAGCTCGAGGCCGTCGCGTTGCTCCACGGCGCGGCGGAGCGTACGGCCCGCCGGGCCTGACGCGGCGGGTCCCCATCCGGGGGTGTTGCGGCGCCGGGCGCGGGGGACAGGATGTGCGACGCGCCACGGTCCGGCGGCGACGCGTCGCGCGCCGGAGCGACCCGAACGTGTGAGGAGTTCCAGCGTCGTGACCGCACCCTCCGTTCCGTCCTATGCCTCCGGTACCTCCGACGTGCCGCTGCTCGGTGACACGATCGGCGACAACCTCGACCGGACGGTGACGACCTTCCCCGACCGCGAGGCCATGGTCGACGTGCCGAGCGGTCGCCGGTGGACGTATGCGCAGCTGCGCGTGGACGTGGACACGGTGGCGAAGGGCCTGGTCGCCGCTGGTGTGGGCAAGGGCGACCGGGTGGGGATCTGGTCGCCGAACGCGGCCGAGTGGACGTTGGTGCAGTACGCGACGGCGAAGATCGGCGCCATCCTGGTGAACATCAACCCGGCGTACCGGACCCACGAGCTGGAGTACGTGCTCAACCAGGCGGGGATCTCGTTGCTGGTCGCGGCGACGAGTTTCAAGACCTCGGACTACGCGGCCATGATCGCCGAGGTCCGGCCGAGCTGTCCGGGGCTGCGCAACGTGGTGCTGATCGGCACCTCGGACTGGGACGAGCTGGTGGCCGCGGGCCGGGGCGGTGACGACGCGGACCTGGCGCGTCGGCAGGCCGAGCTGAGCCCGGACGATCCGATCAACATCCAGTACACCTCGGGGACGACGGGTTTCCCGAAGGGTGCGACGCTGTCGCATCACAACATCCTGAACAACGGGCACTTCGTCGGCCGGATCTGCGGCTACACGGAGATCGACCGGGTGTGCATCCCTGTGCCCTTCTACCACTGCTTCGGCATGGTGATGGGCAACCTGGCGTGCACGTCGATCGGCGCGACGATGGTGATCCCGGCACCGGGGTTCGACCCGAAGGCGACGCTGCGGGCGGTGGCGCAGGAGCGGTGCACGTCGCTGTACGGGGTGCCGACGATGTTCATCGCGGAGCTGAACGATCCGGATTTCGAGTCGTTCGATCTGTCCTCGTTGCGGACGGGGATCATGGCCGGCTCGCCGTGCCCGGTGGAGGTGATGAAGCAGGTCGTGGACCGGATGGGCATGACGGAGGTGACGATCTGCTACGGGATGACGGAGACCTCGCCGGTGTCGACGCAGACCCGCGCGGACGACTCGCTGGACCTGCGAGTGTCCACGGTGGGCCGGGTGCACCCCCACGTGGAGGTCAAGATCGTCGATCCGGACACGGGGTTGACGGTGCCGCGGGGGACCCCGGGTGAGTTCTGCACGCGGGGCTACTCCGTGATGCTCGGGTACTGGGAGGAGCCGGAGAAGACCGCGGAGGCGATCGACGCTGCCCGCTGGATGCACACCGGTGACCTGGCGGTGATGGACTCCGACGGCTACGTCAACATCACCGGCCGGATCAAGGACATGGTGATCCGTGGTGGGGAGAACGTCTACCCGCGCGAGATCGAGGAGTTCCTCTACACCCATCCCGATGTGCTGGACGCGCAGGTGGTGGGGGTGCCCGACGTCCGGTACGGCGAGGAGCTGTGCGCCTGGGTGAAACTGCGCGAGGGGGCCGAGGAGCTCACCGCGGATTCGGTGCGCGAGTTCGCCACCGGCAAGCTCGCCCACTACAAGATCCCCCGCTACGTCGTGGTGGTGGAGGAGTTCCCGATGACGGTCACCGGCAAGGTCCGCAAGGTCGAGATGCGCGCGAGGTCCGTCGACCTGCTCGATCTGCACGACGCCGCGGCCGTTCGCAACGCCTGACGCGGCTGCGCCGGGTCGCGCCGCGGACTAAGGTGTTCCGTGCGCGTCCCGGTGTCCTCCGACGCCAGGGCGCGTTCGTCGTGCGAGGGCACAGGAGCCCCCGCACGGGGTCACGATCGAGGAACGGGTGAGCACGGTGCCGACCGGCAGGGTCAAGTGGTACGACGCGGACAAGGGTTTCGGCTTCCTCGCCCAGGACGGCGGCCCCGACGTCTACGTCCGCAAGGCGGCGCTCCCGCCCGGGGCCACCGCGCTGAAGCCCGGCCAGCGGGTGGAGTTCGGCATGGCCGAAGGCCGGCGCGGACCGCAGGCGCTGTCGGTGCGGCTGGTCGACAAGCCCCCGTCGGTGGTCGAGGCCGTCCGCCGTCCGGCCGAGGACCTGCACAGCCTCATCGAGGACATGATCCGGCTGCTCGAGACCAAGGTGCAGCCGGACCTGCGGCGCGGCCGCTACCCGGACCGCAAGACGTGCAAGCTCGCCGCGGAGGTCGTCCGCACCGTGGCGCGGGACCTGGACGGCTGATCCGTCCTCTGTGTGACGGGTTCCCGTCCGGTCGGCGTCGCTCGACGCGGGCGTGGGTCGTCGGGCGCGTCTCGCGTCGCGGGGTTCGCCCCCTGTCCGCGCGGCGCCATCGACGGCGGCGACACGACCGGGCGCTGAGCCCCCGGGCTGCTCTACCCGGCGTCGGTGGCGCGCCGCGGGGGTTCTGGCCGGCGCGCGGGTTCCGCCCGCGGCTTCGCAGGGTTGGCGCGCGGTTCGCAGGGGTTCCCGTCCTGCTTCCGGAGGTTGGCGTGCGCTTCGCAGGGTCTGCGTGCGGTTCGCAGGGTTTGCGCGCGGTTCGCAAGGGTCCCCGGCCTGCGTCCGGAGGTTGGCGTGCGCTTCGCAGGGTTGGCGCGCGCTTCGCAGGGGCCCCCGCCCGCTTCGCAGAGTTCGCGTGCGCTTCGCAGGGGCTGCAGCGCCTGCGAACCGTGTCTGGGGTCTGCGAGGCTGCGGGTGGTCTCTACGAGGACGCGGGCGGAGGAGCCCGGGCAGTCCCGACTGGGCCTGCCGGTCAGTTCCTGGGTGGCCGGGGTCGGCGCGCGCTTCGGTACCCGGGCCGGGCGCTGGCCCTCGCCATCCCGGCCGCGGGCCGCACGGTACCCCGGCCGAGGGCCGCTCAGTACCGGCCAGCCGGCGGCCACCCGCCCGCCGCCGACGCCCCCGGGACCGTCACGGCCCGTCGAGGGCGGGCGTCGTGAGCACCCAGCTCGCCCGGATCGGGAACTCCACCTCGCCGTTCTCGGCAGGCTGGGGCGGCGGCCCGAACTGCTGCACCTGCGCGGTGAGCAGTTGGTCGGTGGGTGCGGGCAGCTCCAGCAGGTAGTCGCTGCGCTCATCGGGGGCGAAGACGGGCGTGCGGCCGTCCACCTCCTCGCCGCCACCGCTGCGATACCGGAACACCACGTGCCACGGTGTCTCCGCGACCTCGCCCGGCACCTCCACCCGCACCGGGGTGCCCGGCGGCACCTCCATCCGGACGGGGGCCGTCGCGTCGTCGTCGCACTCGGTGAGCTGTAGGTCGCAGTAGCGGGCGGGCCCGACCGTCGACTCCTGCCCTCCGACGCCGAACGTCACCTCAGGAGGGCCGCCGAAGCCGCAGGCGGGAAGGGCCAACGCCGCCAGGAGCACGGGGACGAGACGGCGCACAGCGTCACCGTACCCACCGCGAGTTGCGCATCTCGTCAGGCGGTGTTGCGCGTTCGGTCCGCGGCGGGTCCGGACGGGAACCGCAACGCGGCCTGACGGATTGCGCAACTCGCGGGTCAGGCGGCGGCCGAGGGGGCGACCCTCGGGCTGATCAGCGGCAGCCCGCCGCCCCGCGAGATCAGTGCCGTCTGCACCCCGCCGAGCGCGACCACTCCCGCGATCATCGCGAACCCGATCCACCACGTCGTGTGGGGCAGCAGCACGCCCAGCGCGCCGCCGAACACCCAGGCCAGCTGCAGCACCGTCTCCGAGCGCCCGAACGCCGAGGCGCGCGAGCGCTCCGGGAGATCGCGCTGGATGACCGCGTCCAGGCACACCTTCGCCACCGCGCTGCAGGTGGCCGCCACCAGGCCCACCACGGCCGCGCTCACGATCCCCGGCAGCAGCACCGCGCCCACCACCGCCAGCACGGGTACCGCGACGCAGATCAGCAGCACCGTGTCGGAGTGGGGGAACCTCGCTCGCGAGCCGACCGCGTTCCCCACGAACGAGCCCACCCCGGCCGCGGCTCCGACGATGCCGATGAGCAGCAGCTGGCGCGCGGGGTCCGTCTCCGACTGCGCCTTGACGACGAAGGCCACGAACAGCGTCAGAAAGCCCGTCAGGACGCGGATCGAGCCGTTGCCCCAGAGCCCCACCAGCACACCGCGCCCGATCGGGACCCGCTCGCGGCTCGACGTCCGCAGCGTCGCGGGTGCCTCACCCTCCGTCGACTCCACCCAGGCCGGGATCCGCGCGCACAGCGCCGCGCCGGTGAGCGCCAGCAGCGCCGTGTACCACAGCGCCCCCGGCGATCCCGCCAACCAGGCGATCCCGGCCGCCACCGCACCCGACACCGCCCCCGCCGCAAGGCCGAACGTCGTGAGCCGGGAGTTCGTCGTGACCAGAGTGATCGACGGTGGCAGCACCCGCGGCGTGACGGCCGCCTTCAGCACCACGAACGACTTGCTCAGCACCATGACGCCCAGCGCCGCCGGGTAGAGCAGCCAGCTGTCGTACTCGTAGGCCATGACGATCGCGAGCACGCCTCGCAGCACGAACGATGCGGCGAGCGCCGCGCGGCGACCCCGCTGGAGGCGGTCCAGCATCGGCCCGATGACCGGCGCGACGACAGCGAAGGGTGCGACGGTGATCGCCAGGTAGAGCGCAACGTTCGTCTTGGACTCGGCCGTCGCCGCGGCGAAGAACAGCGTGTTGGCCAGCGCGACCGCGACCGCGGCGTCCACGGCGTAGGTGAACATCGTCGCGTAGGTCAGCGCGGTGAGGCCCGAACGGTCCGCGCCGTCGGCGGTGGCGGCGCGGCGGAACGCGGCGACGCCGCCCTGGGTGAACTTCCCGCCCCGGCGTGCAGCCGCCGCGGCGAACCCGCGGGCGCCGCGGGGGGTGGCGTCCGACGCCGCGCGGGCCGCGGAGCCGGCCCACGCGGAGGGCCCGGCTGAGGTCGTGCCGGCCCCCGGTGGGAGGTGGGCGGTGCCGTGCGGGCCCGGGCCGGTCGCGGTGGTGCCGGTGCGGCTGCCCGGGGGTGGGAGGTGGGTGGTGCTGTGCGGGCCCGGGCCGGTCCCGGCTCCCGGGGGCGGAAGGTAGGCGGTGCCCTGCGGACCCGGGCCGGTCGGCGGCAGCGACGACGTGGCGGGGCGCTCGGCGGCTTCGCCGGGGGCGTCTCCGGCAGGCGCCGGGTCCTCCGGGACGCCGTGACGTGGGCCTCCGGATCGCGCCGGTGTGCCGTGCGGCGGGGTCGGGCGTGGCGAGCCGACCGGATGGGTCCGGGTGGGAGGCGAACCCGCCGTGGCTTCCCGCGGGGGCGTCGACGGCGGTGCCGACCGCTGCAGAGTCGACGGCGGGCTCGGCTGCGGGGGTGACGGGGCCGGGACGCCCGACGGCAGCGGGGCCGGGGCGCCCGACGGCGGCGGGGCCGGAGGGCCCGACGGCTGCGGGATCGACCTCGGCGGCGGTGTCGGCGGCGGGGTCGACAGCTGGGTCGGCGGCGGCGTCGACAGCGGGCTCGGCTGCGGGGTCGACGGGGCCTGAGCCCCCAACGGCTGCGACCTCGACGGCTGAGCCCGCGGCGGGCCCACCGGCGGCCACGACGGCGGCAGCCCCGCAGGGTTCGAGCCATCGGGCGCCGGGGGGACGTCGGCGATGTCGGGTGGCGTGCGCCGGTACACCGTCGGGTCGTAATACGGATCCTCATGCCACGGGTAGCGCCGCGTACTGGCGTCCGGGCGGGGTCCCGGACCGGTGTGCACCGCCGGCGATGTACCGGCGGGGCCCGCCCGACCGGGCCCCGCACGGCCCGGGTCGCCCGCGCCAGGACACGGCGCGGCGTCGGCGGCGACCCCGTTCCGGGGTCCGCGGCGCCGCGGGAACCAACCGGACCGGGCCATGCCGCCATTCTGACCCATCCCGGGCCCGTCCTGCCGCTGGTGCCGACGGGTCCCGGCCGACCCAGGGCGACGATGCGTGACCATCCGCCCTGAACAGGTGAATCCCGCTGCGTCACACGCGTCACCGCCATCCGGACGGCGCGGGGCGGCTGGCAGGATGACGGCGCCGCGTGCATGCTGCTGCGGCCGACCGGGCCCGCGCCGGCTTCCGCGGCCGGCCCGACCGCGCCGGGCCGACACCGGGAAAGGTGCAGATGCGCAGCGTCGGGCCGGGTGGCTGTGCGGGCGTGCGGGGCCGCGCGCTCGCCGCGCTGCTCTGCGTCCTGACCGCGGCCTGCCTGACCGCAGCCTGCGCACCGGCGACCGTGGGGTCGACCCGGCCGGTCCCGCCCGCTGCAGCGACACCGGCCGGTCCGAGCACGTGGGACGCGTTCGCCGGGCAACGCGTCCCGGCGCTGCGTCGCCTGGCGGAGCCGATCCTCACCTGCATCGCCCGCCGCGACACCGCCCGTCCCGCCTTCCACGGCTGCGTCGACTGGCACAGCGCGGTGCATGCGACGTACGCCCTGCTCGCGATCGGCCGGATCACCGGCGACACCGGCTACCGGGACGCCGCGGTCCGCGCCCTCGGCGGGCCGCAGGCCCTGACGGCCGAGGCGGACGCGGTTCGCGCCGGCGACCTGCCCGAGGAGGAGCCGTACGGCTTCGCGTGGGCACTGGTGCTCGACGTGGAGGCCGACCGGGCGGGGATCGGGCTCACCCACGGCGTCGGGTCGGCGGCGCGGGACCGGCTCGTCGACTACCTGTCCGGTCTCGGGGACTCGCCCCGCCTCTACCGGGCCGCCGCACAACCCGACTACGCGAACGTCACGTGGCCGACCTACGCCCTGCTGCGCTGGGCGCACCGGTTCGGTGACGCCGCCGCGGCACAGGCCGCGGGCCGGACCGCGGCGCTGCTCCTGGGCGAGCGCGGCCGGGCCGCGGCGTGCGCAGGCGTGGACGAGACCGGGTTCCTGCCGCCGTGCCACCTGCTGCCGCTGCTCGCCTCGGCACTCGACCGGCCGCCCACCGACCTGCTCGCGGCGCTGCCGCCGCTGGTCGACACCGCCCCGCTGGGCGCGCACCTGCCGGCCGTGCACAGCGCCGGGTTGACCTTCTCCCGCTCCTGGGGCGTGTACGCGGCGTACCGGCTCTCCGGTGACCCGGCGCTGCGCGACACGTGGGCCCGGCTGGTCGCGGACCAGCTGGGGCGCGAGGACCAGTGGCGCCACGGCTACGACACCTACGCCCACTGGGTCGCGCAGTTCGGCGTCTTCTCCATCGCGGCGACCTTCGACGACATGTAACGGGCGGGGGCGGCCCTGCGACGGTCGCACCAGGAACGCCGGGCAGGAGGCACCGAGGTGGGCGACCGAGTGGGCGAGGAGACGTTCGGCCCGTACCGGATCGAGTCACTCATCGGCCGTGGCGGCATGGGCGAGGTCCATCGCGCCTTCGACACCCGACGCGACCGCATCGTCGCCCTCAAGAGGCTGCCGACGGCGCTCGCGCAGGACGAGGACTTCCGGGCCCGCTTCCGCAAGGAGGCCTCCGTCGCCGCCCGCCTGCACGAACCGCACATCGTGCCGATCCACGACTTCGGCGAGATCGACGGCGTGCTGTTCATCGACATGCGGCTGGTGGAGGGCGAGGACCTGGCCGCCCTGCTGAAGCGGCAGGGAGCGCTGCCGCCCGGCCGGGCGGTGAACATCGTCGCGCAGGTCGCGGCGGCCCTCGACGTGGCGCACGAGCAGGGTCTGGTGCACCGCGACATCAAGCCGGCGAACATCCTGGTCACGCCCGCGTCGACCGGGGCCGACGAGTTCGTGTACGTCGCGGACTTCGGCATCGCCCGCTCGTTCCTCAGCGGCTCCACCTCGCTCACCGCGACGGGCGCCAC
>NZ_JBFWVQ010000134.1:0-11664 GCF_050246655.1 Pseudonocardia sp.
CCACCTCCAGCAGCGCGACGAGGGACCCCCGGGTGGCACCGATCCGGGCCACGGCCATCACGCCGGTGAGGTACGCGAGCACGGTGGCGACCAGGACGAGCAGCGCGGCCGTCACGACCCACCCGACGTCCACCCCGGCGAGCAGCACGGGCGAGGCGGCGGTGTCCACGACGACCGGCAGCACCCCGACCGCGCCCAGCACCGCGACGAGCACCGCACCGATGGCCATGCCCACCCCTGCGAGCACCAGCGGCGGCGTGCCGGCGTCCGCGCGGTCGGCGATGAGGAAGTACGACGCCTGGCACACCGCGGCGAACAGCCCCCACGCCACACCCGCCCAGACGATCGCGTCCACGTCCCACACGCCGACGACCAGCGCGAGACCGGCGAGCGCGATCGCCCCGCCCGCGAGCGTGCGCCCCGTGGGCGGGCGGCGGCGCACGAGCCACACCCAGCCGACGACCAGGATCGGACCCGCGTACTCCATCAGCAGCGCCACGGACACCGGCAGGTAGCGCACCGCGTTGAAGAACGCGACCTGCACCCCGCCGGTGGCGAGCAGGCCGTAGAGCAGCAGCGCCGGCCCGTCACGCCGGATCGCCGCCACCACACCGGGCCGCAGCACGGCCAGCAGCACCGCGAGCACCGCGGCCGCTCCGGCGAGCCGCACGAGCACCGCCCCGTTCGCCGACCACCCGGCATCGATCAGCGCCTTCGCGAACGGGCCGGAGAGCCCGAACGACGCCGCCGACACCAGGGCCAGGGCGAGGCCCGCCGCCGTGCCCCGCTGCACGTCCACCGTCACGGAATCCATCCCTATCAAGGAAGACCGCGCGGTCGCGATGAGTTAACCCGCCACGGGACGTCCACATGGCGACACCCGAGGAGGAAGACCGATGGAGATCCCCGTGAAGGCCGGCAGGCGGGAGTGGATCGGCCTGGCCGTTCTCGCCCTGGCCTGCCTGCTCTACGTGATGGACCTCACGGTCCTGCACTTCGCTGTGCCCGCCCTCTCGGCCGATCTGCGGCCCAGCAGCGTCCAGCTGCTGTGGATCATCGACGTCTACGGCTTCATGGTCGCGGGGGCGCTGGTCACGATGGGCACGCTCGGTGACCGGATCGGGCGGCGGCGGCTGCTGCTCGTCGGCGCCGCGGCGTTCGGACTGATGTCGGTCGTCGCGGCGTTCTCGACCTCCCCGGAGATGCTCATCGCCTCTCGCGCGCTGCTGGGCATCGCGGGCGCGACGATCGCGCCGTCCACGCTGTCGCTGATCTTCCACATGTTCCGCGACCCCCGCGAGCGCTCCACCGCGGTCGCCGTCTGGATCGGGGCGTTCTCCGCGGGCAGCGCCATCGGGCCGGTACTGGGCGGGCTCATGCTCTCGGCGTTCTGGTGGGGATCGGTGTTCCTGCTGGCCCTGCCGGTGATGGCGCTGCTCCTGGTGCTCGGCCCGCGGGTCCTGCCGGAGTACCGCGACCCGGACGCCGGACGGTTGGACGTCACGAGCGCCGCGATGTCCGTGGTGGCGCTGCTCGCGATGGTCTACGGGCTCAAGCACCTGGCCCAGGACGGCGTCGGCACCGCTCCGGTCGCTGCGGTCGCCGGGGGCGCCGTCGTCGGCATGCTGTGGGCGCGGCGGCAGCGGCGCCTGGCCGACCCGATGATCGACGTCTCGCTGTTCCGGATCCGGGCGTTCAACGCGGCGCTGGCCGTCAACTTCCTGGCGATCTTCATGATGATCGGCTACTTCCTCTTCGTGGCCCAGTACCTCCAGCTCGTGCTCGGGCAGACGCCGCTGGAGGCCGGCCTGTGGTCGCTGCCGTCCGCGGTGGCGTTCGTGGCGGCGTCGCAGGTCACGCCGTGGCTCGCGCGGCGGGTCGCCGTCTCGCGGCTGGTGGCGGGCGGGCTCGCGATCGCGGGTGCCGGGCTCCTGCTGCTGCTCGGCGCAGGTGTCGAGGACGGTCTGGGTGCGCTGATCGCCGCGTCCGTCGTGATCTCCGTGGGCATTGGCCCGGTGTTCGGGCTGACCACCGAGCTCATCGTCGGCTCGGCACCGCCGGAGAAGGCGGGCGCCGCCACAGGTGTCTCGGAGACCGCCGCCGAGCTCGGCGGGGCACTGGGGCTCGCGGTGCTCGGCAGCATCGGTCTGGCGGTCTACCGCGGGCACGTCACGGCGGGCCTGCCGGCAGCGGTGCCCGCCGAGGCCGCGGGAGCCGCCCGCGACACTCTCGGCGGCGCCGTGGACGTCGCGGCCGGGCTGCCCGGGCCGCTCGCGTCGTCGGTGCTGGCCGTCGCCCGGGAGGGGTTCGTCGCGGGCCTGCACCTGACGGCGCTGATCGCAGCGGGTCTCGCGGCCGTCCTCGTGGTCCTGGCCGCCGTCGCGCTGCGGCGGCCCGGGGCGGAGGGCGGCGGGTCAGCCGACGGCGCCGACCCGACGGCACCCGCCGGGATCGATACGGTGCTCGCCACCGATCCCGGCGCGGTGCCCGACGGTCCGGCCACCCCGGAACCGGCCTGCTGTTGAGGCCGGACCGCCTACTCCCCCGTCTCTGCCACCAGCCCGGCCGCCGCGATCCCCGCGATCGCGGCGGCCTCGTCGTGTGCCGAGAGGTCCCCGCTGATCCCGACCGCACCGAGCAGCGCCCCACCCGCATCCCGGACGAGCACCCCGCCCGGCACGGGCAGCAGCCGCCCGCCGGCCAGCGCGTTCACGGCCTGGAAGAACTCCGGCGACTCCGCAGCGCGTGCCGCGACCGCCCGGTTCGTCATGCCGAGCCCGAGCAGGCCCCACGCCTTCGCCACCGCGACATCCGGACGCAGGTGCCCGGAGCCGTCCTGGCGCGCCAGCGCGACGACCGCCCCGCCCGGGTCCAGGACGGCGACGGTGAGCGGCTTGTACCCGTGCCCGGTGCCGTGCTCCAGCGCGGCGCGGACGACGGTCTGGGCCTGCTGCAGGGAGATGCTCATGGCCGGTGATCCTGGTGCACGGACGCTCAGGTCGCCGGACGCCCCGACACCGCCAGCCCTGCACCCACACCGACGAGGGTCAGCCCGCCGATCCCGCCGACCCAGGACAGCCGCCGCGGCGAGGTGACGAACCAGGCCCGGGCCGTGCCCGCCGCGAGCCCCCACGCGCTGTCCAGCAGGCTCGCGATCAGCGCGAACAGCAACCCCAGCACCAGGATCTGGACCATCGCGTCGCCTCGGGCGGGATCGACGAACTGCGGCAGGAACGCCGAGAAGAACACGAGCACCTTCGGGTTGGTCACCCCGACGATCACGCCCTGGCGGAACAGGCGCCGGTCCCCGCCCGGATCGACGGCGCCGAGCACGGCGTGCAGCCCGTGGCGGTGCCGGAACGTCTGCACGCCCAGGTAGACCAGATACGCGGCCCCCACGAGCTTGAGCGCCGTGAACACGACGATCGACGTCTCCGCGACCGCACCCAGGCCGAACGCGACCGCCACCACCACCAGCGAGGCGCCCACCGTGTTCCCGGCGACGCTGGTGAGCGCCGCCCGGCGGCCGTGGGCGAGCGCCCGCCCGACGATGAACAGGACGCTGGGCCCGGGGATCACGACGAGGACGATCCCGGCGAGGGTGAACGCGACCAGGGTCTGCACGGACGGCACCCGTTCACGCTAGTCGCCCGGTCCCCCGTCGAGAACGACGTTGTGCAGCCCGAGAGGCCCTGTTGATCAGCACAAGGTCGTTCTCGACGGTCACCCCGGCGCGCCGTAGAAGACCCGCTCGACGACGGCCCGCGCCCGCCTGGTCACGCGCCGGTAGTCGTCGAGGAACACCCCCGGATCCCCGCCCGGCGAGTACCCCATCGCCACCGCCACGGCCGCCAGTTCCCGCCCCGACCGCGGCAGCTGGTCGCCGGGCTTGCCCTTCACCAGCATCACCGCGTTGCGCGCCCGCGTGGCCGTCGTCCAGCCCGCGACGAGCGCCGCCACGTCGTCGGAGGTGAGCAGGCCTGCCGCAGCGGCCTCCGCCAGCCCGTCCAGGGTGGACATCGTGCGCAGCTCCGGGATGTCGCCCGCGTACTGCAGCTGCAACAGCTGCACCGTCCACTCGACGTCGGCGAGCCCGCCCAGGCCGAGCTTCGTGTGCGTGCTGCGGTCCGCGCCGCGCGGCAGCCGCTCGGTGTCGACACGCGCCTTGATCCGCCGGATCTCGGTGATCGCCGCGTGTTCCAGCCCCTCGGCCGGGTAGCGGATGGGGTCGATCAGCGCCGTGAACCGCCGCCCGAGCTCCTCGTCGCCCACGAGGGGGCGCGCCCGCAGCAGTGCCTGCGCCTCCCACGCCTCCGACCAGCGTGCGTAGTAGGCCCGGTAGGACTCGAAGGTGCGCACCAGCGGCCCCTGCCGGCCCTCGGGGCGCAGGTCCGCGTCGATCACGAGGGCGGGGTCCGGGCTGGGCGTGCCGAGCCGCCGCCGCACCCCTTCGACGACGGCGGTCGACCACTTCACGGCCTCGGAGTCGCTCGCCCCGCCCAACGGCTCGCAGACGAACATCACGTCCGCGTCGCTGCCGTAGCCGAGCTCGCCACCCCCGAGGCGGCCCATGCCGATCACGGCGATCCGCGCCTGCGCCGGGCCCGCCGCGCGCACGACGGCGTCCAGGGTGGCCTGCAGGACCGCGACCCAGACCGTCGTGAGGGCCTCGCAGACCCGCGCCACTGTCGCCAGGCCGAGCAGGTCAGCGCACGCCACCCGCAGCAGCTCGTGGCGGCGCAGCGAGCGGGCCGTCGCGGCGGCGCTGTCCGCATCGGGCTGGCGGGCGACGGTGGCGCGGATCGACGTCGCCACCTCGACCGGGTCCTTCGTCAGCTCGTCCGCCTGCCCCTTGACGGGCTCGGCGAGCATCCGCAGCACCTCCGGCGCCCGCACCAGCAGGTCCGGGACCAGCGCGGACGTGCCGAGCAGCTTCATGAGCCGCTGCGCGACAGCCCCCTCGTCCCGCAGCAGGCGCAGGTACCAGGGAGTGTTGGCGAGCGCCTCGGAGACGCGCCGGTAGGCGAGCAGGCCCCGGTCCGGGTCGGGGCTGAGCGCCAGCTCGTCCAGCAGCACCGGCAGCAGCGTCTGCTGGATCGCCGCGGCCCGCGACACCCCGCTGGTGAGCGCCCGCAGGTGGTTGAGCGCACCTTCGGGCGATGCCCAGCCGAGGGCACCGAGTCGGGCCTTCGCCGCGTCCGGGGACAGCCGCGCGGAGTCCGCCGGCAGCCGCGACACCGCGGTGAGCAGCGGGCGGTAGAACAGCTTCTCGTGCAGCCGCCGCACCCGGCGGGCGTTGCGGGCCCATTCCGCGAGCAGCACGCCGGTGGCGTCGTGGCGACCGTCGGGCCGCATGCGGGCCGCGCGGGCGAGCCAGCGCAGCGCCGCGGTGTCCGTCGGGGGCGGCAGCAGGTGGGTGCGGCGCATCCGCTGCAGCTGCAGCCGGTGCTCCAGCAGGCGCAGGAAGCGGTACGAGGCGGCGAGGTTCGCCCCGTCCTCGCGGCCGACGTAGCCCCCGACGTCCAGCGCGTGCAGGGCCTGCAGCGTCGACGGGGAGCGCAGCGTCTCGTCCGTGCGGCCGTGCACGAGCTGCAGCAGCTGCACCGCGAACTCGACGTCGCGCAGCCCGCCGGGCCCGAGCTTCAGCTCGCGCTCGGCGTGGTCGGGCCGGACGTGCTCCTCGACGCGACGGCGCATCGCCTGGACGTCCACGACGAAGTCCGGACGCTCGGTGGCGCTCCACACCATCGGCGCGACGGCCTTGGCGTACTCCGCGCCCAGCTCGGCGTCCCCGGCGATGGGGCGCGCCTTGAGCAGGGCCTGGAACTCCCAGGTCTTCGCCCAGCGCTTGTAGTAGCTGACGTGGCCGTCGAGGGTGCGCACGAGCGCGCCCTGGCGCCCTTCGGGGCGCAGGTTCGCGTCGACCTGGAAGCACGCCTCCCCGGCGATGCGCATCAGGCGGGTGGCGAAGCGGGTGGTGGCCTGCATGCCGGCGGGGTTGTCGGCGCCCGGCTCGCCGACGAAGACGACGTCCACGTCGCTCACGTAGTTCAGCTCGCGGCCGCCGGTCTTGCCCATCGCGATGACGGCCAGGCGGCCGAGGTCGGTGCCGCCCAGCTCGGCCAGCGCGACGGCGAGCGCGGCCCGCAGCGCCGCCTCGGCGATGTCGGCCAGCCGGCCGGCGACGTCCTCGACGTCCAGTACGGGCAGGCTCGGCTCCCCCACGGCGGCGAGATCGGCAGCGGCCAGGGTGAGGACCTCGTCGCGGTAGGCGGTGCCGAGCGCGTTCACCGCCTCCGAACCGGTGAGCGCCGCCGCGCCGCCAGCGGGTGCGCCCGCGGGCGGGGCCGCCGGGTCGGCGCCGACGGCCCGCAGCAGCGCGGTGGTGCACGCCGCGAGATCGGCGCCCGGGATCCGCTCGGGCCCGGCGAGGCGGTGCCACCGGTCCGGGTGCACGACGAGGTGGTCCGACAGCGCCGTGGAGCTGCCGAGGACGGCCAGGAGCCGCCCCCGCAGTGCCACCTCGGTGCGCAGCGCGGTGTCCAGCTCGGTCCAGTCCGACACCGCCTCGGCGAGGCGCTCGACCCCGCGCAACGCGAGGTCCGGGTCGGGGCTGCGGGCCAGTGCCCACATCACGGGGGCGTGTTCCTCGTCGCGAGGGGTGTCGCCGGACCACCAGCCCAGCTTCTCCAGCACGCTCTCGGCGCGCTGATCGGTGAGCCCCAGCCGTGCCAGCGAAGGTCTCGGCCGCCGATCGTTCACGATCGCATCCTGCCTTACGACGGGGCCGCGGCGGATCCCTCGTCGGCGGCGGGCTCCTGCTACCCGACCTGGTGCAGCCAGGTGACCGGGGCGCCGTCACCGGCGAACCGGAACGGCTCCAGCGCCTCGTCCCAGGCGGAGCCCAGCAGCTCCCGGATCCGACCGGGCACCTGCCCGACCGGCACGCCCGACAGCAGGGCCCGCAGCTGATCCTCGCCCACGACGATGTCGCCGTTGGCGCTCGCACGGCCACGCCACAACCCCAGCTGCGGTGTGTAGCAGAACCGCTCGCCGTCCACCCCGGAGCTGGGCTCCTCGGTGACCTCGAACCGCACCATGGACCAGGCGCGCAGCGCAGCGGCGAGCGCGCCGGCACTGCCCACGGGTCCGGACCACGTGCATTCCGCCCGCAGCTGCCCTGGAGAGGCAGGCTGCGGGGTCCACTCCAGCGACACCCGTGTTCCGAGCACGCCGGAAAGCGCCCACTCGACGTGCGGGCAGACCGCAGTCGGCGACGAGTGGACGAACACCACGCCGCGTGTGCTCACTGCAGACCTCCGCTCGACGAGGAACGTCTTCCCCTACGTCCTCTTCGCGCGACGGACCCGAAGCGGGCTCACGTGCGGGACACAGTCTGCCGGGCCGGGGTGCCGACCGCCAAATCACCCGGCGTGTCGGACCGTCACCGCGTGTCGTCCCGATCAACCCCGGATCGGCACGCGGGGTGTCACCCCTCGATGACGGGGTGCTCACCGCTCTCGATCTCGCGTCGCTCGCCCCGGTAGCGGTTGACCTTCTCAGCCTTCCGCGGGAGCCGGTCGTTGGCGATCAGGACCGCCATCCACGGCAGGGGGATGGACAGCACCAGCAGGCCGACGGCCAGCCACGGCGTCTGGTAGAAGACGGCCGCGAGGATCATGAACGGCACCCGCATGCTCATCATGACGGTGTACCGGCGCTTGCGTGCCGCGAGCTCGGCCTCCGGCGACGGCGGGGCGTCGGTGATCAGGACGGGATCCGTCCGATGCGGCTCGCTCACGGCTGCACCTCCAGGCCCCCATCGTGCCACCTGACCTCGCTCGCAGCAGTGTCGGCGTTGTGGTGCAACCGGACGTCACCCACCGTGCGGGGCGAGACGACGTCCAGCAGCCGCCGGGTGAGCTCGCCGTCCACGCGGTAGCGCACCAGCCGGCCGTCCCGGTGGGCGGTGACCATGCGCTGGGCCCGCAGCAGGCGCAGCGCGTGGGAGACCGCGCTGTCACTCATCCCGACGGACACGGCGAGATCGGAGACGCAGAGATCTCCGGCGTGGTGGAGCGCAAGCAGGATCGACAGGCGGCCGACGTCGCCGAGCGCGTCCAGGATCGCGGCGGTGTCCCGCAGTCCTTCGCCATTGGCGAGGACGGCGGTGGCGTCGCACACCTGGTCGGGATCGATGATCCGCGCACCGCGGCGTGTCTGCGGAACCCGGTGCATTCTGCGATGCTATCGCTCCGCCGCGATCACGGGCGGCCAGCAGGACCTCTCGGCGCGCTCCCTGCACGGTCGGCCGCTGCGGTCCCGGCCGCCTTGGCCGCCTTCGCCGCCGCCTTCTGCTCCTGCTTGTAGTCGCGCACCCGGACGAGCGATGCGGCGTCCACGACGTCCGCGACGGACTTGTGCACGCCGTCCTCGCCGTACCCGCCCGCCGCCTCGCGCCAGCCCTCCGGGGTGACGCCGCGCTGCTTGCCCAGGAGGGCGGTGAAGATCTGCGCCTTCTGCCTGCCGAAGCCGGGCAGGGCGGCGAGGCGGCCGAAGAGCTCCCCGCCGTCGGTGACGTCGCGCCAGATGTTGGCGGCATCCCCGTCGTACTGCTCGACGATCACGGCCGCGAGCGCCCGGGTGCGCTGGGCCATGGAGCCGGGGTAGCGGTGTACCGCGGGCGGGCCACGGAAGACCTCCACGAGCGCGCCCTCGTCGTAGGTCGCGAGCTCGTCGACGTCGAGCGTCTCCCGGCCGAGCCGCTGCGCCACCAGCACCGGCCCGGCGAACGCCCGCTCCATCGGGAACTGCTGGTCCAGCAGCATGCCGAGGAGCAGGGCGAAGGGGTCGCGGTCCAGAAGGGCGTCCGCGTCCGGCTGCTGGGCGAGGCAGATCGCCACCGGGTCACCTCCAGGTCTGCTACGGGGTGAGAGCCTAGGCGCCGTGCCGGCCCGGTTCGATACCCGACTCGATACCCGATTCGATGCTGCCACCTGCGACGCACTGCGCACCGCGCTGGTCCGGGTCGGCTACACGACCGCGGGCGTGCGCGCGCTGCTCGGCCCCGAGGCGCACGCGGCGCTCGGTCGTGGCGAACCGGAACCCGCGTTCCGCGCGACCGCGGGTGGGGGCGAGCTCGGCGTGCTCGTCCGGTTGCTGCTGCTCGGCGGGATCGAGCCGGATGCCGAGGTCCGCGGCGTCCTGGACCCGGACGGTGCCGCGGCGGCCGGCCTGCTCGTCCGCGACGACTCGACCGGCGCCCACGGCTGGCGCGCGGCGCTCGACCTGCGCCCCTACGGGGACGAGGACACCGACTGGTGGGTCCTGTCCGACCTCGACGAGCGCCGCCAGGAGCGCGATCACGTCACCGGGGTCGGCGCGGCCTCCCTCACCCTCGCCGCCGCCACCGTCCGCACCCCCGCGGGCTCGCTGCTCGATCTCGGCACCGGCTGCGGCGTGCAGGCGCTGCACGCCACCACCCACACCCGCGCAGTCACGGCCACGGACGTGGCACCGCGAGCACTCGCCCTGGCCGCGGCGACGTTCGCACTGAATGGCCTCGACGTCGAGCTGCTCGACGGGCCGTGGCTCGCGCCCGTGGCGGAGCGCAGGTTCGACCGGATCGTGTCGAACCCGCCGTTCGTCGTCGGGCCGGCGCGGGTCGACTACGTCTACCGGGACTCCGGCGAGGACGGCGACGCGGCGCTCGCGCGCCTGGTCCGCGCCCTGCCGCGGTACCTGGAACCGGGCGGGGTGGCGCAGCTGCTCGGCTCGTGGCTGCACGTGCGCGGCGAGGACTGGCCCGACCGCGTCCGCTCCTGGCTGCCGGAGGGCGTCGACGCGTGGATCGTGCAACGCGAGATCGCCGATCCGGCGCTGCACGTCGGAACCTGGCTGCGCGACGCCGGGCTGGACCTGCGCTCCCCGCAGGCCCGCACACGCGCGGGCGCCTGGCTGGACTGGGTCGCCGCGCGGTCGGTCGAGGCCGTGGGCTTCGGGCTGATCACCCTGCGCCGCACGGACGGCCCGCCGCAGGTGGTGTTCGAGGACCTCCCGGACGCGCTCGCCGACCCGCTCGGGCCGGAGGTGGTGGGCTGGCTGGACCGGGTGGACTGGCTGCGCGCCCACGCCACCGACTCCGCACTCCTCGGCGCCCGCCTCGAACTGGCGGACTCCGCGCTGCTGGAGCGCTTCGCCGTCCCCGGCCCGGAGGGCTGGCAGGACGAGGGTGCCGCGGTGGTCCGGCGCGACGGCCCGCGCTGGCGCCACGAGGTGGACTCCCCCGCCGCCGCGCTGCTCGCCGGCTGCCAGGGGGTGCTCGCGCTCGGCGAGCTGCTGGAGCTGCTGGCGATCGCCCAGGACCGGCCGGTGGACGCGCTGGCGGCGGCGACGCTGCCGGCGGTGCGGGAGCTCGTCCGGCACGGCCTGCTGGTGCCCGCATGAGGGCCCGATGAGGGCGGTGGCGACCCGGGTGTCGCGCGCTTCGGTGACGGTGGACGGGGCCGTCGTCGGCGCCGTCGACGGCCCCGGGCTGCTGGTCCTGCTCGGGGTGCACCGCGACGACACCGCCGCCGCCGCACCGGTGATGGCCCGAAAGCTGTACGAGCTGCGGATCCTCGACGGCGAGCGCTCCTGCGCGGAGGCGGGCGCGCCGCTGCTGGTGGTCAGCCAGTTCACGCTCTACGGCGACACGCGCAAGGGCAGGCGCCCGAGCTGGACCGCCGCGGCCCGCCCGGAGCACGCGGAGCCGCTCGTCGACGCCGTGGTGGCCGCGCTGCGGGAGCGCGGCGCCCACGTGGAGACGGGGGTGTTCGGCGCGCGGATGGCCGTCGAGTCCGTGAACGACGGGCCGTTCACGGTACTGATCGACGTGTGACCCGGCCGCTCGACGGCTGACGCGGCCGTCGACCCCCGCCGGCCCGCCGCGCGACCCCCGCCGGCCCGCCGCGCGAACGGCCCGTACGGGAAATAGGACGTCCCATCTGGGCCGTTCGCGCGGGGAAGCCGAGCGGGGCCGAGGGCCAGCCGCGGGTGCCGGTGCGGGTGCGGGTGCCCGGTGCGGGACAGATCAGGCGAGCCCCGAGCGCAACCCCATCGTCTCGATGCGCCAGTCCTCGTACTGCTCGTCGGTGACGGCATCGGCGGACAGCCGCGCGGTGGCGTCCTCGCCGCCGTGCAGCGCATAACCGACGATCTGCTCGTCGTGCCGGTCGCCGGAGGCGACGACGACGTCGACGCCGCGACCGCCCAGCTCGGCGCGGGTGGCGTGGGCGAGGACGTGCAGCAGGGCGAGGCGGGAGCGGTGGTCGTCGGGCAGCGCCGTGTCGGGGGTGTTGCCGGAGACGAGCACGACGGTGGCGCCGTCCGCGAGGGCCGGCAGCACCTGGTCGACCACGGCGAAGCGGCCGAGCAGGCCGTCGGAGAGGAAGGACCGCACGCGGCCGACCAGGCTGTCCCCGACGGGGTGCACCCGGGAGGGCAGCTGGATGTAGTGGGCGACGCCACCGAGGTCGGAGAGGTTGTCGAGCTCGTCAGGCCCCGTCGCCGTGCGGACCTCGTGACCCTCCTTCTCCAGCAGGGCGGCCACCGCCGCCACCCGTTCCCCCGACCCCGTCACCAGTGCGCGTGCCATGCCCGGGACCCTAGGCGAGAGATCGTCGC
>NZ_JBFWVQ010000134.1:11764-13641 GCF_050246655.1 Pseudonocardia sp.
GGCCCCGTCGCCGTGCGGACCTCGTGACCCTCCTTCTCCAGCAGGGCGGCCACCGCCGCCACCCGTTCCCCCGACCCCGTCACCAGTGCGCGTGCCATGCCCGGGACCCTAGGCGAGAGATCGTCGCGGTGCGACCAGCCGAACGGCGGACGGCGCGGGTGGCCGAGTGCGGCGCCGGAAACGCAGCGAGGCCCCGCCCGGGATCTCCGGGCGGGGCCTCGACCCGCTGGGGCGCGTCAGCTCTTGGCGGCGGCCTTGGCGTTGCGCGTGGCGGTGGTGGTGGCCTTCTCGGTCACGACCTCGGCCGCGTGGAGCGTGTGCTCCTTGACGTTCTCGGCGACCTTCGTGGCCTGCGCGGTGACCTTCTCGGCAGCCTCGCTGCCGGCGGACACGACGCTCAGGGTGAAGGCCCGCTGGTTGTCGAGCACCTGCTGGGCGAAGTCGAAGTAGCCCTCGACGATGGCCTTGGCGTCCGGCGCGGCCGGGGCGCCGTAGCTGCCGGCGAGGCTCTGGAAGGCATCGGTCCAGGTGCGAACGGCGGCCGTGACCACCTCCTGGCTGCGCTTGGTGATGTCGACGAACTGGTCGGTAGGCGCGGTCATCGGCATGTCCTCTCCGTGAGTGCGGTGGATGTTCCGCTACCCATACTGAGCATCGCCGTTAAGTATGTCAAGCAAGCCTGGTAGTGCCCCTCGTCACGCTCGGTCCTTACCCTCGACGAAGCTGCGGTACACGCCCAGCAGCGCCGTGCGCTGCTCCGCGGTGAGGCGCGGGTCCCGCCGGATCGCCGCCTCAGTCGACCCTGCCGACCCTGCCGACCCTGCCGACCCGGGCCCGCCGTCCGCCTCCCCGTCGTCCGGCGCGGCCTCGCGACCGGTTCGCGCCGTCGCCCATCCGCCCTGCTCCAGCAGCTGCTCGGTGGAGATCTGCAGCGCGTCCGCGATGGAGCGCAGCACCTTGAGCGACGGCTGGTGCAGGCCGCGCTCGACCTGGCTGAGGTAGGCGTTGGACACACTCGTCATCGCGGCCATCTCGCGCAGGGACAGCTTCGCCAGCTGCCGCTGCGCCCGGATGAACCCGCCAAGGGCGTTGACCGAGGCCCACGAGGCGTCGCCCGCGGACGGACGCCCCGTGGCCGACCCGCCGTCCCGCTCGCTCATGGGCACCATCATCCCCGGTCACCGTGAGCCCTGTGCGACCCCGTGCGGTCACCCGTGCAGGACGTACCCGCCGGGCGCGTCGGAGAGCACCGGGTACCGGTCGCTGCCGGTGGCCGGTGGGGTGCGCAGGCCACCGGCGCGGGCCTCGATCCACGGCGTCCAGTCCTCCCACCAGCTCGCCTTGTGCTCCTCGGCGGTGGCGCGCCACTGCTGCGGATCCTCGGGCAGGCGGGCGCTCTCGCCGAACCAGTGCCGCGACTTCGGTGACGGCGGGTTCACCACGCCCGCGATGTGGCCGGAGTTCGACATCACGAACCGGACCTTCCCGCCCAGCTTCGCCGCACCGCGGTAGACGCCCTCCCACGGCGCGATGTGGTCGGTCTCCGCCGTGACGACGTAGGCGTCCTGCCGGACCGCGCCCAGCTCCAGCCGCTCGCCCGCCAGCTCGAACTTGCCCTCGGCGAACTGGTTCTCGAGGTAGAGCGCGCGCAGGTACTCGGTCTGCATCGCCGCGGGCATGCGGGTGGAGTCGGAGTTCCAGGTGAGCATGTCGAACGGGGCGGGGTCCTCGCCGAGCATCCAGTCGTTGACGACGTAGTTCCAGACCAGGTCGGTGGCCCGCAGCAGGTCGAAGGTGGTCTTCATGCTCGACGCGGGCAGGTAGCCGCTGCGCTGCATGCTGCGCTCGAGCCGGTCCACGGTCTGCTCGTCGGTGAA
>NZ_JBFWVQ010000135.1:0-13539 GCF_050246655.1 Pseudonocardia sp.
GGAACTCGGCGACCTGGCCGCCGGGGCGCCCGGCGCGCACCGCGGCCGAGTAGCCGGCGTGCGGGGCGAAGTAGCCGGTCGTGTTGTAGCCCCAGTAGTTGGTGAGGCCCCGGTCCGGGAGGAACGCCTCCGGCACGTGGTGGTGCACCGGCAGCAGCTCGACTGCCGTCACCCCGAGCCCGACGAGATGGGCCAGCGCGGCGTCGTGGGCCAACCCGGCATAGGTGCCGCGGAGCTCCGGCGGCACCTGCGGATGCGTCGCGGTGAAGCCCTTGACGTGGACCTCGTACATGACGGTGTCCGCGTAGCGCCGCTGCGGCGCGGGACCGTTGCGTGCGGGCACCGGCTCGACGACGAGGCTCCGGGGGACGTGCGCTGCCGAGTCCAGCTCGCTCACCTGCGCCGGATCGTCCGGGTGATGGCCGAGGACCTCCGGCCCGAACCGGACGGCGCCGTCGATCGCCCGCGCGTACGGGTCGAGCAGGAGCTTCGCCGGGTTGTACCGCAGGCCGCGGGCGGGGTCCCACGGGCCCGACACCCGGTAGCCGTAGGCCTGGCCCACGCCCACACCGGGCACGAACCCGTACCAGACGCCCGCGTCGTACTCCGGCAGGGGGATGCGGGTCTCGCCGCACGCGGCGTCGAGAAGGCACAGGTCCACGGCCTCGCCGCGGGACGCGACGGCGAAGTTCGTGCCGTCGGCGGTCGGGGTGGCGCCCAGCGGGAACGGGTCGCCCGGCCGGATCGGTGCCGTCACGGCGCGGTCCCGTCGCGCAAGGCGCGCAGCAGGTCGCCGATGGACGTCACCGCGCCGTGGCGGCGCCGGATCACGTCGGCCACCAGGCCCGTCCAGCCCGTCTGGTGGCTCGCACCCAGGCCGGCTCCGTCGTCGCCGTGGAAGTACTCGAAGAACATCAGGTTGTCGCGCCACCGCGGGTCGTTCTGGAGCCGTTCCACCCCGCCGAAGCACGGCCTGCGCCCGTCCGGGCCGCGCAGGAAGATCGCCACCAGCCTGCGCCAGAGGTCGTCCGCGACCGCGTCCAGGGCGAGCCGCTGCCCGGACCCCGTCGGGTACTCGATGGTGTAGTCCGCACCGTAGAACCGGTGGTAGCGCAGCAGCGCCGAGGTGACGAGGTGGTTGAGCGGGAACCAGATCGGACCCCGCCAGTTGGAGTTGCCGCCGAACATGGCGGTCGTGGACTCGGCGGGCTCGTAGTCGATCACGGCCCGGATGCCGGGTGCGTCGAGGACGTAGGGATGCTCGCGGTGGTGGGCCGACAGCGCCCGCAGCCCGTACGGGGACAGGAACTCGGCCGGGTCGAAGAGCCGCGCGAAGATCCGTTCGAGCCGGTCGGTCCCGACCACGCCGAGCAGCATCTGCTGACGGCCCGGTCGTCCGTGCAGCAGTCCGAGCCGGGCCAGCCGTTCCCGGTCGCGCAGACCGGCCCGGTCCATGAACCCGGCGAACCGCTTGCCGGTGGCCTCGGCCCGGTCAATCTGGTCCGCGTCGACCACCCCAGCGGCCAGCATGGGGATGATGCCGACCATCGAACGGACCTGGACCGGGACGGCCGTGCCGTCGGGGAGGGCGAGCCGGTCGTAGAACAGGCCGTCCACGTCGTCCCACATGCCCTGGGAGTCGAGGGCGTCGTGGATCGCGGAGAAGTGCTCGAGGAACTTCTGCACCAGGTCGTCGGCCGGGCGCTGGCCCGCATGCCGAAGGATCGCCGCGATGACCCCCATGGCCAGTGCGTAGGTGGCCATCCAGCCCGTGGCGTCGGACTGTTCGAGCACCACCCCGGGCGGCAGGTGGGAGCGGTCGAGCGGGCCGATGTTGTCCAGGCCGAGGAAGCCGCCCTCGAACAGGTTCGACCCGTCGGCGTCCTGCTGGTTGACCCACCAGGTGAAGTTGAGCAGCAGCTTGTCGAAGACCCGCGAGAGGAACTCGATGTCGCGACCGCCGTCGATCGCGAACACCTCCAGCGCGCTCCACGCCTGCACCGGGGGATTGACGTCGCCGAAGTCCCACTCGTAGGCGGGCAGGGCACCGTTGGGGTGCTGGAACCACTCCCGGCACAGCAGCGTGAGCTGGTACTTGGCGAACGACGGGTCGACGTGGGCGAGCGCGACGCAGTGGAACGCCATGTCCCAGGCCGCGAACCAGGGGTACTCCCACTTGTCGGGCATGGACATGATGTCGAAGGAGCTGAACGTCCGCCAGCGGGCGTTGCGGCCGGTCCGCCGTGACGCGGGCGGCCGGACCAGGCCGGGGTCGCCGTCGAGCCACCGGTTGACGTCGTAGTAGTAGAGCTGCTTGCTCCACAGCATCCCCGCGAACGCCTGGCGCATGACGTTCGCCTCGTCCTCGCCCGCGGCCTCCGGCGTGAGCTCGGTGTAGAACCCGTCGGCCTCGGCCCGGCGCTGCGCGCGCGTCCGCTCGAAACCGGCGTCCAGATCGGCCGGGGAGCCTGCCGGGTGCAGCCGCAGCCGAAGCTCGACGGTCTCGCCCGGCTCGACGGGCACGCGGTACCAGGCCGCGCACCTGCTCCCGACACGCTCGGGGTTCACCGTCGGCGCACCCGCGGTCACGTGGTCGTTGATGCCGTCCTTCGGGTACGCCGGACCGGGCTGGCCGTACAAGCGGGCGGTGTTGGTGTCGTTGTCGCAGAACAGCAGCGTCGGATCGCTCCCGTCCGGCCCGCGGCCCGCTGCGAGCTCGAGCTCGCCGAGGAAGGGGTGGGTGACCGCCACCGTCGTGCCGGCGGTCGCGGCGAGCACGGGCGCCGCGGTGCCCGGATCCCAGGACCAGGTGTTGCGGAACCAGAGGGTGGGCAGCACATGCAGGACGTCGGCGTCGGGCCCGGCGTTGGTGATCTCGACGGTCATCAGGAGATCGGTGGGGTCGGCCTTCGCGTAGTGCACCTCCACGACCCAGTAGCGGTCCTCGTCGAAGGCCCCGGTGTCGAGCAGCTCGTACTCGGGGTCGAGCCGGCCGCGCCTGGCGTTCTCGGTCCGCAGGTCCTCGTACGGGAAGGCCCGCTGCGGGTAGTGGTAGCGCCAGCGGTTCCAGGCGTGGCTCGGGACGGCGTCGAGGTACCACCAGTACTCCTTGGCGTCCTCACCGTGGTTGCCCTCCGTGCCGGTGAGGCCGTAGATGCGCTCCTTGAGGATCGGGTCGCGGCCGTTCCACAGGGCCAGCGCGAGGCACAGCCGCTGCTCGACGTCGGAGAACCCGGCCAGCCCGTCCTCGCCCCAGCGGTAGGCCCGGGACCGGGCGTGGTCGTGCGGGAGGTGGTTCCAGGCCTCGCCGTCAGCGCTGTAGTCCTCCCGGACCGTCCCCCACTGGCGCTCGCTCAGATAGGGACCCCAGAGGTACCACGGGCTCGCCTGGCGCAGCCCGCTCTCCAGGCTGCCGAACGCGTCGACGCGCTCCCGCTCGACCCCCACCGCGCACCACTCCCGATCGCCGCTCCGCGTTGCCACCCGGTCCTCGACAATGCCAGCGGCGAGTCGATTTCTTTCACCCGCGCCAGGTGAACATGAAGCGGTCACCGAACGTCCGGCTCGGCGGGCCGGGAGATGCCGCAACACTCGCCACAATGGATGCGTAACCTTTGCGACGCCTGCACTTCGACAAGAATTCACATCGCGCCGGCTTTCCCGGACAGGACGGGACACACGGCACGGGAATCGTCGACCCGACACGCCCGGGGCCGCCCGACGGCGGTCGGGGAACGCACGCGCGCGCCGGGGGACCGACGACGGCCACGTCACAGCGGGCAGTCCCCGGGCGGCGGACGGCGCTGCGCCGATCGGCGGCAGACCGGGCCTGCGGGCGATCGCGCCGACGCGGTCCCGGCGCCGCGCGAGCCGTCCGTTCACCCTATCGCCACCCCACGGCAGGCCGAGGGGATCGATACTTCACGGGTGATTCGGGAGAACTTCCGGGAGTACCTGGACCAGCTGCTGCGCGACGGCTACACCGTGCGCCACGACGAGCACCTCTCCGACCCGGACCTGATCGACCCGGGGGGAAGTCCGGTCGAGACCTGGCGCGAGGACTACCCGTACGACGAGCGGCTGGACCGCGACCTCTACGAGGAGGAGAAGTACCAGCTGCAGATCGAGCTGCTGAAGTTCCAGTACTGGACCCAGGACACCGGCACCAAGCACGTGATCCTCTTCGAGGGCCGCGACGCCGCCGGCAAGGGCGGCACGATCAAGCGGTTCATGGAGCACCTCAACCCGCGCGCCGCGCGCGTGGTCGCCCTGACGAAGCCCACGGAGACCGAGCTCGGCCAGTGGTACTTCCATCGCTACGTCACGCAGCTGCCGACCGCCGGGGAGATCGTGCTGTTCGACCGGTCCTGGTACAACCGCGCCGGGGTCGAGCGGGTGATGGGCTTCTGCACCGATCGCCAGTACGAGATCTTCCTGCGGCAGGCCCCCCAGTTCGAGGAGATGCTGTTGGAGAGCGGCTTCACGCTCACCAAGCTGTGGTTCTCGGTCACCCACTCCGAGCAGCGCACCCGGTTCGCGATCCGCCAGATCGACCCGGTGCGCCGCTGGAAGCTCTCCCCCATGGACATCGAGTCCCTGGACCGCTGGGACGACTACACCATCGCCAAGGAGGCGATGATCGAGCACACCGACACCGACCACGCCCCGTGGACGTCGATCAAGAGCAACGACAAGAAGCGCGCCCGCATCAACGCGATGCGGTTCTTCCTCGACCGGTTCGACTACGAGGGCAAGGACCCGACGGTGGTCTACCCGCCGGATCCTCTGCTCGTGCAGCGCGGCCGGGACTCGATCAAGGACTGAACCTCGGGAGCGGGCGGGCGCTCAGCGCACGGTGAACCCCGCGTCGACCTTGATCACGTCGCCGGTGACGTAGCGGGCCCGGGGCGAGGTGACCCAGAGCACCGCCTCGGTGACGTCCTCGGGCTCCAGGAGGTCCACGGCCAGCAGGTTCGACATGTCCGTCCCGCCCGCCTCCTGGTACTTCACGCACTCCGCCATGGCCGGGTTCGTCGCCATCACGGTGCGGGCGGCGGTCGGGGAGACCATGTTGGACCGGATCCCGTGCGGGGCCAGCTCGACGGCCAGCGTGCGCATCAGGCCCACCACGCCGTGCTTCGCCGCGACGTAGTGCCCCGTGGCCGCGATCCCCTTGTGCGCCGAGACCGAACCGACGAACAGCAGGTTCGCCCCCGGCCGCCCCATCATGTGCGGCACCGCCGCGCGGGCCAGCGTCCAGGAGCCGTAGAGCACCACGTCGGAGCACTGCTTCCAGGTCTGCGGGCTGAGCTCCCACGTCGTGGGCGCGAACGAGAAGACCCCGGCGTTCGCGATGGCCACGTCGATCCCGCCCAGCCGGCCCGCGGCGTCGTCCACCGCGCGCTGCACCGCGTCGGCGTCCCGGACGTCGGCCGCGTAGCCCAGGACGGTCCCGGCCCCGGCCGCGTCCAGCCGTGCGCGGGCGGCGTCCAGGTCCTCGGCCGTGGACAGCGGGTACGGGACCGTCTCCAGCGCAGGCGGCGCGTCGAGGACCACGACGTGGGCGCCGCGTCGCGCGAACGCCATGGCGTGGCTCAGCCCCTGGCCGCGTGCTCCCCCGCTGACCAGGACGACCGTGCCCGCCCAGGCCGCAGGATCGCTCGCCTCGCTCAGTACCACGGCCCCACCGGCTCGTCCGCCTTCTCGACCACCTCGTGGTTGAAGCCGGGCAGCAGCATGTGGCCGGCGTCCACGGGCAGCTCGACACCGGTGATGTACCGCGCGTCGTCGGAGGCCAGGAAGCAGATCGCGTCGGCGATCGAGCTCGGCGGCAGGCCGGGCCTGCCGGGCATCAGGTGCCAGTGCTTCGTCGCGTCGATGTAGTCCTGGGTCGTGGCGTCGTCTCGACCGAAGATCCACTTACGGGTCACGGGGTTCTCCCCCATCGCGGAGTGCACGACGCTCGGGAGCACCGCGTTGCACCGGATCCCGTACGGGCCCAGCTCGAAGGCGATGCTCTTCATGAGGCCGAGCACGCCGTGCTTGGAGGCCGCGTAGTGCGCGAGGTCCGGGCCGGTCTCGTGGCCCATCACCGAGGACGTGATGACGATCGCACCCGAGCGCTGCTCGATCATGCGCGGGGCGACCGCCTTGGCGCCGCGCCAGACCCCGGTGAGGTTGATCTCCAGGACGGTGTTCCAGGTCTCCTCGGTCATCTCCCAGAACGGGACGAAGCTGTGCACGCCCGCGCTGGCACAGAGGACGTCGACGGTGCCGAAGCGGTCCGCGGTCTCGGCGACGGCACGGTCCATGTCCGCCTGGGAGCGCACGTCACCGGTGAGGGTGAGGCACTGCGAGTCGAGCTCCTCGACCATCTCCTGCGTGGCGGCCAGGTCCTCCTCCGTGCCGAGCGGGTAGGGGACGGTGGCGACGTCCTTGGCGACGTCGACGACGGCCACGTTCGCCCCCTCGGAGGCCGCCTTGAGCGCGATCGCGCGACCCTGGCCGCGGGCGCCGCCGGTGATGAGGAAGGTCTTGCCGGTGAAACGCATCTTCTCTCCTACGGTTCTCGTGACGGTCAGCGCGCGACCAGGTCCCGGACGGCCCGCTCGATCCGGGCGGCGCTGGGCCGGACCTCGTCGTCCAGCACGCGGGAGTACGGGATGGGCAGGTGCTCGCGGGTGACCCGGACCGGCGCCGCCCGCAGCCGCACCCCCGCCTCCACCACCTGCGCGACGATCTCGCCGCTGAGCCCGGCGAAGCCGTAGTCCTCGTCGACCACGAGCAGCCGTCCGGTGCCGCGGACGGCGTCGACGACGTGGGCGGTGTCGAGCGGGACGATGCTGCGCAGGTCCACCACCTGGCAGGAGATGCCCTCGGTGTCCAGCCGCCGGGCGACCCGCAGGCACTCGTGCACGGTGTAGGACATCGTGACGAGCGTGACGTCCGTGCCGTCGCGCACGGTCCGGGCCCGGCCCAGCGGGATCTCGTACGGCTCGGCCGGGACGTCGATCGCCGTCCACTCCTCGATCCCCGGCCCGTACGGGATCGCGAGCAGGCTGGCGTGGAAGAAGAACACGACCGGGTCGTCGCAGCGCACCGCCGCGCGCAGGAGTCCCTTGGCGTCGTGGCTGTTCGACGGGGCCACGACCTTGAGGCCGGGGATGTGGGCGAACATCCCGTAGAGGGTCTGCGCGTGCACCGCCCCCTGGCGCAGCGGGTTGCCCACCTGGGTCATGAGGGTGAGCGGCACACGGCGACGGCCGCCCGTGCAGTAGCCGATCTTCGCGATGTAGTTGTAGAGCTGGTCCATCGCCACCCCGGCGAAGTCCACCCGCATCAGCTCGACCACCGGACGCATCCCGCGCTGCGCGGCACCGGCCGCGAGGCCGAAGAACGCCGCCTCCGAGATCGGGGTGTCGATCACCCGCTCGCCGCCATACCGGGCGTGCAGCCCGCGGGTCTGGCCGGCCACGCCGCCCATCCGCCCGACGTCCTCGCCCAGGACGAAGACGTCCGGGTCCTCGGCCATGAGGGCGCCGAGCGCCTCCATCATGGCGTCCGCGAACGTGATCTGACGGCCGGCGGGGACCGTGGTGTCCCGGGTCAGCTCGGCGTTCGCCGTCGTGCGAGTCATGCGAAGAGTCCTTCCCGTGCGGTGGCTGCGGCCGGATAGGGCGAGGTCTCCGCGAACGACAGGGGCACTGGCGTACTCGGCCGCAGCGGCCGCGTAGGTCGCGTCGAGCCACGCGGCGTCGACGACCCGCTGCTCGCGCAGCAGGGCGGACCAGGCGCGCAACGCGTCGTCCTGCGCCTCCCGCGCCAGCTCCCCGGCGGGCCGGTAGGACTGGTTGTCGCCCTCGAACGCACCACGCAGCCGGTGCGTCCGGCTCACCAGCAGGCTGGGGCCCTCGCCACGGCGCGCCCGGGCCACCGCCTCGCCCGCAGCGGCGATCAGGGCGTCCACGTCCCGGTCGGGCAGCGAGACGCCGGGCATCCCGTACGCCTGCGCCCGGACGGCGAGGTCCGGCACCGCGCTGGCGGCGCTGCGCGTCGTGCTGATCGCATAGCCGTTGTCCTCGATCACGAAGACGACCGGCAGCCCCCACGCCGCGGCGAGGTTCATCGACTCGTGCACGACGCCCTGGTTGCTCGCCCCGTCGCCGACGAACACCGTGGCGACGCCGCCGGTGGCGCGCCGGTGGTGCGCGAAGGCGTGGCCGAGCGCGACGGCGGTCAGCTGGGCCATGATCGCGCTGTTCTCGAAGTGCACGCCCGGGTCGTTCAGCATGAAGTCGCCCGCCCGGCCCCCGGCGAGGCCGGTCCGCCTGCCGTAGATCTCGGCCAGCAGGCCCTCCATCGCGACGCCCTTGGCGAGGGCGAGGGCGTGCGAGCGGTGGGTGCCCGCCGCGTAGTCGTCGGGGGTGAGCCAGCTGCACACCGCCGCGGGCGTGGCCTCCTGCCCGATCGCCAGCTCGATGTTGCCCTGGATCGGGATGTGGAACTCGCCTGCGTGGTCCTCGAACGCGCCGTTGCGGCCGCCGAAGGCGGCCTTCGCGTGGTCGCGCTGCTTCGCGAACTCGTCGCCGAGCGCCTGCTCGAAGACCCTGGACCGGATCATGCTGGTGAGCACCGCGATCCTGTGCCCGTCATCGACGGTCATGGTCGATTCCTCTCCTGCTCGGTTCCTGCGCGGGGGCGCTCGTCAGTCCCGGCTCCAGGCGGTGACGGTGTGGATGACCCAGCGGAACGCGACGTCGGTCAGGGCCGCGATCACGGCGATCCAGATGATCCCGGCGATCACGTAGTCGGTCCGGAAGAGGATCGCCGCGGACGACATCACCCGGCCGATGCCGACCTGCGCGCCCATCAGCTCCGCCACCACCGCCAGACCCCAGGCGAGCTGCAGCGTGACCCGCAGCGAGCCGAGCAGGCCGGGCAGCACGCCGGGCAGCAGGATGGTCGTCGCGGTGCTCCAGCGGGTGGCGCCGAGCGTGCGCCCGTAGTGGATCATGTGCGGCGGGAAGTCGCGCACGGCCGTGAACGTGGCGACCTGCATCACCAGTGCCGTGTAGCCGACGATGAGCGTGAACTGCGGCACCGCGCCGATCCCGAACCAGAGCACGAGGAACGGCACCGCGATCAGGCTGGGTACCAGGCGCAGCAGCTCCACCGGGGTCTGCAGCAACCAGCGGGCGGACGTCCACGTGGCGAACGCCCAGCCCACCAGGCAGCCGAGCACCGCACCCACCGAGACCGCCGCGAGCGTGTGCCACAGCGTGGCCCAGATGTGCGGCAGGAACCCGTGGACGCCGCCGCCCTGCGCGGCGATCACCGGCGAGCTGAGCAGCGTCCCGGCGAGCACCTCCAGCACGGACTCCGGGGCCGGGAGGCGGGTGGACACGGTGCGGGTGGCCAGCCATGACCACAGCCCGACGAAGAGCGCGATTCCCAGGAGGCCCGCTGCCGCCGGGACCGTCCGCCGGACCGTGGTCATGGCCGTTCACCCCCTACTTGTTGAGCTGCGCCGCGTTGGCGAACCGGTAGGCGTCGAGGTAGTTGCGCGCCGCGAGGAACGCCTTCGCCTGCTGCAGCTGCGTGGCGGACTTCTCCGAGAGGGAGCCGGCGGCCTCCAGGCCCTCGATCTCCGTGGTGGCCTTGTCCCGCAGGCCCTTCAGCGTCAGCCAGGTCGCGTCGGCCCAGGACACGTCCGACGCCTGGTGGTCGCCGGTGATCAGCCCGTCGGCCTTGAGCGAGGCGATCGTGGCGTCGATCGGCTTCGACCAGTAGATGGGCGAGGCCGTGTCCTCGAAGAACTCCGCCTGCTGGTCGAAGGTGTAGAAGGGGTCGATCCGCTCGTCGAGCGTCGTGGCGTCGGCCGCCGTGAACGACGTGCCCGCGATGCTGTTGATGAACGGGATCTGGATCGCCGCCGCACCGGCCGGATCCGCCTGCTTGAAGTCGAGGATGCGGTACTGGACACCCGCCAGCCGGATCGCCGTCTCCGGGTTCGCCTGCAGCCACTTCTGCTCGGCCGCGAGCCCGGTGTTCACGATGACGGTGAGCAGCTGCTCGGCGTCGCCGTGCTCGACGATGTCGCGGGTGCTGACGATCGGCACCCAGCCCTTCGAGATCAGCGTGACGATGTTGGGCCCCGAGGCCGGGGCGACGAAGTCCGCGCGGCCGCTGATGGCCAGCTGCTGCATCGTGGTGTCGTCCAGCACGTTCGACGTGAAGTCCGCGTCGGACATGCCCGCCGACTCGAGGGCCACCTTGCGGAAGGACCGCGGGCTGGCCTCGTCGGTGACGTAGACCGTCTGGCCCTTGAGCTGGGCCATCGCGGTCGTCAGCGCGTCGTTCCAGCTCATGCCCTCGGCCATCAGCTGCTCGACGGATTTCGCCTGCATCCGCGGGCTCGCGAGGAACGCGTGGCCCATGAAGATGTCGCGCGAGGTGAAGACCCGCGCCGTCACGCCCTGGTCGAGTGACGAGGCCCAGATCTGCGGGACCATCGTGCCGACGTCGATCTGGCCGGACAGCAGCCCCGGCGCGATCTGGTCCATGTCGAGGATCTCGCCGGACGGCTGTGGCATGACGGTGATGCCGGCGTCACCGAACCAGCCCTTGTCGATGCCGATCTTCTCCGTGCTGTGGTCCCAGTACGGCGCCTGGGCCAGCTTCACCTGCACCTGCGGCACCGTGGGGTCCTGGTCGGCGAGGTCGACGCCGAGCAGGCCGCTCCACGCCCCCACCCCCACGTCGGTCAGGCCCGCTGGGAGCGTCGGTGCCTCCGCGGTCTCCTGGTCCACGTTGCCGCAGGCCGCGAGGGGCACGAGCAGCGCACCGACAGCGACCAACGTCGCCGTCCTGTATCGTTTCCTGATCACGGGACTGGCTCCTCTCCGTGTCATCCCGTGACGCACGCGGTCCCGCTACGGCCGCGTGCGTCTTTTCTCCGTCAGACTTCGCGCGGCACCCATCGGGTGAGCCGGGCGAGAACCTTGTCGAGCACCACCTGCGACACCGCCGCGAGCACGGTGAGCACCGCCGTGACCACCACCATCCGGTCGGTGAGCTGGAAGGTCTGGAAGAACAGCAGCAGCCGCCCGAGGCCCTGCTGGGTGCCGAGGAACTCCGCGGCCATGACCATCGCCCAGGCCAGGCCGACCACCACGAGTACGGTGGCGGCGAGCACGGGTACGACGGCGGGCGCCACCACCGTGCGGATCACGTCGAACCGCCCCGCGCCCAGCGTGCGGGCGTAGCGGACGTACACCTCCGGTACGGCGCGGATCGCCTCCTGGGTCGCGACCATGATCATCAGCGACGCGCCGAAGGTGACGAACGTGATGATCCCCGCGGTGCTGCCGCCGAACCAGATGACGAACAGCAGCGTGAGCGCGAACAGCGGCACCTGGCGCAGCACGCTGAGCAGCGGCGAGAAGACGAGCCGGAACGGGGTCACCAGCGTGACCAGGAACCCCAGGGCGACGCCGATGACCAGCCCGAGGACCGTACCGGCGGCGACCCGCACCGTGGTGACCCAGGCCTGACCCGCCAGCATCGTCAGTGCGCCGCCGACGTTCGGTTGCGCCGTGGCGCTCATCTGCCCCCCGCCGGTGGTGTCCACGAGTGCCAGCGCGGGCAGCGCCTCGCCGAACACCTGGGACAGGTGCGGCCAGACCACCTCCGGGTTGTCGCTGTTCGCCGCGGTGACGGCGGCGCCGATCTCCCACGCCACCACCAGGAGAAGGCAGCCGACCGCGGCGAGCGAGACCCGGCGCAGCGCGTTCACAGGTAGCCCCAGAGGTGCGCCTTGGCCTGCTGCAGCTCGGGGCTCATCCGGGTCATCTCGGTGCGCGGGCGGCGCAGCCGCACCCGGTAGTCCTCGGCCAGCGTCCCGTCCGCAAGAACGAGGATCCGGTCGGAGAGGTAGAGCGCCTCCTCCAGGTCGTGCGTGACGAAGATCGTGGTGACGCGGCGCTCCTGCCAGATCCGCAACAGCTCATCCTGCAGCCGGACGCGGGTCGAGTAGTCGAGCGCGCCGAACGGCTCGTCCATCAGCAGCACGGCGGGCCCGTTGGCCAGCACGGCCGCGATCGCGACCCGCTTCTTCATCCCGCCGGAGAGCTGCTTGGGCAGGTAGTCCGCAAACTCGGTGAGGCCGACGAGGTCGATGAAGACCTGAGCGCGCTCGTGCAGCTCACGGCCGCGCACACCGGCCCGTTCGAGCCCGTACTCGACGTTGCGGCGGACGGTGCGCCACGGGAAGATCGCGTCCTGCTGGAAGACCACGCCACGGTCCGCACCCGGGCCGGTCACCCGCTCCGTGCCGAGCGTGATGGTGCCCTCGGTGGGCAGCAGCAGCCCCGCCAGCAAGTTCAGCAGCGTCGTCTTGCCGCCGCCCGACGGCCCGATGACGGAGACGAACTCGCCTTCCTCCACGGTGAAGTCGATGCCCCGGAGCACCACGCGTCGCTCGGTGCGCCTGCCGCGCCCGCTCGTCACGAAGTCGCGCGCCACGCCGTCGAGCCGCAGCAGCGGCCGGGACGGGGTCCCGGGAGGCGGGGACGTCGGGGACGTGACCACCGGGCTCGACCGCGTCATCGGAGCTCTCCTGCCGTGAGCGGCTCGGGTTCGCGGCGCTGCGTGACGGGTGCCGGGTCGCCGCCGAAGGCGAAGACCATGGACGCCCCGGACCCGGTCGCGTTCGCGAAGCGGTGCCAGGCGCGCGCGGGGATGACGAGGTGCTCGCCCGCCCGGATCTCCGAGCGGACGCCGTCGAGCCACATCTCCAGCGCGCCCTCGGTGACGACGACGGCCTCCGGCACCTCGTGGCGCAGCTCGTCGGTGCGTGCCCCGGACAGCAGGTGGGTGACGCCGACGTGCACGGCGTAGTCCCCGTGTGCGGTGGGCGCGCTCGCGACGGCGGCCAGCACGTGCTGCTGCACGCCGGTGCCGTGCGGGTCCGCGGTGGGCACGCGGGCGCTCATGCCGGACACTCCGCGAGCGGCTCACCGGAAAGCTCCAGCCACGCGGTGGCGATCTCCTGGCGGGTGGCGAACCAGACGTCGTCGTGCCGCTGGGCATAGGCGATGAAGTCGCGCAGCGCGCGGATCCGCCCGGGGCGCCCGATGATCCGCGGGTGCAGGCCGAACGACATCATCCGCGGATGCCGCGCGGACTCGGCGTACAGCTCGTCGAAGCCGTCGCGCAGGTACTCGGTCAACGCGGTCGCGGTGGCGGGGCCGTTGGCCTGCCAGAACCGGAAGTCGTTGGCGTCCGGGGAGTAGGGCACCACCAGCCTGCGCTGCCCCAGGCACTCGACGAAGTAGGGGGTGTCGTCGGCGTAGGAGTCGCTGTCGTAGAGGAACCCGCCGTGCTGCGTGACGAGCTCGCGGGTGCGCTCGCTCGGCCCGTAGCGGCAGTACCACCCGACCGGCCTGCGGCCCACCGTCCGCTCGAAGCTCTCGACCGCGAGCTTGATGTGCTCGGCCTCCTCGTCCGCGGGGAGCCGGAAGACCTCCTCCCAGCGGTATC
>NZ_JBFWVQ010000136.1:0-13383 GCF_050246655.1 Pseudonocardia sp.
CGCTGCGGGTGCTGGGCAACAAGGTCGACGACGCTGACGATGCCGACGACGCTGACGATGTCGCGTACCTGCGCTCCGAGGTCGGTGACGCCCTCGTCGGGTGGCTGCGCCGGTCTGCCTGGGTGCTGGCCGCTGAGCGGGGCAGCGCGCGGCCGGTCGCCGAGCTCGAACCCGAGAACCTCGCCGCCCTCGACACGCTCCTCGCCCTCCTCGACGCCCGCGAGCGGGACTGGGCCGCCTATCAGCGCGGCACCGTCGAGTTCCACCGACGCAACGCGCTGGCCTGGGCGAACAGCGCCGCGGGTGCCGACCTGACCGCCCAGATCGACCCGGGGTTCGTGCCGGGACCCACCCTTCAGGGAGTCTGACGGCAACGAGCGGCGCGTTCGTCCAGCTGAGTTGGACGAACGCGCCGCTCGTTGTGTGTGGTGGGCCAGCTACTCGGCCAGCAGCCGGTAGATCGCCTTGCGGGCCTCCGTGATCGCGGCCGTCGCGGCCTCGATCTGCTCCGGCGTGCCCGCGCTCATGACCTGGCCCGCCGCGGCGTGCAGCTGGCCGAGCTGCTCCCACAGCGTGGCGGCGCCCTCGTCGGAGTCCGCGGTGGCGTTCTCCCAGACGGCGTCCAGCTCGGCCCGGTGCTCCTCGACGTAGGCCGTTCCGGCCTCGGTCAGCTCGACGATCCGGCGACCGGCCGTCTTCTCGACCGTGACCAGTCCCTCGTCCTGGAGCTGGGACAGGGTCGGGTAGACCGAGCCCGGGCTGGGGCGCCACGCGCCGCCGGTGCGCTCGGCGATCTCCTGGATGATCTCGTAGCCGTGCCGCGGCTGCTCCGCGACCAGCGCGAGGACGGCGAGGCGGACGTCGCCGCGGGCGCTGCGCCGTCCGCGGCCGCGCCCGAAGCCGCGCGGCGGGAACGGGAAGCCGGGGCCGAAGGGCGGACCGCCGTGACGGTGTCCGCGGCGGTGGGCGCGCAGGCGCCGCACGCGCGGGTCGTCGTGCTCGGCGGCGTCGCCACTGCCACCGGGACCGCCTCCGCGGCCGGGATGGGCGAAGGGGGGCCGGCCGAAGCCGCCCCAGGGGTTGTCGATGTGCTTCATGGAGCTGTCTCCTCGGTACGTGGTGAGCCTCCTGTGTAGCTCGTGTGCCATCACGATATATCGTTATCGAGCACAGAAGCCACTGGCGATAGTGTGATCTGCGTCTCAGTCCTCGTGCCAGCGCGGGGACGTCGTGCGCGGCGGATACAGCCGCGCGGGCACCCGCACCAGGTGCGGCATCCCCGACCGGACGGCCGCCGCCAGCGCCGGCTCCAGGTCCCCGACGCCCACGACGGCGGTGTACGGCAACCCGAATGCGCCGGCCAGTGCGCCGAAGTCCGGGGTCACGAGATCGGTACCGACGGGGACGTGCCCGGCGCGCTCCTGGTCGTAGCGCAGCATCCCGTAGCCGCCGTCGTCCACGACCAGCACGGTGACGGGCAGCTGCTCCTGCACGAGCGTCGCGAGCTCGCCGAGCGCCATCGCGATCCCGCCGTCCCCGCACACGGCGAGCGCGGGGCGACCGGTGGCGGCCACGCCGATCGCGGCCGGCAGGCCGAAGCCGAGCGTCCCCCAGCCCACGGGGTAGGCGAGCGAGCGCGGGACCGGGGCGGCCGCGTAGCCGCCCACCCAGTAGCCGGCGACGGCCATGTCGCAGACCAGCACGGTGAGCGCGGTACGCGCCGCGTCCACCGCGTCCACCAGCGTCACCGCCTCGGTCGTCGCCGGGTCGGACCGCAGGCGGCCGAGCACCGCGCTGCGCAGCCCTTCAGGCGCCCAGGGCTTGACGTCGCCGCCGCCGAGCCGGGCCAGGAGGCCGTCCAGGGCGGACCCGAGCGTGCCGTGCACCGCGGCGTCCGCGCGCCACTCGGGAGGCTCCGCCGCGGCTGCGGCATCCACGGTGGCGAGCAGGGGCGGGCGCGGCATCGTCCAGTTGCGGGTGTTCATGCCGTCCAGGTCGCCGCCGACGGCGAGCAGCACGTCCGCATCGCCGACGAGGGCCGCGACCTCGGGTTCGTGCGGCGGGAGCCCGACGGCGAGCGGGTGGTCCGTCGGCGGGCAGCCGCGCCCGCCGTAGCTGCTCACGACCGGGGCGCCCAGCCGCGTGGCGAGCGCACCGATCCGGTCGGGTTCGTCGACGGCGCCCCGTCCGGTCCACAGCACGACGCGCCGGTCCCGCAGCAACCCCGCGACCTCGTCCAGGTCCGACGTGGCCGCCGTGCTCGTGTGGCTGCGGTCCGCCCGCTGGGCCTTCGCGGCGGGCAGGCCGAGCACGTCCGCCGGGACGTCGACGTACACCGGCCCGCGCGGCGGGCGCAGCGCCGCGGCCGTGGCCGCCTCGAGCGCCGTGGCCACCTCCATCGGCGCGCGCGGGGTGAACACCGCCTTCGCCAGCGGCCGGAAGAGCCCCGCCTGGTCGCGCGACTCGTGCAGCACGCCGCGCAGCCGCCCGGCCCGCCGCTGCGCCTGCGGGATCTCCGAGGCCACCAGGACCACCGGCGAGCCGGCCGCCGCGGCCTCACCGAACGCGGCCACGGCGTTCGCCGCGCCCGGCCCGGTGGTGACGACGGCCGCGCCGAGGGTGCCGGTGGTGCGCGCCCAGCCGTCCGCTGCGTACACGGCGGCCTGCTCGTGGCGGACGACCAGGGGGTGCCGCTCGCCCTCCCAGAACGCGAGGTTGTGTACGCCAGGCAGGCCGAAGACGACCTCGGCGCCACGGGCCCGTAGCAGGGCGAGGATCCACCGGGCGACGGTCACCACCCGCACGACACTACGTGGCGCGGGCCCGCCCGACATCCCCGCCGACCGCGCCGGCCCCCCGCGCGAACGGCCCGTACGGGAAGTAGGTCTTCCCCATTGGGCCGTTCGCGCGGGCAGGCGCGGGAGCGGGAGCGGGCGGGGGAGCGGATCAGCGGATCAGGAGTGGGTGAGCCGGTAGAAGCGGAAGAAGTCGTTCGCCGCGTCCAGCACGTCGACGCCGCCGTACCCGGCCCGCACGGCGTACTCGCGCAGCGTCGAGGGCCGCATCACCGTGCCCGTGCCCACCGAGTGCTCGTGCGCCATGCCGTCGGCGAGGCAGCACACGAGGCTGTAGCCGTACATGAGCCGCTCGATCTCGTCGCCGGGCGCGGCGAACGTCTCGCCCACCCGCTCGTCCATCACGATCACCGGCGCCGCCGCGCCCGCCAGGGCACGCATGGACGCGAGCACCGCGACGGGGTCGGGCAGGTCGTGGATGCACTCGAAGGCGAACACGGCGTCGTAGCGCTCGCCGGCGGCCGCGGCGGTGGCCGGGTCGGCCAGGTGGAAGCGCACCCGGTCGCCCACCCCCGCCTCGGCGGCGTTGCGGCGGGCCGCTGCGATCGACGGGGCGTCGGTGTCGTAGCCGTCGACGGTCGCGGCCGGGTAGGCCAGCGCGATCCCCACGGCCGACCAGCCGTGGCCGCAGCCGATGTCGGCCACGCGGCCCCCCGCGCGCAGCGCGGCGTCCACGTCGGCGATCGACGGCAGGATGTCGCGGCCCAGCTCGCCGAGGAAGAGCGGCCGGTTCGCCGCGGCCTGCGCCTCGCGGACGTCCTCGCCGTGCTCGGCCCAGGTCACGCCGCCGCCGTCGCGGTAGGCCGCGACGAGGGAGTCGAGCTGCTTGCCCGCGCCCGCGATGAGCTTGGCCAGCGGCAGGATGTGGTTCGGACTCAGCTCGTCGGTGAGCGCCTCGGCGTGGCCCGCGGGCAGCGTGTAGCGGCGCCTGGCGGCGTCCGCCTCGTCGTCGCAGGTGAGGAAGCCGCTGACGGCCTGCTGCTCCAGCCACTCGCGGGTGTAGCGCTCCGCGGTGCCGGTGCGCACGGCCAGCTCGGCGGAGGTCAGCGCCTCGCCGCCGGCCAGAGCGCGATAGTAGCCGAGCCGGTCGCCGAGGTAGGCGGCCTGCACGTCCATCGTGGCGAGCACGGCGGCGAACAGCCGCTCCACGAGGGCCTCGCTGGTGTGGGAGCTGGTGTGGGAGCTGGTGTGGGTGTTCTCGACGGTGGTCATCTGTTCTCCTGGTCGGTCAGGGTCGGTGGAGGTGCCACAACGTGTGGCGCAGGACGGGGACGAAGCCGATCCGCTCGGCACCGGGACGGCTCGCGTCGGCGAACACCCCGGCGTGCCAGAGGCCCGGCTCGGTGTGCAGCCGGACGTGGGCGTGGCGGTACCAATGGCCGCGGCGGCGTGCGCCGGGCATCGTGACGCCGAGGGCGAACGAGGCGATCCCGTGCGCGACGAACTGCGCGGAGATCCCCTCGACGGGGTCGCCGCTGGACCAGAACCGCACGCGGTCGTCGTCGAGCAGCGCCGGGCCGACGAGCTGCCCGGGCCGGGCGGGCGCGGCGTCCGGCACCGGGTAGCCGTCGACGAGCACCCGCTCCCACCGGGCGAGGGCCTCGGGCGTGCGGACCCTGGCCGGCGCCGGCCCGACCGGCGGTGCGGGCACGGGCAGCACGGCCAGCGGCGGGCGGACGCACAGCGGCGGGTGGCCGTCCAGCTCCCAGCCTCGCGGGCGCAGGTCCGGCGTGGGCCAGAGGCTCCACAGGTACACGTCCCCGGAGCCGCCCGCGACGCGCGCCTCGATCTCGTCGAGCAGGCCGGGCAGGTCCCCGACCGGCGCGAGCAGCACGGCAGCGTTGAAGAACGACGCGGGCCGCCCGGCGTCGGCGAGCAGGTAGCGCTCGTCACTGAAAACGGTGCCGCCGAGCGCGCCGACGAACGCCGCGCAGGTCGCGGACCAGTGCCGCAGCCAGCGCAGGCCGAGCGTGTCGGAGTCCGCGAGATCGGCTTCCCAGCCGGTGGTGAGCGGCTCGGTGGTGGTCATGTCCGCGACGCTAGGCAGGCCCGCTGCCGAAGCGGTGTCGGTTCGCTGTCACCTGCCTCGTCCCGGCGGCGGCGCGCCGACAGCGGTGCGGGCGACGGTGGGTGCGTGCCGACCTGCGACGACGGCCTCGTCCCCGACCTCGACGGCTGCGACGATGGTGCCGTGTCGGCGGTGGGGGTGCTCGGGCGGCTGGAGGTGCTCGGGCCGGGTGGGCCCGTCCGGATCGGGTCGGCGCGCCAGCGGCAGCTGCTCGTGGCGCTTGCCGCCCACGCCGGCCACGTCGTCGCGACGGACGTGCTGGTCGAGCTGCTGTGGCCCGACCCGCCCGTGGATCCGGCGGGTGCGCTGCAGACGAACGTGTCGCGGCTGCGCCGGCTGCTGCCGCCGGGTTCGCGCATCGAGACGGCCGCGGACGGGTACCGGCTCGTCGTCGATCCGGGCGTGCTGGACGTCACCGCGTTCGCCGACCATCTCGCGGCGGGGCCGGACGACCCGCGCCGCTACGCGCAGGCGTTGCGGCTCTGGCGGGGGACGCCGTTCGCCGATCTCGACCATCCCGCCCTGCAGCCGGAGGTGGCCCGCCTCGTCGAGCTGCGGGCGGTGGCGACGGAGCGGTACGCGGCCGCGCTGCTCGCCGCCGGGCGGGCGGGCGAGGCGGTGGCGGCGCTGGAGGTCCTGGTGCGCGCCGACCCGCTGCGGGAGGGCGCGGTCGCCCTGCTCATGCGGGCGCTCGTCGCCACGGATCGCCGGGCCGAGGCGCTGGCGGTGTTCGCGCGGCTGCGGGCGCGGCTCGCGGACGAGCTGGGCCTCGACCCGGCCCCCGAGCTGCGCGAGCTGGAACGCCGGGTGCTGCGCCAGGAGCTGGCCCGAGGGTCCGTCGAGCCCGCCCGGCCGCCGCCGTCGCCGTGGCCGGGGTTGCCCGTCAGCTCGTTCGTCGGCCGCGACCGCGAGATCGGCGAGGTCTCGGGGATGCTCGCGGAGCAGCGGGTCGTGACGCTCTGCGGTCCTGGTGGCGTCGGCAAGACCCGGCTCGCGCTGCACGTCGCGGCCGAGGTGGCCGGACGCTACGACGACGGCGTCGTGCTCGTCGAGCTGGGCGAGATCGCGCCGGGCTCCAGGGACGCCGTCCACGCGACGGCGGCGGCCCTGCGGCTCTCCGGCGGTGCGGAGGACCCGCTCGCGCGGATCGTCGAGTTCCTCGCCGTGCGCCGCCTGCTGCTCGTCGTGGACAACTGCGAGCACGTCGCCGACGAGGCCGCCGCGCTGGTGGAGGCGATCGCCCGGGGCGCGCCCGGCGTGGACCTGCTGCTCACCAGCCGCGAGCCGCTGCGGGTGGACGCCGAGCGTGTCGTCGTCGTGGCCCCGCTCGGTCTCGACGCGGCCGCGGCGCTGCTCGCCGACCGGCTCGCCGCCGCGGGCGGCGCCTGCGCGGATCCGGACCTGCTGCCCGAGCTCTGCCGCCGCCTCGACGGGCTCCCGCTGGCCCTGGAGCTCGCTGCGGGCCGCGCGGCGACGCTCGGGATCCCGGCGCTGCTGGAGGCGCTCGACAGCGACGGCGCGTTCGAGCTCCTCCGCGGTGGGCGGCGCACCGCGGCGGCCCGCCACCGCTCGCTCGGCGCGGTCGTCGCGTGGTCGTACGGGCTGCTCGACGACCCGCAACGCGAGCTGTTCGAGCGGCTCGCGGTGTTCGCGGGCCCCGTCGAGCGCGCGGCGGTCGTGGACGTGTGCTGGAGCGCCGAGGCGTTGCCGGACCTGGTCGAACGCTCGTTGGTGGTGCGCCATCCCGGGTCCCCGGACCGGTTCGGGATGCTCGAGACGCTGCGCGCGTTCGGCCGCTCCCGGCTTGCCCGCGACCGCACTGCCGCCAGTGCCGCCGGCCTTCGTGCCCGCCACGCCGCCTGGGCCGTTCGGCTGGCCGCCGAGGTGGACGGCGCCCGGTGGCGGCGCGACGAGCCCGCGGCGATCCGCCGCTTCGACGGCCACCTCGCGGACCTGCGCCGCGCGCACGCCTGGCTGTGCACCCACGGGCCCGTCCCGGCCCTGCTACGGATGTCGGCGCTGTTCGGGGAGCTCGCGTTCGTCCGGGGGAGGCTGGACCTGCTGCGCCCGGTCGAGAACGCGCTCGCCGCGGTCGGGGTGCCGGAGCCGGGCGGGCCGGTGCGGGCCGCGCACCCGCTCGTCCCGCGGCTGCTCGGGCTGGTCGCGACGTCGGGCTGGCAGCGCGGCGACCTGGAGCTGTGCGCCGCGCGGGGACGGCAGGCGATCGCGGTCGCGGAGGCGTCGGGGGACCGGCTCGGCACCCGGTACGGCCACGAGGCGCTCTGCACCGTGGCGGCGTTTCGCGGCGACCTCGACGAGTGCCTGCGCGAGGCCCGGCTCGCCCACGAGCTGGGCCTGGAGGCGGGCGACCCCGAGTCGACCTTCCTCACGCTGATCGACCTCTCGGTCTTCGGCGGCTACGCCGGCGCGGCGGACGCGGGCGCCTACGAGGCCGAGCTGGTCGCCCGGCGGCCGGAGTCCGCGACGGGGCGGGCGTGGGTGGACTACGTCCGCGGCGAGACCCGCGCCGACCGAGGCGACCCCGACGCCGCGCGCCTGCTCGCGGCGGCCGTCGCGGCTGCGGAGGAGGCGGACTCGGGGTTCGTGGCGGGGATCGCCCGGCACACGTTGTTGACGGCGGCCGCGCGGGATGGTGATCCTGCGGCGGCGTTGCCGGCGTTCGGGGCGTTGCTCGACCACTGGCACGGCTATGCGGCGTGGACGCAGCTGTGGATCGCGGTCCGAGCGCTGGCGGGGACGTTGTCGGCGTTGGGTCGCCATCGTGAGGCGGCTGTTCTGCTGGGGGCGCTGGGGGCGAGTCCCCGTGCGACGAGTGTGTTCGGTGCGGACTCGGCTCGGCTCGCTGCTGTCGAGGAGGCGGCGCGTGCGGCGCTCGGGGTGGAGTACGTGGTGGCGGCGGCCGAGGGTGCGCGGCTGGGCGACCGGGGTGCGATCGCGCTGGCCCGCCGCCTCACCCGCGCCTGACCCGCCCCGCCAGCCTCGCGGCGTCCGTATGCCGTCCGCCCGCCTGCTGACACGATGGGCCGGTGATCGCGGTGGGCGTGCTCGGGCCGCTGCTGGTGCAGGGGCCGTCCGGGCCTGTCCGCGTCGGGTCGGCCCGCCAGCGCCGCCTGCTGGTCGCGCTGGCCGCGCACGCTGGCCGGGTCGTCACGTCGGACGCCCTCGTCGAGCTGGTGTGGCCCGAGCCGCCCGCCGATCCGGCCGGCGCGCTGCAGACCAACGTCTCGAGGCTGCGCCGGCTGCTGCCGCCGGGTTCGCGCATCGAGACGGCCGCGGACGGGTACCGGCTCGTCGTCGATCCGGGCGTGCTGGACGTCACCGCGTTCGCCGACGGCCTCGCCGCGGCGGCCGCTGCCGAGACCGCCGCCCGCCCGGACCGCTACGCCCGCGTCCTGGCGCTGTGGCGCGGGCAGCCGTTCGTCGACCTGGACCACCCGTCGGTGGAGCCGGAGGCCGCCCGGCTCGCCGAGCTGCACGCCTCGGCCACAGAGCAGTACGCGGCGGCGCTGCTCGCCGTCGGGCGGGCGGGGGAGGCGGTCTCCACCGCCGAGGCGCTCGTGCGCGGCGAGCCGCTCCGGGAGGGTGCGGTCGCCCTGCTCGCGCGGGGTCTGGTCGCGGCCGGTCGGCAGGGGGCCGCGCTGGCCGCCCTCGCCGCGCTGCGCACGCGCCTCGCCGAGGAGCTGGGCCTGGACCCGTCGGCGCAGCTGCGGGAGCTGGAAGGTCGGATACTGCGCCAGGAGCTGGACGTCGCCGTCGCGGAGCCGCCGCCGTCCCCGGCAGCTCGCGACCGCCTCCCGCGCTTGCCGGTGAGCTCGTTCGTCGGCCGGGACGCGGAGCTCGCCGCGGTGGCCGAGCTGCTGGACCGGTGCCGGGTGGTGACGCTCTGCGGGCCGGGCGGCGTCGGCAAGACCCGGCTCGCGCTGCACGTCGCCGCCGGCGTCGCCGACCGCTACGACGACGGCGTGCTCCTCGTCGAGCTGGGCGACGGCGGCCCGGCCGACGTCGAGCAGATCCTCGCCGGGGCGCTGCGGCTCGCCGACGACGGCGCGGGCGCCGTGGCCCGCGGTGCGGGTGCCCGTGCAGGCCCCGGGGTGCTCGCCGACCGTGTCGTCGACGTCCTGGCCGTGCGCCGCCAGCTGGTCCTGATCGACAACTGCGAGCACGTCGCCGACGAGGTCGCCGGGCTCGTCGAGGCGATCACCCGGGGTGCCCCCGGCGTCGACCTCCTGCTCACCAGCCGCGAGCCGGTGCGGGCCGACGCCGAGCAGCTGGTGCCCGTCGCGCCGCTGCCGCCCGAGGCCGCGGCGGCGCTGCTCGCTGACCGGCTGGGTGCCGCGGCGGCGGGCACGGCGGAGCCGGGCGCCGACGACGTCGTCCCCGAGCTGTGCCGCCGCCTCGACGGGCTGCCACTGGCTCTGGAGCTGGCCGCCGCCCGCGCCGCGGCGCTGGGGCTGCGCGGGCTGCTGGAGGCCCTGGAAGCCGACGAGACGTTCGACGTCCTGCGCGGCGGGCGGCGCGCGGCCGCGCCGCGCCACCGATCGCTCGCCGACGTCGTCGCCTGGTCCCACGGGCTGCTCGACGACCCGCAGCGGACGCTGTTCGAGCGGCTGTCCGCGTTCGCCGGGCCCGTCGACCGGGGCGCGATCACCGCCGTGTGCGGGGACGCTGCGCCGCTGCCCGACCTGGTCGAGCGTTCCCTGGTCGTGCGCGTCCCGGGGGCGCCGGACCGGTTCGGCATGCTGGAGACCCTGCGTGCGTTCGGCCGCTCGCGGCTGGCCGGCGACCCGACCGCACCGGCCCTGCGTGCCCGGCACGCGGCCTGGGCGGTGGCGCTCGTCGAGGAGGTCGCCGCCGCCCGCCGCGGCGCGGGCGAGCCGTCGGCCGTGCGCCGCTTCGACCGGCACCTGGCCGACGTGCGGCGGGCGCACGCCTGGCTGTGCGCGCACGGGCCGGTGGACCAGCTCCTGCGGCTCACGGTTCCGATCGGCGAGATGGCCGACGTCCGCGGCCGGATCGACCTGGTCCGGCTGGTGGAGGACGCGGTGGCGGCCGCGGGCATCCCGCCACCGGGCAGCCGGCCCGCCGCCGCCCACCCGCTCGCGCCACGGCTCGCCGCGGTCCTCGCGAGCTCCGGCTGGCAGCGCGGCGACCTCGACACCGCCGACGACTGGGGCCGCCACGCCGTCGTGCTCGCCGAGGCCGCGGGGGAGCCGTTGGCGGCCCGGTTCGGCTACGAGGCCCTGCACAACTCGGCCAGCTTCCGCGGCGACCTGGACCGGTCGGTCGACCACGCGCAGAAGGCCCGCGACCTCGCCCGGGCCGCGGGCGACACCGTCACCGAGGTCGTCGCCCAGGTCGACCTCGTCGTCGTCGCCGGGTACGCCGGCCGCGACACCACGCAGCTGGAGGCCGACCTGCTCGCGATCGACGCGCCGGCCCCGACGTCGCGTGCCTGGGCGGAGTACGCGCTGGGTGAGGTCCGCGCCGAGCGCGGTGACGCGGCCGCGGCCGGCCACCTCGCGGTGGCCGTCGCGGCCGCCGAGGACGCCGACTCCGGCTTCGTCGCCGGCGTCGCCCGGCACACGCTGCTCACCTCGGCCGCCCGCGGCGGCGACCCGGCCGCGTCGCTGGCCGGGTTCGGGCCGCTGCTCGACCACTGGAACGGCTTCGGCGCGTGGACGCAGCTGTGGATCGCCGTGCGCGCCCTCGTCGGCGTGCTCTCCCGGCTGGGGCGCCACCGCGACGCCGCGGTGCTGCTCGGCGCGATGGCCGCGAGCCCGCGGGCGACCAGCGTCTTCGGCGCGGACTCCGCCCGCCTCGACGCCGTCGAGGATGCGGCCCGCGCCGCCCTCGGACCGGAGTACGCGGTCGCCGCGGCCGAGGGTGCCCGGCTGGGGGACCGGGACGCGGTCGCGCTGGCCCGCCGCCTCACCCGCACCTGACCGCGAGTTCCGCATCTGGCCGCCGCGAGTTGCGGTTTCCATCGGGGCGAGTTCCGCGTCCGCGCCGCCGAGCGTGCACGTACTCATCCGTTGTCCTGAGTGAGCGCACACTCGGCGGGGCGCGGGGCAGCCGGGCGCCGCGCACACGGACCGGCGTCCCGCCGAGCGGAACGCCCCCGTTGCCCGGGCCGCGCGCACGGGTCAGGCTCGCGGTCATGGGTCGAGTCACCGCCGCCATCGTCGGGCCGGGCAACATCGGCACCGATCTGCTGGCCAAGCTGCGCCGCAGCGCCACGATCGACGTCGCGTACATGGTCGGGGTCGTCGACTCCGACGGTCTCGCCCGCGCCCGCGCGCAGGGCATCACAGCCTCCGCCGAGGGGGTCGACTGGCTGCTGCGCCAGGATCCGCTGCCACAGATCGTGTTCGAGGCGACGTCGGCGGGCGCCCACAAGGCGAACGCGCCCCGCTACGCCGAGGCCGGCATCCAGGCCGTCGACCTCACCCCGGCCCACCTGGGCCCGATGGTCTGCCCGCCGGTGAACCTGCGCGAGCACCTCGACGCCCCGAACATCAACATGATCACCTGCGGCGGGCAGGCGACGATCCCGATCGTGCACGCCGTCTCCCGGATCACCCCCGTCCCGTACGCCGAGATCGTCGCCTCGGTCGCGTCCCGCTCCGCGGGTCCGGGGACGCGGGCCAACATCGACGAGTTCACCCACACGACGTCCGGTGCCGTGGCCGCCGTCGGCGGCGCCGACCGCGGGAAGGCGATCATCATCCTCAACCCGGTCGAGCCACCGATGATCATGAGGGACACGGTGTTCTGCGCGATCGGGCCCGACGCCGACCGGGCGGCGATCGCCACCTCGATCCACGAGATGGTGCTCGACGTGCAGCAGTACGTCCCCGGCTACACGCTGCGCGCCGAACCCCAGTTCGACGACCCGCGCCCGGGCTGGGACGGCCCTGATGGATCTCCGCGGGCCCGCGTGGCGGTGTTCCTCGAGGTCAAGGGCAACGGCGACTACCTGCCGCCCTACGCGGGCAACCTGGACATCATGACGGCCGCCGCCGCCCGGGTGGGGGAGCTGCTGGCCGAGGCAACACTGGGGGTCCCGGCATGAGCGCCACGGCCCCCGACATGCCGGAGATCCGCCACGACCTGCGGATCACCGACACCACGCTGCGCGACGGCAGCCACGCGATGGCCCACCAGTTCACCGAGGAGCAGGTCCGCGCCACGGTGCACGCGCTGGACCGGTCGAACGTCGAGGTCATCGAGGTCACCCACGGCGACGGGCTGGGCGGCTCGTCGTTCAACTACGGCTTCTCGCACACCGACGAGATCCGGCTCATCGAGGCCGCTGTCGAGGAGGCCACCCAGGCCGCGATCGCGGTGCTGCTCGTCCCCGGCATCGGCACGATGGACGACCTGCAGAAGGCCCACGGGGCAGGCGCCCGGGTCGCCCGGATCGCCACCCACTGCACCGAGGCCGACGTCTCGGTGCAGCACTTCGGGCTGGCCCGCAGCCTCGGCATGGAGACCGTGGGCTTCCTGATGATGGCCCACAAGACCACGCCCGAGGAGCTGGCCCGCCAGGCCCGGATCATGGTCGACGCGGGCGCGCAGTGCGTCTACTGCGTGGACTCGGCGGGCGCGCTCGTGCTGGCCACCGCGCAGGAGCGGGTGGCGGCGATCGCCCGCGAGATCGGCCACCAGGCCCAGGTCGGCTTCCACGGCCACCAGAACCTGTCGATGGGCGTGGCGAACTCGGTGCTCGCCTACCAGAACGGGGCGAGGCAGGTCGACGGGGCGCTCTGCGCGCTGGGCGCCGGTGCGGGCAACTCGCCCACCGAGGTGCTCGCCGCGACGTTCGACCGGCTGGACATCGCGACCGGCGTGGACGTCGGGGGTGTGCTGGCCGCGGCCGAGGAGGTCGTGAAGCCCTACCTGCCGCGCTGGCCCTCGATGGACCGCAACGCGGTCGTGCAGGGCTGGGCGGGGGTCTACTCGTCGTTCCTGCTGCACGCCGAGCGGGCCGCGGAGCGCTACGACGTGCCGGCCCACGAGATCCTGGCCAAGGTCGGCGAGCTCGGCTACGTCGGCGGCCAGGAGGACATGATCATCGACGTGGCGATCGACCTGGCCGCGAAGAAGGAGGAGGCCTGAGTGATCAAGCATGTGATCGACGGCGCCGAGGTGGCGGGCGCCGACGTGTTCGAGACGGTCGATCCCTGGACGCGCGAGCCGTACGACACCGTCGCGCTCGGTGGGCACGCCGAGGCCGACCTGGCCGTCACGTCCGCCCGCCGCGCCTTCGACGAGGGTCCGTGGCCGCGGATGGGCTTCGCGGAGCGCGGCGCGCTGATCCATCGCCTCGCCGATCTCGTCGAGGCGCACGTCGACGAGCTCGCCATGGCCGACACCCGCGACATGGGCAAGCCGATCACCGACGCGCGGGCGAGGGACGTCCCGCGCACCGCGCAGAAC
>NZ_JBFWVQ010000137.1:0-13297 GCF_050246655.1 Pseudonocardia sp.
GCGAGGAGCTGACCTGGGGCCCCGGCGAGGGCGTCGCGACTGTCGCCTCGGAGGACCCGGAGAACGTCGAGGAGTTCTTCAAGCTCGGCTACCGCGGCGCCCGGTACTCGCTGGGCTACGGGGCCTGTCCGAACCTGGAGGACCGCACGAAGCTCGTCGACCTGCTCCGGCCGGGCCGGATCGGGGTGGAGCTCTCCGAGGAGCTGCAGCTGCACCCCGAGCAGTCGACGGACGCGCTGGTGGCGCACCACCCGGAGGCGAAGTACTTCAACGCCGGGTAGGCAGGCTCAGGACGCGGCCGACCGCTTCCGGACCAGCGCGGTCGCCCCGACCACGGCGATCCATGCCGTGAGCAGCAGGGAGCCGGCGAACAGGTCGCCCGCCTCCGTGATCCCCAGCACGTCGTAGGCGATCGGCGCGATCCCGAACGCGACGGAGCCGAGCGCGCCGAGCGCGTTCAGCACCGGGTGGGCGAGCCGGCGCCCGCCGAGCAGGGCGAGCGCGGCGATCGAGAACCCCGCGAGCGGGTACACGATCGAGGCCCCGACCAGGTGGGTCGTCACCAGCGGCGCCGGCTGCCCGGTCAGCAGGGCGTGGTGGTCGGTGACGGCGAGCAGGTGCGGGACGCTCTCCACCACCCACAGGACCGCGGCGCCCATCGCCACCAGCGCGGCCGTCCGCGCCCGCCCGGACAGCGCACCACTGCGGGCCAGGCCGAGCAGCCCCGGGACGAGCAGCACCGTGAAGGCCAGGATGAGCACGTGCGACGGCACCCACAGCGGGTCGCCCACCTCGGCGGCCAGCGCGGCGTCCCCGGTCAGCGTCGGGTCGCCCATCGGGTGCAGCAGGCTGCCCAGGAAGCCGAGGACCCCGGCGGCGAGCAGCATCCAGGGCCATCGCGTCGTCAGACCTGCGCGGCGGGCGGTCCCGACGTCGACGGCCGGGTGGTTCGTGGTCATGTCGTCCCCCTCTCGGTGCCGGGCACCTCCCGGCACCGGCCACGCTAGGAACCGCGGCGCCCGGCGACATCCGGGCTCGCACCGGACCTCGGACGGTGCCGGCACCCAGGCGCGGTCAGTACTGCCACGGAGGGCGGGCGGCCCGCAGGTAGGCCAGGACGGCGTGCACGCGGCGGTGGCTGTCGTCGCCGTCGGGGATGTCGAGCTTGGCCAGGACGTTGCGCACGTGCGTCTCGACGGTGCGGCCGGTGAGCACGAGCCGGCGCGCGATCCCGGTGTTGGTGAGGCCCTCGGCGACGAGCGCGAGGACCTGGCGCTCCCGCTCGGACAGCGCCGCCAGCGCGTCCCCGCCGCCCGGCGCCAGCAGCGTCGCCACCACGTGCGGGTCCAGGGCCGCGCCTCCACGGGCCACCCGCTCGGCGGTGGCCAGGAACTCCGCGACGTCGAGCACCCGGTCCTTGAGCAGGTAGCCGAAGCCGCCCGCGGAGGCGAGCCCCACGACGCCGCCGGTCTCGACATGCTGCGACAGCACCACCACCCCGACCGACGGGTGCTCGGCCCGGATGGTCGCCGCGGCGCGGATGCCCTCGTCGGTGTATGTCGGCGGCATGCGGACGTCGACGACGGCCAGGTCCGGACCCAGCGCCGCGGCCATCGACAGCAGGCCCGCGGCGTCACCCGCCGTCCCGACCACGTCGTGTCCGGCGTCGGCGAACAGGCGGGCGAGACCTTCCCGCAGCAGCAGCTGGTCCTCGGCGATGATCACCCGCACGGCAGCTCCGCGGCGACCCGCGTCCCCTCCCCGGGCGCGCTGTCGATCTCCAGTCGCCCGCCCAGCGCATCGACCCGGTCCGCCAGCCCGGCGAGCCCCGAGCCAGGGCGCAGGCCGGCGCAGCCCACGCCGTCGTCGATGACGACGATCCGCAGGCGACCGTTCTCGCGACCCGCCGACAGCGACACCGCGGTGGCGTTGGCGTGCTTGACCACGTTGGTGAGGGCCTCACTGGCCAGGAAGTAGGCGGCGGCCTCGACATCGCCGGGCAGCCGTTCCACCGCGGCGTCGACGTGCACCGGCAGGGGTGCGCGGGCGGCGAGGTCGGCGAGCGCAGTGGCCAGGCCGCGGTCCAGCACCGCCGGACCGAGCCCGCGGGCCAGCTCGCGCAGCTCCTCGATCGCCGCACCCACCTCGGCCACCGCGCCGTCGAGCAGCGCGGCGTCACCACCGGTCGGGCACAACCGGTGCTGCACGTGCCGCAGCGTGAGCCCCACGGACACCAGCCGCTGCTGCGCGCCGTCGTGCAGGTTGCGCTCGATCCGCCGTCGCTCGGCGTAGGTGGCGGCGACGATGCGGGCACGCGAGTCGCGCACCCTGGCCAGCTGCCGGCGCACCTCCACCCGCAGCCGGGCGATCTCGATCGCCAGCCCGAGCGTCTCCAGCACCTCGCGCAGCAGTGCCGGCCGCTCCGACGGCGGGTGAAGCACGACGCCCAGCAGCTGCGCACCGCTGCGCACGGGTGTGCGCTCGCGGCCGTCCGCAGGCAGCTCCCGGTGCTCGGTGCCGTCCGCGTCGGCGAACCCGGGGCCGTCCGACGAGGCGCCGTCGGGCAGCCGGTAGTACAGCTCGACGCCGTCGTCACCCACGGCGTCGGCGAGCACGCGGCCGACCTGCTCGGGCTCCGCCCGCCCGGCGCGCACGTCGGCCAGGAAGCGCTCGGCGCGGCGCAGCCCGACGAAGCGGTCGCGGTCGAAGCGGCGGTCGACCACCCGCTGCACCCGGGCCCGCAGCGGCCGGAACGCCAGTGCGACGGCGAGTGTGGCCGCCGCGGTAGTCCAGCGGGAGCCCGTGCCCACCGCGACGCCCGCCACCAACGCGATCGAGGCGTAGACGACCGCGAGCAGCCCGGTGAGCACGGCGTAGACGGCGGTCCGGTTGATCAGGACGTCGATCTCGTAGAGGCGATGGCGCAGGACCGCGACCGTGACCGCGGCGACGACGGCGATCAGCGTGACCGACGTCGCGAGGAAGGTCCACTCACCGACGGCGCCGGTGACCACGAACTCGACGGTGCACACCACCCACGTCGCCGGGACGAGCACCGCGGCGAGCGCGAACCAGCGCAGCTGCACGCGGGCCAGGCCGCTGGACCCGCGGTAGCGCGCGACCACCGCGGCGACCGCGACGAGCACCGTAGCCAGGATCAGGCAGTCGCCGACCAGCACCGCCTCGGCGACGTCCGCCACCGGCAGCGGCTTGGGCAGGGCGCCGAACGGCGGGCTGTAGGGGCGCGGGTCGAATGCGGCCAGCACGAGGTAACCGCCGATGTACAGCGCGATCGCCGCCGCGACCGGGCGCCACCGCGGCGAGGGCAGGCGTCCGTCGGGGAACAGGAACGCCAGCGCGACCAACCCGGCGAAGAACGTCGGCCAGCCGCTGTGCACCCACAGCGCCGCCCAGGCGGTGAGCGGGGCCGTGGGCGCGTCGGATGCCGTCGCGAGGCCCTGACCACGCACGTGCAGCGCGGCCCCGTAGAGGGCGAGCACGCAGGCGTTGACCAGCAGCAGGCCGCCGACGCGGTTACCGGGGGCGCGCACGGCGATCACCCACCCTGCGAGCGCGCTGGCCAGCACCGGCGCGCCCAGCATCGCGGCCTGGGCCACGCCCGCCTCGGGCGCCGGGCTCACGACGGCGTGCGCCATCGTCGCGGCGGCCGCCAGCGCGGCGCCCGCCCCGGTCAGCGAGGCGACGAGCAGTCCCACCCGCACGTGCGGCAGTGTGCCGGTTCCCGCGGGTGTGGGAAACAGTGCTGCCACGTAGGCCGGCGCGGCGACAACCCCAGCACTGCAACCAGCACTGCAACGCCGGGCGACTGGCGCCGGGCCGCCGGTACAGTGCGCGCCGTGGCCAGGGCCCGGCTCGTTCACCGGAGGGTCGCCGTGGCGGTGCTCGCCGGCACTCTGGTGGCGACGCTCGCCGCCTGCGCCGGCCACGGTCTCCGCGCGGTGGACAGCCCGCCCGCGCCGGGCGAGTCGCCCCGCCCGTCCGGCGGAGCAGGGCTCTTCACCGCCCCCGAGGCATGGACGAAGGACGTCTCGACGCTGCCGGCATCGCCGCGGTCGGCGGCCATCGTCGCCGCTCTCGTCGATCTGGGCGGCTGGGGCAACGGCAACCGGCTGCAGGCCGACTTCGCCATCCCGCTCATGCGCGCCGACGCCGCCACCCCGCGCCGGACGATCACCGCACCCGCGGACGGCTACTGCTACGACGGCCCGGCCTGCGACCCCGTCCCGCTGCAGATGCCGATCCCGCCCGACGGCAACACCGAAGGCAGCTCCGACTACACCTGCGACACCACGGTCGACGACTGCCACGTCCTGGTCGTCGCGACCGACGAGCAGAAGCTCTACGAGCTGTACAACGCCACGGGCGACGACACCACCTTCACCGCGCTCGGCGCCTTCGTCTGGGACCTCGCCAGGACCTACCCCGACGGGATGCGCGGCGACCAGTGCACCTCGGCCGACGCGGCCGGCTTCCCCATCGCCGGCCTGCTGCCCACCGCGGACGAGGTCGCGACGGGCGAGATACCGCACGCGCTGCGCTTCGTCCTGCCCAACGACCGCATCAAGGCCGGGGTCTTCGTCCATCCCGCCGGCCACGCGGGCGGCCCGACGAGCGAGAACCCGGACGCGCCACCCTACGGCGTGCGGCTGCGGCTGGCGGCGTCGTTCGACGAGAGCGCGTTCGGTGCGGCGGAGCGGGTAGTCCTGAAGGCCCTCAAGACCCACGGCATGCTGCTGTCCGACGGTGGCGAGATCGCCCTGACCTTCGCCGACGACCGCCACACCGACGCGAAGTGGGCCGACCTCGGCATCGACGCGCAGTCCTTCAGCGACATCGGCCCGGAGAACTTCGAGGTCGTCGACCTCGGGCCCGAGATCGCCCTGACCTACGACTGTGCCCGTTGACGGTCAGTTCTCCACCAGCCCCAGCCGGTGCACGATCTCCGACGTCGCCGTGGACCGGTTCAGCGTGTAGAAGTGGATCGCCGGGACGCCCTCGGCGAGCAGGGCCGCGCACAGCTCCGTCGTGACGTCGATGCCGGCCGCCCGGAACGCCACGGAGTCGTCCAGGTACGGCGCCAGGCGCTCCTCCAGGCCGGGGGGCAGCGGCGCCCCGGAGAGCTCCGGGCCGCGGCGCAGCGTCCGCGCCGAGGTCAGCGGCATGATCCCGGGGAGCAACGGGACGTGGCAGCCCGCGGCGGCGAGCCGGTCCCGCAGCCGCAGGTAGCCGTCCGGCTCCAGGAAGAGCTGGGTGATCGCGAAGTCGGCGCCCGCGTCGATCTTCGCGACGAGGTGGCGCAGGTCGGAGTCCACGTCCTCCGAACGCGGGTGCCCGTACGGGAAGGCCGCCACCCCCACCTGGAACCCGGGATCGACCTCCTTCACCAGCCGTACGAGCTCGCCCGCGTAGCTGAGGCCCGCCGGGTGCGGCGTCCACTCCCCCAGCGGGTCGCCCGGGGGGTCGCCGCGGATCGCGAGGACGTTGTCGATCCCGGCGTCGCGGTAGGCGCGCAGCACGGCGCGCAGCTCGTCGACGCTGTGGGAGACGGCGGTGAGGTGCGCCATCGCGACGAGCTCGGTGTCGGCGACGATCCGCGAGGTGGTCCGGATCGTGCGGTCGCGGCTGCCGCCGCCCGCGCCGTAGGTGACCGACACGAACGCCGGGTCCAGGGACTGGAGCCGGTCGATCGCCTTCCAGAGCTCGGTCTCGCCGTCCTCGTCCTTGGGCGGGAAGAACTCCACGGAGAAGGTCGGGCGGTCGCGGCTGAGCCTGTCGGTCACATGCACCCGTCGAGGGTAACGGTGACGATCACCGGGGGCGCGTGGGACAGGACACACACCGTGTCCAGATGGTGGGAATTGAGTCGGGTCGGCTCATGTTGAGTGAGGTACTGCACGATCGGTCATCAGGAGGGAACCCATGAACACGATCACCCTGTGGGGACGCCGCGACCCCTTCGCGGACTTCGACACCATCGTCCGCCGGGCTTTCGGCCCGATCGCGGTTCCGCAGCGACGCCCGGGCTTCGTCCCGGCCGCCGAGGTGAGCCGCGACGGTGAGGACGCCGTCGTCCGCCTCGAGCTGCCCGGCCTGGACATCGCGAAGGACGTCACCGTCGACGTCGAGGACGGCCGCCTGGTCGTCGCAGGCGAGCGGCGCGACGAGCGCAACGGCGAGGGCGGCCTGCGCGAGGTTCGCTACGGCAGCTTCCGGCGCTCGTTCACCCTGCCCGGCCACGTCACCGCCGACGACGTCTCCGCGTCCTACGACGCGGGTGTCCTGACGGTGCGCGTCGCCGGTGCCCACGCGAGCGCCGACGCCCGGCGCATCGCGATCACCACGGCCGCCCCCGCGGCGGTCGAGGCCGGCGAGGAGCGGAAGGCCGACACCCCCCAGGCCTGACCCACTCGCCTCACGCGGGGCCGACCCACCCGGGTCGGCCCCGCACCCTTTCCCGACGCAGCAGCGCCGCACCAGCGAGCAGGTGCAGCGCCACCGCTCCGAGCCCGACGTACAGCGCGGCGAGCAGCGGATCGTCCACCCCCGCCACGTAGGGGACGAGCGAGACCGCGAAGGCCGGCGCCAGCGGCTCGGCGAGCGCGGCGGCGAGCAGGCCCGCCGTGGCCACGGCGAGCGTCCCGCCGACGACGTCTACCGGGATGCAGCGCATGCACCAGGCGCCGGGCGCGCGGGCGGGCGAACGGGGGAACCCGACCCGACGGATCCCGCGACTCGCCCTGACGAGATGCGCAACTCGCGGCGACGGGATGCGCAACTCGCTGTCAGGGGGCGAGTCCGGCCACCTCGCCGACGACGACCACGGCCGGCGGGTGGATCTCCCGCTCCCGCACCACCTGCGCCACCGTGGCCAGTGTGGCCCGGACGCTGCGCTGGATGCGCATGGTGCCGTCCTGCACCACCGCCACGGGCGTCCCGGGGGCGCGGCCGCCGTCCATCAGCGCGGCGGCGAACGCCCCGATCCGCTCGACGGCCATGAGCAGGACGACCGTGCCCCGCAGCCGCCCGAGGGCGGCCCAGTCCACGAGGCTGCGCGGGTCGCCGGGCGCGACGTGGCCGGACACGACGACGATCTCGTGGGCGACCCCCCGGTGCGACACCGGCACGTCCGCGACGGCCGGGGCCGCGAACGCGCTGGTCACGCCGGGCACGACGGTGACCGGCACGCCCGCCTCGGCACAGGCGAGCACCTCCTCGAAACCGCGCCCGAAGACGTAGGGGTCCCCGCCCTTGAGCCGCACGACGAACCTCCCCGCCTGCGCGTGCTCGACGAGCAGCTCGTTGATCCGGGCCTGGTTCATCGCGCGCCCGTACGGGATCTTCGACGCGTCGATCACCTCGACGTGCGGCCCGAGCTGGTCGAGCAGGTCGCGGGGCCCGAGCCGGTCGGTGACGACGACGTCCGCGCGGGCGAGCAGCCGCCGCCCGCGGACGGTGATGAGCTCGGGATCGCCCGGGCCACCGCCGACCAGCGCTACCCCGGGGGTGACGGGATCGGCGGTGTCGTCCACCAGCCCCGCGTGCAGGGCCTCGACCAGGGCCGTGCGAACGGCCGCCGAGCGCCGGGGATTCCCGCCCGCGAGCACCCCGACCATCAGCCCGTCGTGCTGGCCCACCGCGGGCGTGACGGCGGAACCTGCGGCGGCGTCGTCCGCACGCACGCAGAACACGTGCCTGTGCTCCGCCTCCTCGCCCACCGCGGCGTTGACGGCCGGGTCGTCCGTGCAGGCCACCGCGTACCAGGCGCCGTCCAGGTCGCCGTCGGCATAGCCGCGGGCGCTCCAGCGCAGCTCCCCCGCCGCGGCCATGGCCTCCACGGCGGGCGTGCACCCGGGCGCGACGACCTCGACGTCCGCGCCCGCGGCGAGCAGCCCGGTGACGCGACGCTGCGCGACGGTCCCGCCGCCGACGACGACGACGCGGCGGCCCGCGAGCAGCAGGCCGGCGAGATAGGGATCAGCCATGTCCGTGTCCGTGATGTCCGTTTCCGTGTCCGTGCCCCGCGGGGTCGTCGGGGTGGTGGTGCGGGGTCTGCGGTGCGTGGAGCTTCTCCTCGAAGCCGGGCAGGAGCACGCGGTGCACGCAGGTGTCGCAGTTCATCCGGATGTCGCCCTCCAGCGCCTCGACGTAGCGTTCGAGGACGAGGCCTGCCAGCTCGTCACAGTCCCCGAGGTACCCGGCCACGCGCACCTCGACCTCGCCCCCGTCCGGGGACGCGCCGTACGCCAGGGCCTGATCGACGACGCGCCGCGGGAGCACCCCGTCGAAGAGGAAGTACGGGACGACGACGACGCGGCGCGCCCCGAGGGCCCGGCATCGCGCGAGCCCCGCGGGGACGTCGGGGCGGGCGAGCGACACGAACGCCGTCTCCACGCCCGCGTAGCCGCGCCCCTCCTGCAGCAGCCGCGACACCTTGCAGACCTCGGCGTTCGCGTCGGGGTCCGTGGAGCCACGCCCGACGAGCAGCACGGTGACGTCGGCCGGGTCCCAGCCGCCCAGCACGGCCTCGATCCGCTCCTGCAGCAGCGCCAGCAGGACGGGATGCGGGCCCAGCGGCCTGCCGAGGACGAAGTCGGTGCGGGGGTCGCGGTGGCGTTCGCGGGCGAGCGCCGCGGGGATGTCGCCCTTCGCGTGGCCCGCCGCGACGAGCACGAGCGGGACGGCGGCCATGGTGGTGTGGCCACGGGCGGACAGGCCGCGCCACACGTCGTGCACGGTCGGGAGCGCCAGCTCGATGAACCCGCCGCCGACGTCCACACCGCGGTCCGCGAGGAGGCCGCGTACCCGCTCGGTGAAGGCCGTGAACTCGGCGACCCCCGTCCGGTCGACGGTGCCGTGGCCCACGAGCAGCAGCGGCGGGCGCGGTCCCCCCGTCGAGAACGACGTTGTGCTGATCATATCGCCCTCTGCGGCTGCAGAACGTCGTTCTCGACGGGTCACGACGGGGCTCCGGCCGGGTCGGGGGCGTAGAGCAGCGCGTTCACCGCGGCCGCCGCCACCGCAGCTCCCCCGCGCTCCGTGCGGCTCGACACCGCGCCCAGCCGCGACGCCCGCAGCGCCGCCTTCGCCCCGACCGCTCCGACGAACCCGACCGGCAGCCCCACCACGAGCGGCGCGGTGACGAGCCCCGCCGCCGCGGCCTCGACGAGCGCGGCGAGCGCGGTGGGTGCGTTCCCGATCGCCCACACCGCTCCGACGGGGTGGCGGCGCACGGCCTCGCGGATCCCGGCCGCGGACCGCGTGTCGCCGGGCGCGGGCGGCCCGGCGGCGAGATCGAGCGCGACGACCGACGGGTACGCGGTGATCCCCGCCGCGACCATCCGCACGTCCGTGACCAGCGGCGCCCCGGCGCGCAGCGCCGCCTGCCCGGCGCGCAGCGCCGCCTCGTCGCAGACGAGCTCGCCCGCCCAGCTCGCGTCCGCGGTGGTGTGCACGATGCGCTCGACGACGGCCCGGCAGAGGGGCGGCAGGTCGGAGACGTCCAGGCGCGCCCGCAGGATCGCGTAGGACTCGACCTCGATCGGGTGCGCGCCCGCGCGCGGGGGGCCGCTCACGGTTCGAGACTAACCTCCGCGCCGCTCGCGTCCCCCGCCCCGGCACCGTGACGGGGACGACAGCAGGGCCGAATGACCGCGGCCACCATGTCACGGGCGTGTCACAAGGACGAGTCACCAGCTCGCCCGAACAGAGCAGGGTTTGCATCTTTTCGGCCCTGATCACTCGTCCGGGCAATGCAAGGTTCACTCGATGGGCCCGTGATCGTAACGACCCGTTCCTAGCTTGATCCCGCTGGTACCAGGTCCACCACCCCCCGCACAGCGACGTGCGATCCCCCTGCGCACGGATCACCGGAACGCGCACTCGCTTGCGAAGGGACACTCGTTGACCAGATCGCACCTCCGCCGAATGGCCGTCACGGCCGTCGCCATCGGCCTCGGCGTCGCGCTCACCGCCTGTGGGTCACGCGTCGACTCCGGCGCCGCCGCCGCGGGCCCGTCGTGCGTGGACACGTCCGGATCCGAGATCAAGATCGGGTTCCTGAACTCCCGCTCCGGCACCATGGCGATCAGCGAGAACACGGTCTACGACTCGCTGAAGATGGCCGCCGACAAGATCAACGCCAGCGGCGGCGTGCTGGGCAAGCAGCTCTCCGTGGTCGCCGAGGACGGCGCCTCCGAGCCGACGATCTTCGCCGAGAAGGCCGAGAAGCTCATCCGCAGCGACTGCGTCGCCGCGGTGTTCGGCGGCTGGACGTCGTCGTCGCGCAAGGCGATGCTCCCCGTGTTCGAGGGCAACAACGCGCTGCTGTTCTACCCGGTGCAGTACGAGGGCCTCGAGGCGTCCAAGAACATCTTCTACACCGGCGCCACCACGAACCAGCAGATCGTCCCGGCGCTGGACTACCTCAAGGAGAAGGGCGCCACGAGCCTGTTCCTGGTCGGCTCCGACTACGTCTTCCCCCAGACCGCCAACAAGATCATCAAGGCGTACGCCGCGGCGAACGGCATCGAGATCAAGGGCGAGGAGTACGCGCCGCTGGGGCACACGGCCTTCGCCACCATCGTCGCCAAGGTGCGTGACGCGGACGCGGACGCGGTGTTCAACACCCTCAACGGCGACTCGAACGTCGCCTTCTTCAAGGAGTACCGCAACCTCGGTCTGACCGCCGATGCGATGCCGGTGCTGTCCGTCTCGATCGCCGAGGAGGAGGTCGGCGGCATCGGTGTGGACAACATCGTCGGCCAGCCGGTGGCCTGGAACTACTACCAGACCATCGAGACGCCGGTGAACACGGCGTTCGTGCAGGACTTCAAGACCACCTACGGCGCCAACCGGGTCACCTCCGACCCGATGGAGGCCGCCTACACCTCGCTCTTCCTCTGGAAGGGCATGGTCGAGAAGGCCGGCTCGTTCGACGTGCCCGCGGTGCAGGCCGCAGCGGGCGGCGTCAGCTTCGACGCCCCCGAGGGCACGGTCACGGTCAACGGCGACAACCACCACATCGCCAAGACCGCGCTGATCGGCAAGATCGGACCGGACGGGCTGATCTACACGGACTGGACCTCCGGCACGCCGATCGAGCCCGACCCCTACCTCACGACCTACCCCTGGGCCTCCGGCCTGTCCGGCTGACCCGCGCCGTCGTCGGCCCGGCCGGGCACCCCACCCGGCCGGGCCGGCTTCGACGCGGCGCGCCCGACCCCGTCCCGGAGGGAGACTCGTGGAGATCCTGGTCACCCAGCTGTTCAACGGGCTGAGCGGCGGCTCGGTCCTCCTGCTCGCCGCGCTCGGCCTGGCCCTCACCTTCGGGCAGATGGGCGTGATCAACATGGCGCACGGCGAGTTCATCATGGCCGGCGCCTACACCGCCTACGTCATGCAGCTGGCCCTCGGCAACGCCGGGCTGTCGCTGCTGGTGTCGCTGCCGATCGCGTTCGCCGTGGGCGGTGTGCTCGGTGTGATCCTCGAGGCGACGCTCCTGCGCCGCATGTACCACCGCCCGCTCGACACGCTGCTCGTGACGTGGGGGGTCTCGCTGGTGCTCCAGCAGGTCACCCGCGACATCTTCGGCACCGCGGGCGTCGACGTCCCCGCCCCGGCGTGGCTGTCGGGTCCGCTGGAGATCGCAGGCTTCTCCTTCCCCAAGACCCGCGTGTTCATCCTGTTCCTCGCGATCGCGGCGTTCCTGCTGCTCGCGGTCGGCCTGAAGTACACGAGCCTGGGCAGGCGCATCCGCGCGACCGTGCAGAACCGCCAGCTCGCCGAGAGCTCCGGCGTCTCCACCCGCGCAACGGACCGGCTCACGTTCTTCATCGGCTCCGGGCTCGCCGGCATCGCCGGTGTCGCGCTCACGCTGATGGGCTCGATCTCGCCCAACCTCGGCACCGCCTACATCGTCGACGCCTTCCTCGTCATCGTGCTCGGCGGCATCGGTCAGATCCGGGGTGCGGTGATCGCCGCGTTCCTGCTCGGGGTGGTGCAGTCCTGGATCGAGTACACGACCACGACGTCGATCGCGAAGGTGCTGGTGTTCGCCTTGATCGTCGCGTTCCTGCAGGTCCGGCCGCAGGGCCTGTTCGTCGCCCGGTCGCGGAGCCTCGCGTGAGCGCCGCCGTGCGCACGTGGGCCTCGTTCCGGACGAGCCGCTGGTTCGTTCCCGCGATGTTCGCCGTCGCCGCGCTCGTGCTCTTCGTGCTCGCCCCCGCGATGCTCTCGGGCTTCCGGCTCAACCTGCTCGCGAAGTACCTCTGCCTCGCCATGATCGCCGTCGGGATCGGGCTGGCCTGGGGGCGCGGCGGCATGCTCGTCCTGGGCCAGGGCGTCTTCTTCGGCCTCGGCGCCTACATGATGGCGATGCACCTCAAGCTCGCCGACGCCGGACCGGGCAAGATCCCCGACTTCATGGCCCTGATCTCCTCGCGGTCGCTGCCGTGGTGGTGGGAGCCGTTCCGCTCGCCGCTGTTCACGGTCGTCGCGATTCTCGTGATCCCCGCACTGGTGGCGCTGCTGCTGGGCCTCGCGACGTTCCGCAACCGCGTCAAGGGTGCCTACTTCGCGATCCTCTCGCAGGCGCTCGCCGCTGCGTTCGCGATCCTGCTGATCGGCAACCCGACCAGCACCGGCGGCTCCACCGGCCTGAACGGCTTCAAGGGCTTCTTCGGGTTCAGCCTCTACGACCCGCTGAACAAGCAGATGCTGTTCTTCATCGCCGCCGCGACACTGCTCGTGATGGTGGCGATCGCGCGCCAGCTGATGGTCAGCCGCTACGGCGAGCTGCTCGTCGCCTGCCGTGACGCCGAGGAACGGGTGCGCTTCCTCGGCTATGACCCGGCGCTGATCAAGACGTTCGGGTACGTCGTCGCGGCCGTGATGGCCGGGGTGGCGGGGGCGCTCTTCGTCCCGATCGTCGGGATCGTCTCGCCCAACGACGTGGGCATCGTGCCGTCGATCGGGATGCTCATCGGCGTGGCCATCGGGGGCCGGACGACGCTGCTCGGGCCGGTCCTCGGGGCGATCGCCGTCGCCTGGGCGGGCACGACGCTCTCCGAGGCCATCCCGTCGGGCTGGATCTACCTCCAGGGTTTCCTGTTCATGCTGGTCATCGCGTTCCTGCCGGGCGGGCTGGCGTCGCTGCTGACGCAGTGGCGACCGGCGAGGAAGGCGCGGACCGCCCCGACCACCGGCGCACCGCTGCCCGCGCCCACCGGAGGCGAGTGAACCGTGCAGGCCGAGTACCTCGAGATCACCGACCTGACCG
>NZ_JBFWVQ010000138.1:0-13277 GCF_050246655.1 Pseudonocardia sp.
ACATAGGCCACTACCGGAGCCTACGAGCCGAGATTAGTGCACACTTCCGACCACTGCGGGCGACCGAACCAGCAGGTCAGAGACCTTCGATCTTCATGAAGGTCAACTCGTGAGCCAAGTCAGGTCGATGACGTTGAGCAGTCGCGCCGCAGCGCCCGCTCGGCGGGTCAGGTCCACCATGCCGGTCACGAATGACGTCGCCGGGGTCGCGGTGGCCGCGGTCAACGCCGTCTCGTCCACGCCGAGCGCGCCGACTCCGGCCGGCCGGGCCGGGTCGTCGACACGCGGGGTGCCGTGCTCATGCGCTGAGCCCATCGCGGCGGGCCAGCTGATCCCGACGTCCCGGGCCACCGCCGCGACCTCGTGCCCGTCCTCGCCGGCGCGGCGGCAGATCTCTGTGTGCGCTCGCGAGGTCAACGAGGCCCGCGGCGCGATCCCGTCGCTGGTCTCCCCGGTCCAGGTTCGGAGGGGGCACAACGGGTCCGGGCAGCACTCCGGTCAGCCCATCAGATCCGCCGTCGTCTCGATCGCCTGCTCGACCTCCCCATCGTGATCCGACACGGCCAAACCGGCAATCTCAACATCGCCGCCGTCACACTACGCTCCGTTCCCCCTGGGGCCGCTCCTCTTCGTATCCTCAGCATTACGGATCATGCAGCTCCAGGCCCGTTTCCAGGCTCAGGCATGAGATCGTGTCATACAGCGACGTACCACGCTCAAGTCTGAAGAGCCGGGTTGGCCATGGAGAACGGTCCGGTGGGATCCCGGGACCGCACCACCGGCGACTCACATGTCGACGACCGGTGAGTTCCGCTATATTCGAAAGCGGTCTTCGGGGGGAGACAAGTTGATGACCATGCACACGTGCGTCGAACGCCGTTGGTTGGCGCTCGCGGGAGAACTGCTTACACGGCCGCCAACGCAGTTTCCGGTACACACGGTGGGGCGGGAGCTGGCTGCCGACTTCGCCGGCGGGGTCTGCTTCTACAGCAGAACCGGCCCAGTGTCGCGGAATCGGCGGCAGGTGTGGCCGCAGCCGCCGCTCGTGCCGGAGGGCCCCGCTCGTGCGGACTGGCCGGACGACGACCCGGAGGGGTGCTACCCGATCCTGCTGTACTACCGGCACACCGAGTTGGTCCACGTCACCCAGCTCGCCGACGTGCCGCCGGGGTTCGCCGAGCAGTGGCGGAGCCGCGGCTGGCAGGACCTGTGCTCGGACCACGGGGTGGACGAGCAGATGGCCCTGCCGCTGCACGTCGGGCGCACGGATCACGAAGCGTTCGTGATCGGACGCGACGGCGCGTACCGCGCCGACGAGCTACAGCTGGCGGGCTACATCCAGCGGCTGCTCGTCTGCGTCGCACGCCAGATCGAGGTGCTCTCGCAGCAGTGTGCCGGCGCCACGCTCGTCGCGGCGTATGAGACGGTGCTCACCCCGCGTGAGGTGGCGGTGATCACCCTCGTCGCGCAGGGCATGACGGCTGCCGCCACGGCCCGCCGCCTAGCGATCAGCGTGCGGACGGTCCACAAGCACCTGGAGCGGGCATACGCGAAGCTGGACGTGTCCGATCGCGTCTCCGCGGTGCGGCGGGCGATGCAGCTCGGCCTGCTGCCGGAACCGCCCCGCAGACCGGTCCCGCTGGCCACAACCGGCAGGCGGGCGGGCTAAGCCCGGCCCTGAGCCAGCACTGTCGATCTCGATGCCGAGCTGGTCAGAGGGGGGTGACGTACGCGCCGGAGATCCCCCCGTCGACCAGGAACGTCGACGCGGTGACGAACGAGGCGTCGTCGCTGGCCAGGAACGCGACGGCGGACGCGATCTCCTCCGGACGGGCGAACCGGCCCATCGGGACGTGCACGAGGCGGCGCTGCGCCCGCTCGGGATCGGCGGCGAAGAGCTCCCGCAGCAGCGGGGTGTCGACGGGGCCGGGGCACAGGGCGTTCACGCGGATGCCCTCGCGGGCGAACTGCACGCCCAGCTCGCGGGTCATGGCGAGCACCCCGCCCTTGGACGCCGTGTAGCTGATCTGGGAGGTCGCCGCACCCATCACCGCCACGAAGGACGCGGTGTTGACGACGGCCCCGCTGCCCTGCCGCTGCATGATCGGCAGGACGGCGCGGCAGCACAGGTACACCGAGGTGAGGTTGACCTCCTGCACCCGCCGCCAGGCGTCCAGGCCGGTCGTGAGGATCGAGTCGTCCTCGGGTGGGGAGATGCCGGCGTTGTGGAAGGAGACGTCCACGGTGCCGTAGGCGTCGAGCGCCGCCTCGAACAGGTGCGCGACGTCGTCCTCGCTCGTCACGTCGGTGCGGACGAACAGCCCGCCCGCCTCCTTCGCCGCGGCGTCCCCTGCCGCGTCGTCCACGTCCGCGACGACGACGCGGGCGCCCTCGGACGCCAGGCGACGCACGGTGGCCAACCCGATGCCGCTGCCCCCACCGGTGATCACGGCCGTGCGGCCGGTGAACCGCTGCGTCATCCCTGCCCCCTCACGCGCCCAGCCCCCTTGACCGTCGAGAACGACGTTGTGCAGAGAAATCGGGCTTCTTGATCAGCGTAATGTCGTTCTCGACGGTGACCCCGCGGCGACCAGCGCCGCGAAAAGCCGGTGGTCGGCCGCGTCCTCCTCCGGGTGCCACTGCACCCCGACGACGAACGCGGACCCCCCGAGCTCCACCGCCTCGACGAGGCCGTCCGCCGCCCGGGCAGTCACCACCAGGCCGTCCGCGAGCCGGTCCACCGCCTGGTGGTGGTGGCAGCGCACCCGCACCGGGCCGCCGAGCGCCCCGGCGACGCGGGACCCCGGCGACGGCACCACGTCCGTCCAGCCGAAGACGCCCGGCGTCGGGTTGTGGCCGGTGTGCCCGACGGCGTCCGGCACGTGCTGCTGCAGCGTCCCGCCGAGCGCCACGTTGAGCACCTGGAGCCCCCGGCACACCCCGAGCACCGGAATGCCGCGGTCCAGCGCGCGCCGCACCACCGCCGTCTCGGCGGCGTCGCGCTCCTCGCGCGGCGGTCCGGTCCGTGGATGACGCGCGGCACCGTAGAGCGACGGCGAGACGTCCGGCCCGCCCGTCACGACCAGCGCGTCCAGCGCGTCGACCGCGGCAGCGGCGGCCGCGACCGGCGGCAGCAGCAGCGGCGAGCCGCCCGCCGCCACGACCATGTCGACGTACGTGCGCGGCAGCAGCGCGGCCTCGACGTCCCACACCCCGAACCGGGCCCGCTCGCCGTAGCTGGTGAGCCCGACGAGGACGGCTCCGGCGGGCCTAGAGCCGTTCGAACCCACGCCGCCGCTCCCAGTCCGTCACCGCGGCGTCGAAGGCCGCGAGCTCGATCCGGGCGGCGTTGCCGTAGTGCTCGACGACCTCCTTCCCGAACGCCTCGCGCGCGATCTCCGAGGCCGTGAACAGGTCCGCGGCCTCCCGCAGCGTCGCGGGCACCCGCGGGGCGTCGGAGCGGTAGGCGTTGCCGGTGCACGCCGCCCCCAGCTCCAGCTCCCGGTCGATGCCGTGCAGCCCGGACGCGATCAAGGCCGCCACCGCGAGGTAGGGGTTGACGTCGCCGCCGGGCACGCGGTTCTCCACGCGCAGCGACCGCCCGTGCCCCACCACGCGCAGCGCGCAGGTGCGGTTGTCGACCCCCCACGCCACCGCCGTCGGGGCGAAGGAGCCGTCCGCGAACCGCTTGTAGGAGTTGACGTTCGGGGCGAACAGGTACGTCAGCTCCCGCAGGCACGCCAGCTGGCCCGCCACGAACTGCGCGAACAACGGGGAGAACCCGTACTCGCCCTCGCCGGGGAACGCCGGTGCCCCGTCCTGGCGGCGTAGCGAGACGTGGATGTGGCAGGAGTTGCCCTCACGCTCGTCGTACTTGGCCATGAACGTCAGCGCCATCCCGGCCTGGTCGGCGATCTCCTTGGCGCCGGTCTTGTAGATCGCGTGGTTGTCGCACGTGGTGAGGGCGTCCGCATAGCGGAAGGCGATCTCGTGCTGGCCGAGGTTGCACTCGCCCTTCGCGCTCTCCACGACCATCCCCGCCCCCGCCATGCCGCTGCGGATACGCCGCAGCAGGGGCTCGACGCGGCCGGTGCCCATGAGGGAGTAGTCGACGTTGTAGAGGTTCGCGGGGCGCAGCCCGTGGTAGGCCTTGTCCCACGCCTCGGCGTAGGAGTCCGCGAACAGCATGAACTCGAGCTCCGTGCCGACGTCCGCGACGAGCCCCCGCTCGGCCAGCCGGTCCAGCTGGGCGCGCAGGACCTGGCGGGGCGAGGCGACGACCGGCGACCCGTCGTCCCAGGCGGCGTCGCAGAGCACCAGCGCCGTCGCCTCGTGCCAGGGGACGCGGCGCAGCGTCCGCAGGTCCGGCCGGAGCACCATGTCGCCGTACCCGCGGTCCCACGACGACATCGCGTAGCCGTCCACGGTGTTCATGTCGACGTCCACGGCCAGCAGGTAGTTGCACGCCTCCACGCCCGGCCCGGTGCCGGGGCGCACGACCTCGTCGAGGAAGTACCGCCCCGCGCACCGCTTGCCCTGCAGCCGGCCCTGCATGTCGGTGAACGCGACCAGCACCGTGTCGATCATTCCCGTGTCGACGTGCCCGCGCAGCTCCCCGAGGGTGAGCATGCCCTCCCGGCGATGGATCACCGGCCTCCCCTCACTGCTTGGCCTCCGCGTCGAGCTGCTGCTCGATCGAGGCCAGCTCCTCCTCCGACCCGGCCTCGCGGACCGGACCGACGAACCACTTGCGGGCGCTGATCAGGTACCAGCCGCCGAAGAGGATCAGCGCGCCGCCCACCGTCAGCGGGGCGTAGTTCACCACGTTCCAGTCGAATTCGGCAGCCCCCGGGATGCCGTTCGGCGACACCGGCATGAGGAAAAGGACGCAGACCAGCCCGATCCAGATCACCGCCACGGGGGAGATCCACTTGTAGTGCCTGCCGAGGCTCCACGCGCCCCGCTCGAAGCGCTCGCCCGCACGGATCCGCAGGACGATCGGCAGCGCGAACGCGATGTAGAGCCCGATGACGGCGATCGAGGTGCCGACCAGGTAGCCGATCACCCCGTTGGCCAGCGTCGGGAGCATGAGCGCCCACGACAGCACGCAGATCGCGATCACGGCGTTGACCGGCACCCGCTGGCGGGAGACCTTGCGCCACAGCCGCGACCCGGGCACCGCGCCGTCACGGGAGAACGCGAACATCATCCGCGACGCCGAGGTCACCGACGCCGTCCCGCAGAACAGCTGGGCCACCACCGCGATGAACAGCAGGAACTCCGCCCACGTCTCGCCGAGCGACTCCGTCCAGATGTAGACGACGGCGTTGCCGACGGCGTCCAGCGTGCCCTGGACGTCGGGGACCGCGAACGTGACGGCGACGAGCAGGACGAAGCCGAAGATCACGGACACGACGACCGACATCACCATGCCGATGGCGGCGGAGCGCGACGCGGCCCGCGTCTCCTCGCTCATGTGCGCCGACGCGTCGAAGCCGGTGATCGTGTACTGCGCCATCAGCAGCCCGATACCGAAGACGAACCAGTAGAGGCCGTCGGAGAAGCCGGAGTTGTTGATCGTCTCGCCGAAGACGAACGACGCCGACTGGTGGTTCTCGGGCACCACGACCAGCACGCCGACCACGACCACGACACCGACCATGTGCCACCACGCGGAGAACGAGTTGAGCCCCGCGAGGACGTTGACGTTGAGCAGGTTGAGCACCAGGTGCAGCGCGATGATCGCGGTGTAGACGATGAACACGGTGCCGGTCTCGGTGCCGATCCCGAACCACAGGTCGAGCAGCGCGGTGGTGAACAGCGCCGCTCCGTAGTCGATGGCCGCGGTCACCGCGATCTGCCCGACCAGGTTGAACCAGCCCGTGAACCAGCCCCACACCGGGCTGCCCAGCTTGGACGCCCAGTAGTAGAGCGCACCCGCGGTGGGCATCGACGAGGCGATCTCGCCCATCGCCATCGCCACCAGTACGCAGAACACACCGACCAACAGCCAGCCCCAGGTGACCGCCACCGGGCCGCCGTTGTTGAACGCGATGAAGTAGGACGTCAGGCAGCCGGCCAGGATCGAGATGATCGTGAACGAGATCGCGAAGTTGGAGAACCCGCCCATCTCGCGGAACAGCACCTGGGCGTAACCCATCTTGTGCAGCAGCGCGGCGTCGGCGTCGTGCTGCGTGTCGGCCGAGGTGCGGTGCCGTCCTGTTTCCGGTGTGCCCATCGGTTGCCCCTTCGGTGCTCGGTCCTGCCGGTCAGTCCTCCTGCCGGGCCGTGTCGAGCAGGCGCTCGAAGTCGGGCCCGTCGAACTCCGCGATGGCGCGGTCGTACTTCTCCATCCCCCACGACCAGAAGTCGAAGTCGATCGGCGAGGACCCGTCCTGGATCGAGGCCCAGAGGGTCCAGCCGTACTTCGCGAGCAGTGCGTGCAACCGGGCGCGTGCGACCAGCGCCGGTCGCGGGCGCCCGTGGTAGGCGGTGACGAGCACGTCGAGCAGGGGCAGCGGCAGCGCCGCCTCGCTCCAGATGTTGCCGAGCTCGAAGCAGGGGTCGTTGTTGCCCGAGTACTCGTAGTCGATGATCCGCACGGTCTCGCCGTCGTCGAGCAGGTTCCCGGCGAGCAGGTCGTTGTGGCACGGGACGGTCGGGTGCACCGGCAGCGCGGCGTGGATCGCCGCCACCTGCGGCGCGAAGTCGTCGTAGCGCGGGGGGAGGCGGAAGCCGTGCTCGGCGACGATGCGCCGGTAGCGGGCCTGGGTGGCGAACATGTCGAAGTCGCCGGTGAAGCGCGGCCCGGCGTGCAGCCGCCGGCAGGCCGCGGCGACCCTGGCCAGGACGGCCGGGTCGTGCAGGTCGGCGTCGGTGAGCGTGCGGCCGGGCAGGAACCCGACGACGAGGCCCTCGCCCGTGCGGTAGTGCAGCACCGGCGGTCCGACGCCCGCCTCGTGCGCGGCGACGGTGTTGGCGTGCTCGGCGTCGCGGTCGATGCCGAGCAGCGAGCCGCCGGCCCGCTCCGCTGCGCGGCCCTCGGCCGGGATGCGCACGACGACGACGCCGTCCGGGGTGGTCACCTTGAGGTTGTGGTTGGTCAGGCCGCCCGGCAGTTCCTCGACGCGGCGGGGGCGGCCCGTGGTGCAGGGGATGGAGTCCAGCAACGCGTCGACGTCGAGCGTCGCCGCGGCGGTCTCCATCGGTGCAGGGTAGGTCTCGCGAATCGAACGGTCTAGACCGTAGTCTCGCCGCGTGACGGTGGAGCTGCCCCCGCGTGCCCGGATCGTGGTGATCGGCGGCGGTGTGGGTGGTGCGAGTGTCGCATTCCACCTCACCGAACGTGGCGAGCGCGACGTCCTGCTCCTCGAGAGGGCCGAGCTGACGAGCGGTTCGACGTTCCACTCGGCCGGCCTGGTGGGGCAGCTGCGCGCCGACCCCGCACTCACCCGGATGAACGTGGCGTCCGTCGAGCTGTACCGGCGGTTGGAGAAGTCCGAGCATGCCGCGGGCTGGGTGGAGTCGGGCTCGCTGCGGCTCGCGTCGTCGCCTGCGCGGCTGGAGGAGATCCGCCGCCAGGCCGGGTGGGCGCAACGGTCGGGCCTGCCGCTGGAGCTGGTCTCCGCCGCCGAGGCGAAGGAGCTCTTCCCCCTCATGAGCACCGACGGCGTGCTCGGCGCGGCCTACACCCCGACGGACGGGCACGTCGACCCCGCGCGGCTGTGCCAGGCGCTCGCGGCGCTGGCCCGGGCGGGCGGCGCACGCATCGCGCAGCGCACCCGGGTGCTCGGGATCGACACCCTGGCCACCCGCCACGGGCGGCGCGTCTGCGGGGTGCGGACGGACCGCGGCGACGTCGAGTGCGAGATCGTCGTGGACTGCGGCGGGATGTACGCCGCCGAGATCGCCCGCATGGTCGACGTCCGCGTGCCGGTGGTGCCGATGTCGCACCAGTACGTCGTCACGGCGCCGTTCCTGGAGCCCGGCGCAGCGCTGCCGTCGCTGCGCGACCCGGACCTGCTCGTCTACTACCGCCAGGAGGTCCGTGGCCTGGTGATGGGCGGCTACGAGCGCGAGTCGGCGCCCTGGACCGCCACCGCCCGCTCCTACGACGCCGTCCCGCCGGACTTCAACGGCAAGCTGCTGCCCGAGGACTGGCCGCGGTTCACCGAGATCGCGGAGAACGCGCAGATCCGGGTGCCCGCGCTGGGCGACGTCGGCGTCCAGTCGGTGATCAACGGCCCGGAGGGCTTCACCCCGGACAACGAGTTCTGCCTGGGGGAGACCGAGGTCGGCGGGTTCTTCGTCGCCGCCGGGTTCTGCGCGCACGGCATCGCGGGCGCGGGCGGCATCGGCATGGTGACGGCCGCCTGGATCCTCGACGGCGATCCGGGCCTGGACCTCTGGCACATGGACGTGCGCCGCTTCGCCCGCCACTACCGCTCCCCGGGCTACACGCTCGCCCGCACGGTGGAGAACTACGAGAGCTACTACGACATCCGCTACCCGGGCGAGGGGCGGCGCACGGGGCGTCCGCTGCGGACGTCGCCGGTGTACCCGTGGCACGCCGCGCACGGCGCGGTGTTCGGCGAGAAGGCGGGCTGGGAGCGCGTCGACCACTACGCGGTGGCCGGGTCCGGGGAGCTGCGCCCGCGCGGCTGGGCGGGCCGGACGTGGTCGCCGTGCGTCGAGCCGGAGCATCGGGCCACGCGGGAGGCCGTCGGCCTGTTCGACGAGACGTCGTTCGCGAAGATCGAGATCACCGGCCCGGACGCTGCGGCGTTCGTGAGCGACGTGTTCGCCGGGCACGTGGACCGCCCCGTCGGCAGTGTCACCTATACCCAGGCGCTCGACGACCGCGGCGGCATCGAGATGGACGTGACCGTCACCCGGCTGGCGACCGACGCGTTCCTCGTCGTCACGGGCACGGCGTTCGGGGGCCACGACCTGGAGTGGCTGCGGCGCCAGGCGCGCAGGTCCGACGCGTCGGTGCACCTCGGCGACGTCACGAGCGGCTGGGCGTGCATCGGGCTGTGGGGCCCGCGTTCCCGGGAGGTCCTCGCGCCGCTCACGCCGCAGGCGCTCGACAACGACGCGTTCCCCTACCCGTCGATGTGCGAGACGACCGTCGGCGACGTACCGGTGCGGGCGCTGCGCGTCACGTACGTGGGGGAGCTGGGCTGGGAGCTGTACTGCCCCACGGAGTACGGGGCGGCGCTGTGGCACGCGCTCGTCGAGGCGGGGGCGCCGCACGGGCTGCTGCCCTGCGGCTACCGGGCGATCGAGAGCCTGCGCCTGGAGAAGGGCTACCGCGCGTGGGGCTCCGACATCGGGCCCGAGACCACCCCTGACGAGGCAGGTCTCGGGTTCGCGGTGCGCGCGCTCGACGGGTCGGCCGGGGAGTTCACCGGGCGCACGGCGCTGGCCGCCGCCCGGGCGGCGGGGGTGACGCGCCGGCTGCGGTGCCTCCTGGTCGACGATCCGCGGGCCGTCGCGCTCGGCGGTGAGCCCGTGCGGCTGGACGGCACGACCGTGGGGCAGGTGACCTCCGGCGGCTACGGCTACACCGTGCAACGCTCGATCGCCTACGCCTACCTGCCGGTCGCCGCGGGTCCCGGCACGCGCGTGGTCGTCGGGATCGACGGCGAAGACGTCGGCGCCGAGGTGGTCCGCGGGGCACCGTACGACCCGAAGGGGGAGCGGATCCGGGCCTGACCGGCACGTCCGTCGCTACGAGCGGCCCGTTCGTCCAGCTGAGTGGGACGAACGCGCCGCTCGTTGCGGCGCGGGTCAGCCCCCCAGGTGGGTCGCGAGCACCTCCGCCATCGCCTCGGGCTCCCACCCGTGGTCCGCGCCGGGCACCTCCGCCCGCCGCGCGTCCGGCAGGGCGGCGACGATCGCGTCCGCGGCGTCGTGGAAGAACGGGAACGCGCTGGACCCGACGAGCACCACGGTGGGCGCCGTGATCGCTCCCCACAGCTGCGCGTGCGGCGCCGACTGCGTCCAGGCCAGGGCCTCGGCGTCCGCCTCGACGGTGGGCGCCATCCGCTCGAACAGCGGCCACTGCGGCCCGCGGCGCATGCCGTCGAACCACTCCGGCGGCATGTCCGCCATGAAGGTGCGCAGCATCGCCTCCCGGTCGCCGGTGGCGACCACGGCCCGGATCTCGGCGAGGAACGCCGCGCCGTCCGTCCCGAGCTCCTCGCCGAGCGGGACCTCCCACAGCACGAGCCGGGTGACGCCGGGGATCTCCGCGGCGGCCGCGAGCGCGATCGCACCCCCGGACGAGCTGCCGTAGAGCGCCGCCCGGCCACCGACGACGTCCACGAGGGTGCGGATGGCGGCGACCTCGCCCGCCAGCGTGAACGGGGGCTCGCCGCCGGAGTCGCCGCGGCCGGGCCGGTCGTGGTGCACGACGTCGAACCCGCGCGCAGCGAGCAGGGTGGTGAGTGTGCGGGTGGCCGGATCGGCCGCCCGGAGCTGGCCTGCGCCGCCGACCAGGATCACGGGTGGCCCGGCGCCCTCCCGGTCGTAGGCGATGCGGGCGGTGCCGGTGTCGACGACGGTCATTCACGGCCTCCTCGGAGTCGATGCTGATGCAGACTCCGGGGAACGGTCGGACTCATCGGCCGGTGCGGATGTCGGCGCGCAGCGCCGGGATGGCGGACACCTCCCCGATCCCGGCGTCCACCCCGGTCCGGATCATGAGCCGGACCCGGTCGGCGCGGTAGCGGTCCCGCGCGTACTCCACCGGAACCCCGACGACGGTGCGCGCGACGCGCTCCACCTGCATGAGTGCCGCGCCGGGCTGCACCTCCAGCAGGCCGGCGTCCTCCGCGTCCGCGGTGACCGGTTCCAGGTACTCGACGGCCGTGTGCGGCGCGAGCCCGAACTCGGCGGCGAGCAGCTCGTAGAGCGAGCCGGTGAGCGGCCGCTCCAGCAGGTCCGGCACCTGCCCGACGGGGAACCAGGAACGCTCGACGGCGAGCGCGGTGCCGTCCGCGGAGCGCACCCGGACGACCTCGTGCACCTGTGACCCCGTGGCCACGTCCAACCCGGCTGCGACGTCCTCCCCGGCGGCGACGGTGCTGGCCTCGACCACCCGGGCCCCGGCCGTGCGGTGCGCGCGGCGCATCTGCTCGGTGAACCCGGCCAGCCCGGTGAGGTCGCAGTCGATCTTCGGCTCCGCGACGAAGGCCCCGCCCGCCCGGCCGGGGGTACGGACGATGACCCCGCGGCGGGCCAACCCGTCCAGGGCCTGGCGCAGCGTCATCCGGCTGACCCGCAGCGCCTTCGCGAGCTCCCGCTCGCCGGGCAGCCGATCGCCGGTGGCGAGATCACCGCAGGCGATCTCGCCCACGAGCCACTGCTCGATCTGCACGTGCACCGGGGTGCCGTGGCGGCGCACCAGCGCGGGGGCGCGGGTGAGCAGCGACGCCGACATGCGGCTCAGGGTACGTGCTCCCGGGTGAGCCTCCCGTACCGCCGCGACGGTCAGTAGTGACCGGATCTCGCGATCAGTGAGTGGCCTGGGGCACAATCCGGGCATGCCCTTCACCTCGCAGACCGAGGCCGCGATCGCGCGCGCCCGCCAGCACAGCGTCGGCGATCTCCTGCACCGGACCGCGCAGCGCTACCCGGACAAGCTCGCCGTGGTCGCGGGCGAGCACCGGGCCACGTTCGCCGAGTTCGACGTCGCCGTGAACCGGATGGCGAACGCGCTGATCGCGCGCGGTCTCACCAAGGGCGACCGGCTCGCGATCCTGTCGCACAACTGCTGGGAGTTCGCCGTCCTCGCGTTCGCGGCGGCCAAGGCGGGCATCGTCCTGGTGCCGATCAACTTCATGCTCAACGCGGGCGAGATCACGTTCATCCTCACGCACTCCGGGGCGAAGGGGATGCTCGCCGAGTCCGCGCTCGCCGACACGGCCGAGAAGGCGATGGCCGACGCCGGCATGATCTCGGTGCGCGGGTGGATCGGCACGAACCCGTCGGCGGGCTGGGAGCCCGTCGAGTCGTGGTGGAGCCGGGGTGACGCGACCGCCCCGGACGTCGCGATCGCCGACGACGACCCGCTGCGGCTGATGTACACCTCGGGCACCGAGTCGCGACCCAAGGGGGTCATGCTGCCCTCGCGGTCGCTGATCGCGCAGTACGTGAGCTGCGTGATCGACGGTGGGATGGAGCGCGACGACGTCGAGGCGCACTCGCTGCCGATGTACCACTGCGCGCAGCTGGACTGCTTCTTCGGCGTCGACGTCTACCTCGGCGCGACCAGCATCATCCTCCCGGCACCCGCGCCTGCCGACCTCCTCGCGACGATCGAGCGCGAGAAGGTCACGAAGCTGTTCTGCCCGCCCACGGTGTGGATCTCGCTGCTGCGCCACCCGGACTTCGACTCCACGGACCTGTCGAGCCTGCGCAAGGGTTACTACGGGGCCTCGCCGATGCCGGTGGAGGTGCTCCGCGAGCTCCAGCAGCGGCTGCCCGGCGTCCGGCTCTGGAACTTCTACGGCCAGACCGAGATGGCGCCGCTCGCGACGATCCTGCGCCCGGAGGAGCAGCTGGAGCACGCGGGCAGCGCCGGGAAGGCGTCACTCAACGTCGAGACGATGCTCGTCGACGACGAGGACAACCCGGTGCCGCCCGGCGAGGTCGGCGAGATCGTGCACCGCAGCCCGCACGCCGCGCTCGGCTACTACAACGACGAGGAGAAGACCGCCGCAGCGTTCGCGGGCGGCTGGTTTCACTCCGGCGACCTCGGGGTCATGACCGAGGACGGCTACCTCGCTGTCGTCGACCGCAAGAAGGACATGATCAAGACAGGCGGGGAGAACGTCGCCAGCCGCGAGGTCGAGGAGGCGATCTACGAGCTGGACGGGGTGGCCGAGGTCGCCGTGTTCGGCATCGGCCACCCCACCTGGATCGAGGCAGTCACCGCGGTGATCGTGCCGAAGGAGGGGGCGGGGATCACCGTCGAGGACGTCATGGCGCACGCCAGGGGCAGGCTCGCGGGCTACAAGCGACCCAAGTACGTGGTGTTCGCGGACGCGCTGCCGAAGAACCCGAGCGGCAAGATCCTCAAGCGGGACCTGCGCCAGCGGCACGCCGACCTGGCGGCCTCCGACACCTGACCCGCGAGTTCCGCGGTTGCGTCCCGTGAGCTGGTGGAGTTCGGGGTTCGCCGTGTTCGGTGTGGCGACCATGACGGAGGCGGCCACCGTGTGACGGTCAGTGAGACCTGGCTAAGGGTTCTCACGAAGGGACACGACACA
>NZ_JBFWVQ010000139.1:0-13095 GCF_050246655.1 Pseudonocardia sp.
GACGCGACGAGCAGCACGCGGTCGTGGCGGGCCTCCGCCTCGGCCAGCCGCGCGGCCCACCGGCTCGGGTCGCCGTCGGCGTCGAGTCGGGCGACGCGCCCGCCCCGGCGCAGGTGGAAGGCGAGGTAGGTGGCGAGTTCGCGGACGGCCGCCGCGGGCACCCCTTCCGTAGCCGGCACCAGCGCCACCACCGGCGGGGTCGGCGGGGCCGCCGCCGGGTCCGGGCCGGGGACCCGCGCCGCGAGCCGCTCCACCATCGCGCGGGCGAACGCCGGCTCCGTCGCGAGGAGGCGGTCGAAGTCCGCACGGTGCAGGCCGAGGAGCTCGCTGTCGCGCCGCGCCACGGCTGTCGCCGTGCGGACGCCGTCGCCGAGCAGCGCCAGCTCCCCGAACACGTCACCCGCGGTGAAGGCACGCACCAGCGCACCGTCGGCGAACACCTCGATGCGGCCGGACCGCACGAGGTAGGCCGTGTCGCCGCGGTCGCCCTGGCGGAAGAGCGTCATCCCGGCGTGGACGAACCCGGGCCGCGCGGCGCGGACGAGCAGGCGGCGGACGCTGCCGGGCAGCTCGGCGAGCAGGCCGCCCGGGGTGGCGGGGACGGCCGGCTCGGCCGTGGGTTCCGCCGGCTCGGCCGCGGGGACGGCCGGTTCGGCCGTGGTTGCGGCCGGTGCGGCCGGTGCGGCCGGTGCGACCGGCGCGACCGGCTCGGCCGGTGCGGCCGGCTCGGCCGGTGCGGCCGGCTCAGCAGCGGGGTCGTCCGACCGCTCGGATCCGGATGGCTCACCCCGCGGGCCGGGGTCCACCGGCGGCACGGGGCGCACCCCGTCGAGGTCGACGGGTCCGGTGGGCCGTTCCGGCAGCGGCACCCCGTCCGTCGGGATGCCGGTGGATCCGCCACCCTCCGCATCGGCCGGGACGATCACCGGCCGGCCGTCCGGCCCGGCGACGCGCCCGAGGTTGCGCTCAGCGGGGTACGGAGCGCCCGAATCCCCGCTGGTGGAAATCTCGCGTGCAGAACGGCCCGGTCCGCCGCTCGATCGGGTGACGGCAGGCGGCGCGGGCGCACGCGGCGACACCGGCATCCCGCCCGACACGGGCGCCACGCTCGTGACCCGAGCACGCGCACCGGCCGGGGGCGGGATCGCGCCGGGCGCGGGCCGGGACGGCGGCACCGACCGGAACACCGGCGACCCCGACGACCCCGGCAGCACCCGCGACCCCTGCGACGACCCCGCCGCCACCGCTGACCCGATCGGCACCGCGGCGACGAGGGTGCCCACCCGCACCGGCCCCGCGTCCGCCGCGTCCGCGCCGGCCCCCTGCCCGGCCGGCACGAGCGCGTCCTCCATCGCGAGCGCCGCCGCCAGCGCGACGACGAGCACGACACCCCCCGCAAGGAACACGACGCCGGTGGCGTCGGCGAACCCGCGCAGGAACGGCTCGGCGAGCACCGGGTGGAGCCGGTCGAGGAAGCTCGAGTCCTCGAGCAGCGCCGTCCCGACGTCGCCGCTGCGGAGCCCCTCGACGACGGAACGGTTCACCGGGTCCGCGAGCACCGCGGGGTCGCCTGCGACGGCCTGGAACTCCGGCGTCGCGGCCGCCTCGCGGAACGCCGAGGCGATCCGGTCGGCCACGATGCTGAACAGGATCGTGAGGAAGACCGCGGCCCCGGCGCTGCCGCCCAGCGAGCGGAAGAACGTGGCCGCCGCCGTGGCGACCCCGGAGTCGCGGGCGGCGACGGCGTTCTGCATCGCGAGGGTGAGCGGCTGCAGGTTGCCGCCGAGGCCGACACCGAAGGCGAACATGAACACGGCGGTCGTCGCGAACGACGTCTCGTCGGTGATCACGGACAGCCACAGCAGTCCGACGATCATCAGCACCGATCCGAAGATCGGCCACACCCGGTAGCGGCCCGTGCGCTCGATGACCTTTCCCGACACGAGCGACGTCGCGAGGATCCCGACGACCAGCGGCATCATCAGCACACCCGCCTCCGCGGGCGAGGCGCCACCGACGACCTGCAGGTACAGCGGCAGCGCGGTGATGACCCCGAACATCCCGAAGCCGACGGCGACGCTCGCGATCGCGCCGAGCCGGAAGTTGGGCACCCGGAAGTGCTCCAGCGGTAGCAGGGCGTCGTCCCCCCTCGCGCGCTCGATGAGCACGAACCCGGCGATCCCGGCGACCCCGACGAGGTAGCACAGCCATGCCTCGTAGGAGTTCCAGCCCCACTTGCGGCCCTCGTCGGCGACCACGAGCAGCGGCACGAGCCCGAGGGAGAGCATCGCGGCGCCGGACCAGTCGACGCGGGCCCGTGCGCGCTGCCTCGGCGTCCGCAGCCCGACGGCGACGACCGCGAGCGCGACGAGGCCGACCGGCACGTTGATGAGGAACACCCAGCGCCAGCCGGTGATCCCGAGGATCTCGTCCGTCCCGGCGAGCAGGCCCCCGACCAGCGGTCCGAGCACGCCGAACGCCCCGTACACGGTGATGAGGTGGCCCACGTAGCGGGCCCGCTCGCGGGCCGGGACGAGGTCGGCGATGATCGTCAGCGACAGCGAGAACAACCCGCCCGCACCGATGCCCTGGATCGCCCGGTAGGCGGCGAGCTGGTACATGGACGTGGCGATCGCGCACAGCAGCGACCCGATCACGAACACCGAGATCGCGACGACGAACAGCGGCTTGCGCCCGTGGACATCGGAGAGCTTGCCGTACAGCGGCGTGCTGATCGCGCTCGCGATGAGGTAGGTGGTCGTCGCGAAGGCCTGCAGGTCCGCGCCGCCGAGATCGTCGGCGATGGTGCGGACGGCGGTGGCGACGACGGTGAGATCGAGGGCGGCGAGCGACACGCCGAGCATGAGCCCGACGAGGACGACGCGGACACGTCGCTTGTCGGTCATCGCGACGCACCCCCCTCGGCGACGGCGACGAACGGGCGGCCCGGGCCGCTGCCGGTCCAGACGGTGCCGCGCAGGCGCCCGCCGTCCACGGTGGCGTCGATCCGCACCCCGTCGCGCGGCCCGAGCACGACCGTGCCGCCACGCGCGGAGCCCTCCAGGAAGGCGGCGAGCGGGACGCCCTGTCGCCCACCGCGGCCCGCGACGTGGCCCTCGGCCCGGTCACCGGTCACGATGACCGACACCGCGACCCGGCCGTCGTCGGTCGTACCCGCATAGGACACGGCGATCGGGGGTGCGACGACGACCGGGGCGGCTGCCGGGGCGGCCGCAGGCGGCTCCCCGGCACGGTTCACCAGGAACAGCACCATCGCGAGCGCGACGGTCGCGACCACGGTCATCATCGGCGAGCGCCGGGTGGGCGTCGAAGCAGGCATCGCAGGGCTCCTCAGCACGCCAGGAGATCGGCGAGCAGGTCCTCGTGGGTGATCTCGACGGAGTCGGTCAACGGGCAGCGCACGTGCACGACACCGCCGTCGCGGGTGTGCCGGGTCCCCGGGAAGACCGACCGCAGCAGCGTGACGACGCCGGTGTTCTCCGCCAGCACGTCGCCGTGGAGCTCGCGGTGGCCGAGATCGCGGGCGAGCACGGCGAGATCGGTGAGCAGCATGCGACCGACGCCGCGGCCCTGCCACGCGTCGACGACGGCGACGGCGAGCTCGGCCCGATCCCCCGCCCCGCCGATGATCCGGCTGATCCCGACCGCGCGGGTACCCAGGACACCGCGCACCTCGGCGACCAGACCGGCGTGGTGGCGGCCGTCCACGTCGTGGAGGTGGCGGCGGACGGCGGCCGTCAGCCGGGGCGCGGGCGCGTGGAAGCGCAGGTAGCGGCTGCGCTCCGAGAGGCCCGCGAAGACCGCGTCGACCGCGGGGTCGTCGCGGCGCAGCGGCCGTGTCCGCACCGCGGCCGCCCTGCGCCGCCGCCGTGCCACCGTCGTCTCCATGTCCTCCCCCTGAAGGTCCGGCCCGCGCCAGGTCTCGGCGGCAGGTCCGTCCACTTCACGCGGCGGGGAGGCGAATCGTTCAGGCTCGTTCAGACGAGCACGCGGAACCCGTCGTCGCGGCGCAGGACGAAGAAGTACGGCCGAGAGTCCCCGCGCAGGTCCATGGCGCCGAGGACGGTGGTGTCGTCGACCCGGCGGAAGACGTCGAGGATCGGCTTCGCGTCGTAGATCATCGTGGCGCTGACGACGCCGCGGTACCCCGTCATCCGCAGCCGGGCCGTCGGCTTGCGCGTGCCGATGACCGGGCGGATCGCGGTGATCAGCCGGTGGTAGGAGCGGTTCGCGGGCAGCGGCAGCCCGACGGGGGCGAACGCCGGGTCGACGGGGAAGGCGGCGCGCCGGTCCGGGGTGTGGAACAGCAGCGGGTGGACGGTCTCGGCGTCGGTGAACCGCTTGCCGTACCAGCCGGTGGCCGTCAGCAGGCCGTCCATCCGGTGGCCGGTGGGGAACTCCGAGCCCGCCCAGGTACCGATCATGAACTCGACGGGGACGGCATCCAGGCCGTCGTAGAGGTCGAGGGCCTCGTCGAGGGTGACGCGGCCTGCGGCGAGAGCCTGCGCGAACGTCGTCATGGCCGCGATGGTGGCACGTCGGGCAGTGGAAGGATCGCCAGAGTGACCACCGACGACGAACGCATCGCGCTGTTCCTCGACTACGAGAACCTCGCCATCGGCGCCCGCGACGGCCTGGGCGTCGCACCGTTCGACTTCACCCCGGTGGCGGACGCGCTGGCCGAGCGCGGTCGGGTGGTCGCGCGCCGCGCGTACGCGGACTGGTCGGCCTTCGACGAGGACCGGCGGGCGCTCGCCCGTGCGCAGGTGGAGCTGATCGAGATCCCGCAACGCATCGGCGGCTCCCGCAAGAACGCCGCGGACATCAAGATGGCCGTGGACGCCGTCGAGCTCGCGTTCGCGCGCGGCTTCATCACGACGTTCGCGATCGGCACCGGCGACTCGGACTTCACGCCGCTGGTCCACAAGCTGCGCGAGCTGGACAAACGCGTGATCGGGATCGGCGTCCAGTCCTCGACCTCGGCGCTGCTGCCGCCCGCGTGCGACGAGTTCCTCTTCTACGACCGGCTGCCCGGCGTGGAGCCGCGGCCGAAGCGCTCTCTCGCCGCGACCGCCACGCCCGCCTCCCCGGCGCCGGAACCCGAGGCCGAGACCGATCCCGGCCGGCTCGTCACCCGCACGCTCGCCGGGCTGCAGCGGCACGCGGACGGCCCCGTCCTCGCGTCCCGGCTCAAGCGCGCGATCCTGCGCAAGGACCCCACCTTCGACGAGGCCGAGCTCGGCTTCCGCGGCTTCGGTGAGCTGCTGCGCAACCTCGCCGACCAGCGCGTGATCGACCTGCGGCAGGGTTCGGCCCAGGGCGATCCCGAGGTGGGGTTCCCCGAGCACGGCTCCGCGGACGACGAGGCGTTCCGCGAGTTCGCCCGCCTCGTCGCGGACGCCGGGTCGCCACGCCCGCTGAACGGGATGAAGGACCAGCTGCGGCGGCGCATCCCCGGGTTCAGCGAGAAGCGGTTCGGGTTCTCGAGCTTCCTCGCGTTCGCGAAGGCGGCGCGGGCCCGCGGGCTCGTCGAGATGGACTGGGACGAGGCGGCGGGCGACTACATGCTGCACGGAACCGCCTGAATCGTCGGCATGTCGTGCGAACATCTGTTCGTGTCCGCCGACCCCGCGATCCTGCATGCCGACCTCGACTCGTTCTACGCGTCGGTCGAGCAGCGCGACACGCCCGCGCTGCGGGGCCTGCCGGTGATCGTCGGTGCCGGGGTGGTGCTCGCCGCGTCCTACGAGGCGAAGGCGTTCGGGGTGCGCACCCCGATGCCCGGGTCGCAGGCGCGCGCGCTGTGCCCGCACGCCGTGGTCGTGCCCCCGCGGTTCTCGGCCTACACCGAGGCCAGCCGGGCGGTGTTCGCGGTCTTCCGGGACACGACGCCGCTGGTGGAGGGCCTGTCCATCGACGAGGCGTTCCTGGACGTCGGAGGCCTGCGCCGGCTCGCGGGCTCGCCCGCCACCATCGCCGCGCGGCTGCGAGCCCGGGTCCTGGACGAGGTCGGGCTGCCGATCACCGTCGGTGTCGCGCGCACGAAGTTCCTGGCGAAGGTGGCGAGCCGGGTCGCGAAACCGGACGGCCTGCTCGTCGTTCCCGGGGACGGGGAGCTCGAGTTCCTGCACCCGTTGCCCGTCGAGATGTTGTGGGGCGTCGGGGAGGTCACGGCGGCCAAGCTGCACGGCTGGGGCATCCGGACGGTCGGCGACGTGGCGCAGCTCGGGCAGTCCACGCTCGTGTCGTTGCTCGGGCGCGCCGCCGGTCGGCACCTGTTCGCGCTGGCCCACAACCACGACGCGCGGCGCGTGCAGGTCGGGCGTCGGCGCGGCTCGATCGGTTCCCAGCGCGCGCTCGGCAGGCGCCCGAAGTCGCCGGAGATGGTCGACGCCGTCCTCACCGGGCTCGTGGACCGCGTCACCCGCCGCATGCGCGCCGCGCACCGCGTCGGCCGCACCGTCGTGCTGCGGTTGCGCTTCGACGACTTCTCCCGCATCACCCGTTCCCACACCCTCGGCGCCGCCACCGCCCACACCGGCACGGTGCTCGGCGCGGCCCGCACGCTGCTCGCGACCGTCCGGCCCGAGATCGAGCGCCGCGGCCTCACCCTGCTGGGTGTCGCTGTCGGCAACCTGGACGACGACGCGTCCGTCCAGCTCACCCTGTTCGACGAGCTGCACCCGGTGAGCGTCGACACCGCGCTCGATCGCGTCCGTGAACGCTTCGGCTCGAGCGCCGTCACCCGGGCCGCGCTGCTGGGCCGCGACCAGGGATTCGAGGTGCCGCTCCTGCCGGACTGACCGCCGTCACGCGTCGAAGTTGAGTAGTTTTGCGCTCTGCCGGGATCGGTCGCCCGATCCGAGACTTCCCCTCGAAGCGAGATCACCGCACCGAGGGGGACGAGATGACCGAGACCTGGAACTGGCGCATCGCCGCCCGCTGCCGCGTCGCCGATGCCGACACGCTGTTCACGCGCGGCCGCGTCCAGCGCGAGGCCCGGCAGTTCTGCACGGCATGCCCGGTCCGCACCGAATGCCTCGCCCACGCGCTCGACCACCAGATCGACATCGGCGTCTGGGGCGGCATGACCGAGCGTCAGCGCCGCGCCCTGCTCAAGCAGCGGCCGCAGGTGGCGTCGTGGACGGAGCTGCTGCAGTCGGCGCGGCAGGCGTACTACGCGGCGCTCGCGGACGCGGCGGCGTCGCGCGATGGCGACGCTTCTGCCGCCGGGTGCAGTGTCGTCGAGAGCAGTGCCGTCGAGAACAGGGCCGCCGAGAACAGGGCCGCCGAGAGCACCGCCCCGACCTGCGGCGCGCAGGACGCAGCGAGCAGCACGGGTTCGTGACGGCGCGAGCGTCCCATGCCCGTACGGGGCGCGCGCCGGGCCGCTCCGACGGGCGCGGTGCTCCCGTCCGTCGGCGGCAGCCGCCGGACCGTGCCAGGCTGGGCCGATGAGCCGCCGCGACGACACCGCAGAGGAGCGGGACGGCGTCCGCCTGACGAGTCTCGACCAGCCCCTGTTCGACGGGGCCGACGCCACGAAGCGCGACCTCGTGGACTACCTCGACGCCGTCGCCGACCGGATCGTTCCCGAGCTGGCCGACCGGCCGCTGTCCGTGATCCGGGTCCGCCCGGGACAGGAGCCGTTCATGCAGAAGAACGTGCCGAAGTACACCCCGGACTGGATCCGCACCGTGACGGTGTGGGCCGAGGCGTCGCGTCGCGAGGTCCGCTACGCGCTCTGCGACGACCGGCGGACGCTGCTGTGGTTCGCAAACCAGCGCGCCGTGGAGTACCACCCGGCCCTGCTGCGCGGGGAACACCACCACGTCACCCACCTCGTGCTCGACCTCGACCCGCCTGCGGGCGACGCCTTCGGCCACGTCGTCGCCGCGGCGCGGCTCGTCCGGCAGGCGCTCGCGGACTGCGGGCTCACGGGTGCGGTGAAGACCAGCGGCGCCAAGGGGCTGCACGTCATCGTGCCGGTGGTGGAGTCCACCGCGATCGAGGACGCGGCGGCCGCGACCCGAGCCCTCGCCGCCCGCGCCGAGCGGATCGACCCGGCGCTCGCCACGACGGCGTTCATCCGCGAGGACCGCGGGGGCAAGGTGTTCCTCGACTCGACGCGCTCCGGCGGCGCGACCGTCGTGGCCGTCTACAGCCCGCGCGTCCGCCCCGGCGTGCCGGTGTCGTTCCCGGTCGGCTGGGACGACCTCGAGGACGTCTCCCCCGCCGACTTCACGGTTCGCACGGCGCCGCCGCTGCTCGGCGACACCGATCCGTGGCGGGCGCAGCTGCCCGAACCGCAGGCGCTGCCCGCCGACCTCGTCGACGAGGGGCACACGATCCCGATCGCCCGCGTACAGGCGATGCACGAGGGCAAGCGGCGCGCCCGCGCCCGGCGGGAGTGACCCCCGGCTCGGCCGAACCACCGAACGGTGATCACCGGTTCGGTGACATGACGTGCACGGGCGCACGTCATGTCACGCCGACGGTGATCACCTCACGTCAGCCGAACGCCAGCTCCACCATGTCCTCGACGGCCCGGTACCCGATCCGCGGGTAGATCGCGTTGCTCACCGGGTTCGACAGGTCGGTGAACAGGACGACGTCACGGGCACCGGCGTCGAGCGCCCACGCCGTGGCCGCAGCCGTGACGGCGGTGCCGTAGCCGTGGCCTCGGTGCGCGGACGGCGTGTAGACGGGCCCGACCCGTGACATCGCCGCGATCGGGGTGCGCGCCGCGGCGTAGGCCACCGGTTCCCCGTCGACCTCCCACAGCTGGATTCCGCCGCCGCGGGCGAGCACGTCCCGCAGGCCCGGCCGCGGGTCGTCCGGCGTGGGCAGGGTCGGCAGCGCCTCCCGCATGAAGTCCTCCTGCCAGCGGGCGAGGAGCTCGACGTCGTCGGCGACCGCCTGCCGCGCCGATCCCGGCACCCCGGACGGGCACTGCAGCACCACCAGCCGGAACAGCCGCTGACGCATCGCCACCTCGACCCGCCCACCGGTGCGCGCCGCCACTGCCGAGGCGTAGGCGTGGGCCTGCGCGACCGGACCGGTCACGCCCCACGGCGCCGGGTCGACCGTGGCGGCGACGGCGTCGACGTCCGCCGCGCACACCGCGGGCAGCCCCGACACGATCACTCCGCGGCCCTCGACCCGGAACGCGGCCCCGACGACGGTGCTGCCGCGGTGCGCGGTGACCATCAGCGCGGGGGCCTTCCGGCCGTCGCGCACGCCGTCGAGCACGGTGATCGCCATGGTGTGGCGCACCGGGTCGGCGTCGTAGAGCGGGCCCGCGAGCCGGACGAAGGCCGCGATGTCGTCGTGGAGCCTGATCCTCACGGCGCCAAGGGTGAGCGCCGGCCCGCGGCCCGGCCAGCCGATTTCTCTACCCTGGTGGAGTGAGCGACGAGCTGCTGTACCGGCTGCTGACCGACCCCGTCTTCCTCGCCGCCGTCGGCGTCGCGCTGCTGGTGGTGCTCGTCGTGGCGCTCGTGGTGGTCGTCAAGGTCACGCACGCGGTGAAGCGGATCGCGGCGCGCAACGCCCACCTGCTGGACCGTGCGCGCGCCGCGGTCGCGACGGGCCCGGCCCGCGAGGCCGCCGAACTGCGCGGCACGCTGCGCGCGTCCGTCGCCGAGACCGACCGGGTCATGGCAGGCACCGACCACGCGCTCGTCTCGGCCGTCCTCACCGACCAGCACCGCGAACTGGGCCGGCTCGCCGCCGCCCTCGACACCCACCTCGACGCGCTCGCCCGCGACCCGGACGCCCGCCGCGTCACCGACGCGCTGCCCGAGGCCCGGGACTGGACGCGCCGGCTGTGCGACGCCGCCGCCACGATCCGCGACGGCGTCCGCCGCACGGCGATCCACGACGAGGAGGTCCGCGCGCTCGACCGGTCGACGACCGACGCCGCTGCCGCGCTGCGCGCCGGGGTGGACTTCCTCGCCGAGCGGGTCCGCGAGGGCCGCTGAGCCACCGCGACCCGCAGGCAGGTGCCCTACAGCACCGGCAGGTACGTCGCCAGCTCGTACGGGGTCACGTTGCGGCGGTACGCCTCCCACTCCGCCCGCTTGTTGCGCAGGAAGAAGTCGAACACGTGCTCGCCGAGGATCTCCGCGACGAGCTCCGAGTGCTCCATCGCCGCGAGCGCCTCGGTGAGGTTCTGCGGCAGCGACTCGTAGCCCATGGCGCGGCGCTCGGTCTCGGTGAGCGACCAGACGTCGTCCTCCGTGGGCGCGCTCAGCTCGTAGCCCTTCGCGATGCCCGTGAGACCCGCGCCGAGGATCACGGCGTACGCGAGGTAGGGGTTGCAGGCGGTGTCGAGCGTGCGGATCTCGACCCGGCGCGTGGAGGACTTGCCCGGGGAGTACATGGGCACCCGCACGAGCGCGGAGCGGTTGGCGTGCCCCCAGCAGACCGCGGTGGGCGCCTCACCACCGGTGATGAGCCGCTTGTAGGAGTTGACCCACTGGTTGGTCACCGCGGTGATCTCGCGGGCGTGCCGCAGGACCCCCGCCACGAACGCCTTGCCGGTCTCGGAGAGCTCGTAGGGATCGTCCGGGTCGTGGAAGGCGTTGCGGTCGCCCTCGAACAGCGAGAAGTGGGTGTGCATCGCCGAGCCCGGGTGGGCGGAGAACGGCTTGGGCATGAACGAGGCCCGCACGCCCTGCGTGATCGCGACCTCCTTCACGACGTAGCGGAACGTCATGATGTTGTCCGCCATCGTGAGCGCGTCCGCGTAGCGCAGGTCGATCTCCTGCTGGCCGGGACCTCCCTCGTGGTGGGAGAACTCGACGGAGATCCCCATCGACTCGAGCGTCTCGATGGCGTTGCGCCGGAAGTGGGGGGCGGCATCGTGGCTGGACTGGTCGAAGTAGCCGCCGGAGTCCGCCGCCTCGGGCGGGCTGCCGTCCCCGGGCAGGTTCCTGAGCAGGTAGAACTCGATCTCCGGATGGACATAGCAGGTGAAGCCGCTCTCGGCCGCCCGCGAGAGCATCCGGCGCAGGACGTGGCGGGGATCGGCCCACGACGGCGAGCCGTCCGGCATGGCGATGTCGCAGAACATCCGGGCCGAGTAGTGCTCCCCTGCGCCGTTCTCCCACGGCAGGACCTGGAACGTCGACGGATCGGGGCGCGCCACCATGTCCGACTCGTAGACGCGCGCGAAGCCCTCGATCGCCGAGCCGTCGAACCCGATGCCTTCCGCGAAGGCACCTTCGAGCTCCGCCGGTGCGACCGCGACCGACTTCAGATACCCGAGGACGTCGGTGAACCAGAGCCGCACGAAGCGGATGTCGCGTTCCTCGAGCGTGCGGAGCACGAACTCCTGCTGGCGGTCCATGGGTGCCGAGCCTAGGAACGTCGCGTTACAGGCATGTTTCCGGGGTGATCTCGCCCTAGAGCCGGCACGCCGCGTCGCCCGCCGGGAGGGCGAGATCCACCAGGTAGGAGGTGACGATTCCGTCCACGCAGTCGTTGCCACGCAACGCCGCGGTGTGCTGGTTGCCGGTGACCGTGAGGAGCGTGCCTCCCATGGCCTTGGCCAGGTCGACCCCCGCCTGGTACGGGGTGGCGGGGTCGCCGGTGACCGAGATCACCAGCGTGCGTGGGAGGCCCGTCACGTCCGGGACGTGCGGCTGCATCGTCGGCGGCACCGGCCAGAAGGCGCACGGCCCCAGCGCCGGGACGACGGGCTCGCCGTCGTCGCGGAACGGGGCCACCTCGACCACGCGGCGCACGATGTCCTCGATCTCGGCCCGGTCGGTGATCCGCTCGTCGTCCATGCAGTTGATGACCTGGAACGCCTCCAGCTTGTTCTGGTAGACGCCGTCGGGGCTGCGGTCGTAGTAGGCGTCCGCGAGACGCATGAGCAGGGTGCCGTCGCCGCGGGCGACGCCGGCCAGGCCCAGGGTGAGGATCGGCCACGCGTCGGAGAGGTACAGCGCCTGGGTGACGCCCGTCATCGCGTCCGGGTAGCTGAGCTCGCGCCCCTGACCTGCGGGGATCGGCTTCTCGATCAGCGGCCGGACGAGCTGCTGGAAGCGCTGCGTCGAGCGGGACGGGTCGGTGCCCAGCGGGCAGGACGGGCGGCGGGCGCAGTCCGCGGCGTAGGCGTCGAACGCCTGCTGGAAGCCCTTGTTCTGGGCGACGAGCTGGTCGGCGGACTTCATCGTCGGGTCCAGGGCGCCGTCCAGGACGAGCGCGCGGACCTTGTCGGGGAACTGCTCGGCGTAGGTCGAGCCGAGCGAGGTGCCGTAGGAGTAGCCGAGGTAGGTGAGCTTGTCGTCGCCGAGTGCGGCGCGCAGGACGTCCATGTCGCGGGCGGCGTCGCGGGTGCCCACGTTCGCGAGGACGTCCACCCCGCCGGAGCGCTCGATGCACCGCTGCACGAAGTCCTTGCTCTCCTGCTCCGCGGCGTCGATCCCGGCGGGGGACGGGTCGAGGTCGAGGTCCGCGCGCTCGACCTCCCACTCGGCGTCGGTGAGGCAGTCGATCGTCGGCGTGCTCGCGCCGACGCCGCGCGGGTCGAACCCGACGATGTCGAAGCGCTGCGCCAGCGGGCCGCTGCCCGCACCGGGGCCGACGATGTTCACCACCGCGCTGGTGCCGGACGCTCCCGGGCCACCCGGGTTGATCACGAGCGAGCCGATCCTGTCGCCCGTCGCCTTCTGCCGCAGCACGGCGAGCTGCGCGCGGCGCCCGTCCGGCTCGGCGTAGTTCAGCGGGACGTCCAGCCGCGCGCAGTCGTAGCGCGGATCGGCGAACGAGAACGCGTCGGCCGGGTCCGAGGCGAACCCCTCGCACGGCCCCCAGGCGAGCTTCTGGCTGTAGTACGGCGCGAGGTCGGCGTCGCCGTCCGCCGGGGCAGGCACCCCAGGCAGGCCCGGGAACAGCGACGAGCAGCCGGTGAGCAGGATCGCGAGCACGGCCGTGATGACGGTGGCGGCCTGCAGGGTCCTGCGGCGGGGAGGCACGCGGGCCAGCATGCCAGCGGCACGTGGGGTGGCGGTGAGGGCGGTCACCTGCCGGGGTGACCGCCCTCACCCGCTCACGAGTACGAGT
>NZ_JBFWVQ010000140.1:0-13034 GCF_050246655.1 Pseudonocardia sp.
GCCGGGATCGCGGTGAGCGGGCCGTAGTGCACCACCTGCGGCGGCTGCTGCGACACCCCGATCGCCCCGACCTCGATCGTCTCGCCGGTGGTCGTGAGCCGCTCGGCGGCGACGACGTCGACGGTGACGGGGATCTCCACCCCGTCCCGCTCGACCACCATCGGGGTGGGGCCGCGGGCGTCGCGGATCGCCGTGACGACGTCCGCCCATGCGGGCGTGGGCGTGCCCGCGACCGCGACGATCTCGTCCCCGGGGCGCAGCCCGGCGGCCTGCGCGGGCGAGGCGACGTCCGGTCCGCACGGCGCGTACTCGGTGGGCGAGACCTGGTCGGCCGCGCAGCTGACGGCGGCGATCGCGGTGGGGCGGGAGTTGTCCACCAGGCCCCAGCCCACCGCGAGGACGTAGAGCAGCAGGATGCCGACCAGGAAGTGGGTGGCCGAACCCGCCGAGAGCACGACGACGCGCTGCCACGTCGGCTTGCGGAAGAACGCGCGGGGGGCCTCCTCGGCCGTGACGGGATCCAGCGCCGTCATCCCCGCGATGTCGCAGAACCCGCCCGCCGGGATGGCCTTCAGCCCGTACTCGGTCTCGCCGCGACGGAACGAGACGATCCTCGGCCCGAACCCGATGAAGTAGCGGCGCACCCGCATCCCGAACCACTTCGCGGTGAGCAGGTGGCCGGCCTCGTGCAAAGCGATCGAGATCGCGATGCCGAGTGCGAAGAGGATCACTCCCAGCCAGAACGCCATGCGACTCCGTTCTCGGTCTCCACCGGCCCGTCGCCCCGGGGGGAGCCGGTGAGGGCGCGGGCGTGGGCCCTCGCCCACTCCTCGGCGGCGAGCACGTCCGCCACGGTAGCGGGGTCCGCGGTCCAGCCGTGTGAAGCGTCGAGGGTGCTCGCAACGACGTCCGTGATCCCGGTGTAGGGCAGCGCCCCCGCCACGAAGGCCGCCACAGCCTCCTCGTTCGCGGCGTTGAACACCGCGGGCAGGCACCCGCCCACCTCCCCCGCGCGGCGGGCCAGCCGCACCCCAGGGAACGCGTCGTGGTCCAGCGGCTCGAACGTCCAGGCGACGGGCACCTCCCAGGTGCACGAGGGCGCGACCGCCGCCAGCCGGTCCGGCCACGCCAGGGCCAGCGCGATCGGCAGCCGCATGTCCGGGGGGCTCGCCTGGGCGAGCGTGGAACCGTCGACGAAGGTGACCATCGAGTGCACGATCGACTGCGGGTGCACCACCACGTCGATGTGGTCGTACGGCACGCCGAAGAGCAGGTGCGCCTCGATCAGCTCCAGCCCCTTGTTCACCAGCGTCGCGGAGTTGATCGTCACCACCGGGCCCATGTCCCAGGTCGGGTGCGCGAGCGCCGCGGCCACCGTGACCGCGCCCAGCTCCGCCCGGGTGCGACCGCGGAACGGCCCACCGGAAGCCGTGAGGACCAGCCGGGCGACCTCGTCGCCACGCCCGCCGCGCAGGCACTGCGCGAGCGCGGAGTGCTCGGAGTCCACCGGCACGATCTGCCCCGGGGCCGCGGCCGCCGTCACCAGGGGACCGCCCGCGACCAGCGACTCCTTGTTGGCGAGCGCCAGCACGGAACCCGCCTGCAGGGCCGCCAGCGTGGGCCCGAGGCCCCGGGAGCCGGTGATCCCGTTGAGCACGGTGTGTGCGCCCGCCTCCGCCGTGAGCTCGGTGGCGGCCAGCGCGCCGTCCCGCACCTCGACGCCGGGGACCAGCTCGCGCAGCCGCGCCGCGGCCGCGCGGTCGGCCACCGCGACCGCCGGCACGCCGTGGCGGCGGACCTGGCGCGCCAGCAGCTCGACGTCCCCGCCCCCCGCGGCCAGCCCCGCGACCGTGAACCGCCCCGGGTGGGCGGTGAGCACGTCGAGGGCCTGGGTGCCGACTGAGCCGGTGGAACCCAGCACGACCAGCGACCGGGGCCCCGTGTGTTCGTCCATCGGTCGCTATCATCCCCGCTGAGGTCGGATGATCGCGCCGGGAGGGTGTCGTGGCGAAGTCGGGAGAGCTGGCACACGTGTCGGAGGTGGACGACGAGCCGTCGACCGAGTGGGGCTGGCACGGCGGCTTCCCCCGGGGCGAGGTCATCGCGGGGTGGGTCTGCGTGGTGATCCTCCTGGCGATGATGATCGGCAACCACACCGGCCGCGTCGAGGATCTGTGGCTGATCGGGATCGCGGCGATCATGGCGTTCGGCCTGATCCGGCACTCGATGCGCAAGCGCACGGCCTGGCGGCGCTAGCACCGTGCACCCAACGGTGTGACCGCCGTCGAGCTGGAGGTCGGTGACCGCACGGTCCGCATCTCGAACCCGGACCGCGTGTACTTCCCTGCGCGCGGGGAGACCAAGCTCGACCTGGCGCACTACTACATGTCCGTCGGCGACGGCATCGTCAGGGCGCTGCGGGAACGGCCCTGCATGCTGCACCGCTTCCCCACCGGGGTGACGGGCGAGAAGGTCCACCAGAAGCGGCTGCCGCGCGGCGCGCCGGAGTGGGTGCGCACCGTGCGGGTCGACTTCCCCCGGTGGGGCCGGCACGCCGACGAGCTGTGCGTCACCCACGTCGCGGACGTCGTGTGGGCTGTGCAGATGTCGACCGTCGAGTTCCACCCGTGGAACTCCCGTGCCGCGGACACCGAGTCCCCCGACGAGTGGCGCATCGACCTCGACCCGATGCCGCAGGCGGGGTACGCGGACGTGCGGCGGGTGGCCCACGTCGCCCGCGAGGTGCTGGACGAGCTGGGTGCCGTCGGCTGGCCGAAGACGTCCGGCGGCAAGGGGATGCACGTCTACGTGCGGATCGAGCCGCGCTGGCCGTTCGGCGAGGTCCGGCGCGCGGCGCACGCGTTCGCCCGCGAGGTGGCCCGGCGGTGCGCGCTCGTCGACCTCACGTGGTGGCGCAAGGACCGCGACCCGGCGGCGATCTTCGTCGACTACAACCAGAACGCGCGCGACCACACGATCCGCAGCGCCTACTCGGTCCGCGGCGTCCCCGAGGCCGTCGTGTCCACCCCGATCCGCTGGGACGAGATCGACTCGGCCGAGCCCGGCGACTTCACCATCGCCACGGTGCCCGCCCGGTTCGCCGAGCTGGGCGACCTGCACGCGGGCATCGACGAGGCGGTGTTCTCCATCGAGCCGTTGCTGGAGTGGGCCGACCGGGATGCCCGGGACGGGGACGAGATCCCGGACCTCGACGCCTGACCGATCCGGAGGCGCGCGCCCTGCCCGCCCGGCTCGCCGCTCTGCCCGTGCCGGCCGCGTAGACCCCCTGCACGGGCCTCGCAGACCCGGCACCCGCCTCGCAGGGGCCCAGCGCCGGCCTCGCAGACCCTGCACACGCCTCGCAGAGGCCGCAGCATCTGCGAGGCACACCCACACCCGCCTCGCAGGCCCCAGCACCGGCCTCGCAGACCCGGCACCCGCCTCGCAGAGGCCGCAGCATCTGCGAGGCGCACCGGGGGTCTGCGAAGCAGAGCGATCGGGTGCCAGGGACCGCCGGGTGCTGTCGGGCACCGGGCACCGGGCACCGGGCTGCCGGCCGCCGGGGTCCGCCGGGGCTGTCTGGGGGCCGGGGGCCGGGGGCCGGGGGCCGGGGGCCGGGGGCCGGGGGCCGGGGGCCGGGGGCCGGGGGCCGGGGGCCGGGGCGGCAGCGTGCCCGACCCGGCGACCCAGTCCGCCCGCACCCGCCTCGCAGACCCCCAGCCCCCGCCTCGCAGACCCCACACCCACCTCGCAGACCCCACACCCACCTCGCAAACCCCCAGCCCCCACCTCGCAGACCCCACACCCGCCTCGCAGGCCCCCACCACCGGCTTCGCAGACCCTGCACACGCCTCGCAGAGGCTGCAGCGCCTGCGAAGCACGCCGGAGGTCTGCGAAGCCGCGCAACCGGAGGCGCCCCGGCGACCACCACGACCACGCCTACCGCGGCCGCGATCACGACGACAACGCGACACCCGCCGCGACCCGCAGCCGCGCGAACTCGTCGGCCAGCGCGGGCAGCTGCCAGTGCGCGTTGAGCCCGGACGGGTTGGGCAGCACCCACACGCGCGTCGCGCCCCACCTCTCGTCCTGGGGTCCCACCGCGGCCTTCGGACGGCCGAACGCCGTCCGGTACGCCGTCACACCGACGACGGCCAGCCAGTCCGGCCGCCGGGCCGCCACCAGCTCCCGGAGCCGAGCTCCCCCGGTCCGCAGCTCGCCGGCGCCCAGCTCGTCGGCGCGGGCGGACGGGCGCGCCACCAGGTTCGTGATCCCCAGCCCCAGCGCCCGCAGCTCGCCCTGCTCCGCGGGCGCGAGCAGCCGCGGGGTGAAGCCGGAGCGGTGCAGTGCGGGCCAGAAGCGGTTCCCGGGGCGGGCGAAGTGGTGCCCGGTCGCGGCCGAGACCAGCCCGGGGTTGATGCCGCAGAAGAGCACGAGCAGGGGGTCGCCGTCACCGGGCAGGACGTCCTCGATCGGACGCAGGGCGGGATTGTCGGTCGGGCGCGGCATGATGGCGCAGTGGACCTGCCCGTGATGCCTCCGGTCAAGCCGATGCTCGCCAAGCCGGTCGCGACGATTCCCCCGGGCCGGATGTACGAGCCCAAGTGGGACGGCTTCCGGTCGATCGTGTTCCGGGACGGGGACGAGGTGGAGATCGGCAGCCGCAACGAGCGGCCGATGACGCGCTACTTCCCCGAGATCGTCGCGGCGGTACAGGCGAGTTTCCCGGAGCGTGCGGTGATCGACGGCGAGATCGTCGTGGTCGATCGCGAGCGCAACCGGCTGGACTTCGAGGCCCTCCAGCAACGCATCCACCCCGCGGCGAGCCGGGTGAACCTGCTGGCCACGCAGACGCCGGCGTCGTTCGTGGCGTTCGACCTGCTCGCGGTGGGCGACGAGGACCTCACGCAGCGGCCCTTCGAGGAACGCCGCGGCCGGCTGGAGGAGACGCTCGGCAAGGCGTCGCCCCCCGTGCACGTCACGCCGCTCACCCGCGACGCCGAGGAGGCGCAGCGCTGGTTCGACCTGTTCGAGGGCGCGGGGCTGGACGGGCTGATCGCCAAGCCGCCGGACCTCGCCTACCAGCCGGACAAGCGGGTGATGTCCAAGATCAAACACGAACGCACGGCGGACTGCGTGGTGGCGGGCTACCGGGTGCACAAGTCGGGGCCGGACGCGATCGGGTCCCTCCTGCTGGGCCTCCACGACGAGCGGGGCGTCCTAGCGTCCGTGGGTGTGATCGGCGCGTTCCCGCTGGCCACGCGCAAGAAGCTGTTCACCGAGCTGCAGCCGCTGGTCACCGGGTTCGACGGGCATCCGTGGAACTGGGCGGCGCACGAGCAGGGCGAGCGCACCCCGCGCAAGAACGAGACGAGCCGGTGGAACGCGGGCAAGGACCTGTCGTTCGTGCCGCTGCGCCCGGAACGGGTCGTCGAGGTCCGCTACGACTACATGGAAGGCGTGCGGTTCCGGCACACCGCCCAGTTCGTGCGGTGGCGCCCGGACCGCGATCCGGAGTCGTGCACGTACGAGCAGCTGGAGCAGCCGGTGTCGTTCGACCTCGCGGAGGTGCTCGGGCTGGAGTGAGCACGCCGTTTCCGGCCGAGGATCGCCGTGCCCGCGACGTGTCCCCGCCGTCGCGGCGACGCGATCCCCGCCGAGCGTGCGGCCAGTCAGGTCCCGACCTGCGTCAGCGCACGCTCGCCGCGGAACCGGCCGAGGTCACGCCCCGGTGGCGGCGAGCTGCCCGCACGCCGCGGCGATCTCGCGGCCCCGGGTGTCGCGCACCGTGCACGCCACGCCCGCGGCCTGGACGCGGCGCACGAACTCGTCCTGCACGCGCCGTGGCGAGGCGTCCCAGCGGCTGCCCGGCGTGGGGTTGAGCGGGATGAGATTGACATGGACGAGCCGTGCACCGATCTCCCGGCGCAGCACGGTGCCGAGCAGGTCCGCCCGCCACGGCTGGTCGTTGACGTCGCGGATCAGTGCGTACTCGATCGAGACGCGCCGCCCCGTGGCCTGCGCGTAGCGGCGCGCTGCGGCGAGCACCTCGTCGACCTTCCAGCGGTTGTTCACCGGGACGAGCGTGTCGCGCAGCTCGTCGTCCGGGGTGTGCAGCGACACGGCGAGGGTGACGGGCAGCCCCTCGTCGGCGAGCCGGTCGATCGCCGGCACGAGCCCGACCGTCGACACCGTGACCCCGCGCGCGGAGATGCCCAGGCCGTCCGGGACGGCCTCGGTGATGCGACGGACGGCGGCGATCACCCGCGGGTAGTTGGCGAGCGGCTCCCCCATCCCCATGAACACGACGTTCGAGAGCCGCGCCGGCTCCCCCAGCGCCCCGTCGCGGGCCGCCGCCGCGGCCTGGCGGACCTGTTCGACGATCTCGGCCGTGGACAGGTTGCGCTGCAGCCCGCCCTGCCCGGTGGCGCAGAACGGGCACGCCATCCCGCAGCCGGCCTGGCTCGACACGCACACGGTGGCGCGGTCCGGGTAGCCCATCAGCACCGACTCCGCACGGGTGCCGTCGTGGGCGCGCCACAGCGTCTTGCGGGTGGCACCCCCATCGCAGGACTGCTCCAGCACGGGCGTGACCAGCGGTGGGAGCAGCGCCGCCAGCTCTCCCCGCGCGGCGGCGGGAAGGTCCGTCATCGTGTCGACGTCCGCGGTGAGGCGGCCGAAGTAGTGGCGGGCCAGCTGGTCCGCCCGGTAGGCGGGCAGGCCCAGCTCCGCGACGGCGGCGCGGCGCCCCGCGGCGTCCAGGTCGGCGAGATGCCGGGGCGGGAGGGCGCGCTTCGGCGCGTCGAACACGAGCGGGAGGCTGGTCATGGCGCCTCCGATTGTGCCCGATGAGGGCCCGATCAACGCCAGCCCGCCCCCTCGACCGCCGCCGTGGCACCCTGAGCACCATGACGACCCGGCCGGTGCGACTGCCACGCTGCGAGCTGATCGTGGGCTCCGTGTGGTGGGTCGTCGGCGCCACGGCGCTCCGGCCCGGCACGGCGACGGTGGTCCTCGCCCTGGGCATGCTCGTCGCGGGCACCCTCCTGCTCGCCTTGCGTCGTCGCGGCGTGCACGGTGAGCGGCTCGATCGCCGGGAGCGGTCGAGGCTGCTGAGCGTCACCTTCGTCGCGGTGATGCTCGTCGTCGTGACCACGACGGTCCTGCGCATGCTCCCGGCGCCGTTCGACTACGCCGAGCTCTCCGTGCCGCTCGCCGGGCTCATCGTCGGCATCGCCGTCATCCGCGTCGGCCGGCTGCTGAGCGCGCCGGTGACGACGCTGGCGGGCTGCGGCGTGTGCGCCATCGCGGTCCTCGGCGGGCTGATCGCGCTGCAGACCGCGGGCGACACCTACAGCAGCGGCCTGGTCGGACTCGGCTCGGCGATCGTCCTGTGGGCGGCCGGGGCGTACCGCACCGGAGTGCTCAGCCGTCCGGCGCCCGGCCCGGATCACCCGACGGTGCCGACCCGCCGGCTCGACTGAGGCGACGTCACAGCGCCTTGCGGCGGACGTGCACGCGGTAGCCGACCGGGAGTTCGAGACCGGGGACCTCCGCGATCGCCTGCTCCGCGACGGCGCGGGAGAACTCGATACGCAGCACCGCCTCGCACGTGGCCCGGTCCGGGAACCGCCACACCGTCGGCACCCGGACCAGCGAGAACCCGCGCGCGACGAAGAACCGCTCGGCCGCCACCGGGTCGTAGTGCGGGACGTCCGCGCGCATCCAAGCCCCGTAGGGGGCGACGGTGGCGTCCAGGTCGACGATCGCGATCGCCCCGCCGGGGCGCAGCACCCGTTGCGCCTCCGCGAGCCCGGGCTCGCACCCCGCGCCGAAGAAGTACGCGGTACGGGCGTGGACGAGATCGACGCTCGCGTCGGGCAGCGGCAGCGCCGCCGCCCCGGCCTCCAGGACCCGCACGTTCGGCAGCGCCTCGACACGGCGCCGCGCGCGCGGGATCAGCGGCGCGTACGGCTCCACCCCGACGACCGTGCGCGCCTGTGCGGCGAACAGCGGCAGGTGGTAGCCGTCGCCGCAGCCCACGTCCACCACGTCCCGGCCCGCCCACGGCACCTCGGTGCGCAGCAGTGCCCAGATCGCCCCGTCCGCGTCCTGGGCCGCGTTCTCGCTCTCGTAGACGTCGGGCCAGTGCCAGATGTTGGGGCTCGGGATGGGCGGGCGCACCGACCGTACGAAATGCCCCATGAGCGCGGATCCTAGAGGCCACCCCGGGCTACGCTGGAACGATGCCGCCCGCCCCGCCGCAGGACCTGCGCTTCTGCCGCAGCGCGGACGGCACCCGGATCGCCTACGCCGTGCACGGGTCCGGGCCGCCGCTGCTGCTCGCGGCGTGCTGGCTCAGCCACCTGGAGTTCGACTGGGAGAGCCCGGTGTGGCGGCAGTTCCTGCTCGATCTCGGCCGGACGGCGACGGTGATCCGCTACGACGAGCGCGGGTTCGGGATGTCGGACCGCGACGTCACGGACTTCGGCCTGGCCGCCCGCGTCGCCGACCTGGAGGCCGTCGCCGACGCCGCGGGCCTGGAGCGGTTCGCGCTGCTGGGCATGTCGCAGGGCGGGCCCGTGGCCATCGCCCTGGCCCACCGCCACCCGCGGCGGGTGAGCCGCCTCCTCCTCTACGGCACCTACGCCGCCCGCCAGAAGGACCCGGCGGCCGAGGAGATGGAGCGCACGTTCCAGCAGCTCATGAAGGTGGGCTGGGCCCGTCCGGACAGCACCTTCCGCCACGTCTTCACCCAGCTCATGATCCCCGGCGCCACGGACGAGCAGGCTCGCTGGCTCGACGACCTCCAGGCACGCGCCACCTCCACCGAGAACGCGATGGTGTCCCGCGAGGCCCGCATGGGCGCCGACGTCCGGGCGTTGCTGCCCGAGCTGGATCTGCCGACTCTCGTCGTGCACGCCCGCGGGGACCGGATGATCCCCTTCTCCGACGGGCGCGAGCTCGCCGCCCGCATCCCGCGCGCGCGGCTCGTCCCGCTGGACAGCGACAACCACATCCTGCTGGCCGACGAACCCGCCTGGGCCCCGTTCACCGAGGAGACGGCGGCGTTCCTCGCCACCGAGCGGGTGGCCGCACCCCCCACGTCCGGCGCGCTACGCGCCCTCACCGACCGGGAGCTCGATGTCCTGCGCCTCGTCGGCGAGGGCCGGGAGAACCCGGACGTGGCGCGGGCGCTGTCGCTGTCGGTGCGCACCGTCGAGCGCCACCTCACCAGCGTCTACACCAAGCTGGGCGTCACGGGACGCTCGGCGCGCGCCGCCGCCGTCGCCCGCCTGCTCGCGGACCGCTGAGCCGCACCTCCGGCCTGCGCGTCGACCGCCACCCCGACCGGGCCGACGGCCCGCGAGGACGGCGGTCGGCACCGATTCGACGAGGCGTCCGCGTCCCTAACGTCGTCCGGGTCAGCCTCCACCGAGACGTCAGGACACATCCGATGACCGAGCGCAAAGCCGCCATCAGCCTCACCACCGGCCTCGAGGACCCCGAGCGCGTCACCGTCGCCTTCCTCGTCGCCCTGGGCGCCGCCGAGTCCGGCCGCCCCACGACGATGTTCCTCACCAAGGAAGCCGTCCGCCTCGTCGTGCCCGGCGTCGCGGTGGGCACCGCCTGCGACGGCTGCCCGCCGCTGCCGGACCTCATGGACCGCTACGAGCGCGCGGGCGGGCGCTACCTCGTCTGCCCGATCTGCGTACAGGCCAAGAAGCTCGACTCCGGCAACTTCGTCGCGAACGCCGAGGTCGGCGGGACCGTCGTCCTGTGGGACTGGATCGGCGACGGCGCCACGACGTTCAGCTACTGAAGAGACGGGTGGGCGCCACGGTGCTGAACCCGGGCCGGGCCGGTCAACCCGATCGGTCCGGCCCCGCCCGCTCCATGCGCACCCGCACGAGGACGCGCCGTTCGCGCTGCATGGCCGCCCGGTAGTCGTCCCAGTCCCCGTGCTCGCCGGAGACGCGCCGGTAGTAGTCCACCAGCCCGTCCATCGCCTCGGGCAGCGACACGATCTCCGCGCTGCCCTCCACCTGGATCCAGCGGCCGAAGAACCCTTCGGGGAGCACGCACAGCCACAGTCGCGGGTCGCGGCGCAGGTGGCGCACCTTGTAGGCCGTCTCCCGCGTGCTGATCAGCAGCTCGCCCGCGTCACCGACGGCCACCAGCACCGGCGACGTCTGCGGTGTGCCGTCGCCCCGCAGCGTGACGAGCACCGCCCGCGGCTGCTCCCGGACGACCGCCCGTGCCTCATCGAGATCCATGCGGCAGAACCTAGACCGGGACGAGCACCGAGAGCAGCACCCACGACACGAACGCCGTGGGCAGCAGCGAGTCCAGCCGGTCCATGAGGCCGCCGTGGCCCGGCAGCAGCGTGCCCATGTCCTTGATCCCGAGATCGCGCTTCACCAACGACTCGATCAGGTCACCGAGCGTCGCGCTCACCACGAGCACCGCGCCCGTCAGCGCACCGGCCCACCAGGGGCCGTCGAGCAGTGCCGCGACGCACAGCGCGCCCGCGACGGTGCCCGCGACCAGCGAACCCGCGAAGCCCTCCCAGGACTTCTTCGGGCTGATCGTCGGCGCCATCGGGTGCCGACCCGTCAGCACGCCCGCCGTGTAGCCGCCCACGTCCGAGGCGATCACGCAGATCAGGAACGTGAGCACCCGGCCCGCGCCGTCCGCAGGCGCCGTCAACAGCGTCGCGAACGCACACAGCATCGGGACGTACGCGGCGGTGAACACCGACGCGGTGACGTCCCGGACGAAGCCGTCCGGGCCCGCCGGCATCCGCCACAGCAGCGCCGCCACCACCGTGGCGGCGAACGCCACCGCGAGCCCCGCCACCCCGAACGGCCAGGCGAGCCAGACCATCGCCTGCCCGCCGAGCAGCAGCACGGGAAGCGGGACGGCGATCCCTGCACTGCGCCGCAGCGCCCCCGCCAGCTCCCAGGTGCCCACCGCGGCCGCCAGCGCGATCACGGCGATGAACGCCTCGTGCACCACCAGCAGGGACACCAGGATGACCGCGCCCAGCCCGAGGCCGACCGCGATCGCCGCCGCGAGGTTGCGGCCGGCTCGGGACGGGCGCACGGTCGGCGTCACCGGGGCGCCGTCGGAAGCCATCGCGGAGGGGGTGGACACGAAGGGTCAGACCTCGAGGAGCTCGGCTTCCTTGTGCTTCACCAGCTCGTCCACCTGCGCCACGTAGCGGTCCGTGGTGTGCTGCAGCTCCTTCTCCGCGCGCTTCGCCTCGTCCTCGCCGGACTCGCCGTCGCGGGCGATGCGGTGCAGCTCCTCCATGGCCTTGCGGCGCACGGAGCGGATCGTCACGCGCGCGTCCTCGCCCTTGGAGTGCGCGAGCTTCACCATCTCGCGGCGGCGCTCCTCGGACAGCTGCGGGATCACCACGCGGATGAGCTGGCCGTCGTTGCCCGGGTTGAGGCCGAGATCGGAGTCGCGGATCGCCTTCTCGATGGACTTCAGGGACCCGCCGTCGTACGGCTTGATGATCACCATCCTAGCCTCCGGGATGGAGATCGAGGCCAGCTGGTTGATCGGCGTCATCGCGCCGTAGTACTCGACCATCACGCGGGAGAACATCGCCGGGGTGGCCCGCCCGGTGCGGACGGTCGCAAGATCGTCCTTGGCCACCGAGACCGCCTTCTCCATCTTCTCCTCGGCCTCGAAGAGCGTCTCGTCGATCACGGCCCCTCCATCGTGTGCCGGTCGTCAGGCGTGCTGACGAGGGTGCCGATCCTCTCACCCCGCACCGCCCGGGCGATGTTGCCCTCGCGCAACAGGTTGAACACGATGATCGGCATCTTGTTGTCCATACAGAGGCTGAAGGCGGTGGCGTCGGCGACCTTCAGCCCCTGTTCGAGCGCCTCGCGATGGGTGATCTCGTCGTAGAGCTTCGCATCCGCGTGCAGCTTCGGATCGGCGGTGTAGACCCCGTCCACGCCCTTCGCGAGCAGCAACGCCTCCGCGCCGATCTCCAACGCCCGCTGGGCGCCCGCCGTGTCCGTGGAGAAGAACGGCATGCCGACCCCGCCCCCGAAGATCACGACGCGGCCCTTCTCCAGGTGCCGGATCGCCCGCCGCGGGATGTAGGGCTCCGCGACCTGGCCCATGGTGATCGCCGTCTGCACGCGGGTGTCGACGCCGTGGTAGCGCTCCAGGAAGTCCTGCAGCGCGAGGCAGTTCATCACGGTGCCGAGCATGCCCATGTAGTCCGCGCGCGAGCGCTCCATGCCGCCCTGCTGCAGCTCGGCACCGCGGAAGAAGTTCCCGCCGCCGATCACCACCGCGACCTGCACGCCGCCGCGCACCACCTCGGCGAGCTGGCGGGCGATGGCCTTCACGACCACGGGATCGACGCCGACGGCGCCGCCGCCGAACATCTCCCCGCCGAGCTTCAGGAGCACTCGGCGGAATCCGGGACGGCCACCCTCGACGGGCATGCCGACGTCGATCCCGGGGTCACTCATAGCGTCGGTGTCGACCGTCGGCTCACGGCCCGGTTCCGCCCCCCGGTCGCTTGTGCCGGGTGGGCAGGCGACAGCTCCGTTGGTCACCGGTCCTCCGCCTCTGCGCCGATGGTCGGCTCACGGACCGGCTCCGCTCCTCGGTCGCTTGCGCCGGGTGGGCGGGCGACACCTCCGTTGCTCACCGGTCCTCCGCCTCTGCGCCGATGGTCGGCTCACGGACCGGCTCCGCTCCTCGGTCGCTGGCGCTCCCTGCGATGCTCACCGGTCCTCCGCCTCTGCGCCGGGATCAGGCCTGGCCGACCTCGAAGCGCGCGAACTCCTTCACGGTGACGCCGGCCTCGTCCAGCAGCGCCTTCACCGTCTTCTTGGAGTCCTGCACCGAGGCCTGCTCGAGCAGCACGACATCCTTGTAGAAGCCGTTGATGCGGCCCTCGACGATGCGCGGCAGCACCTGCTCCGGCTTGCCCTCCTCGCGGGCCGTGGCCTCGGCGATGCGGCGCTCGTTCTCCACCACGTCGCCCGGGACCTGGT
>NZ_JBFWVQ010000141.1:0-12622 GCF_050246655.1 Pseudonocardia sp.
TGCGGCGGGGCGAGGACGAGCGGGTCCGGGCCTGCCGCGAGGGTGCGGGCCCGGAACGCGAGCGTGCCGATCGCGTCCTGGGTCGAGAGCGGCGACGGCGTCCCCGCCGGGATCACCGCGGGCCGGATCTCCGTGGCGCGCACGGGCGGCGGCGTGTCCACCGGACCGGCCACGGCCCGGGCCAGCAGCGGGTCGGTGAGGACGACGAGCTGCGGGCGATCCGCGCCGGCGAGCGGGAGCACCCCGCTGGCCCGCTCACGGGTCCCGGAGACGGCGTCCGCGGACAGCAGCACCGCCCGGCCGAGCGGCGCGACCGTCCGCGACAGCGTGGCCTGGTCCAGCACGCCGTCGGCGGGCCAGGTGGTCGCGGCGAGGGGAGCTGCCCCCAGCGTGCGGCCGACGACCGTCCGGCCGTCGGTGATGGTCCCGGACGCGAGATCGGCGAGGTGCCCGCGGGTGAGGGCGACCAGGTCCGCGTCGGCCCACGGCAGAGCGAGCAGGCAGACGTCGCGCACCGTCGTCGTCACCAGGTCCAGCCATCGGCCCGCGGCCTCGCCGCCGGTTCCCGGAACCCGGCGGCCGTCCGGCGTGAGGACCTCGTAGCCGTCGCGCATGGCGACGGCCGTGGAGAGCAGCTCGGCATCGACGGCCACGCATGTCGACGCCCGCACCGGTGACCCGGCGGGCGCCCGCTCCGCCAGTGCCGTGACCAGCCCGTACAGGCGCCCGCCCGGCGCGAAGGACGTCGCGAGGGTGTCGTCGGAGAGCAGCGCGGGCTCACCCGGCACCGTCGGGAGCCGCCGCGGCGCGTCCGAGATGGGGTAGAGCAGCGTGAACGGCACGGGGTCCCGTGCCGGGGTCGCCGGCGCCGGGGTCGAGTCGACCGGGGGCAGGGACACCACCGCAAGCAGCATCCGGACGGCCGCGAGCCGCGCCCGGCCGGCGCCCTCGGGCGTGCCGTTGACGTTGATCAGCAGTTCGTAGACGCCGGGCCGGGCCAGCGCCAGCCCGTCCTCGCCCCGCAGCGGCACCGCGAACCGCACCGGGATCGAGGCCCCGGGGGCGAGCTCGCCCGGCAGGTCCACGAACGCCGACGCCGCGGCGTCCGCGTCGGCGTCGCCGCGCAGCGCGTCGCGCACGTCCCCGACCCCGTCCAGCGGCACTCCGCGCTGGGCGCGCACGGCCAGCGCGGACACGGCCGTCCCCCCGGAGTTGGTCAGCGTCGCGACGACGCTGAGCACGCTCGGCCCGTCCGCCGTCACGACCCGCGGCCCGATCTCCTCCACGTCCAGGCGTAGCGCCGCGGGGGCGGGGGACGGTGTGGCGGAGGCCGTCCCGGCCGGCGGGGCGACCAGGAGGAGCAGAACCATCGCGGCCAGCGCCGCGACCGCTCTCACGCGGTGTCCTCCAGCAGCTCGGTGGCCCGCCGGATCAGCCGGCGCTCGTCGGCGTAGGCGAGTCGGGACTCCAGCTCCTCCAGCGGCACCCAGGCCACCTCGGCGACCTCGACGTCGGAGTCGGACAGCTCGCCGCCGAGCGCGCGCATGAGGAAGTGATGCACGGTCTTGTGCACGCGGCGATCCTCGGCGACGAACCAGAAGTCGATGGTGCCGAGCGGAGCGACCACCCTGCCGATGATGCCGGTCTCCTCCTCGACCTCGCGCACCGCGGCCTGCTCGGCGGTCTCGCCCTCCTCGATGTGGCCCTTCGGCAGCGACCACAGCAGCCGCCCGCGGCGGTCCAGCCTGCCGATGACGGCGGCCGTCCCCTGCGTGTGGTCCACGACGAGCCCTCCCGCGGACGTCTCGTCCACGGTGCGTAGTCGCCTGCGTACCGGGGAACGCCCCGTCCGGCGCCCCCCGGAACGGTGACGGCCGGTCGACATACGGCGATCGTAACGATGGCCGGCGGGGGAATGCCGCTACGTCGCCCGACGGCCACCTCGTAAACTGGATCGCCGTGCCCGACACCGCCGTCCACGATCGCGTGGCGCCACCCGCCCGGCCTCCGGTTCCCGACGTCCTGGTCCGTGCCCAGGAGAATGCGATCGTGGAGATGGTCCCGGTACCCCGCGTCGCCGACGAGCTCGCCGTCCGGTTCACCGACGCCGGACACCGGCTCTACCTCGTCGGCGGGTACGTGCGCGACGCCCTGCTGGGCCGTCCCGGCTCGGACTACGACTTCACCACGGACGCCCGCCCGGACGCCGTCCTCGCGGCGCTCGCCGGCTGGGCCGACGCCGTCTGGGAGACCGGCATCGGTTTCGGCACCGTCGGCGCGCGCCGCGGCGGCGAGACCTTCGAGATCACGACCTTCCGCGCCGACGTCTACGACCGCGTCTCCCGCAACCCGGTCGTCCGGTTCGGCGAGACGATCGAGGACGACCTGGTCCGGCGGGACTTCACGGTGAACGCCATGGCGATGGAGCTGACCGGGGAACGCCGGTTCGTCGACCCGTACGGCGGGCTGGCCGCGCTCGCCACGGGTCGCCTCGACACCCCCGCGACACCCGAGGAGTCCTTCGCCGACGACCCGCTGCGGATGCTGCGCGCCGCGCGGTTCGTCTCGCAGCTCGGATTCCGCCCCGCCCCGCGCGTCGTCGACGCGATGACGGCGATGGCGGGCGAGTTGGACCGGATCACCCGCGAGCGGGTGCAGGCCGAGCTCACGAAGCTCATCCTCGGCGCCCATCCGCGGCGCGGGATCGAGTTGATGGTCGACACCGGGCTCGGCGAGCACGTCCTGCCCGAGGTGCCCGCGATGCGGCTCGCGATCGACGAGCACATGCAGCACAAGGACGTGTACACGCACTCGCTCGTCGTCATGGAGCAGGCGGTTTCACGTGAAACGGACGGCCCGGACCTCGTGCTGCGCCTCGCCGCGCTCCTGCACGACATCGGCAAGCCCGACACGCGCCGCCGCGAGCCCGACGGCCGGGTGAGCTTCCACCACCACGAGGTCGTCGGCGCGAAGATGGCGCGCAGGCGCCTGCGCGAGCTGCGCTACCCCAAGGCGATCGTGGACGACGTCGCCCAGCTCGTGTTCCTGCACCTGCGGTTCCACGGCTACGGCAAGGGCGAGTGGACCGACTCCGCCGTCCGCCGCTACGTCGCCGACGCCGGGCCGATGCTGGACCGCCTGCACAAGCTCGTCCGCTCGGACTGCACCACGCGCAACAAGCGCCGGGCCGCCGCGCTCCAGCGCTCCTACGACGGGCTCGAGGAGCGCATCGCTGCGCTGCGCGCCCAGGAGGAGCTCGACGCCATCCGGCCCGACCTGGACGGCAACGAGATCATGCGGCTGCTCGGCATCCCGCCCGGGCCCCTCGTCGGGAAGGCCTACCGGCACCTGCTCGCGCTGCGGATGGAACGTGGGCCGCTGCCGCACGCCGAGGCCGAGGCCGAGCTGCGGCGGTGGGCCGCGGAGCAGGGGATCTGAGCCCCGGGGCGTGCCGTTGCGGGGCAGTCAGCTGGTCAGCTGCGGGCCCGGCGCAGCAGCGCGTCGTGCGCCAGCAGGCCCACCAGGTACAGCGCCGCCGCCGCAGCGAGCAGCCCCGGTGCCCACCCGTTCGGGGGGCACAGCAGGGCCGCCACCGCGACTGCCGCGACGTAGCAGACGTTGAAGCCCGCGTCGTAGAGGGCGAAGACCTGTCCGCGCACGTCGTCGTCGATCTCGCTCTGCACGCCGGCGTCCGCGCACAGCTTCACGATCTGCCCGGTGCAGCCGAGCAGGAACGCCGCCGCGAGGACGGCGGGCGCCGACAGCAGCAGGGCGAGCCCTAGCTGCCCCACGACCGCGACGAGCAGCGCGATCCGCACCGTGCGTCCCCGTCCGAAGCGTCCGGTGAGCCATGGCGTGAGCACGGCCGCGACACCCAGCCCGGCCGCCGCCATCACCATGGCCTCGCCGACGCCCGCGAGCCCCGAGCGGACGAGACCGGCGTCGTCGAACGCGTGCCGGAACAGCAGCAGCGACACGAGCGTCGTGATGCCGAACGCGAGCCGGTGGGCGGCGAGGGCGAGGAACGCGGCCGCCACGGGCGGGGTGCCCGCGGTGGCCCTGGCCCCGACGGCGAGGCCCCGGGCGACGGCAACCATCGTGTGGCGCGGCTGCGGGGACGCGACGGGCGGATCGGGCGCGGCGACGCCGACGGGGTGGTCGGGGCCGAGCAGCCCCCGCCGGACACCGAGCGCCACCCCGGCCGCGATCAGCGATCCGACGACGGCGACCGCGGTGGTGACGGCCGACCCGGTGTCGCCCGGCCCGACGATCCCGCGCAGCAGGATCGCCGACCCGGCGCCGAGCGCGGCGAAGGCGGCGCCGAGGGTGGTGGCGACGACGTTCGCGGCGACGAGCCTGCGCCGGTCCACGACGTGCGGCAGCGCGGCCGAGAGGCCGGCCAGCGCGAACCGGCTCACCCCCGCCACCGCGAGCGCACCGAGGTAGAGGGGGGCGCCTGCGACCCCGGCCGCGACCGTGACCGCCACCGACGCCACGAGCACCGCGCGCAGCAGGCTCGCGACGAGGAGCACCTGGCGCCGGTCCCAGCGGTCCAGCAGCGCGCCGGCGAACGGCCCGATCACCGAGTACGGGATCAGCATCACGGCGAGCGCGGCGGCGACCGCCAGCGGATCGGCCTCCCGCTCAGGGTTGAACAGCACCGCGCCGCCGAGCGCCGCCTGGAAGAGACCGTCGCCCCACTGCGTCGCGAACCGCATCGCGAGCAGCCGGCGGAACCCCGCCGTCGCCCCGTACGCCGCCCGCCACGGACGCCGCGTGACCGACCGGCCACCCCGGGTGTTCAGCGGTGGGAGCGGAAGGGACTGCGGGGCCTCCGTCGGCACTGCGGGCACGGCGAGCAGGCTACGCCGTCAGCGGGGTGCGACGATGCGGATGTGGTGGACGATCGCTCCGCGGGACCGAGCACGGACCAGACCGAGGTCGCTCCCGGCACCCTTCTCGTGGCTGCCCCGGGGCTGCTCGACCCGAACTTCCGTCGCACCGTCGTCTACGTGATCGAGCACCGGCCGCGCGGCACGCTCGGGGTGGTGCTCAACCGGCCCAGCGAGGTGTCGCTGCGCGACGTGCTGCCCTCGTGGGAGCCGCTGTCGTCGCGGCCGCGGTCGGTGTTCGTCGGCGGCCCGGTCGAGTCGCAGACGGCCCTGTGCCTCGCGGCCCTGCGGGCGGGCCACGACCCGTCGACCTTGGACGGCCTGGTCGGCGTGCGTGGTCCGGTCGCTCTCGTCGACCTGGACGGCGATCCGTCGGCGCTCGCCCCGCGGGTCCGCGGCCTGCGGGTGTTCGCAGGCTACGCGGGCTGGGATGCGGGTCAGCTCGAAGGGGAGCTCGGCCGCGGGGACTGGGTCGTCGTCCCGGCGCTCCCCGACGACATCGTCAGCGGCCACGACGCCGACCTGTGGGGCCGGGTCCTACGGCGGCAGGGCATGCCGGTCGCCCTGCTCGCCACGTTTCCCGTCGACGTCCGCCGCAATTGACCCCGATCAGGTGATCGTCACCCCGGTCCGGTGACCGCCGGTCCGGCGGACGCCGGCCGGAAGATCCGCCCGGATACCGTTTCGTGGTGCCCCGCCCCTGCCCCGAGAAGCCCGGCCCGGGCCAGGAGTCCGTCTGGGACTACCCCCGGCCGCCCCGGGCCGAGGCCGTGTCGCGCCGCGCGGTGCTCCACCGCGGCGGGACGGTCGTCGCCGACACGAGCGACCTGGTCCGCGTCCTGGAGAGCAGCCATCCGCCCACGTACTACCTGCCACGCGCGGCGTTCGGGGACTACCTGCGTCCAGCCGAGCGGACGACCGTCTGCGAGTGGAAGGGCGTGGCGCGCTTCGTGGACATCGTGATCCCGGGCCTGCCGCCCCTGCGCGACGCCGGCTGGTGGTACCCGGTGCCGGAGGTGCACTACCCGGAGCTGCGGGACCGGGTCGCGGTGTACGCGGGATCGTTCGACCAGGTGACGCTGGACGGCGAGATCGTGGCGCCGCAGCCGGGCGAGTTCTACGGCGGGTGGATCACGAAGGACGTCGTCGGGCCGTTCAAGGGCGTGCCGGGCTCCTGGGGCTGGTGACCCGCCGTCGACCGGCGGGTTCGGGGCGGTGCGATGAGTTCCCGGGCGGCGGGCCGTCACCACACCATGACGCCCTTCGAGACCGGATACGCCGACGTCCGCGGCCTGCGGATGTACTACGAGCTCCACGGCCCGGCCGACGCCCCACCGCTGGTGCTGCTGCACGGCGCGTACATGTCGACCGGGACGTTCGGGCCGCTGCTGCCCGGCCTTTCCGAGCACCGCCGCGTGATCGTGCCGGACCTCCAGGGCCACGGCCGCACCACCGACGCCGACCGACCGATCACCTACGAGGGCATGGCCGACGACGTCGCCGCGCTCCTCGATCAGCTCGGCATCGGCCCCGCGGACGTCGTCGGCTACAGCATGGGTGCCGGGGTGGCGCTCCAGCTCGCCGTCCGGCACCCCCGGCTCGTGCGTGCCCTCGTCCCGATCTCCTGCTCGTACCGCCACGACGGGATGCAGCCCGCACTGCTCGAGTTCGTCCCGTCCATCACGCCCGAGCTGTTCGCGGGATCGCCGTTCGAGCAGACCTACACCGAGATCGCGCCGGACCCGAGCCGCTTCCCCGTGCTCGTCGAGAAGCTCCGGACCCTCGACATGACCCCGTTCGCCTGGCCCGAGATCGCCGAGATCCCCGCGCCGGTGCTCGTGGTCGTCGGCGACGGGGACTGCGTGACGCCGGAGCACGCCGTCGAGATGCTGCGCCTGCTCGGCGGTGGCGGGATGGGCGACATGGCACCGCCCGCGCGCAACCGCCTCGCGATCCTGCCGGGCACGAACCACTTCATGCCGCCGGGCCGCGGCATGCTCGACCGGCATGCCTGGCTGCTGCCGATGATCACCGACTTCCTCGACGGTGCCGACGAGGCCGACGGGCCGGCCGGCGAGCAGGAGCCCGAGGCGGCCTCAGCGGCCCAGTGACACCGAGGACATGTTGAACTCGGGCACCCGGATCGGCGGCATCGCCGTGCGGGTGAACCAGTCCTTCCACTCCCGCGGCAGCGCGCGTTCGGTCGTGCCCACCTCGGTGGCGCGGCGGAGCATGTCCAGCGGCGAGTAGTTGAAGCGGAAGTTGTGATCGACCTCCGCCACCACCTCGCCGCCCTCCACCAGGTAGACCCCGTCCCGGGTGAGCCCGGTGAGCAGCAGCGTCGCCGGGTCCACCTCGCGGATGTACCACAGGCACGTGAGCAGCAGGCCCCGCCCGGTGCGGGCCAGCATGTCCTCCAGCGTCGCGTCCGATCCCCCCGTGAGCAGGAGGTTGTCCCCGATCGGCGCGAACCGTGTCCCGTTGCCGAACTCGAGGGCCTCGGAGCGCGAGTACGCCAGCTCGGAGATCACTCCTTCGCGCACCCATTCCGTCCGCGCGAGCGGGGTCCCGTTGTCGAACACGCTGATCCCGTCCCCGGAACGGCCCGTGGCGAGGAACGGGGCGTACTCCAGCCCCTTCGCCGCCGGATCGCACGCCATCGTGAGCGGCAGCTCGGTGAGCCGTTCCCCGATCCGCGGCCCACCCGACCCCGCCAGCGCGCTGTGCCCCTCGTGCGCGGGGCGGCCGTCCATCGAGAAGGCCAGGTTGAGCGCGAGATCCGCCACCGCCGACGGCGGCAGCAGCGTCTCGTACCGGCCCGGCTCCAGGCGGACCCGCCGTGCCCCCCACTCCAGCCGCCGCGTGGCGTCGGCGGCCAGGGCCACCACGTCCACGTCGGTGAAGTCCGTCGTGGACGCGCCCGTCCAGGCCGAGCCGGACAGGTCGGGCGTCTTGACGTTGAGCTCCACCGAGCCGGTGGGCTGCACCCAGCGCCGCCGCACCCCCGTCGAGGTGCCCAGCCACACCGTCGCCAGCTCGTGGGAGGCGAACCCGTAGTGACGCTGCGGGCCCGCCAGCACCTCGCCGAGCCCGACCGCGAACGTCTCGTACACCCCGATCGACGTCTCCGCGGCCGGCTCGTCCCAGGCCGCGTCCGCGCCGTCCGGCTCGGGCAGCGGCATGGCGTCGCGCGCCGGCCCCGCGTCGCGGGCTGCGCGCTCGGCTTCGCGCAGGAGCTCCTCCAGGCCCGCGGTGTCCGTGACCGCGCTCGACGACACCACCCCCGCCGCCGTGCCGCCCTCGACCGCCACCATCACGATCACCGCCACCTCGCGGACGGTGGTGTGCCCGTTGGTGGTCATCGTCGAGTTCGCCCAGCGCAGCACGGCCTCGCTCGTCTCGGTGACGATCACCGCCCGGCCCACGTGCTCGCCGGGCAGCGCGAGCACGCGCTCGACGATCTCCTGCGCCCTCACTGCCCCTCCTGCTGCGTGTTGAGCACGTTCACCCCGAGGAACCGGGCCGAGGGGCATCCGTGGCTGACCGGCGCCACCTGCCCGGGTTGGGCCTTCCCGCAGTTCATCGCACCGCCGAGCTGCCACGTCGACGCGCCGCCGACGGCATCCATCGAGCCCCAGAAGTCCGTGGTGGTGGCCTGGTAGGCGACGTCGCGCAGCTGGCCCGCCAGCCGCCCGCCCTCGATGCGGTGGAAGCGCTGACCGGTGAACTGGAAGTTGTAGCGTTGCATGTCGATCGACCAGGACTTGTCGCCCACGACGTAGATGCCGCGGTCGACGCCGGCGATCAGCTCCTCCGTGGTGGTGTCGCGCGCCGGGTCCGGCTGCAGCGACACGTTCGCCATCCGCTGGATCGGCACGTGGTGGGGCGAGTCCGCGAACGCACACCCGTTGGACCGCTCCAGACCCAGCCGCGGGGCGAACGTGCGGTCCAGCTGGTAGCCGACGAGGATGCCGTCGCGCACCAGGTCCCACTCGGTGGTGGCCACCCCGTCGTCGTCGAACCCGACCGTCGCGAGGCCGTGGGGCACCGTGCGATCCCCCGTGACGTGCATGATGTCGCTGCCGTAGCGCAGCGTCCCGAGCTGGTCCGGGGTGGCGAAGCTCGTGCCGGCATAGGCGGCCTCGTAGCCGATCGCCCGGTCGTACTCCGTGGCGTGCCCGATCGACTCGTGGATGGTGAGCCACAGGTTCGTCGGGTCGATCACCAGGTCGTACGGGCCCGGGTCGACCGACGGCGCCTTCACCTTCTCCGCCAGCAGCTCCGGGATCCGCGCCAGCTCGCCGTCCCAGTCCCAGCCCGTGCCCGTGAGGTACTCGAAGCCGCGGCCCGCGGGCGGGGCGAGGGTGTCCATCGTCTCGAAGCCGCCCGAGGCCCGGTCCACCGCCGTGGCCGTCACCCCCGGGCCGATGCGCACCCGCTGCTGCAGCGTCGACGTGCCCGCGGTGTCGGCGTAGAACTTGCACTCCCGCACCTGCACGAGCCCTGCGCGCACGTGGTCCACCCCGTCGGACGCCAGCAGCCGCTGCGACCACTCCGTGAGCAGCGCGACCTTCTCCGCGACCGGAACCGTCAGCGGGTCGATCTCGTAGGCCGACACCCACTCGGCGCCCGCGTGCACCGGTTCGCCCGCCCGCTGCACCCGCTCCAGCGCGACCGGCCGCAGCGTGCGCGCCACCCGCACCGCCCGTTCGGCCGTGGCCGCGGCGCGCTCCGGGGTCAGCTCGACGTGCGACGCGAAACCCCATGTGCCGTCCACGATCACGCGCACCGCGAGCCCGACCGTGACGTCGTCCACCACCTGCGTGACCCGCCCGTCCCGCAGCGCGATCGACTGGCCGACCAGCCGCTCGACCCGGACATCGGCGTGCTCGGCGCCCAGCTCCCGGGCCCTCGACAGCGCCGCGTCCGCGAGGGTGTGCAGGGCGATCGCGCGGAACTCCGGATCGATCCCCTGATCGGTACGGTCGATCGGCATGCCCGCAACGTAGTACAGGTCACCGACAGGACGTGATCATCCGGGCCACAGCTCGCCGTCGGAGCCGTCGGAGCCGTCGGAGTCGGGGCCGAGGACGCGCACCCCGCCGCCGGGGCCGAGCGCGACGACCTGGTCGGCCCACCCGTCCCCGTCGAGGTCGGTGTGCACGAGCAACTCCCCCGCGGTGCGGGTGAGGGCGGTGTCGGCGCGCCCGTCGCCGTCGGTGTCGATACCGCAGGACACGTCCACCCGGTCGGGGACCGACGCCGGGGCGCGCGGCGCCGCGCTCACCGGCCCGCTCCCGGGGCCAGCTCGGCGAGCTCCGCGTCGATCCCGGCCCGGGCGGCGGCGATCGCGGCGTCGAGCTCGCCTGCGGCCTGCTCGATCCGCAGCACCATCCGGGCGAGCGCGGCGTCCCCGTCCGCGCGCACAGCCAGGAGCACCTCGTCGGACCAGCGTCGCAGCCTCGCCCGCTCGGCGGTCGCCGACTGGTGGCCGCCCACCAGCACGGCCGCCCCGAGACCGAGGGCGCTCGTCGCCACGACCGCACCGGGCGAGGCCACCGACAGCCCCGTCAGCGGCAGGGTGGCCGCCGGCAGCAGCGCCGCCCGCCAGCCGCCCGCGATCGACGACCAGGGCGACCCGCCGGGCTCGGTCGCCGGTGCGGGCAGCGGGCGCGGGGGATCGTCCGCGAGCACCGGCCAGGCCGCGCCGACGGGGATCCCGCGCCGGGTCGCGACCCGCCGGGCCGCGGCCCGGACGGTGCCCGCCCGCCGGGGTGCCGCCCACGCCCGCAGCCGCTCGGCCGCGTCGAGCAGGACCGCAGGGAACCGCGCCCGCTCGCGGCGTTCGGCGGCCTTCAGGAACGCGCGGGCCTCCGCGGCGAGGCGGCCGGTGGCGTCCGCGAACTCCGCGGACGCCCCGAGGCGGGCGATCGTGAGCGCGGACCGCAGGTCGCGGTGGACACCGGCGAGACGGTCCCGGGCGGCGCGCAGCTCGGCGCGGCGGGCACGGACGGCGTCGGCGTAGCGGTCCGGGACCTCCGGGGTCGGCACAGGGGTGGCGACGGTGATCGGCATCGACGCAGGATGGCGCGCCGGGCTCGGCCGCAGCGCGCATCGCGGACGTCCGGTGTGCGATCGGGAACGCGCCTGCCGGGGCGCGCCCGATCCACCCCGGTCTACCGCCCGTCCGGGCCGTCGGCCGCGGGCGCCTCGCCGGGTGCCGCGGTGCGCTCCCCGGTGTTCTCCTCAGTGTGCTCCCCGGGGCGTCCCGCCTCCGCCTCCGCCACCAGCCGGGCGTACCGCGCGCCGGCGGCGAGGATCAGCAGGCCCGCACCGAGGAAGGCCACGACCTGGGCGAGCCCGTCGAGCGCGGCGAGGTCGAACAGCACGAGCTTCGCCACCGCCGCGGCGACCAGCGCCAGGCCGGTGATCCGCAGTGCCTGGCGGCTGATCCCCCACGCGAGCAGGACGAGCGCGCCGATCGTCCACGACACGGTGACGAGCGCGTGGCCCGCGGTGAACCCGACGGGGCCGCCGGTCACGAGCAGAGCCGCGGTGATCACCACCCCGGCCGCGCCGTAGAGGCCGACGAGTCCGGCAGGCACCCACAGCCAGGCCGTCGCCGCGTCCGGGCGGATCAGGCCGAGCCGCCCCGCCGCGACCAGGGCCGCGATCGCGAACGCCAGCATCAGCACCGACACGACGAGCCCCCCGACCAGCGCCGGGACGACCGCGACACCGTCGACGAGGTAGGGCCACCCCGGACGGACGAGCGCCTCGAGCGGCGCGTCGGCGATCAGCGCCGCACCCACCCCGACGAGCCCGTAGGCCGCGGAGACGAACAGCGGCAGCCTCCTGCGGAGCACGGTCGCGACGATCGCCAGCACCGTCGCCTGGCCGAGGAGCACCGCGGTGCGGGTGGCGCCGTCGAACGCGAGCGCGGTCGCCTGGAAGAACACGACGGCCGCGGCCGCGATCGCCACCGTCCGCACGGTGCCGGAGAGGTGGGGCAGCGCCGCGGCGGCCAGCAGCGCCACGCCCGCACCCGCGGCGAGGGCGACCCCGCCCCAACGGGCCAGGTCCGGGGCCGCGACCAGCAGCGGGACGGGCGCGGCGGCCAGGATCGTCGCGACCGGGACGTCGGAGAGCTTCCGCGCGCCGAGCACGGCCGTCAGCAGGCCCACGACGAGCACCGCGACGATGCCCACGACGGCCGAGCGGGGCGCGTCGGCGGTCTCCTCGACGGCCAGCAGGATCCCGTACAGCACCGGGCCCGCGGCCGCGATCAAGGCCGGTGCAGGCCAGGAGCGGCGCAGTACCACCGGCAGCGCGGCGACCTGCAGCACCAGCACGAGCGCGACCAGCAGCAGGCCCGTGACCAGCACCGGCGCGAGGGCCGCCGCCCCGACGACGACACCGCCGCCGAGCAGCTGCGAGCGCCACCGGTCCGCGAGCCCCAGCCCGCCGAGGGCGACCACCAGCGCCAGGACGAGGGCGGGGACCTCCGCCAGCCCGACGACGAACGTCGCGCCCGCGATGACCAGGTACAGGGTGGCGAAACCGGTGGCCGCCAGGGCGAGGGCGCCCGTCCGCGAGGACTCGCGGCGGTGCAGCCACATGCCGGTGCCGATCAGGGCGGCGCCGAGCACGCCGCCGAGGACGATCCGGGCCTCCGGGGAGAACCAGCCGCGCTGCACGGCGAGGACCACGAGCGACACGACGCCGATCAG
>NZ_JBFWVQ010000142.1:0-12605 GCF_050246655.1 Pseudonocardia sp.
CCCTCTACGGGGTCGACCTGCGCATCGAACGCGGCGAGCGGGTGGCGCTGCTCGGTCCGAACGGCGCGGGGAAGACGACGCTCGTGCTGCACCTCAACGGGATCCTCACCGGCGGCCACGGCAGCGTGTGCGTCGGGGGGCTGCCGGTCGCGAAGCCGAACCTCGCCGAGATCCGCCGCCGGGTCGGGATCGTCTTCCAGGATCCGGACGACCAGCTGTTCATGCCGACCGTGCGGGAGGACGTCGGGTTCGGGCCGGCCAACTTCGGTGTGCGCGGTCCCGAGCTGGAGGAACGCGTGACCACCGCGCTCGACCGGGTCGGCATGGCGGAGTTCGCGGACCGCTCGCCGCTGCACCTGTCCGGCGGTCAGCGGCGGCGGGTCGCCCTGGCCACCGTGCTCGCGTGCGAGCCGGAGATCCTCGTGCTGGACGAGCCGTCGTCCAACCTCGATCCGGTGGCCCGGCGGGAGCTGGCAGAGGTGCTGCTCGGCCTGGACCGCACGATGCTGATGGTCACCCACGATCTGCCGTACGCGCTGCAGCTGTGCCCGCGCAGCGTGGTCCTCGACGACGGCGAGGTGGTGGCGGACGGGCCCACGCGCGAGCTGCTCGCCGACCAGGACCTGCTCGCGAGGCACCGCCTCGAGCTGCCGTTCGGATTCCGGCTGGCCTGAGGCACCGGAGCCCGGCCCGCCCGGCGCGCGAACGGCCCGTATGGGAAGTAGGTCTTCCCATACGGGCCGTCCGCGGCGGAGGCAGGCCGCAGCCGGTTACGGCTGCGGGTCCGGCGGCGTGACCGGGTTTCCCCGGGGTGGGGTCGGCAGCGCGCTCTCCGGGTCCGCGTCGGCCGACGCAGGAGGCACGGGCGGGGCGGCGGCCGGCGGTGCCTCGGGCGGAACGGCCGGTGGCGCCGCCTGAGGCGGCGCTGCGGGTCGGGCAGGCGGGGCGGGCGGCGCGCCCGCGGGCAGCCCGTGCATCGGCGTGGTCGTCCCGATCCGGTGCGCGGGCCCGTTCGGCGACCCCGCGAGGGCCGGGACCGACGCCCCGATGGGCGGCAGCTCCTGGCGGGCCTGCGCCTCCGCCTCCCGCACCGCGCGGGCGGTGACCGGGTCCGGGGCCGTGTCCAACCAGTTCTTGATCATCTCGTCGTTGTAGTCCGGCTTCTCGACGTCGTCCGACGGGCTGGGCTGGTAGCGGAAGACGCCGTCCTCGCCCGGGGCGCCGAGCATCCGCGTGAAGCCCTCCAGCGCCTTGCCGAAGTCGCTCGGCACCAGCCAGACCTTGTTGGCCTCGCCCTGTGCCATCTGCGGCAGCGTCTGCAGGTACTGATAGGCGAGCAGCTCCGGCGTCGGCTTGCCGGCCTTGATCGCCGCGAACACCGTCTCGATCGCCTTGGCCTGCCCCTGTGCCTGCAGAGCCCGCGCCGCCCGGTCGCCCTGGGCGCGCAGGATGCGCGACTCCCGCTCGGCCTCGGCCTGCAGGATGGCGGCCTGCTTCGCGCCCTCGGCGGTGAGGATCTGCGACTGTTTCTGCCCCTCGGCGGAACGGATGGCCGATTCCCGCTGGCCCTCGGCCGTGAGGATCATGGCCCGCTTCTCGCGGTCGGCCTTCATCTGCCGCTCCATCGACTCCTGGATCGACGGCGGCGGGTCGATGGCCTTGATCTCGACGCGGGCGACGCGGATCCCCCAGCGGCCCGTGGCCTCGTCGAGCTCGCCCCGCAGGACGGTGTTGATCTCGTCGCGGGAGGTCAGCGTGCCCTCCAGGCTCATCCCGCCGACGACGTTGCGCAGCGTCGTGGTGGTGATCTGCTCGACGCCGGTGATGTAGTCGGAGATCTCGTAGACCGCGGCCTTGGGATCGGTGACCTGGTAGTAGACGACGGTGTCGATGTTGACCGTCAGGTTGTCCTGCGTGATCACCGGCTGCGGCGGGAACGAGACGACCTGCTCGCGCAGGTCGATCCGCTCGCGCACACGGTCGATGAACGGCACCAGGAACACCAGGCCCGGGTCCGCGGTGTCCTTGTAGCGGCCGAGGCGTTCGATCACCGCGGCCGTGGCCTGCGGGATGATCTGCACCGCCTTCACCACCGACACCACGACGAACAGGACGATCAGCCCGACCACCGTGAGCAGCACGGCGTCCACCGGCTTCCCCTTCCTCTCCCGGTCTGCCCCGGGAACTCAGTCCTTCGACACGACCATCGCCGTCGCGCCTTCGATGTTCACGACCGTGACGTGGGCGCCCGGCTCGATCTCCCGCCCGTCGAGCGCCTTCGCCGACCAGACGTCGCCGCCGATCTTCACACGCCCGCCCTGGCTGTCGACCCGGGACACCACGACGGCCGAGCCGCCGACCAGCGCGCGCGTGTTCATCACGTGCGACGACATCCCGCGGTCCAGGCGGCGCCGCAGCGCCGGGCGCACGGCGAACAGCAGCAGCACCGACGCCGCACCGAAGACGATCGCGCTGCCGAGCACCGGCATTCCGAGGAGGGCCGCGATCGCGGCCACGAACGCCCCCCCGCCGAGCATCAGCAACACGAACTCGCCGGAGAGCACCTCGGCGGAGACCAGCACCAGGCCCGCGATGAGCCATATCACAGCGGCCGTCATGACACGATCCTGCCAGAGATCAGGGCTGCTCCGTCACGAAATCGATCAGTTGCTCGACGGCCCTGATCAGCGGTGTCTCCAGATCGCGGAAATCCCGGACCGTGCCCAGCACGCGGCGCGCGCCGTCGGCGGGCTCACCCCAGCCGAGCGCGGCGCACACGCCGGTCTTCCAGTCGGTGCCGCGGGGGACGTCGGGCCACGCCCGGATCCCGACGACGCCGGGTTTCACCGCGGCCCACACGTCGACGAAGGGATGCCCGGTGACGAGGACGTCCGCCCGGGCGACCGACGCGGCGGCCCGGGACTCCTTCGACCCCGCCACGAGGTGGTCGACGAGGACGCCGAGGCGGCGCCCGGGGCCCGGGGCGAAGTCGGCGACGGCGGTGGCCAGATCGTCCATGCCGTGCATCGGCTCGACGACCACGCCCTCGACCCTCAGGTCGTGGCCCCACACCCGCTCGACGAGCTCCGCGTCGTGCAGGCCCTCGACCCAGATCCGGGACGCCCGCGCGGTGCGTGCGCGGAGGTGGTGCACCCGCACCGAACCCGACGCCGAGAGTGCGCGACTCGCGGGCGCCGGTGGCGGGGGCAGCAGGGTGGACGGCACGCCCTCGACGAGGAACGCCGCGGGCTGCAGCGGGAACAGCCGCCTGCGCCCGTTGCGGTCCTCGAGGACGACCTCCCGGTGGTTGATGTCGGTCACCGCGCCGCAGAAGCCGCCCGCCGCGTCCTCGACGACCATTCCGAGCTCGGCCACCACCCGCGGGATCTCGCGGCGGCGGCGCACGACCGTGCCGTCGGCCCGGAAGGCGGCGCGGTAGTCGTGCGTGCGCGGCATCGCACGGTTGTACAGGTCCGGAGAGATCACCGTCCGCAGCGACACGCCGCCACACCGTGTTCACCCACCGTCCGATCGGGCATGTTCCGACGGGTGCGTGTTCACCCGCACGGCCGGGGTGCCACCGCGCGGCGCGCTGGATAGCCTGGCGCCCGTGTCCTGCCCCTCCGCGACGCTCACCGTCTGGGCCTCCGCCTGGCTGGCCGGCGCCGCGGCCCCCGACGACGTGCTCGACGCGCTCGCTCCCTGGGCCGCTGCGCACGATGTCCAGGCCGCCGACGCCGACACCGGTGCCCTCACCGCGCTGCCGGCTCCGGGCGAACCGGTCGGCTCGGTGACGTTCCTGCTGGCCGCGCTGCGACGTCTGGGCGGCAGCGGATCGGCCGCCCGCCTGGTCCTGCCCGCCCCCGGCGACGTGCGGGGGCTGCCCGGTCCCGGGATGTTCAGCCGGGAGGCGACGGCCGCGGCCGAGGGCGTGCTGTTCGTCGACGCCGGGATCGGCGTCGTGCCGACGACGGTCGCGGACGGCGTGCTGCGGTGGACGGTGTACCCGGTCACGGACCCGGGGCCGCCCGCCGGGTACGTGGCCCTGAGCCAGGCCGAGACCGACCTGCGCGACCAGGTGCGCCGCTCGGCGTCGGTGCTCACGGCCCTGGGTGTGGCGCGCCACCGCCCCGGGGTGCGGGAGGAGATCGCAGCGGCCTTGCGGGCCCGTCCGCAGTCGTTGTGGCCCGCGGGGATGCCGGGGCGGGTGCTGCGGGTGCTCCAGCATGCGGACGAGGTGGCGGCGATCCTCGCCGCCGCATCGGGTGACGACCCCGGCGGCGCGCTCTCCGCCTCGGCGGCCACCGCGCGACGGGACGCCCTGCGCCCGATCGACGCGGCCGTCCGGGTGGCGCGCCGCGCCGCGGTGGCGGAGGCCGTACGGGTGCTCGCGACGAGCCCGATGGTCTGAGGCGAGCGGCGCCTACGTCCTGACGAGCCGGTCCAGCCCGGTGAGCTCCAGCGCGTATCCCGCGGGTGAGCCCGACGGCGCCACCAGCTCGACGCGGCGGCCGTCGACCTGCATCTCCTCGACGAACGTGTAGAGCAGCTCCACCCCCGCGCTCGCGAGGTGGCTGACGCCGGTGAGATCGACGGTGAGCGGAAGGGTGCCCCCGCGGGAGGCCTCCCGCAGCTCGCGGCGGAGTGCGGGTGCGGTGGCGATGTCGATCGGGCCGGCGACGGCGATCCGCGGCTCCGTCCCGTGGGTCACCGAGATCCGACCCTCGCCGCGCACCGACCGGCGGGCCGGGGGTCGCGACGGCGCACCGTCCAGCACGGCGGCGGTGCGCAGCGCGTGATCCAGCAGCACGGACGTGCCCTCCCGGGTGCGCTCGATCTCCACCTCGTCCACACAGGCCCGGATCATCGCCAGACCGCGGCCGCGGCCGCGGGGATCGGGACCGGGGACGCGCCAGCGCCCGTCGTCGGAAACGGTGAGGCTGAGCCTGCCGGTGCCGTCCAGAGTTCCCTCGACCCGGACCCGCCCGCCCGCCCGCCCGGGGTAGGCGTGCTGGATCGCGTTCGAGACGGCCTCCAGCACCGCGATCTCCACCGCGGTGGACTGCGCCCGTCCTGCGCCGAGGACGCGCAGCCACCCCTGCAGACTCCGCCGGACGGTGGCGAGCTGCTCCGCCTCCGCTGCGACGTCGATGTCCAGCGGCGGCGGGAACTCGCCGGTGCGGCGCACCACGAGCAGCGTGACGTCGTCGTCGTGGCCGTCGCGCGTCATGTGTTCGACGATCCGCTGCGCGACCTGCTCCGCGAGCTCCTCGGACTCCCGCGCCGCGAACCGCACGACCCCCGACGCGACCGACGCGAGCTCGGCCGTCGCGAGTGCCAGGTCGTGCCCCGGGCGCTCGACGAGGCCGTCGGAGAAGCACACGAGCAGCTCGCCCGGAGCGAGGGTGGCGTGGCCGACGACGGTGGGCGGGCCGGGCACACCCAGCGGGCCACCGCCCGGGAGCGCGAGGAAGCGGGTGCTGCCGTCCGGCGACACCACCAGGGGCGGCGGGTGCCCGGCGCAGGCGTAGCGCATCCGACCCTCGGCAGGGTCCAGCACCGCGACACACACCGTGGCGCCGCGCGCCCCGGGCAGCCGCGCGGCCGCCCGGTCCAGCCTGGCCAGGACACCGGCGAGGTCCGGGGCGGGGCCCGCGTCGTGCAGGAGCTCCCCGAGTACCGCCCGCAGCTGGCCCATGACGGCCACGGCGTCGGCGCCGTGGCCGACGACATCGCCCACCACCGCGGCGAACGAGCCGTCCAGCGCGATCCCGTCGAACCAGTCCCCGCCCGCGCCCATCTCCGAACGGGTGACGACGTAGCGCGCCGCCGTGCGCACGCCGGGCACCACCGGCAGGCCCCGGGCCAGCAGTGTCTGCTGCAGCCCCAGGACGACGTCCTGCGAGGCCGCGGCGCGGTCCTGATGCTGCTCCGTGGCCTCCGGCTGCTTCGCCCGGCGGTCCCGCACCGTCGCGGTGACGTCCACGAGGCGGACGGCGACCCCGGCGATCTCACCCTGGTCGTCGCGTGTGGGTGTGGCGACGAGGTCGACGTGATGCTCCTCGATCCGCCCGTCGTGGCGCGTGACGGCGAACCGCCACTCCCGGCCCGATGCGGGCTCGCCCGACTCGTAGACGTCGTCGAGCAGCCCGACGAGATCGTCCGCGACGTCCGGCGGGTAGACGGAGCGGGCGGGACTGCCGAGCGTGTCGATCGGGCCCGCGAGGAACTTCCCCCACCGGTTCACCGCCGTCAGGTGGTGCTCCGGACCGGAGTGCACGAAGATCGCGTCCGGGAGATGGTCCACGGCACGCAGAAGGTCGGCAGCGGCCGACCGCCCACTGGGGCGAATCGGGTGCACCACGTCGTGCAGCTCTGATTCCGACACCTCGGTGCCTTTCAGGGGGAACGTGCCCACACGGTAGATCAGGAACGGTTGTCCACCTGGGACTAAGACGTCGGACGGCGGGCAGGATGCGCCGAACGGCAGCAGTCCGGCGCGCAGGGCGTGCCGTCCGCGCCGGCACCTGCGCTCGGCGCTCCGCCGAGCGCGCGCGGGGGCGTGCCGGAACGCTGCTCGTCGACGAGCTCGACGACGAGATCGGCGAACCTCGGGTCCGGCCCGGCGGTGGCGGCGCGGGCGAACGCCATGCCGAGCTTCTCGGCCCGCTCGCGGGCCTCGGTGTCGAGGTCCCACACCACCTCGACGTGGTCGGACACGAAGCCGACGGGCGCCACGACGACCGCGGGGACCCCGCGTTCGTGGAGCCCGTCGAGGTGGTCGATGACGTCCGGCTCCAGCCACGGGATCCGCGCCGGGCCCGACCGGGACTGCCACACGACGTCGTGGTCGGCCGCCCCGACCTCCGCCGCGACGAGTGCCGCCGTCGCCGCCACCTGCCGCGAGTAGCGGTGCCCGCCCTCGGCCGGGAGGCCGGAGGTCGTGTCGGCGGCGGCAGGTACGGAGTGGGCGGTGAAGACCAGCCGGGCGTCGTCGCGCAGCCCGGCAGGCAGCGTCGCGCGGGCCGCGCGCACGGCGGCGGCGTTCGCGGCCACGAACAGGGGGTGGTCGAAGAAGTGGCGCAGCTTCACCAGGTGCGGGGCGCCCTCCCCCACCGCCGCCCGGGCGCGGGCGATGTCCTCGTGGTACTGCCGGCACGCCGAGTAGCCGCCGAAGGCGCTGGTGGCGAACACGAGCGCGCGGCGCACGCCGTCCCTGGCCATTCGCGCGACCGTGTCCTCGATCAGCGGGTGCCAGTTGCGGTTGCCGAAGTACACGGGCAGGTCGACCCGCTCGCGCAGGGCCGCGACCAGCTCGCGGTTGCGGGCGTTGAGCGGGGACACCCCGCCGAAGTGGCGGTAGTGCTCCTCGACGGCGTCCAGCCGCTCCGGCGGCACGCCACGGCCGCGTGTGACGTTCTCCAGGAACGGACGGACGTCGGCCGGCCCCTCGGGTCCGCCGAAGGACAGGACCAGGAGGGCCTCGTACGTCACGGGGTGGCCACGCCCACGGCGTGGAAGCCGCCGTCCGCCCACACCATCGAGCCGGTGGTGGTGGGCAGCCAGTCCGACAGCACCGCGCACACCGTCTTCGCCACGGGCACCGGGTCGTTGACGTCCCAGCCCAGCGGGGCGCGCCCGTCCCACGCGTCCTCGAACGCGGCGAAGCCAGGGATGGACTTCGCGGCCATCGTGCGCACCGGCCCGGCCGCGACGACGTTCACGCGGATGCCCCTGGGGCCCAGGTCGCGGGCCAGGTAGCGGCACACGGACTCGAGCGTCGACTTCGCCACGCCCATCCAGTCGTAGGCGGGCCAGGCCTGGCGGTTGTCGAAGTCCATCCCGACGATCGACGCCCCCGGCCCGAGCAGCGGCAGGCACGCCACCGCGAGGGACTTGAACGAGTAGGCACTCACCTGCAGCGTCTGCGCGACGTCCGGCCACGGCGCGGTGAGGAAGGCGCCGTCGCCCAGGCAGCTCGCGGGTGCGAAGCCGATGGAGTGCAGTACCCCGTCGAGCCTCGGATCGTCACCGAGGTGCGGCGTCACCCGCTCGGCGAGCGTGTCGAGCTGCTCGGAGTCCGCGACGTCCAGCTCCACGACCGGGGCGGGCCGCGGCAGGCGCTGCGCGATCCGCTCCACCAGGCGCATCCGGCCGAACCCGGTGAGCACGATCTCCGCCCCCTGCTCCTGGGCGATCTTCGCGGCGTGGAAGGCGAGCGAGGCGTCGGTGATCACGCCGGTGACGAGCAGGCGCTTGCCGTCGAGCAGACCCATGGGAGCCCTTTCGCTGATAGCAGGGTGGGGAGCTGGTGACCTCTAGTGACCCATGCCCAGGCCCCCGTCCACCGGGATCACGGCCCCGGTGACGTAGCCCGCGGCGTCCGAGCCGAGCCAGGTGACTGCCGCCGCGACCTCCTCCGGCGCGGCGTAGCGGCCCAGCGGCACCTGGGTGAGGATCTCGGCGCGGCGGGCGTCGGGCAGGGCACGGGTCATGTCGGTGTCGACGAAGCCGGGGGCCACGACGTTCGCGGTGATGCCGCGCGAGCCCAGCTCGCGGGCGATGGAGCGGGCGAGGCCGACGAGGCCCGCCTTGGACGCCGCATAGTTGACCTGGCCCGCCGAGCCGAGCAGACCCACCACGGACGAGACGAACACCATGCGCCCACTGCGCGCCTTGAGCATGCCGCGACTGGCGCGCTTGGCCACGCGGTACGCGGCGGTGAGGTTGGCGTCCACGACCTTCGTGAACGACTCCTCGCTCATCCGCATGAGCAGCCCGTCGTCGGTGATGCCGGCGTTGGAGACGAGCACCTGGACCGGGCCGTGCTTGTCCTCGACCTCGGAGAACGCGGCGTCGATCTGGTCGGCGTCCGTCACGTCGCAGCGAACGGCCAACAGCTCGCCCGGCAGGCCGTCCACCGGCCCGCGATGCGTCACCGCCACCTGGTCGCCCAGTGCGGCGAACGCCGTCGCGATCGCCAGCCCGATCCCCCGGTTGCCTCCGGTCACCAAGACGCTGCGTCCCACGGCGCAGACCCTAGTGCGTCGGTGCCGGTCCCTGATCTGAACCGGCACGGGCTCACATCCGTGGACGCGCCCGACGGCTCCAGCAGCGGGGGCCGCGACCCGGGGAGGAACTCCATGCGCAAGGCGCTCGTCACCCTCGTCCTCACCGCCGGTGCCCTCGGCATCGGCGTGGCCCTGCCCGCCTCGGCCTTCGCGACCGTGCCGAAGTCGAAGTACACGACGGACTCCAGCACCGGCCGGACCTGGCGGACGGACTACTTCGCGCCGATCAAGCGCCTCGATCCCGACAAGTGGTGCAAGGACCACGGCTACGACGGGGGCTTCCTGTCCGGCAACGGCTACTGGGGCTGCACGGTGGAGGTCGGGGCGGCGACGACCTGAGGCCCCGCGCATCGGCGGTGATCCCCAGCGGGGTCACCGCCGTTTTCGTCTTGACTTATATAAGCACATCCTTCTACGGTGGCGGCCGTGCACGCGTTCGACGTCCTCGGTGACCCGGTGCGTCGGCGGATCCTGGAGCTGCTCGCCGGGGGGGAGCAGCCGGCCGGGGCCGTCGCCGCCCGCGTCGGGGACGAGTTCGGCATCTCCCAGCCCGCCGTGTCGCAGCACCTCCGGGTGCTGCGCGAGCACGGGTTCGTGACCGTCCGACCCGAGGGCGCGCGCCGGCTCTACGCGGTGGCACCCGAGCCGCTGCGGGAGATCGACGCCTGGCTCGACGGGTTCCGGCGGTTCTGGGCACCGAAGCTGGACGCGCTGGGCACCGAGCTGGCCCGCGGCAGGCGCGCCCGCCGGCTCGCTTCCGACCCCGATACAGGAAGGACCCCATCGGCATGATCGACGCCACCCACCAGATCTCGGCCGTGCGCCGAAGCCTCGGCTCCCGGACGCTCGAGGCGGGCGAGGCCCGCGTCCAGACGATCGCGCAGGTCTACCCGTCCGACCTCGACGACGTGTGGGACGCCTGCACCAACCCCGAACGGCTCCCCCGCTGGTTCGCCCCGGTGACGGGGGAGCTGCGCCTGGGCGGGCGCTACCAGGTGGAGGGCAACGCGGCGGGGGTCGTCGAGCGGTGCGACCCGCCGAAGGGCTTCGCCGCCACCTGGGAGTTCGGCGGGCAGGTGAGCTGGATCGAGGTCACCCTCGAACCGGTCGCCGACGGCACCCGTCTCACCCTGGAGCACGTCGCGCACGTGCCCGACGAGTTCTGGACGCGGTACGGGCCCGGCGCTACAGGCGTGGGCTGGGACCTCGCGTTCCTGGGGCTCGCGACGCACCTCGCCACCGGGGAGTCCGCCGCGGCCGAGGGGCAGGAATGGGCGATCTCCCCCGACGGCGTCGCGTTCGCCACGGCGAGCAGCGCAGCCTGGGAGGCGGTGAGCGTCGAGGCCGGGGCCGACCCGGAGGCGGCCCGCGCCGCCGGCGCCCGCACCACGGCGTTCTACACGGGCGCGCCCGAGGAGGGGTGAGCGTCCTCCACCCGAGGAGGGTGAGCGTCGGCGGCCGTTCCGCCGTGCGGCAGCGGTCGAAGGGTCCGGCGGCTACGCCCGTGGCGTGTGGTGGCCGGGCTACCGGGGGCGGCGGCGCTACGCCGTGGCATCCGGTGGCGCGGCTACCACGGTGGCGGCGCTACGCCCGTGGCGTGCGGTGGCGCAGGGCGTAGCGCTGGGCGGCGGCCTCCCGCTCCTGTGCGTGCGCGGCGTCGCGGACGGCCTGCAGCGTCCCGCGCGGGAAGCCGGCCTTGAGCGCGCGGTGCTCGGTGGTCTCGTAGACGTACGCCGCGGCGTAGATCATCCCGATCACGACCCCGCCGAGCACCGCCATCGTGCGGACCCACAGGTCGCCGGGCACGACCAGCACCACCAGCATCGCCGCCGGCAGCACCTGCACGAGCCCGCGGGCGAGCTGGCGCAGCTGCCAGGTACGCGTGGTGAGGTCGTGCAGGACCCAGTCCCGGTAGCGGGCCGGGAGTGCGGCTCCGTAGGCGTAGAGCGCCCAGCGCAGCGGTCCCGGCGCCGGCACCGGGCCCTGCGCCGGGCGCAGCCCCGACCGGCGCGGCGTCGTCGACGTCTCCATCATGCTCACCCCAATGGTTTGTGCACCAATCGTTGCCGCACTCAGAGTACGCTGAAGCGATGCCCGCGGAGACCCGAAGTGACGTACCCGACCTGCTCGCGCTCGACCGCCAGGTGTGCTTCGCGCTGGCCGTCGCGTCCCGCACGGTCATCGGGCTCTACCGTCCGCTGCTGGAACCGATGGGCCTCACGCATCCGCAGTACCTGGTCATGCTCGCGCTCTGGGAGCGATCGCCGCGGTCGGTGAAGGACCTCAGCGCCGCCCTCGCGCTGGATCCCGGCACGCTCTCCCCGCTGCTGAAGCGGCTGGAGGCGGGCGGGCTGGTGCTCCGTGGCCGCGACCGGGCCGACGAGCGGGTCCTCGCGGTCGAGCTCACCGAGGCGGGGCGCGCGCTGCGGGCCCGGGCCGAGCTGGTCCCGCCGGCGATCATCGCGCGGCTGGGGATGGAGCTGTCCGAACTGGAGGAGCTGCACGGTGCGCTCACCCGGGTGATCGCGGCGGCCCGGTCCGAGCGCGAACCCTGATCGGGCGCGGCCGTGGGCCGGCGGGCGCTCCTCGCGCGGGGCGCGGCGCGCCCTTCCTGCCGGGCCCGCCCAGCGCCCGCCTCGCAACGGCCTGCCACCTGCCTCGCAGAGGCTGGGCCCGCCTCGCAGAGGCCTCCCACCAGCCTCGCAGACCCCGCGCATGCCTCGCAGACGCCGCGCGCGCCTCGCAGGGGCCTCCCAGCAGCCTCGCAGAGGCTGGGCGCGCTTCGCAGAGGCCCTCCACCAGCCTCGCAGACCCCGCGCTCGCTTCGCAGGGGCCTCCCAGCAGCCTCGCAGAGGCTGGGCGCGCTTCGCAGAGGCCTCCTACCTGCCTCGCAGACGCCACACACGCTTCGCAGAGGCTGCAGGCCCTGCGAGGCGTGCCCGATCCCTGCGAAGCGGCGACACCGGCCGGCACCGAGCGCGCACATCCCCGCTCACCGCACCCCGCTCCCCACCGCACCCCGCTCCCGACCGCACCCCGAGGTGGCCGCGGCGCTCGCCCCGGCCGCGAACGGCCCGTACGGGAAGACCTACTTCCCACACGGGCCGTTCGCGCGACGGGGACCGGGGCGAGAAGCCCGGCAGTGACGCGCGGCGGCCGCGGGGCGAGGAGGGCAGTACAGCCACCGCCGCAGCGCCAACGCGCCGCCACCCCGCCTCAGGGCAGGCGCCGCCCCAGCGCCAACCCGCTGCCCACCCCGGCGAGGAGCAGCAACACTCCTCCGGCGAGCCACGGCCTGCTCGTGTCGACGCGGCGCGTTTCGTACCCGATCTGCTCGCCCAGCTCGGCGTAGACCTGCCGCAGCTCCGCCGCCGACGCCGCCGCGAAGAACTGCCCGCCGGAGAGCTGCGCGATGACCCGCATCGACGTGTCGTCCGCGGGCACCGGCACGGGTTCGCCGTCGATCTCGATCGATCCGTAGTCCGTGCCGAAGGAGATCGTGGAGACGGGGATGTCGGCGTCCGCCGCCTTGCG
>NZ_JBFWVQ010000143.1:0-12578 GCF_050246655.1 Pseudonocardia sp.
CGATGCTCGTGCAGATCGTCCACGAATCCCTGTTCGGCAACACCCGTGCCGTCGCCGACGCCGTGGCCGACGGCCTACGGGACGGCGGCTGCGAGGTCGTGATCGACGAGGCGGGGCCCGACACCCCGGCCCGACGGCCCGACCTCCTGCTCGTCCTCGGCCCCACCCACGCGCTCGGCATGACCCGCCCGGCGACCCGCGCCGACGCGGCGCAACGCGGCGCGAGCGGGCGCACCGACGCCGGGATCCGCGAGTGGCTGGCCTCGTTGCCGGCCCGGGATCCGGCCGCGACACCGTTCGCCTGCGCGGACACCCGGTCCGGTCCGCGGATCCCCGGGTCGGCCGCGCGGGCGGCACACCGGCGGCTGCGGCGGCGCGGCTACCGGCCCGTCGCGCCCCCGCGGTCGTTCTGGGTCGCCGGGACGTCGGGGCCCCCGCGCGACGGCGAGCTGGACCGCGCCCGCGAATGGGGTCGGGAGCTGGCCCTCGCCCGGACCGCCGCCCGGTAGACGTCGTCGACGCCCCGCCCCCCGCCTGCAGTGGGGTGGCTTTGCTCCGGCTGGACCGGAGTGAAGCCACCCCACTGCGAACCAGTGGCGGGCGCGACGCCGGTGTCGGGAGCGCCGTCGTCCTCGGCGGTCCGCGGCCTGCCGATCAGCTTTCTCAGTCGGTCGAGCACGATCACGTGGTACCCCGTGCGGGCGGGTCAACCCGGCTCGCCGCGGCGCTTGCGGTACAGGACCCAGACGAGGTCGGCCAGGGCCACGACGGCGATGACCACGAGTACGACGCCGAGGCCCGTGCCGTAGGCGCCGAGGCCGGCGGTGAAGGAGAACCAGGCCGCGCCCGCGCAGAACACCAGGCCGAACGTGGCCAGCAGCGCCCGGAGCGTGAGCGCGCTGCGGGCGGGCGGCGCACCGCCGAAACCGGCCGTCGGGTCGTGGTAGTCCGGCAGCCCGCGTTCGTAGTCGGCACGCGTCCGCCCCTGGCGGGGATGCTGAGGAGAACCAGCCATGGTGTTGGGCTACCCGTTGACGGGCCCGCCACGCAGGGTCATATCGGCCGCACGCGACCGCGGCGCGCGGACAAGCCCCAAGCCGCGGCGACGGGCGACGGCCGCGGCGTCCACCAGCACGCCCATGCCGATCGCCGCGAGCAGCGCCCCGCCATGTCGACGGCGATCTCAGGCGTGCCTGGCGGCCGCCAGTACAGGCGGCGGCCCCCGTCAGGCTCCGTCGGGCGGAGCGGGCACCAGCACCACCGGGCAGCGGGCGTGGTGGACCGCGTGCACCGCGACGGAGCCCACGAAGGCGCCGGCGAGCGCACCGGTCTGCGCGAGCGCGTCGGAGAGCCACGCCCGAGCCTCGATCATGCTCGGGCCGCGCGGTCAGCGACGTGTGCCCACCATCTCCCAGACCACGGCCGTGACCAGGCCATGGGCCGGGTGCGGCGCGAGATCGGAGACCCAGGACCCGGCGGACCACTCGCGCGGGTCCGTCATGCCCAGCGCCGCCATCGGACCGGTGGTCCCGACAGTGGCCGCCGGACCGGCGAGGGTCCCCCGCACGACCACGGGCATCCCGCCCACCGCGGGACGGGCGAGCCCGTAGGCCGCACCGGTGCCCAGACCCGCGACGATCCCCGCCAGGAGCCGGTTCGTGATTCCCATGGTCCCGTTCCCCGCCGGGCGACCGCCAACCGGCCCGTCGGGTCCACAACCGGCGTGGCCACGCCACTGCAGCCCCAAGAACTATCATCGGCGCGTGGCCGACGGTGCGGACGTCAGGACCGGCCGGGACGACGCGGTCCGGTCGGTCGATCGTGCGCTGTCCATCCTCCAGGTCATCGCGCGCAGCGGACCGATGGGTGTCTCGGAGATCGCCCTCGCGGTGGGAGTGCACAAGTCGACCGCCTTCCGCCTGCTCGGCACCTTGGAGGCGCGGGGGTTCGTGCGCCAGTCGCACGAGCGTGGGGAGTACCGGCTCGGCCAGGGAGTGGTGCAACTGGCGGCCGGGGCAGCTCAACACCACGACATCAACGTCATCGCGCGGGACGTCACCCAGCGCTTGGCCGAGACGGTCGGGGAGACGGTGAACACGGCGATCCACGACGGGACCGCGGTCATCAGCATCGACCAGCACATCGGGCCCGCGGCTGTCTCGTCGATCAACTGGGTCGGTCGGCGTGGGCCGCTGCACGCGACCGCAGCGGGGAAGCTCTTCCTGGCCTTTCCGGACGGCGACGGGTTTCCCGCGATCCCCGTGGAGCTCGGCCGTTTCAGCGAGCACACCATCGTCGACCACGACCAGCTGGCCCAGGATCTGGAGCAGGTACGTGCGCGTGGCTGGTCCCTCAGCTCCGAGGAGCAGGAGGCGGGGCTGATCGCCGTCGGTGCCCCGGTGCGGGACTTCGCCGGGGTGGCCGTGGCCGCGGTCGTCGTGTCCGGCCCGGCATACCGGCTGACCGCGGACGCCGTCGAGAACATCGCCAAGTACACCGTCGCCGCCGCCGAGGAGATCTCCCTCCGCAACGGCAGGCCCAAGCGCGGCTGACGCACCCCCCTTCGCGCTGACTTCAGCCATCCGACGCCCGGGCAGTTCTGGGCCGAACGGGGCTGCTCTGGTGGCGAAGCTTGACAGTGACGCCAGTCACGCTGTTCTGTACTGCGGCACAGGTTCGCCATGCGGAACAGGAGCGCTCCATGAGCACAGGCGACGACGGCTACGTCCATGCGGACCCGACGGACACCGGCGTCCACCCACGCGCTGCGGACGTGGACACCCCGGTGGACCGGAAGGTGTTCGCGGCCGGCATGGCGCTCACGGTCGCGTTCGTGGCGTGGGGCGTCCTCGCGCCCGAGAACCTGGCCGCGACGGCGAACGCGATCCTCAACGGCATGATCGACGCGACCGGCTGGATCTACGTCCTGGTGACCGCCGGGTTCGTCGCTCTGATGCTGCTGTTGGCCGTGTCCCGCTTCGGCCGGGTCCGCCTGGGACGAGACGACGAGCGGCCGGAGTTCAGCACCGGTTCCTGGATCTCGATGATGTTCGCGACGGGCATGGGTATCGGTCTCATCTTCTGGGGCGTCGCCGAGCCGTTGTCGCACCTGCTGGAGCCGCCGCTGGGGCTGGCCGAGCCGTCGACTCCGCAGGCCGCCCAGCTCGGCATGCAGTACACGATCTTCCACTGGGGCCTGCAGCCGTGGGCGCTCTACGGCATCGTCGGGCTGGCCCTGGCCTACGCGACCTTCCGCAAGGGCCGGCCCAACCTGCTCAGCTCGATCGTGTTCCCGAACAAGGCGCCCTCCCACCCCGCGCGGCGCACGGTGGACATCTTCGGGCTGTTCATCACCACCTTCGGCGCGGCCACCTCCCTCGGCCTGGGTGCCGTCCAGATCAACAGTGGCCTGACGAGGGTCTTCGACGCGCCCAAGAGCAACGTCGTCGCGATCGTCGCGATCGTCGTGCTGACCGCCGCGTTCGTCGTGTCGGCCGTCAGCGGGACGCACCGGGGCATCAAGTGGATGGCGAACATCAACGCGGTGCTGGCCCTCGCGCTGCTCGTGTTCGTGTTCGTGTTCGGCCCGACGATCTTCCTGATGAACACCTTCGTCACCTCGATCGGCGACTACCTCTTCCAGTACGTGCCGATGAGCTTCCGTACGGCCGCCTTCGGCGGCGGTGAGTGGATGGCGGGCTGGACGATCTTCTACTGGGCCTGGTGGATGTCCTGGGCACCCTTCGTGGGCACCTTCATGGCGCGGATCTCCCGGGGGCGCACGATCCGCGAGTTCGTGATCTGCGTCCTGATCGTGCCGACGCTGGTCAGCATCGTGTGGTTCGTCGTGATGGGTGGTACCGCCATCCGCCTGCAGCTCAACGGCGCGGCCGACATGGCCGGATCGCTCGCGAGCGGTGTCGAGAACACGCTGTTCACGCTCCTGGACACCATGCCGTTGGCGACCCTGGCCGCGATGGTCGTGGTCGTGCTGATCCTGCTGTTCTACGTCGCGGGCGCCGACTCCGCCTCGCTCGTGCTGGGCATGCTCTCCCAGGGCGGCTCGCTGCACCCGAAGACGTGGCTGGTGGTGACCTGGGGCTCGATGATCGGGGCGGTGGCGATCGCCCTGCTTCTGGCAGGCGGGCTCGTCGCCATCCAGACGACCGTCGTCGTGATCGGAATCCCGTTCCTCGTGGTGATGCTGTTCGTCTGCCACAGCCTGCTCAAGCAGCTGCAGGCCGAACCGGCGGTCGGCGCGTTCCCGGCCGGGACGTCACCGGCCGTCCCGACCCCGGTCACCAGGAACGGCGACACCGCGGCCGCCCCGGCTCCCGTCGCGCACTCCTCCGCGGATCCGGGGTGACCGGATCGAGACCACCCAGGAGCGCGAGGATGGTCGACCACCGCGCGATCGTCGTCGGCCTCGGCGGGCTGGGCTCAGCGGCCCTGTACCGGCTCGCCGCGGAGCTCGGCCCCGGGGTGCTGGGCATCGAGCAGTTCGCGCTCGGCCACCACCGCGGCGCCTCCCAGGACCACTCGCGCATCATCCGGCTCGCCCAGCACCAGGCCGAGTACGCCACGCTGGCCGCCCCCGCGTACAAGGCCTGGGCCGAGGTCGAGGCCGAGTCCGGCCAGCAGCTCGTCACCAGGACGGGTGGGCTGGTCATCGAGGACCGCGTCGCCCGCAGGGACACCGCCACCGGCACCCGCAACATCGAGGGCTACACCGAGATGTTCGACCGGTTCGGTCTGGCCTACGAGCAGTTCGGCGCCGATGAGCTCGTCAGCCGGTGGCCCCAGTTCCGCGTCGACGGCGGCGAGCTGGCGCTCTACCAGCCGGACTCGGGCATCGTCGACGCGGCGCGGGCGAACGCCGTGCACCTCGCGCTGGCCCGCGCCAGGGGCGCCGAGGTCCTGGCTCGCACCCCCGTCCGCGCCGTCCGGCCCGACGGCGCCGGCGTGGCGGTGGTGACCGACGGGGGCACCTTCCGCGCGGACCGCGTGATCGTGGCGAGCGACGCCTGGACCAACCAGGTGCTCGCCGAGACCGGTGTGCAGCTGCCCCTGACCGTGCTGCAGGAGCAGGTCACGTACTACTCCACTCCGCATCTCGCCGAGTTCGCCGCGGACCGGTTCCCGGTGTTCATGTGGCACGGCCGCCACAACTTCTACGGCTTCCCGGTCTACGGCGAGGTGGCCACCAAACTCGGCCAGCACATGGGCGGGCACGAGACGACGGCCGACACGCGCACCTTCGACCGCGACCCCGTCCGGGGCGACCGGTACGCCCGGTTCATCGAGCGGCACATCCCGCGCTTCGGCGGACCGGAGCTCTCCACGAGGACCTGCCTCTACACCGTGCCGCCGGACCAGAACTTCGTCCTCGACACCCTGCCGGAGTACCGGCAGATCATCGTCGCGAACGGCGCGGGCCACGCGTTCAAGTTCGCCGCGCTGATCGGGCGCCTGCTCGCCGATCTCGCCCTCGACCGCACGCCGTCCCAGCCGATCGACGCGTTCTCGATCACCCGCCCGGCGCTGACCGATCCCACGTTCCCCCGCAGCTTCCACGTCTAGCCGTGTCCACGCAGGAAGGGGAGATCCCCGCGATGACGATCGGCGACCCGACCGGCCGGCCCGTCGACCCGTACGCCGAGCTGCCTGCGCGTCCGGTGGATCCGGTGCTGTTCACCGCGGAGAGCACCTACGCGCACACCCGCCGGCCGGTGGAGCTGGCCTTCACGCTGCTCCCCGATGCCTACACCTCGCCGGAGTTCTACGCCCTGGAGCGGGAGTTGGTCTTCGCGAACGGCTGGGTCGCCGTCGGGCTCGCCGACGACGTGGACCGCCCCGGTGCCTGCCTGGTGGTCGAGGTCGCCGGCCGGTCGATCATCATCACCCGCCACCGGGACGGCGAGCTCCGGGCGTTCCACAACGTCTGCCGCCACCGCGCCACGAAGCTGCTCGACGCGCAGGCGCGCGAGGTCGGCCGCCGTGGGCGTATCCGCTGCCCGTACCACAACTGGACCTACGACACGGACGGCACGTGCCTCGGAACGCCGCTGTTCGAGGGCTCCGACGTGCCCGGTGGCGAGGAGCCGGTCTTCGACACCTCGGTGGCGAAGGGCTTCGACCGCGCCGACCACGGCCTGCTCGAGGTCGCGGTCGACACGTGGGGCTTCTTCCTGTTCGTCACCCTCGCCGCCGACCCCGCCCCGCTCCGCACGCAGCTCGGCGACCTGTCGCAGCGCTTCCGCGGCTACCGGCTCGACGAGTGGCGCCCCCAACGGCGCCGCACCTACGACGTCGCGGCCAACTACAAGCTCATCGGCGAGAACTTCATGGAGTACTACCACCTCCCGTGGGTCCATCCCGAGCTCAACCAGGTGTCCCGGTTCTCCGACCACTACCGCTGGCAGGGACCCGGCATGTACACCGGCATGTGCACGACCCCGGTGTCGCGCAACACGGAGGCGGGCGGCTGGGACGGGCTCGGCCCGCTGAGCTCGCTCACCGGTCACGACGCCGACAGCGGCCGGTTCGTCTGGCTGTTCCCCAGCACGGCGCTGGTCGTGCTGCCCAACCACGCCTTCGTGCTGTTCTGCAGCCCCGCCGGGCCGAACCGCACGGTGGAGACCGCCGTGCTGCTCAGCCACCCCGAGGCTCTCGAATCCCCGGACGCCGACGAGTCCCTCGACCAGCTCGAGAAGTTCTGGGACCTCGTGAACCGCCAGGACCTCGAGATCATCGAGCGGGTGCAGGAGGGCATCGAGAACCCGGCCTACCGGGGTGGGCGGATGTGCTTCCGCTTCGAGGAGCCGCTGCACCGTTTCCAGAACATGGTCATCGACAGGATGGTCGGCATCGACCGCGTCCCTGCCGGGGACGACGGCGACGGCGACGACGACAGCGACGGCGACGACGACAGCGCCATGACCCGCATGTTCCCGGACCCGTCATGACCACGTCCGTCACCACTCCCCTGCCGGATGGGCCGCGGCACTACATCGGCGGTGGGTGGGTGGCCGTCCGCGACGGCCGCACCCTCGCCGTCGAGGACCCGTCCAAGCCGGCCGAGCAGACGCCGCTCACCGCGCTGCGGTTCGCCGGTCTCGTCGCGGCCGCCGGGTACCCGGCCGGCACCTACAACGTCGTCACCGGACTCGGTCCGGAGGCCGGGCACGCCCTGGCCGCACACCCCGGCATCGGCTCTCTCACCTTAAGCTCGGCAGCCGGGAAGGCGCGACGCTCGCGGCTCCACCGGCGGCGGTGCCCGACATCGGCCACTTCCTCGCACCCAGGACCTTCGTCGACGTCACCCCGGAGATGCGCATCGCCCGCGAGGAGATCTTCGGACGCCGGCTACGTGATGGTCAACGAGTACTTCGGCGGCGGCACCGCGGCCCCCTTCGGCGGCACCAAGCGCAGCGGCACCGGCCGCGAACGGGGCATCGTCGCCCTCGACAACTACGTCTCGCTGAAGACGGTCGTCGCCCGCATCCGCCCGACCCGCTGACGCGTCCCCAGGAGATCGACATGAGCACCACCGACGTCCTCGTCATCGGCGGCGGCCTGGAAGGCTGCGCCACAGCATGGGCGCTGACCCGCCGCGGCGTCACCGACGTGACGATCGTCGAGCGCGACACGGTCGGCTCGGGCGGCACGGGGAAGTCATCCGGTGTCGTGCGCTGCCACTACGGGGTGTCCTCGCTCGCGGCGATGGCCGCCCGCAGCCTGGAGATCTTCGAGCATGCCGAGGACGTCCTGGGTGCCGACGTCGGGTTCCACCAGACCGGCTACGTCGTCGGGGTCGCCGAGGAGAACGCCGCGGCGCTGCGCGCCTCCGTGGCCGCCCAACGTGCCGTCGGGGTGCACACCGAGACGATCGACCACCACGACGTCGCCGCGCTGTGGCCGAGCGCGGACCTGGAGCCGTTCGCGGCCTTCGCCTGGGAACCGCGCGGCGGGTACGGCGACGCCTACCAGACCGCACACGCCTTCGCCGCGGCCGCGCGACGGGCCGGCGCCCGCCTGCGGCAGGGCACGACCGTCACCGCGATCCGCAGCACCGGCGGGCGTGTCACCGGGGTCGCGCTCGCCGACGGCACCACCATCGCCACCAGCCGCGTCGTCCTCGCCGCCGGTCTGTGGTCGGTCCCGCTGCTCGCCGCGCACGGCATCGACCTTCCCGTCACCGCGCACCGCGAGCAGATCGTGCTCATCGACCCCGGCCAGCCGCTCGGGCCGGTGCCGGTGTTCTCCGACCTGATCTCCCTGCAGTACATCCGGCCCGAGGGGCCGCGCGGGCTGCTGTTCGGCAACTCCGACCTCTCGGTGCTCGAACCCGCCGATCCCGACCACTACCTCAACTCGGCCGACCCGTCCTTCCTCGAGATGACCGTCAGTAAGGTCGGCACCCGCTTCCCCGGCCTCGCCGACCCGGCCGTCACCTCCAGCTACGCCGGCTGCTACGACGTGACCCCGGACTTCAACCCCGTCATCTCGGAGACCCCGATCGACGGCCTCGTCGTCGCGGCCGGTTTCTCGGGCCACGGCTTCAAGATCGCGCCGGCGGTGGGACGGCTCGTCGCCGACCTCGTCGCGGACGGGAAGAGCTCCGACGCCGACGTCCCGGCCGCGGACTTCCGGCTGAGCCGCTTCGCCGAGGGCGCGCTGCTCACCAGCCCCCACCCCTACCTCGGCGCCGGCCAGATGCGCTGACGAGGCCGGGGCGTCGTCTCGCTGACGCTCGGAGGTCACGGCGGAACCGTCACGGTCGCCTGCCCGTGAGGGCGAGAAGCCGGTCGGCACAGGTCGCGTCGGCGGGCAGACCCACTTCGGGCCCCAGTTCTCCGGCTGCACGAAGCTCGTCCAGGGGGAGAGTGCCGGCGAAGGTGAGGAGGCGCTGCGCCACCTCCTCGTCGATGCCGGTCGCGGCATCGATCGATCGGGCGAGGTCCCAGTTGTGGGCTGCGATCTCGACCGCGTTGAGCAGGGCTGCGTCGGCGCCGGGCATGGAGCCGAGCGGCAGGTGACAGGTGGTGTGCAAGGCGCCCGGTCGCCGCCATGCGTCGAGGTTCTCGCGCATCAGGACGGTGAGGGTCGCCGCCGGGTCGCGTCCGAGGACGTCGTCGGGATCGTCGTGGGTGACGACGTCGCCGCGGCTGGCGACGGTGAACATCGCCAGACCTCCGCCGACGTGGTTGAGCAGGGTTCGCACGTCCCAGCCCGGGTTCGGCGTCGGGAGGCTCAGCTGCTCGTCTGCGAGCCCGGCGAGCAGCCTGCCCAGCTCGTCGTAGCAGCGGGCGAGGATCGCGGTCGGGTCCGGCGCGGTCATGTCGGGAGCTCCGTCCCCCACGCATCGGCGTTGGGCACGCCGATCGACACGTGCCACTGCACGAACCGCCAGCCGCCGTCCGTGCAGTGGGCGACCCCGGTGACCCGCAGCGGCTGCTCGGTGCCGTCCGGAAGGCGGACGGCCGGCTGGTCGGCGACCCACGCGACGTCGCCGTCGCCGTAGCCGATCGGGTCGCCGTCGACGATGTCGAAGGAGCCGATCGCCTCGAGCTGGGCCCGGAAGACCTCGACGACGGTGTCGTGTCCGGTCCACCACTCGGCCGGATCGGTACCGATCCACACCAGGCCGTCCTGGGTGGAGATGGTGGCCGTGATGTCGGCCAGGTCGGCCTCCCGCATTCCGGCGTAGATCGCTCGGGTGAGGTCCTCGACCTCCGGGTAGCGCTTCATCGGTGTGCTCCTGCTGTGGTCGCAACGGTGTCGGACCCAGCTTGGGCCTGCCGAGTGGGCCGGTCTGCGGGGTCGGCTACCCATCAGGGCGGGCGGCTCTACCCAGCAGGTGTCGGGAGGTGACGCCGAGCTTTCCTCGCAGGCTCGCCACGTGCTTCTCCACGGTCCGCGAGGACAGGAACAACCGCTGCGCGATCTGCCGGTCGGTGAGTGCGTCGTCGAGCAACGCCAGCACCTCGGCCTCCCGGGCGGTGACGCCGAGGCGCCGCAGATGCGGGGGGACGCCGACCTCGGCGGCGCCGCCTCGCCCGATCGGCACGCCCGCCCGGCGCAGCAGCCGCCGGCACGCCGCGGCGACCTGGTGGTGCCCGCATGCCGTCGACCAGGCTTCGGCCTCCGCCAGCCAGGCCGCCGGGTCGCCCCACCCGTCGGCGAGCGCCGCCTCGGCAGCAAGTCGCAGGAGCAGGTGCCGGTAGAGCGGCCCGGTGGTGACCTGCAGGCCGCCGGCCAGCTCGGCGGCGGCCTCGTCGGTGTGGCCGGCTCGACCGGCGACGATCGCGCGCGCGGCACCGCCGAACTGGCGGTGGAACAGCGACCCCGGTGCGTGCCGATCGATGTCGAGAAGATCCTCGGCACCGGCGCTGCCGTCGACCAGGCGGACCACCACCCACAACCCGGTGAACGGATCCCCGGACAGCGCCGGCATCGTGCGCATGGCCTGCTCGGCCCGCTCGAACGCCGCCAGCGCCGCGGGCCGGTCCTCCCGGAGGAGCGCCAGCGTGGCCCGGCAGAGCCCCCACACGGGGACGGCCGCGCCGTCCTCGGCGGCGGAGCCGAGCAGCCCGAGGAGCGCATCCATGTCTGCGCCCCGACCCCGGTGGGCCGCGATCAGGGCCTGCACCAGCACGGCGGCACCGGCGAGTCCCTCTGCTCCGAAGCGCAGAGCGACGTCGTGACAGCGCCCTGCGATCACCGCTGCGTGGTCGTAGTGACCGAGGACGGTGTGGAACACGGCGAGGTCGACGGCGTAGCCGGCGGCGAGCAGTGGCAGCCCGGCTGCCGCGGCGGCGTCGTGGGCGGCCTGCACACCGCCCGGATCCGCACGGCGCAGCCAGGCGATGGTGCCCAGCTCGTTGCGGGCCCGGATCCGCCACAGTGCCAGCTGCCCCACCTTGGCGACCTGCAGCTGCCGGCTGAACGCGGTCTCGGCCGCGTCGAGGTCCGACAGGCGGGCACAGCGGCCGATCACCTCGAGCGCTTCACACGTGACGTCGTGCAACCCGGCCGCCTCGGCGACGGCGACGGCTCGGGTGGCGAGCTGTTGTGCGACGGCGACCCGGTCGGGCCGGTCGGAGTGCAGCGCGGCGAGCGCGGCCACGCCGTCCACCCGGGCCAGGGCGACCGGGTCCTTCCCGGCCGCGGCGCGGGCGGCGTCCAGGGCACGATGCGCCCGGTCGGGGCGTGCCTCGACCTGGCCACGGGCGATCAGCAGCTGGGCGGCCACCCGCCGGCCCGCGGGGGCTCCCGCCAGGACGTCCAGTGCGGCCCGCCCCGCCGTCGCCGTCCGGTCGGGGTCGCCGGTGGCCGCCACCGCTTCCAGCAGCGCGAGGGCGATGTCCGCGGCGGCGGGACCCGTGCCGACCAGGACAGCAGCTCGGTCGAGCAGCGTCACGGCACCGGAGACGGCGCCCTCGGCCATCGCCTGCCGCCCGGCGGTCAGCAGCAGCGCTGCGGCGCTGTCGTCGTCCCCCGCGAGCGCGTACAGGTCGGCGGCGAGTACGCAGCCGGGTCCGTCGAGTCGCCGCTCGGCGGCGGTCATCGCCTGGGCCGCGCGGCGGCTCAGCGCCACCCGCTCCGGCGGCAGCAGCCCGTCGAGTACGGCGGCGGCCGTGAGCGCGTGGCGGAAGGCGAAGCCGTCACCGTCGGCGACGACGAGGCCCGCGGCGACCGCGGCGCGCAGGGCGTCGAGCACGTCGGCCTCGGTGCACCCGACCACGGCGGGGAGCAGGTGCCAGCGAAACGTCGTCCCGAGGACGGCCGCAGCACGCAGGACGTCGAGGATGTCCCGACCCAGCACGGAGAGCCGGCGCGCCACGGTGTCGGTGAACGTCTGCGGGCGTCCGGGTCGCAGGGCACCGGTCGGACGCCAGCCCTCGCCGCCCAGGGTCAGCCCGCCGCCCCGCGCAGCCGCGATGAGCAGGTCCTCGACGAGCAGCGGTAGCCCCTCGGCGGATCCGTGCAGCAGGTCGAGGATCTCGGTCGCCGGAACGGCGCCCTCCGCGAGGCCCAGGCACCCGGCGGCCATCCGCGCCGTCCCGGCCGCGTCGAGCCGGGCAGGCTCGACGAGGACGGCCGACCCGCGCACGGCCAGCTCGCGCGCCAGCACGGCCGCTGGGGTCGCCTCGTCGCTCCGCACCGCCATCAGCAGCACCGCAGGCTCGTCGGCGAGATGATCGGCCAGGTACTCGGCGACTGCGAGCGTCTCCGCGTCCGCCCAGTGCAGATCCTCGACGACGGCGACACAGCCCACGGCCGCCAGCAGTCGCAGCACTGCCTCAGCCAGCACCACGAGCGAGACGTCCGCGGCAGGACGGGCACCCGCGGTGGGCACCAGCCGGGCCAGCACCGGACGGTAAGGATCGAGATCCGGTGTGGGCCGGTTGCGGGGCAACGACCGCACCGCCGCCGTCACCAGCTCGATGACCGGCCGGAGCGGCACCGGCGTCCCGCCGGGTACCGCCCGACCTCGGACCACCGGCAGCCCGGCCACCGTCGCCGCGCCAATCGCCTCGCCGATCAGCCTCGACTTGCCGATGCCCGCCTCGCCG
>NZ_JBFWVQ010000144.1:0-12518 GCF_050246655.1 Pseudonocardia sp.
GGATCATCCCAGCGACGCGGCCGGGGCCGCGCGGGAGGCGGCGCGGGGGCGGGCGCGCCCACCTGGAACGTGGCCCACCTGGTGCGCGCGAACGGCACGTACGGGAAGACCTATCTCCCGTACGTGCCGTTCGCGCAACGGGGCGGGCGCGTTCGCACCGTCCGCCCGGCCCTACCGCAGGGCCCGGAAGACGGCGCATCGCCCGCCCGGGACCCGCAGCCGCACCTGCGCGATCTCCGCCACCTCGGTGAACCCGGCGGCCCGCAGGCGTCGCGGGATCCGGTCGCCCGCGTTGTCGGCGACCCGCCCGCCGTGACCGCGGGCCGTCGTGGGGACCGCCGAGCCGCCGAAGTCGAGCAGGTGCAGCTCCCCGCCGGGGCGCAGCACGCGGTGGACCTCCCGCAGGGCGCGGTCCTTCTCACCGTCGCCCAGGTTGCCGCCCACGTGGTCGTCGAGGTGGTGGAGCATCAGCGATGACAGCACGCGGTCCACGCTCCCGTCGGCCATCGGCAGCGCGTCGGCGAACCCACGGACGAACTGCACGTCCACGCCCGCCCGGGTGGCCTTGCGGTGGGCGGCGTCGAGCGCCCGCGGATCGGGATCCAGGCCGGTGACGGCGACGTCCGGACGGCGGCGCTTCGCGGCCAGCGTCAGGTTCCCCGTGCCGCAGCCGATCTCCAGCACCACCTGGCCCGCGGCGAGCCCGGCACCGTCGAGGAGTCGGGCGTGCGCGCGGCGGACGCCCGCGAGCCGCGTGAGGGCGTCGTACAGCGGCAACAGGCGGTCATGGCCCATCGCGGGCAGGTAGTGGCGGTCTGCGGCGTGCTCGGTCATGGCCGTTCCCCTCGGTGGATGAGACGATGTTTCGGTGTCGATTCCAAGGCTCGATGCAGCTCGTACCTCATCCAAGGGCGGATCATCGGTCGATGAGGGACGATTATTGGCTTCGGTCGACACGGGCAGGCGGATCGACGGCACGGTCCCGGTGTACGGCTGGCGGCACCGGCCCGGAGTGCCTCCGGTGCTCGTCGCCGGGCCGTGCGCCTCGCCGCCTGAGCACCGACCCCTGCCGCACGCGCACGACTTCCTGCTGATCGGCTTCGTCGTCCGCGGCGGCGGCGCGATCCGGCTGGACGGGCGGGCCTGGCCGCTGCGCGCGAACGACCTCTTCCTCGTCGGGCCCGGCGAGGTCGTCGACGTGTCCGACACGGACACCGTCGGCACCGTCGCCTCGCAGGGCGGCTCCACACCGGCCGAGCTGTGGACGGCGGGCTTCCCGCCCGATGCGGTGGACCCGGGCGCGATGCGGTCGTGGCGCTCCCACCCCCTGCTGTTCCCGTTCGTGCGCGGACCGGCGGGCGGGGCTCAGCGGCTGCCGGTGCCCGAGGCGGACCGCGACGGCATGCTCGCCCGGTTCACCGCGCTGGACCGCGAGCTGCGGGAGCCACGGGAGGGCTGCGCCGAGGCCGTCCTCGCCCACCTCACGCTGCTGCTCGTGGAGGTCGCCCGGCTCGCAGCGGACGTCCCCGGCGGGCTGCGGCTGCGTGACGAGCCGGTGCTCGCCGAGGTGTTCGACGAGGTCGAGGCGGGGTTCGCGGGCCCGCTGTCGCTTCGCGACGTCGCCCTCGCCGTCGGCCTGACGCCCGGCCACCTCACGACCGTCGTGCGCCGCCGGACGGGCCGCACCGTCGGGCAGTGGATCACCGAGCGGCGGATGGTGGAGGCGCGCCGGCTGCTGGACACCACGGACCTGACGGTGGCCGCCGTCGGGGCCCGGGTGGGTTTCCGCGATCCCGGCTACTTCATCCGGTCGTTCCGGCGCGCCCACGGGACGGCCCCGCGGGCGTGGCGACGTGCGGGTCGTCGCCCGGTCGGGCAGATCATGGGAACGCCCTCCGACGGGTAGGGTCGGCGAGGTGGCGGAGCTCAAGATCGAGGCGGATCCGGAGGAGGTCGGGTTCGACGCCGTCCGGCTCGCGCGGATCGACGCGCACTTCCGGCGCTACGTCGAGGACGGGCGCCTGCCCGGCTGGACGATCGTCGTCAGCCGACGCGGCCGGGTCGCGCACCTGAGCCATCACGGGGTGCTGGACCTCGAAGACCGGCGCCCGGTCACGACGGACGCGCTGTGGCGGCTCTACTCGATGACCAAGCCGATCACGTCGGTCGCGGCGATGATGCTGGTCGAGCGCGGCGCGCTGGAGCTCATGGATCCGGTGGCCCGGTTCATCCCGTCGTTCGCGGACCTGCGTGTCTACACCGGCGGCCCGGCCTCGAACCCCGGCACGCGCCCTGCAGTCGAGCCGATGCGCCTGTGGCACCTGCTCACCCACACGTCCGGGCTCACCTACGGTTTCCTCCACGCGCACCCGGTGGACGAGATGTACCGCGCCAGGGGCTACGAGTTCGACGTCCCGTCCGGCACCGATCTCGCCACCGCGTGCGACGTATGGGCGGAGTTGCCGCTGCTGTTCGACCCGGGCGCGGAGTACAACTACTCGGTCGCGACGGACGTACTGGGCCGGGTCGTGGAGGTCGCCTCCGGCCGCCCGCTCGACGAGTTCTTCGCCGAGGAGATCCTCCAGCCCCTCGACATGGCCGACACCGCCTTCTGGACCGCGGACACGGAGCGCCTCGCCACGCTCTACGCGATCCGTCCGGACGGGGGCCTCGTCCGCAGCCCCATGGGCAGCGCCGCCACCCGCCCGCCGAGCTGCCTCTTCGGCGGCGGCGGGCTCGTCTCCAGCGCGGCGGACTACCAGCGGTTCGTGCAGATGCTCGCCCGCGGCGGCGAGCTGGACGGCGTGCGCCTGCTCGGCCCGCGCACGGTCGCCTACATGACCCGCAACCACCTGCCCGGTGGGCAGGACCTCAAGGCGTTCGCCCGGCCGATGTTCGCGGAGTCGAACTTCGCCGGGGTGGGGTTCGGCCTCGGTTTCTCGGTGGTGATCGACCCCGCTGCTGGCAAGATCCTCACCAACGCGGGCGAGTACGCCTGGGGCGGGTTCGCGAGTACCGCGTTCTTCGTCGACCCGGTGGAGGACGTCACCGCGGTGTTGCTCACCCAGGTCATGCCGTCCAGCGCCTACGCTCTGCGCTCCCAACTCCGGACGCTCGTCAACCAGGCGGTGGTGGACTGATGGCAATTCTGATCCGGATCGCGGTCGTCGCGGTCTCGCTGTGGCTCGCCACCCTGCTGGTGGACGGGATCGAGCTCGGCGCGGGCACGACCGCGGCCCGGGTGGGCACGCTCGTCGCCGTCTCGATCATCTTCGGCGTGGTGAACGTGTTCGTGAAGCCGGTGATCCAGATCTTCGGCTGCCCCCTGTACATCATCACCCTCGGCCTCTTCGGGCTCGTGGTGAACGCGCTGCTGTTCATGCTCGTCGGCTGGATCGCGGGGCTGCTCAACCTGCCGTTCATCGTCGAGGGCTTCTGGCCGGCGTTCTGGGGCGCCATCGTGGTGGCGATCGTGTCCTTCGTGCTGCACCTCGTCATCCCGGACCGGCTCGACCAGCGCTGAGCTGGGACGAGGGCGTCCGGCTCACCTCGAACGGGTCACACCGGCCAGGTCTCCCGGCGGTACCCCGCGTCCCAGAACATCCACTCGTAGCGCGACGTGGTCGTGAAGTGACGGTGCGCGAGCTCCCGGTCCGTCGCCGAGAGCGTGGGGCCGACCCGGTCGGTGATCGCCAGCACCGCCTCGACGACGGACTGGAACTCCTCGCCGCCGTACATCGCGATCCAGCGGGCGTAGAGCGGATCGGGTGAGCCGCGTTCCACCAGCGCGGCACCCACCCGGGCGTAGATCCAGTAGCAGGGCAGCACCGCGGCGAGCCCCTCGGTGAACGAGCCCCCGTAGCAGGTGGCGAGCAGGTAGCTCGTGTAGGCGACCGTGGTGGGCGCGACCGGCTCCGCCGCGGCGGCCCCGGCGTCGAGCCCCAGGTCGTCCAGCAGCGCCGCGTGCAGCGCGCGCTCGGCCGCGATCGCGCCTCCCGCGTGCTCGGCGAACGTCACGGTGTCGTCGGCGGTGGGTGCCTTCGCGGCGCAGACCGCGAGCGCGCGGGAGTAGCTGCGCAGGTAGTGGGCGTCCTGGACGATGTAGTGCCGGAACGTCTCGCGCGGCAGCGTGCCGTCCGTGAGCCCGGTGACGAACGGGTGACGCAGGATCGCGGCGTGGATGTGCTCGACGCCGCTCCAGAGGGACTGCGTCAGCGTGGCCGTGGGCGCGTTCATGGTCGAGACGCTAGCCCGGACCACCGACAGGAGCCGGTCGCGTGCAGGGAGTACGCGAAATGCTTACAGAGAGGTGAGAGATGTCACTGTGGGGGTACCCTTGGTGACGGACAGTCCGTTCCACGGTTCATGATGGGTGTCCAGCCGGCGGCGACTCAGCGCGGAGCACGCGCCACGGGGCAGTTGTGTCGCGGAGGTGAGTCGAATGAATCCGGTTCCGATGGATCATCACGAGAAGATGCGCCTGCGGGCGGCGGCGTTTCGGGTGACGCGGCTTTATCCGGGTCCGGTCGGCGAGGTCCTCTCCAGGGAGTTGCTCACCTGGGAGGAGTTCGGCTACCGGCTCGGGGGTGGCAAGCTCGTGATGCGCCTTGTCGACCACGTGCTGAAGGCGCCGCTCACGAGTTCCACCGACGTCGCGGCCTGACGGGTCACGGCTCGAAGGTCACGGCTCGAAGGTCACCGTGAGCGGCGCGGAGTCGCTCGCGGGTCGACCGTCCACGGCGCCGCCCACCGCCACGGCCAGAACGAGCACGGCCGCGAGCGTCACGGCGCCACCGACCCGGCCCACGACATCGAGGGCGGCGGCGAGTCCTGTCGTGGCCGCCCCCGCGTCGTCACGGACGGTCGCCTCCTCGCGGGGGTGACGCTGCCCGGTCACCGTCGGTGACGGGACGCCCGGAGCCATGCGCTGGGGCGGCACCAGCGGCGCCGCCGGCACCGGACGGGACACCGTCCCTGCACCGTGGCGTGCCGGTCGCGCCGGGTGGAAGGTGGGCGCCACGTGCCGCATCGGAGCCCGACCCACGCCGCGCCGGTCCGACATCCCGGACGTCACGCCCGAGGGCCGGGCCGGAACCGATCCGACGATCGGCAGGGCCGCGTCGTGCCAGCTCGGCTCGGTGGTCCGCTGGGCGGGGACGAACGGCGCGCGGTCCTGGGGATGCGGCTGCTGCAGCGGCGGCATGGACATGACGTACCCCGGATTCATGTGCAGGAACGGGACTTGTGCAGGAACGGGACGGAGTCGATCTCCGGCGTCCGGGTGCCGGCCCGCGCGTGTGCCGGTGTCCCGTACATCCGTCATATCGGCCGTGCGCCGGCAACCGTTAGCTCGGGGTGATTCACCCGTTCGGTTGATGAACGGATCCGCCGGTCACGGGCTGTCTCCCGGTCCGGCGCCGGTCGCGGCCGGATGGTTCCTGGACATCCAGGGCGCGACGTTGCCGATGGACGCCGATGGACGCCGCCGCGGCCCCCGTGCGCGGGCCCGGACCGCCGGTTGTGTAGCATCGTCAGGGCCTGCGGGGAGGAATCCCGGTGGGCCGTGCCGCCCCTTTAGCTCAGTCGGCAGAGCGTCTCCATGGTAAGGAGAAGGTCTACGGTTCGATTCCGTAAAGGGGCTCCGCCGAGGTGGTTGGACCACCTCGCGAAGCGGCGTAGCTCAGTCGGTAGAGCAAGCGGCTCATAATCGCTGTGTCGCCGGTTCAAGTCCGGCCGCCGCTACCAGACGGACCGCACCAGAAAGTTTCCCAGGAGGCACCCGCGATGGCCAAGGCCACCGACATCCGGCCGAAGATCACGCTGGCCTGCGAGGTGTGCAAGCACCGCAACTACATCACCAAGAAGAACCGGCGCAACGACCCGGACCGGCTCACCATCAAGAAGTACTGCCCGAACTGCAACGTGCACCGGGACCACCGCGAGACCCGGTGAGCACGCCCGCCCGTCGAGCGAGCGTTCGCGGAGCGAGGACCGTTGACCGGACCTGACGCGTCCTACGTCGGGATGGCGCTGCCAGCCTCCAAGCCGTACCGGGTCTCCCGCGAGAAGATTCGTGAGTTCGCCCTCGCCATCGGTGAGGGCGATCCCGTGTGCCTGGACGCCGGCGCCGCACGTGCCGCCGGGCACCCGGACGTCGTCGCGCCGCCCACGTTCAGCGTCACGTTCACCATGCCGCTGATCGAGGCGTTCCTGCGCGACCCGGCGTTCGGCTGGGACTACTCGCGGATGGTCCACGGCGACCAGTCGATCACCCTGCACCGGCCGATCCACGGCGGGGACGAGCTCGTCACCGTCATTCACGTGGAGGATCTCCAGTCCCGGGCCGGGGCGCACCGCCTCACGCTGCGCTGCGAGATCACCGACGTCGCGGGCGGCACCGTCGCCACCACCTCCGCGCTGCTCGTCACGCAGGCGGCCACGTGAGCACCGTCGAGGTGGGCACCGAGCTGCCCCCACTGTCGTTGCACGTCACCCGGGCCGATCTCGTCCGCTACGCGGGCGCGTCCGGCGACTTCAACCCGATCCACTGGAGCGACCGCGTCGCCACCTCGGTCGGGCTGCCGGGTGTGATCGCCCACGGCATGCTGACGATGGCACTCGCCGGGCGGCTCGTCACGGCCTGGGCGGGCGACCCCGCGGCCGTCCGCAGCTACGGCGTGCGGTTCACCCGCCCGGTCGTCGTGCCCGACGACGACACGGGCGCGCTGGTCGAGCTCTCCGGGAAGGTCACGAAGCTCGACGGCGGGATCGCGACCGTGGCGATCACCGCGAGCTTCGACGGCCGGACGGTGCTCGGCAAGGCGGTGGCCGAGGTCGCCGTCGGCTGACACGCCCTCCCCGGGGTTGCCGTGATCGTCGGCTCCCGCCATCCTGCGGACGTTCGTCCATTCGCACATCGACAAGGGGGCGCAGCGTGAAGTTCGGCAAGCTCGTGGACAAGGCGTGGGAGGACAAGACGGCGGCCGAGATCCTCGACGCGCCGCCGTCGGCGCTGGAGGGCCTCACCGAGAGGCACGACGAGGTTCTCGCCGGCATCGGGATCAAGACCGTCGGCGATCTCGCGAACTGGAAGTACGCGAGACGGGCCGCGGCGCTGGCCGCGCTCGCCGACACCGACAAGTAGCCGGACCGCCCGGCTCGGACACCCGTCCGAGCCGGTCCCGGCAGCAAAGCCACTTCCAGGGCGTCAGACGTCCTGGAGGTGGCTTTCGGCATGGCGCCCGCCTCAGGTGCTGGTTTACACCCGCAGCCTACCTACCAGCGGCAACGTGCCACGACGAGGCGTGTGGCGGTCACTGTAGGGCCACGTTTGGCCACTGTTGGACCCCTGGTGCACACGCCGTGCACACGAAACGGATCTTGGACTGTGCACACAAACGTCGGGACCAGCGCGCTACTCGGCGTCTCCGCGCTCCCGTAGGGCGCGGAGCTGCTGGCGCAGCTCGTCCAGATCCCACCTGTGGTGACCGCTGGGCAGGGTGAGCTTCGGCCGCAACAGCCCCTGTCGGGCGTAGCGGGCGAGGGTGCGCCGGTCCACGCCCAGGTGCTCGGCCGCCTGCGCGGTCGTCAGCAGCTTCGGGCTCGGCACGCCCTGCAACCTAGGTGCCGCAGGTGCCCCGTACACCCCGCTCGTAGTCGCTTGGGTCAGATGCGTCAGTTGTCCCAGTCTGGCGTACCGTTGGTGGGCCTTGGCTGCCTGGAGACGAGGCGGCCCCCGGCCGGTGCTGGAACACCAGCCGGGGGCCTTGATCGCGACCCGCCGAAGGGGCCTCGACCCATGCCTGAGCCTGCCACGCCCGACCCCACCAACACGTCACGCTGCCCATGTGGGCATCGCTGCGAGTCCTGCGGACAGGCCGGGAGCGGCCTCGCGGTGGTCACGCGGCAGGTGCTCTCGGAGACGCTGTGCCTCACCCTGTGCCGGGTGTGCGCGGAGTCCGGACGCCCCCCGGCGATCATGCTGTCGACCGCCGAGCGGTTGGTGGCCCAGCACCGCGAGCACCTGCACGGTCCGCGGCGGCGCTGGTGACCGAGGAGTTGCTGGCGCGGGCATGGGCGACCCGGCATTCCTTCTCGCCCTCCACGACGAGCACCCGCTGCCGTCGGCGATCGCGGCGCACGGCTCGGGGAGCCGGTACAGCACCCGGGGGGCGTGGCTTTCTGACCTGGGGGGCGGGCGCCTACCTGGCCTCGGCGAGCAGCGCGCCCATCCGCTCGACGCCGGTGCGCAGGTCCTCGTCGCCCAGGGCGTAGGAGAGACGGAAGAACCCGGGGGTCCCGAACGCCTCGCCCGGGACGACGGCCACCTCCGCGTGCTCCAGCACCAGCGCCGCGAGCTCGACGGTGGTCGACGGCCGCACGCCGCGGATCTCCCTGCCGAGGATCTCCTGCACCGACGGGTAGGCGTAGAACGCCCCCCTCGGCGTCGGGCAGACGACCCCCGGGATCGCCGAGAGCAGCTCGACGATGGTGCGCCGCCGCCGGTCGAACGCCGCCCGCATCTCCGCGACAGCGTCGAGCGGCCCGGAGACGGCCTCCAGCGCGGCCCGCTGGGCCACGTTGCACACGTTCGACGACAGGTGGGACTGCAGGTTCGTCGCCGCCTTGACGACGTCGGCGGGCCCGGCGAGCCACCCGACCCGCCACCCTGTCATCGCGTAGGTCTTGGCGACCCCGTTCAGCACGACGCAGGTGTCGAGCAGCTCGGGCACCACGACCGGCAGGGACGCGGCCTCGGCGCCGTCGTAGACGAGGTGCTCGTAGATCTCGTCGGTGACCACCCAGACCTCGTTCTCCACCGCCCAGCGGCCGACGGCCTCGGTGAGCTCGCGGGAGGCGACGGCGCCGGTGGGGTTCGACGGCGAGCACCACAGCAGCACCTTGGTGCGGGGGGTGCGGGCGGCCTCCAACTGCTCCACCGAGGGCAGGAAGTCGGCCTCCGGCCCGCACACGACCTCGACGGTGACGCCCCCCGCGAGCGCGATCGCCTCGGGGTAGGTGGTCCAGTACGGGGTGGGCAGCAGGACCTCGTCACCCGGGTCGAGCAGGGTGGCGAAGGCCTCGTAGACGGCCTGCTTGCCGCCGTTGGTGATGAGGAAGCGGCTCGCCGGGAGCTCCAGCCCCGAGTCGCGCAGGCTCTTCGCCGCGACGGCCTCGCGCAGCTCGGGGAGCCCGGCCGCGGGGGAGTAGCGGTGGTTGCGCGGGTCCGCGCACGCGGCCTGGGCGGCGGCGACGATCGCGGGAGGCGTGGGGAAGTCCGGCTCGCCCGCCCCGAACCCGATCACGGGCCGGCCCGCCGCCTTGAGCGCCTTGGCCTTGGCGTCCACGGCCAGCGTTGCGGACTCGGCGATGCCGGCGATGCGGGCGGACAGGCGGGGGCGGGCGGCGGTCGCGGACGGTGCACTGGCCATGTCGGGCATCCTCCCCCACTGCAGCGCGACTCGCGGAAGCGGGTTTTCGCGCCCCGGATCGGGCGCTCGGCGCGGTGCCGTACACTCGACTCGCTGGATGCACCGCCAGCCTGAAGGTGCATCCGCTTCGTTCCGGATCATGTCCGGTTCGGGGCCGGCATAGGGGTGTAGCTCAACTGGCAGAGCAGCGGTCTCCAAAACCGCAGGTTGCAGGTTCAAGTCCTGTCGCCCCTGCCACCGCCACATGGAACAACGCAGTACCGGGCGACGCTGTGGCGAGCGTGGTTCGGGACGACAGCGGCACGCACCGGTGCCGGGACCTGGAGACGACGTGACCGACGAGCGCGACGAGGCGGGCAACGGCGGGGACGACTCCGCCGATGCCCGGCGCGAGCGCCCCAGCACGGGTGCCGACCGCCGGAGCCGGCGGGCGCAGCCCGTGCCCGTCGGCGGCGGCGGCAAGGGTCGGGCCACACCGGTGCGCGACGGGCGCCCGCCGAAGGTGTCGGTGCTGAAGCGGCTGGACCGCTTCCTCCGCGAGGTCGTCGCGGAGCTGCGCAAGGTCATCTGGCCGACGCGCAAGCAGCTCGTGACCTACACGATCGTCGTGCTGGTCTTCGTCTCGTTCATGGTCGCGCTGGTCGCCGGTCTGGACTTCGTGTTCCACCAGGGCGTGGCGTTGCTGTTCGGCACGTGAGCACGCGCACGAGACCGGGTACGAGACCGAGAGACACGAACGGACGAGGAAGCGAGCAGGACATGTCCCAGGGCTCCGGGCCGACCGGCGTCGACCCCGAGGCCGACGTCGACACCGACACGGCCGACGTGGTCGGCGCCGACGCGACCGACACCGAGACGGCCGGCATCGCGTCCGACGCCGCCCAGACGCCCGGCGACGCCGATGACACGACCGCAGGCGACACCACCGCCGACGGCTCCCCGGACGAGGACGCGCCCGAGGCCGGTGCCGAGCCGGAGGAGGAGCTCGATCCCGCCGAGGCGCTGCGCCAGTCCCTGCGCAGCAGGCCGGGGGAGTGGTACGTCGTGCATTCCTACGCCGGCTACGAGAACAAGGTGAAGGCCAATCTCGAGACGCGCGTGCAGACGCTCGACGTCGCGGACTACATCTTCCAGGTCGAGGTGCCCACCGAGGAGGTCACCGAGATCAAGAACGGCCAGCGCAAGCAGGTCCAGCGCAAGGTGTTGCCGGGCTACATCCTCGTGCGGATGGATCTCAACGACCAGTCGTGGGGCGCGGTCCGCAACACCCCCGGGGTCACGGGGTTCGTCGGCGCGACGAACAAGCCGTCGCCGCTGTCGATCGACGACGTCGTGAAGTTCCTGCTGCCGCGCACGGAGCAGCCCAAGGCCGCCGCGAAGGCCGGTACGGCCGCGGCCGCGGCGCCGGGCAAGCCAGCCGTCGAGGTCGACTTCGAGGTCGGCGAGTCCGTCACGGTCATGGACGGCCCGTTCGCCACGCTGCCCGCGACGATCAACGAGGTGAACGTCGACGCGCAGAAGCTGAAGGTCCTGGTGTCCATCTTCGGCCGGGAGACGCCGGTCGAGCTGGCGTTCAGCCAGGTCTCCAAGATCTAGGTCCCGGCGGCAGGCCGCGGGCCGGAGCAACAAGAGGAACTGAGATGCCCCCCAAGAAGCGGAAGCTCTCCGCGATCATCAAGCTGCAGATCAAGGCGGGTGCCGCGACGCCGGCCCCGCCCGTCGGCCCGGCGCTCGGCCAGCACGGCGTCAACATCATGGAGTTCTGCAAGGCCTACAACGCGGCCACGCAGTCCCAGGCCGGCGACATCGTGCCGGTCGAGATCTCGGTGTTCGAGGACCGCTCGTTCACGTTCGCCCTGAAGACCCCGCCCGCGGCGCGGCTGCTGCTCAAGGCCGCCGGCATCGACAAGGGCAGCGGCGAGCCGCACCGCACCAAGGTCGGGTCCGTGACCATGGACCAGGTGCGCCAGATCGCCGAGACCAAGATGGCCGACCTCAACGCCACCAACGTCGACCAGGCCGCGAAGATCATCGCCGGCACCGCGCGGTCGATGGGCATCACGGTCAACGGCTGATCCCGGGCCGATCCCGACATCCGTGGGAGGGCCTGGCGCGGCCCGCACCACGACCTGACACCGCTGACGACAGGAGTCAGACATGAAGCGCAGCAGGAACTGGAAGCAGAACGCCGAGCTCGTCGACCGCGAGCGGCTCTACAGCCCGCTCGAGGCCGCGGAGCTCGCCAAGAAGACCGCCGCCACCTCGAAGATGGACCCCACCGTCGAGGTCGCGATGCGCCTGGGTGTGGACCCGCGCAAGGCCGACCAGATGGTCCGCGGCACCGTGAACCTGCCGCACGGTACCGGCAAGACCGCCCGCGTGATCGTCTTCGCCGCCGGTGACAAGGCCGCCGAGGCCGAGGCCGCCGGTGCGGACGTCGTCGGCGCGGAGGACCTGATCGAGCGCATCCAGGGCGGGTGGCTGGAGTTCGACGCCGCCATCGCCGCCCCGGACCAGATGGCCAAGGTCGGGCGCATCGCCCGCATCCTCGGCCCGCGCGGTCTCATGCCCAACCCGAAGACGGGCACCGTCACGCCGGACGTGGCCAAGGCCGTCAACGAGATCAAGGGCGGGAAGATCAACTTCCGGGTCGACAAGCAGGCCAACCTGCACTTCGTCATCGGCAAGGCGTCGTTCTCCACCGAGAAGCTGGTGGAGAACTACGGCGCCGCGCTGGACGAGATCCTGCGGGCCAAGCCGTCCGCCGCGAAGGGCCGCTACCTGAAGAAGGTCACGGTCTCCACGACCACCGGCCCGGGCATCCCGGTGGACCCGAACCGCACCCGCAACCTGCTCGTGGACGACACCGCGTCCGCCTGAGCACCGCCCGCGGTCCCGACGCCCCCGGCCGACCCGGCCGGGGGCGTCGTCGTCCCCGCCCCCCGGGCCTCGCCCAGGACTAGCCCCAAGGCCGTGTAGTTAGCGGTTGGGCGCCGCGGTCAAGATCGTTGAGGTTTCGGCGTGTTGGTGCCGATCATGGGAGCGGAGCTCCGGTAGGAGAGGTCGTCCTCCAAGACATCCTCGCCA
>NZ_JBFWVQ010000145.1:0-12235 GCF_050246655.1 Pseudonocardia sp.
TGCAGGCCGACCACCCGCAGTACCGCGAGTTCGCACCCGCGGACCTGCCGGGCGTGCGCACCGTCCTCGACGGCCGGGCGGTCCTCGATCCGGACCGGTGGCCGGGGGTCACGGTGGTGCGCCTGGGAGGGGGTGGCCCGCGGGCGGATCTCGCCGGCCCGGAGCCCGCCTAACGCTCGTAGGGCCCGATGTCGAATCCGCGGCCCTGCGGGCGCGGTGTGAGATCGATCGCGATCGGCGGGGCCAGTTCCGAGGTGCCGGCGTCGACCGCGGGGCTGCCGGGCTGGAGGTGGTAGTCGCCCGAGCCGTCCTCCTGGTAGTCGACGAACTCGGGATCGGCCACGACCGTATCGCTCTCGCGCCCGGTGGACACGAGAATTCGATCCCGTTCGTTGTTCCAGAGCAGATTGTTCTCGAAACGGTTGTTGGGGCCGGAGTCGCCCCCTTCGCGAATACCGTCGCGCCCGTTGCCGACGACGAGGTTGTTCGCCACCAGTGAATTGTCCACGGGGCGGTTGTCGTCGTTGGCCCCGCCGATCACGATCCCGCCCTGCGCGTTGTGGAAGACGAGATTGTTGGTGATCGTGACCTCGTCGCACGCGTGCCAGCACTGGATACCGAACCCGGTGCTATCGTAGGCGATGTTGTTGGCCACGACGCCGCGCTGGTGACTGATGTAGATGGCGTGGTCGAGATCGTCTTCGCCGCACTTGTAGGCGACGTTGCCGAGGACGTCGATGTCGGTCAGGCTGTAGTCGTCGTTGGCCGTGTAGATGCAGTTGCCGGGGATGTCGTGCACGCGGTTCTGCATGAGCCGCACGTGCGAGCCCTTGCTCCACAGGCCGTCGGCGTTCTCGCCGCTGATGTCGAAGCCGACGATGTCGACGTAGTCGCCGTCGTTCTCCCAGGCCCCGACGTTGTCGCCCGCGCCGACGATGCGGGTGTCCGGCGACTCGGCGACCCAGACGATGCGCTTGTCCGCGGTGCCGGAAGCCTGCGTGCGGACGTCGCCCTGGTAGGTGCCGGTGCGGACGAGGATCGTCATCCCGGGCTGTGCCCGCTCGGAGGCGGCGTCGATCGTGCGCAGGGGGGCGGCCGCCGTGCCGGCGGCCTCGTCGTCCCCGTTCGGCGCGACGACCAGCGACGCCGCGGGCGGTGCGGGCACGGCGGGCGGGGTGTAGACGGTGGGCTCGTGAGGGTCGTCCCTGCCGCAGGCCTGGGTGGCGAGCAGGAGCGGGACCAGGGTGGCCATGATCGCGCGCCGGTACCTCATGTCACTCCGTCCTCGAACCCGCGAACCGCCGCCGCAATGCCGGCGAACAAGAGGCCCGTTGGTCATGCTACAGATCAGCCCGTTTGGCGGTTGTGAGCCGTCAAACCCGAAGGAGCTCACGGACGGTGACGGCATGGCGGCCCGTAGAGGCGCCATCCTCACTCGTCCGGCGCAGACGGGGCGGCCCGCAACGCGCGGTCCGATGCGTCCGCGGCCTTCACGCAGAAGCGGTACAGCACCGCGTACGCCACGACGTGGCCGGCGGCGAGCGCCGCGATCGCCACGCTCACCGGCGCCCCGAGCAGGCCGCACAACAGCGGCCCGCCCGCGGTGAGCGCGAGCCGCAGCACCACCCAGCCGAGCTCGCGGTGCTGCTGTTCGAGCAGGAACAGCGTCGAGGACACCGGCATCACCGCGCACTGGCCGAGGTAGGCCAGCGCCAGCAGTCGCGCGTACTCGCCCGCCTCCCGCCACTGCGGGCCGAACACCAGTGCGAACAGCCACGGGCCTGCCACGAGCAGCAGCACCGCGGGTACGGCGCCGGCGAGCAGCAGGCGCCGCACGGCGGTGCGTACGGTGCGCCCGAGATCACCCTTCGACTCGCGCAGCGCGCCGCTCGACTCGCCCGTGAACACCTGCATGACGGCCTGACCGATGATCGCGGTCGGCCCGGAGATGACCCGCACGGTGAGCCCGAGCAGGCCCGCACTCACGTCCCCGTACAGCGCTGCGACCAGGAGCAACGGTACTTCGAGCCCGGCCGAGTTGAGCAGCGCGGAGGGCATCGCGAGCTGGGGGAAGCGCCGGTAGCGCGACACCGCGGCACGCAGTTGCGCGAGCGTGGGCCGTTGCTGGCGCAGCAGGCCGTTGCGCGAGAGCAGCCCGCCCATCGCCGCCACGCGCCCGACGCCGAGGCCGAGCAGGAGCCCGGTGGGCCCGGCGCCCGCGACGCCGAACCCCAGCTGGGTGCCGACCTGGCCCATGCCCTGCAGCAGGTTGCGCCGGGCGAGCGCGCCGTAGCTGCGGTCACGCACCATCCACTCGGAGAACACCAGGTAGGCGCCGATCGCCGCGATCGTCAGCACGACCAGCCACCAGTAGTCCGCGAGCGCGGGCACCCCCAGCAGCCTGGCGAGCGGCTCGGCCGCCACGAGCCCGACGGCCGCGGTGAGCAGCGAGACCAGCGCCACCGACGCGAGGGCGGCCCAGGCCACGGCGGCGGCGTCCCGGTCGGCCGTCGGCAGCGGGACGGCGGCCTCGAGGGTGGCGGTGGAGGCCACCGCGACGATGCCGACCACGGAGGTGAAGACCGTCAGCAGCCCGAAGTCCGCCGGATCGTAGAGCCGGGTGAGCAGCGGATAGGAAAGGATCACGATCGCCTGCCCGGCGACGCTTCCCGTGACGATGCTCGCCACTCCCCGCAACGCGGCGGGAACACGCAGTGAACGCACCTGTCCCTCCGTCGTCGCCGTCTCCCTCACCTATCGTGCCACGTTCCCGAATGGCGGTGCCCGGCCCGGCCGGAATGGTCCATCCGGGCTGCGTCACGCCCAGATGTGTAACGTCGGGAGCCGGGACGCGGTTAGCGAAGAGAAACCAGCTTTCGTTGCGGGAGGGCAGCGTGGCCGAACTCACTGCGGTCATTCAGGCGGGCGGGCGGGGAACCCGGCTCAGCCCGTATTCGACGGTCTTACCGAAGGCGCTGATGCCCATCGACGAACAGACGGTGATCGACAAGCTGCTCGACATGTTCAGCGAGGCCGGGGTCAAGCGGGTGTTCATCACCGTCAGCCGGTTCGGCCCGCTGATCCGCAGCTACTGCGGGGACGGCAGCCGGTGGGGCCTGGAGATCGAGTACGTCACCGAGGACGAGCCGCTGGGCACCATCGGCCCGCTCAACGCGCTGCGCGACCGCCTGGTCGAGCCGTTCTTCGTGTCCAACTCCGACGTGTACTCCGACGTGATGCTCGGCGACGTCGTGGTCGAGCACGAGCGCAGCGGTGCGCCGCTGACGGTCGTCGTCACCCACCAGGACGTCAAGATCGCCTACGGGGTGCTGGACCACGCGGACGGGCGGGTCACGACCTTCCGGGAGAAGCCCACCGAGCAGTTCTCGGTGAGCACCGGCATCTACCTCATGGATCCGTCGATCTTCGAGCACATCCCGCCGGCGGGGGCGTTCAACTTCGACGACCTCATGCGCGTGATGCTGGAGCGCGACGCGCCCGTGCACGTCTACGAGCACCGCGGTGTGTGGGTCGACATCGGGCGGATCGAGGACCTGCGCAAGGCCCAGGAGCGGGCGGCCTCCTCGCTGCCCGCGGCCGAGTGAGCGCTCCCGCGCGGGCGCTTCCGCTGATCGAGCTCGGCACGCCGGTGCTCGGCGAGCCGGAGAAGGCCGCGCTCGCCGAGGTGATCGACTCGGGCTGGCTCACGATGGGCGAGCGCGTGCGCCGCTTCGAGCGCGAGTTCGCCGCTCTGCACGGGGTGGAGGACGCCGTCGCCGTCGGCTCGGCCACGGCCGCCCTGCTGCTGTCGCTCGAGGCCCACGACATCGGCCCCGGCGACGAGGTGCTCGTGCCGTCGATGAGCTTCGTCGCCACCGCGAGCGTCGTGCGCCACGCCGGGGCCACCCCGGTGTTCGTCGACGTCGAGGCGCCGGACCGCCCGCACCTCTCGCTCGCCGACGCCCGGGCGCGGCTCACCGGCCGGACCCGGGCGGTGATCGTCATGCACTACGGCGGCTACGCGATGGACGTGCCGGCCTGGCGGGCGTTCGCCGACGGCAACGGGCTCGTGCTGATCGAGGACGCCGCGCACGTGGCGGGGCTCACCGGGCACACCGGCGTCGCGAGCCACGCGGCCGCGTTCAGCTTCTTCACCAACAAGAACATGACCACGGCCGAGGGCGGGATGGTGATCGTCCCGGACGCCGGCCGGCGCGAGCGGGTGCGCCGCATGCGCTCGCACGGGATGACCACCAGCACGCTGGACCGCGACCGGGGCCGCGCAGTCGGCTACGACGTCGTCGATGTCGGGCACAACTTCCGCATGGACGAGCTGCGCGGCGCGCTCGGCCTGGTGCAGCTGGCGCGGTTGCCCGGCTGGAACGACGCCCGCCGCGCGCTCACCGCGCGCTACCGGGAGGTGCTCGCCCGCGAGCTGCCCGAGGTGGCGGTGCCGTTCGCCGCGGACCACCCGACGACCGCGCACATCCTGCCCGTGCTGCTGCCGCCGGGCACGGACCGCCGGGCCGTCATGGCGTTCCTGCGCGAGGCGCGCATCCAGTCCTCGATGCACTACCCGCCGATCCACGAGTTCGAGGTCTACCGCCGGGCGGGCACGATCACGCTGCCGGACACCGAGGCCTTCGCCGCCGCGCAGCTCACCCTTCCCCTGCACCCCCTGCTGGCACCGGCGGACGTCGACCGCGTCGTGCACACCCTCGCCGAGGCCCTCACCCGCTCATGAGAGGACATCCCATGACCCCCACCGGCGATCTGGCCGGGCGACGCGTGCTCGTGATCGGCGGGGCCGGCTACGTCGGCTCCGTGCTGGTCGAGCGGCTGCTGGACGCGGGCGCCCGCGTCCACGTGCTGGACCAGTTGATCTATGACAACGGCTTCGCGCTGCACCACCTGCTCGATCGCGACCTGGATCGGGGTGGGGTCACCTTCACCCGCGGCGACCTGCGCGACGAGCGGGTCGTGGCCGCCGCGGCGGCGGGCACGGACGACGTCGTGCTCCTCGCGTCGCTGGTCGGCGACCCGATCTGCGCGAAGTACCCGGAGCTGGCCCGCACGGTCAACGCGGACGGTGCCAAGCGGATCGTCGACGCGCTGGACCGCCTCGGCGTGCGCCGGTTCGTGTTCACCTCGACGTGCAGCAACTACGGCATCCACACGTCGGACGCGCTGGCCACCGAGACCAGCGCGCTGAACCCGCAGTCGCTCTACGCGCGCACGAAGATCGAGGTCGAGGAGCACCTGCTGGCCGCGGCGCCCTCGCTCGACGCGTCGGCGACGGTGCTGCGGATCGCCACGGCGTACGGGATGTCCGCACGGATGCGCTTCGACCTCACCGTCTCCCAGTTCACCCGCGAGCTCGCCGCGGGCGGTGAGCTGCTCGTCTACGACGCCGACACGTGGCGGCCGTACACGCACGTGCGCGACATCGCCAAGGCCGTCATGACGGTGCTCGCCGCCGGCGAGGAGCAGGTGCGCGGCGAGGTGTTCAACGTCGGCGACAACACCCAGCAGTTCACGAAGCGGATGATCGTCGACGAGGTCGCCAAGCACCTGACCAGCGCGAAGGTGTCCTACCGGGACGGCGACACGGACCCGCGCAACTACCGCGTCGCCTTCGACAAGATCGCCGAGCAGCTCGGGTTCCGCGTCGACAACACCGTGCAGGCCTACGTGGGTGCGCTCGTCGCCGCCGTGCAGGGCGGGGTCTTCGCCGACGCCGCGGGCAATCCGCGCTACGGCAACACCGAGGTGCGTCACCTCGGATGACGCGCGCGGAGCCGGCGGTGGGCCCTTCAGGAACCGTTCAGGTGGGCGCGAGGACGCTGCCCAGGAAGGAGGTCATCCCCGAGAGTGCGGTAACACCCAGCGTGATCGGGTCGACACACTCTGGGGGGGAGACGATGCACAGAGGTGACGTGGACGAGCGGGTGTCGAACCAGGCGGGCAGGGCGGATCAGGGGACGGGGCATCGAAGGACCGGGGCGGCGGACGCCCCGGAGCGGGGGAGCTACCCGTCGCACACGCCGTTCGAGCAGCCCTGGTGGCTGGAGGCGGTCGCGCCGGGCCGCTGGGGGCATGTCCTGGTGGAACGCGGCGGCGAGGTCGTCGCCCGGCTGCCCTACGTCCGCAAGCAGAAGTTCGGGCTCACCGTGCTCACACAGGCGCCCCTCACCCGGTTCGTCGGGCCCTGGTTGCGGCCCTCGGAGGGCAAGTACGAGAAACGGCTCGGCGTCGAGCGTGAGCTCATGGGCGAGCTGATCGACCGGTTGCCCCCGCACGACGTCTACCGCGGCAACTTCGCGCCCGCGATCACGAACTGGCTGCCCTTCCACTGGGCGGGCTTCGATGCCACCGTGCGCTACACCTACCGCATCGACGACCTCCGCGACCCGGACCGGTTGTGGGCGGAGCTCGGTGGCAACGTCCGCAGCCGGGTCAAGCGCGCGGCCAAGGGGGTGGAGATCCGTACGGACCTGGAGTCCGAGGCCGTCTTGGAGGAGGTGCTGCGGATCAACCGTCGCCTGTTCGAGCGCCAGGGGCTCGGGGTGTCGTTCGGCGACGACCTCGCCCGGCGCCTGGACGCCGCGTGCCGCGCCCGCGGTGCCCGTGAGGTGGTCACGGCGACGGACTCGCAGGGCCGCCTGCAGGCCGCGCTCTACCTCGTGCGCGACGCCACCACGACCTACCTGCTCTACGGCGGCACGGACCCGGAGTTCCGCTCCACCGGGGTGAACAGCCTCGTGGTGTGGGAGGCGATCCGGCTCGCGTCGCAGACGTCGCAGCACTTCGACTTCCTCGGCTCGATGATCGAGCCCGTGGAGCGCGTCAACCGCTCCTTCGGCGCCCGGCAGGTGCCGTACTTCTTCGTGACGCGGGCTCGGCCGCGCGCAAGGGCGGTCTTCGCCGCCCGCCGCGGCGTGCGCGTGGCCCGGCGCGAGGTGCGCCGCGGCGCGGAGCGGCTGCAGCGCCGTCTGCACGGCACGCAGCCACCCCCGGCCGACGGCGCCGCCAAGGGTGGCGGCGCCGCCAAGGGCTCCGCCTAGCGTCCGGCGTCCGCCTGGGGCCGGTCGGCGGGCGGCGCCGGGCGCCCCAGTCGCTCGCGCACCGACACGAACGCCTCGGCCAGCAGGTAGCCGGCGTGGCCCGCACGCACCCGCGCGAGCGCCTCGATGTAGGAGAAGCTGCGCGGGTGCCGCCCGCCGATCATCTCGGTGGGGTAGCACTCCAGCGCCTTGACCTTGCGTTCCCACACGGGCTCGACGTCGACGAACGTCGTGGGGTTGAAGACGTAGTCGCCCACCTGCGGTGCCTGGTCGGTCGACGACGGCGTCTCGAAGGTGAGGAAGCGCTCCACCGTGGCGCCGAGCCGGGTCATCGGGCGCAGGGCCGCATACACGGCCTTGAACACCACCTGATGGTCGGTGTTCGCATCGCCGCCGTGATGGGTGTAGACGACCGTCGGCCGGTGCTGCTCGATCGTGGCCTCGACGGCCTTGATGAGGTCGATGAACGGCACCGACTCGAGGCGCTGGTCGGGGAAGTCGTGGAACTCCACCCGCGCCACGCCCATCTCCTCGGCAGCGGCGAGCGCGCAGTCGCGGCGGGTGGCGCAACGCGGGGTCTCGTCGAGCTTCTCCTGCTCGCCCTCGCTCATGATCAGCACGGTGACGTCGCTGCCCGCCGCGGCGTGCAACGCGAGCGTGCCGCCGACGCCGAGCACCTCGTCGTCGGGGTGGGCGACGACGCACAGGACCCGCTTGCGCATCGGGTCGTCGGGTACGTGACGGGGCGGCGGCAGCTCCAGGCCCGGTACGGCGCGGGCCCGCTCGACGAGGATCGGCACGCCGTCCCCGCCGAACGTGTGCGCCACGGGGTAGGGCGGGGCGAGCGCGCGGACCAGGTTCACGATCTCGTGCGCGGGCTTCGACCAGTCGATCTCGCCGTCGGCCGGGCCGCGCCGTCGCGTGTAGGTGGCCTCCGCGCCCTCCTGGCTCGTCCGGGGCGCCGTGCCGTCCAGGACCCCGTCCAGGTGCTCGCGCAGCAGCGCGATCGTGGCGTCGTCGGCCTTGCGCAGGACGTCGGCGGCGTCGTCGTCCGGGGCGATCGGGAACGAGCGGGTGCCGATCACGTCGCCGGTGTCGATGCCCGCGTCCATGTAGAACATGGTCACGCCGGTCTCGGTGAGACCGTCGACGATGGCCCAGATCAGCGGTGACGCGCCGCGGCGGCCCGGCAGCACGGCCGAGTGGAAGCCGATCACCCCGCCGGGCGGGACGTCGAGCAGCGCCTGAGGGATGATCTGGGAGAACCCGACGACGAACACGACGTCCGGGGCGAGCGCGCGGATCTCGTCCACGTGGTCGCGGACGCGGCGGATCCTGCGCAGCACGGGTGCTGCCACGAGGTCGTCGAACGTGCGGAAGCCGGACACCCCGGCGCCGGCCTCGTCGTCGAGGACGAAGACCCCGACGAGGTCGACGCGCGGGTGCGCGAGCAGGATCTCCACGGTGCGGCGGCCGTCGTCGAGGCCGCCGACGAAGACGACCCTGCGCCGATCGGGACGTGGATCGGGTCGTGCGTCAGGCATGCGTGAGTTCCCCCGTGCGTGCTCGGGCCACCTCCGGGGCGGCCGGGTTCGGTGGACCGGGATCGGCCGGGTGCTCTCGCTCGGGCGCGCCGTTCTCGTCGACGGGCCCCGCGCGGGGTGCGAGGGCGCAGAGCACGATCGCGAAGAAGAAGCCGTGGGTGAGGATCGCCGTGAGGATCGCGGACTCGGCCAGCGCCAGCCCCGGCATCACGAAGATCAGGCAGGAGAACACCCGGTCCAGCCCGCGGGTGGCGTCGTCGATCGCCCACAGCAGCAGCACGAGGATGATCGTGGCGCCGAGCATCCCGGCATAGCCGAAGTTGGCGTAGCCGTCGGCGAGCCAACTGGCGTTGGCGTGGGTGAAGGGGTTGTCGAAGAACTCCGCCCCGACCAGGTCCGGCGGCTCCTTCTGGTACGGGTACGGAAAGAAGTCGGCCAGGATCGAGTAGCCGAGCTTGGCCTTCGGGATCGGGTCGAAGGTCTGCACGTACCCCATCAGCACGATGCCAGGCGTCACGAGCACGCGGCGGATGAACAGCGACGTGAGGTCGTTGGAGTTCTGCCAGAGGTCGATCGTCATGATCACGATCGAGCCGAGGACGCCCGCACCCAGGATGGTGGGCCCGACGGGGTGGCGGCGCTTGAGGAAGAAGTACGCGGCGAGCAGCGCGACGGGCGCGAGGATGGCCGTCTTGTTGCCCTGCAGCGAGTAGAGGTACACCTGGCCCAGCACGCCCGCGGCCAGGGCGTGCCAGCGCCGGTACACCAGGCCGCGCAGGATGAGCAGCGGGTTGATGATCTTGTCGAGCATCGGGACGACGTAGGCGAGCGCCGGGTCCGACGACTCGGTGGCGCGGAACTCGCCGCGCACCCCGTAGACGTCCTCGAACGACGGCAGCGACCACTTGATCCCGGCGTAGGCCAGCACGATCAGGTTCAGTACCAGCCAGAACGCCCCGATGAGCCGCCACCAGTTCCGCTCGGTCATCGGGGCCAGCGGGATGAAGCCGCGCAGCGTGCGGCGGGTGCCCAGCAGCACCACCAGCAGGAAGCAGCCGCCGACCCACATGGCCAGCCGGAACGCCTCGGGCCGGTCCAGCGCGGGCGCCATCTGCGGCACGATGATCCCGGGCAGCACCGCCACGAGGTAGAGCAGCCACGCGATCATGTGCGACGGGCGGCGGATCTCACGGGGCAGCAGCAGTGCGAGCAGCACGGTGACGCCGATCGCGATGCCGTAGTAGACGGGGTCCGGGTCGCGGTAGGCGTACTGCAGGTAGCTGAACAGCGGTGCGATGTGGTGCACGTACGCGTAGTGCAGGATCCCGATGTAGGCGAGCACCACGAGCACGACGACGGGCGCGCGCGCGAACAGGGGGCGCCGATCGGCGTCGGTCTCAGCCGGCACATCACCGACCGTACGCGATTTCCCCGAGTGGGGGCGGGCACAATGGGGCAACGGCTCACCAGATCAGGTGAGCGGAGCCGCGCGACCACCTCCAGGTGATCGACATCGAGTGAAGGGGAGTACCACGTCCGTGAACGATCGCCGGACCCGTCGTCCCAGGATCCGCCACCTGACCTCCGTGCACCGCGTCGACGACACGCGCATCCTGCGCCGTGAGTGCGCCAGCCTGGTCGAGGCGGGCCACGACGTCGCGCTCATCGCCGGACAGCCGCCGCAGGAGCCCGTCGCGGGCGTGCGCATCGTCGGCGTGGGCCTGCCGCGCAACCGCATCGACCGCGCCACCCGCGTCGCCTGGCGCGTGTTCCGCGCCGCGCGCCGCGAGCGCGCCGACATCTGCCACTTCCACGACCCGGAGCTCATCTGGGTCGGTGTCCTGCTCACCGTGCTCGGCCACAAGGTCGTCTACGACGTCCACGAGGACGTGCCGCTGCAGGTCATGAACAAGTGGTGGATCCCCAAGCCCGCCCGCGGGGTGCTCGCCGCGGGCGTGCGGGTGGCCGAGCGGGTCGCCGGGCGGATGTTCGCGGCCATCGTCGCCGCCACGCCCTCGATCGCGGAGAAGTTCCCCGCGCACAAGACCGTGATCGTGCAGAACTTCCCGCACGTCGAGATCGCCCGGCGTCCCGAGCCCAAGCCCGTCGAGGAGCGGCAGTACGCGTTCTCCTACGTCGGCGGCCTCAAGGCGGTGCAGGGCGCCCGTGAGATGCCGCAGGTGGTGGCGGCGCTGCCCGGCGGGGCCAAGGCCGTCGTCGCCGGCTGGTTCGACGACGAGGCCGTGGAGCGCGACGCGCGCGCCCACGAGGGTTGGGCCCGCATCGACTACCTCGGCGGGGTCTCCCACGAGCGGGCCATCGAGGCGATCCGCGACTCGGTCTGCGGGATCGTCATCGACCACCCGATCAGCAACTACCTGGACTCCTACTCGACCAAGATGTTCGAGTACATGGCCTGCGGCGTGCCCGTCGTGGCCTCGGACTTCCCGCTGTGGGTGCGGCTGGTCGGGGACGCGGACTGCGGCGTCACCGTGGACCCGATGGACCCGCTCGCCGCCGCGGCGGCCGTCGAGGCCCTGCTGAAGGACCCCGACGAGGCGCGCCGCCTCGGCGCGAACGGCAGGCGCGCCATCCAGGAGCGCTACCACTGGGAGGCCGAGTTCAGGAAGCTGGACGCGCTCTACCCCCGCCTGGTCTGAGCGGGTCGGACGGAGCGGGCGTGCGCGCGGCCCACCGGTCCGCCACCGCGTCGATCACCAACGCGGAGCCGAGCACCGCGGCGAGGGCGACGCACGCCCCGCCGATCGCGTCGGTGGCGTAGTGCCAGTGCGCGGCCACCACCAGCACCGCGAACGTGGCGGCCGCCGCAGCGCCCGCGCCAAGCACGATCGCGAGCGCGCGGCGCGGCTCGGGCCGCAGCACCAGCACGGCGAGGATCGCGAGCACCAGAGCGGTGGAGGTGGCCCCGCCCGTGTGCCCGCTGGGGTAGGCGTACTCCCCGCGCAGTGTGCGCCCGATCAGCGGTTTCGTGAAGGTGGTCACCAGGCCGGTGAGCCCCGGGCCGAGCAGTGCGAGCGCCGCGGCCCGCGGGCGCCGCAACCACAGGCACAGCAGCGCCACGACGACCGCGATCACCACCACCGACGTGGGACTGCCGAGTTCCAGCAGCAGCCGCAGCGTCCGGCCGCGCGGCGTGACGTCGGTGATGACGTCGTGGGCGTGGTCGTCGAACCAGCGGGGGTCCGAACCGCCCGCATAGCGGGCGGCGAGCACGACGAACACCGCCGACGCGGCCAGCACGACCGCCAGGACACGGCCCCGCACACCGTGCGGGATCAGCGCGGGCGAGGGCGTCGACATCGGAGGACGGGCCACCCGCCCGACGCTACCGATCGGCCGCGCGCCACCGCCGCGCGAACTTGACCAGGCCGCCGAGGAACCCCGCTCCGTAGCCGACGTGCACGGCCGCGAACACCGCGGGCAGCACGGGCAGGTGCCGCCAGCCCTCGCGGGCCGCGATCCGTACGGAGACGCCCAGCGCACCGGCGAGCCAGGCCACGATCCCGGCCAGCCACAGCCGCCGTGCAGTGCGGCTGAACGGGGCGAGCAGCGCCCCGCCGACCAGCCCCGCGACGAACGCGGGCGGGACGAAGTGGCGCGCGCTCA
>NZ_JBFWVQ010000146.1:0-12221 GCF_050246655.1 Pseudonocardia sp.
TTGATCGCGCTCGCCCGCCGGCTGGTCGACCTCGTCTGGGCCCTGGTCCGCGACAACCGCCGCTTCACCACCGAGGCACCGGCCCCGGCAGCCACAGCGGCTTGACACGGTCATTGAAACTCCTCGGGTCGGGTGTGACCCGAGTCTCACGCGCGCCGCGCACCCCCGGCCTGCACCAGCGCGCCACCCGCTGGAACCGGTGCGACAGATCTGGCGGCCCGGCGGTAGGCGGTCGGCGAGGCGCCGTAGTGCGCCTTGAAGCTGCGGGTGAAGTGGCTGGGATCGGCGAACCCCCAGCGGTGCGCGATCGCCGAGACCGGGCGGTCGGAGTCCGCCAGCTCCTCCCGGGCCCGGGCCAGGCGGCGCACCCGGATCACCTCACCGACGGTCTGCCCCGTCGCGTTGAACACCCGGTTCACGGTCCGCACCGAGACGCCGTGCGCGGCGGCGATGGCGTTCACGGAGACCGCGCCGCCGAGCAGGTGCCGCTCGATGTAGCGGTCCATCGCGGCCCGCAACGCGGGCTGCGCGGTGCTCGACGACGGGACGTCCCCGTCCGCGCGCATGGCCCCGACCAGCAGCTCGAGCGTGGCGTTGCGGGCGGCGGCCACGGCGGACGGGCCGAGGGCGGGCAGCGTCGCGCTGAGCGTGTCGAGATAGGACAGCAGAAGCCGGGTGGCCGGGGCCCGCCCGTCCAGGACGGTGCTGGCCGGTACCCGGCCGTGCACCTCGGCGAGCGCCGCGCGCGGGATGAGCAGGCTGCGCTTCGTCAGCGGCTCGTGCACGGCGAACCGGGCGGGTCGGGTCGAGTCCCAGACGACGGCGTCGCCGGGGGCGAGCGCAGCCTCGCCGTCCTGCTCGACGGTCTCGCGCCCACCCCGGTTGACCAGCACCACGACGAACTCGCCGTCCGTCGCCGCGATCTGGCGCCGCCTGCGGGTTCCGGAGCAGGGGCTGCACTGGCAGTCCACGAGCGCGAGGTCGTCGATCCACCAGCGGCGCACCCAGGCCTCGAACGGCTCATGGTCGACCCGGACCGTCCAGTCCAGGTGCGTGGCGGAGAGGATCTCCTGCCAGTCCGGACCGGTGGTCGCCCAGAACTCGCCCACGGCTGCCTCCCGACCTCGACCGGCAGCATCGCCGGCCGGGTCCGACCCTAGGCGCCGAGGCGGCGCGGCAGTAGAACCAGCACGCCACGACCTGGCACGGGTGCGCCCGTGGGGTTCCGGTGTGACGGACGCGACGGTGCTCCCGCCTCACGTCCGGGGCGGCCGTCCCGTCCTGTGTACGACACCCGAAACCCGGAGGTAACAATGCAGACCTACCGCGTCGTGGTGATCGGCGCAGGGTACGCCGGCACGATCGCCACCAACCGATTCCTCGGATCGCTCAGCGCGGCGGAACGCCGCCGCGTCGCGCTCACCGTGGTGAACCCGCGCACGGACTTCGTGGAGCGGATCCGCCTGCACGAGCTGGCCGCGGGCACGCGGCCGGCGGTCGGGCATCCGCTGTCGGGGATCCTGCACCCCGATGCGCAGCTGCTGGAGGGCACGGCGACGCGGATCGACGCCGCGGCGCGCACCGTCACCGTCGCCACCGCGGACGGGACCGTCACGCTGCCGTTCGACCGGCTCCTCTACGCGGCGGGCAGCGTGGCGGCCGCACCCGTCCCGGGTGCGCGGGAGCACGCGTTCCTGCTCGGCGACCTCGACGGCGCGCAGCGCGCGGCGGCCGCCGTGCGTGCGGCAGGGCCGGGGACGCGGGTGCTGGTGGTCGGCGGCGGGCCGACCGGGGTCGAGGCCGCGGCCGAGCTCGCCGAACGGCATCCCGAGCACGCTGTCACCCTCGTCTCGGCGACACCGGTGCTGAGCTTCATGCGCCCGGCCGCACGGCGGTCGATCCTGCGGACCCTGCGCCGCCTCGGCGTCACGGTCGAGGAGGACAGCACCGTCGCCGCCGTGGAGGACGGGCGCGTCCGGCTCGGCGACGGGCGCCTGCTCGGGTTCGATGTGTGCGTGCTGGCGGCGTCGTTCGTCGCACCCGGCCTCGCCGCGGACAGCGGCCTCACGGTCGACGCCCTGCGGCGCCTGCGCGTCGACGAGTTCCTGCAGGCGCAGGACGCCCCGGCGATCGTCGGTGCCGGGGACGCCGTGGTCCTGCCGGCGCGAGTGGGCGGGCACCTGCGGATGGCGTGCGCGACGGCGCTGCCGCTCGGCGTGCACGCCGCCTCCGTCCTGCTGGCCGGCCTGCGGGGCGCGCCGCCTGCTCCGGCGTCGGTGGGGTTCGTCGCGCAGTGCCTGAGCCTCGGCCGCCGCAGCGGCTACTTCCAGCTGGTGCGCCGCGACGACTCGCCGCGCCCGTTCCACGTCGGCGGCCGGATCGCCGCGTGGGTGAAGGAGCTGATCTGCCGATCCACGGTGACGATGCCGCGGCGGGTCGGGGCGCATCCCGGGTCCTTCCCCGTGCCGGCGGGCCCGCGCGTCGCGGCGTGACCCCGGGCGCGGCACCGCTGGGGGTGCGCCGGATCATCGCCGCGGCGCGGTCAGGCGCCACCCCCGCGACCGGTTGCGCTCGTGCCAGAACGCGGCGTACCGCCCGCCCGCGGCGAGCAGCTCGGCATGCGTACCGCGCTCGACGAGCGTGCCGGCCTGCTCGCCGTCGCCCAGCACGAGGATCTGGTCGGCGGCAACGACCGTCGGCAGCCGGTGGGCGATGACCAGCAGCGACGACCGCTCCCGCAGCGCCTGCACCGCCTCGCCGAGGAACCGCTCGTGCTCGGGGTCCAGCGCCGCGGTGGCCTCGTCGAGCAGCACGACGGGCGCGTTCTTGAGGATCGCCCTGGCCACCGACACGCGCTGGCGCTCCCCACCGGACAGCGACGTGCCGCCCTCCCCCACCCGCGTCGCCCACCCGTCGGGCAGCCGCTCCACGATCTCCGGCACCCCGGCGCGGAACGCGGCCTCGCGGACCTCGGCCTCGGTGGCGTCCGGGCGGCCGACGCGGATGTTGGCCTCCAGGGTGTCGTCGAACAGGTAGACGTCCTGGAACACCGGCGAGACCTGCGCCATCAGCGCCTCGGTCGACTGGTCGCGCACGTCCACGCCGCCGACGCGCACCGTCCCGGCGTCGACGTCGAAGAACCGGGCCGCGAGCCGGGCGACCGTGGTCTTGCCCGACCCGGACGCCCCCACCAGCGCCGTCATCGTGCCGGGTGCCATGCGGAAGGAGACGTCGCGCAGCACCGGCCGTCCGGGCTCGTAGCCGAAGGTCACCGCGTCGAACTCGACCTCGCCGGGCGTGCGGGCGGGCAGCGGCGCGGACGGCTCGGCGAGCGGCTCCTCGGCGAGCAGGTCGGCGATGCGGCGGACGTCGTTGCGCGCCATCCGGGCCGCCCCGGCCAGCTCGACGACCTCGGCGAGCGGGCCGCTGAACAGTGCCGCCAGCGCCAGCACCGCGACCAGCCGCACCGGATCCAGCTCCCCGCCCAGCGCGAGCAGCACCCCGACGAGGATGAGCGCGGAGAACACGAGCTGGACGGCGAACCCGCCCGCCACCATCCCCGGCACCCACATCCACAGGACCCGGCGCCCGACCGTGCGCTGCTCCTCGATCGCGTCCTCCAGCGGGCGGTACCCCTGCGCACCGCGGCCGAACGCCCGCAGCGCGCGCTGCGCCTTCGCGAACTCGACGACCCGGTCGCCCGCCGCGACGGAGGCGGCGTCGCTCAGCTGGTCGCCGCGCCCGATCCGCGCGGCGCCCCAGCGGAACACCCCGGAGAGCAGCGGCACCCCGAGCAGGGTGGTGACCGCGAGGCGCCAGTCGAAGGCGAACATCGCCAGCGCGATCGTGGCCGGGGTGAGCACGCCGACCAGCAGCGGCGTGAGCAGGTGGGCGAACATGCCCGCCAGGGACACGGTGCCACCGGTGACGATCTGCGAGAGCCGCCCCGTGCGCTCGCGGGAGAACCAGCCCAGCGGCAGCGCGACGACGTGGTCGCCGATGCGCGCCTGCAGCGTCCGCAGCACGGTGACGGCCACCTCGAACCCGCGCATGGCCTGCACGTAGTGCAGCACGCAGGTGAGTACCGCGGCGACGGCCATCGCCCCGATCCACGGCCACACGTCCGCGCCGGCGAGGAGCCGCTCCAGGAACGGCACCACCAGCACCACCGCGAGACCCTGGCAGATCGCGTAGGCCGCGGTCGCCGCGAGGTACACGTCGAGCGCGCCGCGGTGCGCCGGGCCGAGGATCGCCCTCAGGTCGGTGATCATCGGGCTGATCATCGGGTCGCCTCCCACATCCGCGCGTAGCGCCCGCCCGCGGCGAGCAGCTCGTCGTGGGTGCCGGCCTCGACGACCGCCCCGGCGTCGAGGACGGCGATCCGGTCCGCACCCGTGATCGTCGTGAGCCGGTGCGCGACGACCAGCAGCGTGCGCCCGCGGGCCAGCTCGGACAGCGCGTCCTGGATGGCGGCCTCCGACTCCGGATCGGCGAACGCGGTGGCCTCGTCCAGCACCAGGACGGGGGTGTCGGCGAGCAGCGCGCGGGCGATGGACACCCGCTGGGCCTCCCCGCCGGAGAGCTGCGCGTCCTCGCCGATCACCGCGTCGTAGCCGCGCGGCAGGGCCGTGATGCGGTCGTGGACCTGAGCGGCACGCGCGGCGTCGCGCACCTCCTCGTCGGTGGCCTCCGGGCGGCCGAGGCGGATGTTGTCCGCGACGCTCGCCCGCAGCAGCTGCACGTCCTGCAGCACGAAGCCGACGTGGCGGTACAGCTCGGTGGGCGCGATCTCGCGCACGTCCACGCCGCCGAGGCGCACCGCCCCCGCCGTGACGTCGTGGAAGCGCGGGAGCAGCGTCGCGAGCGTCGACTTGCCCGAGCCGGACGGGCCGACGAGCGCCGTGACCGTCCCCGGCTCGAGGGTGAGCGACACCCCGTGCAGGACGTCGACGCGTCCGTCGTAGGAGAAGGAGACGCCGTCGAACTCGACGCGGTGGCCCTCGGGGACCCGGGGGTGCTCCGCGACCGGCAGGACCGGGGTGTCGAGGATGTCCGCGATCCGTTCCGCGGCGGCCGCGGCGGTGCGCCGGGACTGGGCGCCGAACCCGAGCGCGGTGACGGTGGAGGGCAGGATCAGCGCCACCAGCAGGCCCGTCATCGCCTCGACCGGGCTCACCCAGCCCTCCGCGACGAACCAGGCTCCCCCCGCCGCGTTGACCGTCGCGACCACCGGGGCCACCAGCGCCGAGCTGGACAGCGCCGAGATCCGCAGCATCGGCCGCACCCAGCCGGCGTAGGTCTCGCCGAACTCGGCCGCGGTGCGCCGGTAGGCCTCGTGCGCACGCCGGGCCCGGCCGAACGCCTTGATCACCGCGATGCCGCTCACGAACTCCGACACGGCGGCGCTGATCCGGGCGAACGCGGCGTTCATCTCCTGGATGCGCTCCTGGTAGCCGCGCATCATCCAGGCGTAGGCGACGGCGTAGAACGGCAGCGTCGCGACGGCGAGCAGGGCGAGCCGCCAGTCCAGCCAGAGCAGGTAGGCCAGGCCCCCCAGCGGCAGGACGACCGCGCCCGTCAGCTCGACGGAGTGGTGGGCCACGAGGTGGTGCAGGTCGGAGACGTCGTCCTGGGCGGACTTGCGCACCACGCCCGAGGAGGTGTCGGAGAACCAGCCCAGCGGCACGCGGCCGAGCCGGTCGATCATGCGGCGGCGCAGGTCGGCCTGCAGGGAGGAGTCGGCGAAGTGGGTGACCGCGAGCGCCGTGCCGAGGCACAGGCCGCGCACGCCGAGCCCGGCGACCACCAGCCAGGCGACCATGAGGACCGCGTCGCGGTCCACCGGCCCCGGGGCCAGGAGCAGCTCACCCAGGCGGGCCAGTGCGACGAACGGCACCAGCGCGGCCAGCGCGCCGGCCGCGGCCAGCGCGATCGCGAGCCGGGTGCGGCCCATGACCGGTGCCCGCAGGCGGGCGAGCGCGGCAGCCTGGCGCCGGGCGATCTCGCGCGCCGACGGCGGAGTGGGCCGGGTGTCGGCGGTGACGGCCGGTTCGGCGACGGCGGTGGACACGGTGACCTCCCGATCGGGCGGTGGCAGGGATGTGCGGCCGGTCAGGCCCCCTGCGCCTCCAGCTCGGCCATGATCTCGGCGGCCTCGGCCGCGTCCTCCGCGGTCGGGGCGTCGTCCTGGGTGAGGTGCAGCCGCCAGTACCCGGCGAAGGCGACGGCCCGCTTGTCCAGGCCCCACTCGCCGACGAGGTGGCGGCGCAGTGCCCGCACCGCGGACGCCTCCCCCGCGAGCCAGCCGAACAGCGGGCCGGACGGCGACGGAAGCGCGCGGACGGCGTCGACCAGCGCCGTCGAGCGGCCGGCAGGCTCGCCGCCGCGGTGGTGCCAGTGCATGCGCACGTCCGCCGCGGACTCCAGCGGCAGCTCGTCGGCGGTGCCGTCCACCTCGACGTGCACCTCGGCCCGCTCCCCCGGATCCAGCACCTCGCACCAGGCCGCGATGGCCGGCAGCGCCGTCTCGTCGCCCGCGAAGAGCTTGGGCACCCCGGGCGGTGCGGTGCGCCAGTGCGAGACCGCGGGCCCGAGGAAGCCCACGACGTCGCCGGGACGGGCGACGGCCGCCCAGCGCGACGCGGGCCCGGGATCGTCCGCGTGCAGCACGAAGTCGATCTCCAGCTGCGCGCGGTCCGGGAGGTGGCGGCGGACGGTGTAGGTGCGCATCCAGGGGCGTTCCGGCTCCGGAACGGCCAGATAACGGGCGTACCAGCCCGCGACCTCGCCCAGGTCGGCGGGCGCCCCGGGCAGCCGTGGGACGCCGCCGTCGCGGGCGAAGAACAGCTTCGCCTGCTGGTCCGGGGCGATCGACCGGAAGCCCTCCAGCCCGCCGCCCAGGACGATGCGGCGCAGGTGCGGCCCGACGTCGCGGACCGCCACGACCGACGGCGTGGCGTACAGCAGTGACCCCTTCACAGCGCCCCTCTCTTCTCAGGGAAGGCATACCTTAATCATCCGTGAACGAGATTCGCAATCCTTCGGCGCCGCCAGCGCCTACGCTCTGCCCGTGACCGCACCGCCCGCCGGAGCCGGGGGCCGGCTCGGCCGGCGTCCCGGCCCCAAGCCGCGGCTGAGCCGCGAGCAGGTCGTCGCCGCCGCCCTGGACCTGGGCGTCGAGCGCGTCACGATCGGCGCGGTCGCCGCGGCGCTCGGCGTCGCCCCCGCAGGGCTCTACCGCTACATCGACAGCCGCGACGATCTCGTCGCCGCCGCCCTGGAGGCGATCCTCGCCGGGTCACCGCTGCCACCGACGGACCGCGGCTGGCGCCACGTCCTCGAGACCGAGGCCTGGACGCGCTGGCGGCTGCTACGCCGCTACGCCGGGCTCGTGCGCCGCCACGAGCGCAGGCTCGTCACCGTGGCCGCGCGCCGGATGGAGCAGCTCGTGTCGGGCCTCGTCGAGCTGGGGTTCGACCTCGACGCCGCGCTGCTGGCCGTCGACTCCGTCCTGGACCTCGTCCACGACGCGGCCGAGCAGATGGCGCGCATCTACCGTCCCGACGAGCCCGGCACGCTCTCCGACGAGATGCGGGCCGCCCTCGACCACTACTCGCCGCCGCTGCGGGCCGGGATCGAGGCGATCGTCGCGGACCCGGAGGCCCACGTCGCGCGCAAGCTGGCGATCGTCCTCGACGGGATCGGGTGCCGGCTCGCCCCTGCCTGACCCGCTACAGCTGCGCCGGGCGTTCCACGCCGCTGCGCCGCCGCACGGACTCCCCGTAGATGTAGGTGCGGATATGCAGGATCGGGTCGTCGGACGGCTCGATCCCGTCCGTGACGCGCATGGGGTCGTTGACGAGGATGTCGCCGTCGCGCTCCCGCGTGGTCTCCGGGCCCGTCATCTCCACGACCCCCATGTCGGCCCACTCCCGCTCGGCGGGCCACTCGCGACTGGAGTCGGTGGTCTGGTCGCCGTCCTCGGCGAGCTGGGCGAGCAGCCGGTAGCGCACCGGGAGCAGCTCGACGATGCCGGTCACGAGGTAGTCGCGGTCCGCGGTCGCACGCTCCGCCTCGGGGAGGCTGTGCTCGCCGGCCTCGGGCGCGAGGCGCCATCGCACGTGCCGGGCGTCGCCGTCGGCGTTCACCAGCCGGTAGGCGACGAGCGAGTTGAACGCCATCGTCGCCCAGCTCAGCGGCGGGTCACCGGCCGCGGCGACCTTGCCGGCCGCCTCGGCGATGTCCGGATGATCGGCGAGGAACGCCTCGGTCGCCGCCTCGCCCTCGCCCTGCGCTCGGATCAGGCCGAGGAAACCCTCCGGCGTCCCGGCGGGGAAGACGGGCCAGGACTGGCACACGACGTCCGTCGTGGAGCCGTCGGGCAGGGAGAACTTGACGGCCATGCCCCGCGGGTCGTCCTGCGCCGCGTCGGGGCACACCGGGTTCGGGTCGCCGTTCGAGAACCGGACGGTGACCGGGACCGGCTCGCCCGTCGCGCACCCTCGTCACGGGGGACCTCCCGGTTCGCGTCGTCGCGAGACGGGCTCGACGCTAGCCCGGAATTAGATCGATCACAATATAATCGGCCACCGTTAGTCTCGCGGCACGGCTGACGCACCCGCCGGACGGAGGCGCGCCTCGCCACCTCGTGTACCAGCGCCGCGGCCGGCGTGCAGGATAGGCTCGCCTCATCTCCGCGACACGAGGTGCGGAGCCGACGACGCTGACGAGGTGGAGCCCTATGACGCGGGTCAACGGTGCCACCCTGGACGGGGTCTCGGCCACCGCCCTGTGGACGCTGCGCAACCGCGCGGCCTTCGCCGTCGGGCCCCGTCCGCTGATCGAGGACCCGTACGCGGTCCGCGCGCACGGGTCGATCGACTACGACTGGGACCGCTTCGGCCCGCCCAGCCAGTCCCACCCGCTCCGGGCGCTCGCCCTCGACGAGGAGATCGGCCGCTACCTCGCCCACCGCCCGGGCGCGACGGTCGTCGCCCTCGGCGAGGGCCTGCAGACCACCTTCTGGCGGGTCGGCGCGCCGCGGGCCCGCTGGCTCTCGGTCGACCTCGCACCCGTGATGGACGCGCGGGCCGCGCTCTTCCCGACCGACGACGACCGCATGGTGCCCCTGAGCATGTCGGCGCTGGACCTGGCGTGGCTCGACGAGGTGCAGGACCCGTCGGCCGGTGTGTTCGTCAGCGCCGAGGGACTGTTCATGTACCTCGAACGCGACGACGTCCTGGCGCTGGTCGCCGAGTGCGCCCGCCGCTTCCCCGGCGGGCGGCTGCTCTTCGACTCGATCCCGCCGTGGTTCAGCAGGCGCACCCTGAAGGGCCTGAAGCTCACGCCCCGCTACACCGCGCCCGGGATGCCGACGGCCTTCACCCCGTCGCAGACCGTGCGGGTGTTCGAGGCGCTGCCGGGCGTCGCGTCCGTGCGCAGCGTCGACGTCCCGCTCGGTCGCGGGCTGTGGGGCAGCAGGATCCTCCGCTCGGTCGCGTCGCTGCCGCCGGTGCGCGAGTTCGGCCCGTCGATCGCCCTGCTCTCGCTCGCCGGCTGAGCCGTCCGGGTGCAGGCTCCCGGTCAGCCGCCGGACCGGGCGTCCGCCCGGTCCGCGAGGCTCCACTCGATCAGCGGCTGCAGGGCCCGGAGCAGCCCGATCGCCCGCTGCGTCGGCCGGTAGGTGACGAGCACCGGCGTGGTCGGCACGACCACCCGCTCGACCAGGCCGTCCACTTCCAGCTCGCGCAGCCGCTGGGCGAGCAACCGGTCCGAGATGCCCACAACGTGCGCGCGGTACTCGACGAACCGGCGCGCGCCCCGGATGCCCGCGAGGAGAATCCCGGCCGTCCACTTCCTGCCGACCACCTCCACGGTCGCCTGGAAGCTGCGGCAGCGCTCCTCGTCGATGTCTTCGAACCCGGCAACGGGGAGGCTCTCGACGGTCACGCCGCGACCATACACTTACTTCTCATTAGTCGCTTACCTGTTGGTTGACGTAGCACGGCGGCGCCGGGATCGTCGGGTCCGTGCCCCCCTTCCGGCGGCCCCGGTGACCGGCGGCCCTCCCCTCGAACTCGGCGTCCTGCTGCCCCGGACCCCGTCAGCGGTCGATCTCGCGACGTCGGCCGACGCGCTCGGCCTCGACCTGGTCGCGGTGGCCGACGATCCCGCCCACCCGGAGCTCGACGCCTGGACGCTGCTGTCGTGGATCGCCGCCGCCACCGGCCGGATCGGGCTGGTCGCGGAGGCGATGGCCGTCCCGCCGCGCGATCCCGCGATGGTGGCGCGGGCCGCTGCGAGCCTGGACCACCTCAGCGGCGGCCGCGTCGGGCTCGGTCTCGCCACGGGCACTCCGGACGCGGTGGCCGTCCTGGAGGAGGCCGTCGCCGTCGTCCGCGAGCTGTGGAACGTCACGGACCGGGGGCTCGCCCGCTTCCCCGGCCGCACCTACCGCCTCGCCGGCGCGCAGCGGGCCGCCCCCGCCCACGACGTCCCTCTCGCGCTGGCCGGGACGGGCGAGGCGCTGCTGCGGCTCGCCGGGCGCGTCGCCGACGGCTGGACGGCGGACCTGCGCACCCTTGACCCGGGAGCGCTCGCCGCCGCGCACCACACGATCGACGAGGCCGCCCGCGCCGCCGGGCGCGATCCGCGGGAGATCCGGCGGCGGATCCTCGTCCCCGCGGGCGTGCCGGACCTGGCGGCGCTCGTCTCCGGGCACGGCGTCGACTCGGTGCTGCTCGCCACCGGCGACCCCGAGGCGCTCGCCCGGTTCGCGCGCGACGAGGCGCCCGCGCTGCGGGCCGTTGCGGCCCACCGCCCCCGCGTCCGGCGGGCCGCCGCCCGGGCCCGCCGCCATCCGGGCATCGACTACGACGCCGCTCCGGACGTCGCCGAGGTCGTCGAGCCGGGCGACCTCGCCTACGCCCGCTTCCGCTCCGGCTACCTGCGCGGCGGCGCGCCAGGGATCGTGCTGCGCGCCGCGACCCCGCAGCAGGTCGCCGACGCGCTCGCGTTCGCCCGCCGCCACCCCGAGCTGCCGCTCGCGATCCGCAGCGCAGGGCACGGCATCAGCGGGCGCTCCACCAACGACGGCGGGATCGTGGTCGACGTGTCGGCGATGAACGCGATCGAGGTGCTCGACGAGCGCCCGCGCCGCGTCCGCATCGGGCCGGGCGCCCGCTGGACCGACGTCGCCGCGGCGCTCGCCCCGTACGGCTGGGCGTTGAGCTCGGGCGACTACGGCGGCGTCGGCGTCGGCGGGCTCGCCACCGCGGGCGGGATCGGGTTCCTGACCCGGCTGCACGGACTCACGATCGACCACCTGCGCGCCGTCGAGATGGTGCTCGCCGACGGCTCGATCGTGCGGGCGAGCGACGCCGAGAACCCGGACCTCTTCTGGGCCGTGCGCGGGGCGGGGGCGAACTTCGGCGTCGTCACGGCGTTCGAGTTCGAGGCCGACGAGGTGGGCCCGGTGGGGTTCGCGGTGCTGGTGCAGGACGCCGGCGAGGTCACCGACGTCGCGGGTTACCTGGCCGGGTGGGGCACCCTCGTGGAGGGCTCGCCGCGCGACCTCACGAGCTTCCTGATCCTCGCCCCGCCCCGTTCCGGGCGGCCCGCGATCGCGCAGAGCTACTCCGTGGTGGCCTCCGCCGAACCGGAGACGGTGCTCGCCCGGCTGCAGCCGCTGGCCGATCTCGCCCCGCTGTACGCCCAGCAGGCGCAGATCCTGCCGTACGCCGCGGTGATGGCGAACGCGAGCGAGGCTCCGCACCAGGCCCGCGGCACGTACGGGAGCTAGGTCTTCCCATACGGGCCGTTCGCGCAGGGGGCGCGGCTGCCGCCCCCAACCGGCCGGGGCCGCACCCGCCCAGCCGACACCCCGCTCCCGGTCCCGCCCGTGCCGCGCGAACGGCACGTACGGGAGCTAGGTCTTCCCATACGGGCCGTTCGCGCAGGGGGCGCAGCTGCCGCCCCCAACCGGCCGGTGCCGCACCCACGTGGCTCGCGTAGGCTGGCGGACGACTCACTCGTCCGCGCGGCACCGACTGCCGCGCCAGGGCCCGTCCACGGTTCCACGCCAGGAACGCCGATCCCCCGGACATCGCCGTCCGGCGCTGCAGGCACCGTGTCGACGAGCCCCCTCCCGGAGGTCCTCGTTGACACCCCTGCAGTCCCGGCGTGCCCCGCGCACGCCCACCGGCACGTCGACCCGAGCGTCC
>NZ_JBFWVQ010000147.1:0-12191 GCF_050246655.1 Pseudonocardia sp.
GCGATCACCCGCCAGAGGATGGTGAGGAACCCCGCCCCGTCGATCTCGGCGGCCTCCAGCACCTCCTTGGGCACCTCGGCGAGGAACGAGCGCATCATCCAGATCGCGATGGGCAGGTTCATCGACGTGTACAGGATGACCAGGGTGTAGACGTTGTCGAGCATGCCGACGGCCTGCACGATCAGGAAGATCGGCAGCAGCGCCGCGATGAGCGGCAGGAACTTCGTGGACAGGAAGAAGAACATCACGTCCGTCCACTTCTCCACCGGCTTGATCGACAGCGCGTACGCCGCGGGCAGCGCGAGGATCAGCACGAGCAGGGTGGACACGACACTCGCCGTCAGCGAGTTGATCAGGTACGGCGCGACGCCGCGGCCGAACAGCTCGCCGTAGTGCTCCAGCGTGAGCGGGGCGAAGATCCGTGGCGGGTTGGCCGCGGCGTCCGCCTCGCGGTGGAAGGAGGTGAGCACCATCCAGGCCACCGGGACGAAGAAGAGCAGCGTCATGATCCAGGCGACGAGGGCCCAGATCGGCCCCGCCCGCAGGTCCGACGCGCTCTCCGCGGCCTTCCGCTGCCGGCGCGTCAGGCGTGCCGGCGCGGGTGGCGTCCCGGCGCTCTGGACGGTGTCCACGGCCTGCGTGGTGGTCATCGGGTCACCTCCTCGTCGAACAGCGACGAGATCAGCCGCAGCGCGAACGTCGCGAGGACGATCGTGCCGATCACGGTGACGACGCCCGCCGCCGCAGCCTCGCCGTACTCGTACTTGCGGAACGTGGTGAGGTAGATCTCGTAGGGCAGGTTCGTCGTCGCCGAGCCCGGCCCGCCCTGGGTGATCGTGAAGACGTGGTCGAAGGTCTGCACGACGTAGACCGAGCCCAGCAGGATCGCGAGCTCCAGGTACTGGCGCAGGTGCGGCAGCGTCATGAAGCGGAAGATCTGCCACCCCGACGCGCCGTCCAGGGTGGCGGCCTCGATCACGTCGCCGGGCTGCGACTGCAGGCCCGCCAGCAGGATCAACATCATGAACGGCGTCCACAGCCAGGCCAGGGAGATCACCAGCGCCGTCATCGGGAAGGTCGAGACCCAGTCGATGGTGGGACCGGTGCCGCCGAAGAGCTGGGCGATCCAGTTGAGGGTGCCGTTGATCAGGCCGTAGGTGGGGTTGTAGATCGCGTGCTTCCACAGCAGCGCCGCCGCCACCGGCATGACGAGGAACGGCGCGATGAGCAGCGTGCGTGCGACGCCCCGGCCGGGGAACCGGCGGTCCAGCAGCACCGCGAGGGCGAGCCCGAGCAGCACGCTGAGCAGCACCACCGACACCGTCAGGACCACGGTGTTGACCACCGCGGCCCGCAGCCGCGCGTCGGTGAAGACGGTGGCGTAGTTGGCCAGCCCGGCGAAGCGGCGCTCGCCCGGCCGCAGGATGTTCCAGTGCAGCGTCGAGATCAGGATCGTCAGGAGGAACGGCAGCTGGGTGACGATGATCGAGAACACCAGCGCGGGCAGGAGCGGGCCGCGCCGCAGCCACCGGCTCCTCGAGGACGGCGGGGGCGGCGCCTCCGGCGTCTCGGTGCTCGCCGGGCCTTCGGGTGGGGCCAGGGTGGTCATGTCGGCCTCCGGGGATCGGCCCCCGGGCCCGTCCGGGCCCGGGGGCAGGTCGTGTGATCGACGGCTCTGATCGAGGCACCTGCCGACGGGTGTCAGCCGCCCTTGTACTTGTCGCCTGCGGTCTGGGCCAGCTGCTGGCCGCTCTGCAGAGCGGGCCCGACGTCACCGTTGCCGGCGATCGCCGCGCTGATGTCCTGCGAGATCTTGGTGGCGAAGTCGGTGAACTCCGGGATCGCCACGTACTGCACGCCGACGGTCGGCCGCGGCTGCACGCCGGGGTTGGTCGGGTCGACCTCCTGGATGGACTTCAGCGTGATGTCGCCGAACGCGGCGGCGGCCTGCTTGTACTCGGGGATCTCGTAGGTCGACGCGCGCTTGCCCGCGGGCACGCGGGCCCATCCGAGCTGCTGGCCGACGAGCTGCTCGTAGTCCTTGCTGGACGCCCAGAGCATGAACTTCGCGGCGTTGTCGGCGTTCTTCGAGTCGGCGGGCATGGCCCACGCCCACGTCCACAGCCAGCCGGACGCCTTCGTCTTCTCGACCGGCGCGTAGACGTAGCCGATCTTGCCTGCGGCGTTGCTCGCCGACGGGTCCTCGAGCGACCCGGCCGCGGACGTCGCGTCGTACCACATCGCGACCTGGCCCTGGCTCATCGCGTTGAGGCACTCGGTGAAGCCGGCCTGGGCGGCGCCGGGCTCGCCGTGGGTGCGGACCAGGTCGACGTAGAACTTCGTGGCCTGCTCGAACTCGGGCGCGTTCACCTGGGCCTGCCAGTCCTGGGTGAACCAGGTGCCGCCGAAGGTGTTGACCACGGTGGTGAGCGGCGCGAACAGCTCACCCCAGCCGGGCAGCCCTCGCAGGCAGATCCCCTTCATGCCGGGCTCGGCGCCGTCGACCTGCGCCGCGAGCTGCGCGACCTGCTGCCACGTGGGCCGCTCGGGCATCGTGAGGCCCTTGGCCGCGAAGACGTCCTTGCGGTACATGAGGAACGACGACTCGCCGTAGAACGGGATGGCGTAGAGCTTGCCGTCCTCGCCGGACAGCGACTGCACCATCGGCTTGAGCAGGTCGGCGGAGTCGAACGCCGCGTCGGCCTCCGTGAACGGCGTCATGTCCTTCAGCCAGCCGTTCTTGGCCCAGATCGGCACCTCGTAGGCCCCGATCGTGACGACGTCGTACTGGCCGGCGCCGGTCGCGATGTCCTGCGTGACCTTGTCCCGCAGCTCGTTCTCGGGGAGGATCGTGAAGTTGACCTTGATGCCGGTCTGGGTCGTGAAGCTGTCGGCGGTCAGCTTCTGGATGTCCTCCATCTGCGGGTTGCCGACCATCAGCACGCTGATCGCCTGACCGTCCGGTCCGCCGCCGCCACCTCCCGCGCCCGCGCATGCCGCCGCGAGTGCAAGTGCCGCGAGCCCCACCAGCAGCCGGCTTCTCTGCCGCCATCGTCCGGACAAGGTTCCTCCACGGTCCCGTGGCCCGGGCGGTCGACTCTTCTGATCCGCACTGCACCGGGCGACCTGTGACGGGAGTCTCGGTTGCCGCTCCGGGAGCGTCAAGAAATCCTTGAGATATGAGCGTCAGAGTGCTCAAATGAGCAGATGGTGACCCGGACCGCGCCCGGTCCTGCGCAGCTCGTCCTCATGGCGTCGTTGGCAAGGCGCTACTTCCTGGAGGGGAGGTCGAAGGTCGAGATCGCCGAGGAGTTCCGCCTCAGCCGCTTCAAGGTCGCCCGGCTGCTCGACGCCTCCCGCGAGTCCGGCATGGTGCACATCGAGATCCGCCAGCAGCGCGAGATCGACGTCGACCTCTCGGCGCGCCTCCAGGAGCGCTTCGGGCTCGCCCACGCGATCGTCCTCAACACCCCGGACACCCCGGACGATCCGCCGGACTCGCTGCGCCGCCACCTCGGCCGGGCCGCCGCCGAGCTGCTCGGGGAGATCTGCACCGCGTCCGACGTGCTCGGCCTCGCGTGGGCACGCTCGGTCAGCGCCATGGCGGCCGCCCTGCCACGCCTGCCCGGAGTACCCGTCGTGCAGCTCACGGGGGTGCTCTCCATGCCCGACGACGACCGCAGCTCCGTCGACGCGGTCCGCGACGTCGCCCGTGCCTCGGGCGGGCCGGCGTACGTGTTCTACGCGCCCTTCACCGTCCCGGATGCGTCCACGGCGCAGGCGCTGCGCCGGCAGCCGGAGGTCGCCCGCGCGCTCGGGTACATCCCGTCGGTGACCCGCGCCGTCGGCGGGCTCGGCCAGTGGGCGCCGGGGCAGTCCACCCTGCACGACGCGGCCGCCGCGCGCGACCGCAGGGAGCTGCGACGGCTCGGCGTCGTCGCCGAGCTCGCGGGAGTGTTCCTCGACGCGGACGGCCAGCCGGTGCGGACCGAGCTCAGTGAGCGGATCATCGGTGTCACCGCCGAGCAGCTCCGCCGCATCCCGGAGGTGATCGTGATCCCCTACGGCACCGTGAAGGCCCCCGCCGTCCTCGCCGCCTTGCGCAGCGGCCTCGTCGGAGGCGTCGTGACGCACGCCTCGCTCGCGCACCACTTGCTCGCTCCGGAGGAGTGAGTGGTCGCCGTCCGGCGCGTCCCCGAGGTCCCGCTGCTCGGCGGGACGGCCAACCGCGGGCAGGTCTTCCGCGTCGGCGACACCGTGCGGCGGCCGTCGCAGTCCAGCGCGCCCGCGGTGCACGCGCTGCTGCGCCATCTCGCCGACCGCGGCTTCGACGGCGCGCCACGCCCGCTCGGCACGGATGAGCAGGGCCGCGAGATGCTCACCTACGTCGAGGGCACCGCCGTCGTCGAGCCCTACCCCGAGTGGGCGCTCACCGACGCCGCGCTCGTCAGCGTCGCCGAGCTGCTGCGGGACTACCACCGGGCCGCGGCCGGGTTCGACGCGGCGGGCTGGTCCTGGGGTCGCACCCCGCCCGCACCGTTCGTCGGTGGCCTGGTCACCCATAACGACCCGAACCTGGACAACGTCGTGTTCCGGGACGGCCGCGCCGTCGCGCTGATCGATTTCGACCTCGCGAGCCCCGGCTGCGTGCTGTGGGACGTCACGTGCGCGGCCCGGCTCTGGGTGCCGCTGCGCCCGGAGCGCTACGTCCGCGACTCCCGCCGCGGACGCCTGCGGGAACGGCTGCGGATGTTCGTCGACGCCTACGGGCTCACCGCCGCCGAGCGGGCGCTGCTGCCGGAGGCGGCGCTGGCCAACCACCACTGGTGCTACGACACCGTCCGGGTGGCGGCGGCGCGGGGGCACCCGGCGTTCTCCGCGTACTGGACGGTGCGGGCGCGTGTGCGCGCGGACGCGTGCTTCCGCTGGCTCGCCGAGCAGGGCCCGCAGCTGCGGGCGGCGCTGGGCTGAGCACGGGGTGGCCGGCGCTCCGGCCTGGGTGGGTCGGATGCGCGAACGGGCCGGACGGGTCGGGGTGCCGCCGGGGGTGGGCGAGCCCAGCCGGGGGTTGGGCGCGCCCTCGGTGAGCGCGGGCCGCGGGGTGGCCGCGAGCGGTGGAACATGTGTTCGGGCGGTGGCACACATCTGCGGGTGGTGGCACACACCGCCAACGGTGTGTGCGAGCGCCGCGCGGTGTGTGCGAGCGGCGCGGGTGAGGCACGGGCAGTAGCGCGGGATCGGCGAGCGGCGGGTGTGGGCGAGCTCTGCCGGGTGTGGGCGCATGCGGCGGTGTGGGCGGTGGAACAGGTGTTCGGGCGGTGGCACACATCTGCGGGTGGTGGCACAGATCGCCGGCGGTGTGTGTGAGCGCCGCGGGGTGTGTGCGAGCGCCGCGGGGTGGGGGCGCGGGCCGCGGCGCGGGTGGGGCGAGCCTGCTGGGAGGAGCGAAGGTCGCGGGTGTGGGCGACGGCCGCGAGCGCCGGGTGTGGGCGTGGAACAGGTGTTCGGGCGGTGGCACACACCTGCGGGTGGTGGCACACATCGCCGACGGTGCGTGCGAGCGCCGCGGGATGTGTGCAAGCGCCGCGGGGGATGTGCGAGCGCCGCGGGGTGTGTGCGAGCGCCGCGGGATGTGTGCAAGCGGGGCGGGATGGGTGCGAGCCCGACCGTGTGTGCGAGCGCCGCCCCGTATGCGCGAGCCCCGCCGAAGTACGCGATGGTGCACACCCGCCGCGCCTGCGGCAGGATCGCCGCCGTGCTCATCCCGCGCCCCGTGCTGGACGGGATCGTCGCGGGCACCGTGACGGTCGCGTTCCGGCGCTGGACGCGGCCGCGGGTGCGACCGGGGACCCGGATGCGGACGGTCGTGGGGCTCGTCGAGGTGGTGTCGGTCGAGGAGGTTGGGGAGCTCACGGAGGCGGACGCCCGCGCCGCGGGCTACCGGGATCTCGCGGCCCTGCGCAAGGCTGATACGCGCGCGGCGACGATGCCCGAGGCGGTCCTGTACCGGATCACGCTGCGCCCCGCGGGCGCCGACCCGCGGGTGGCGCTGCGCGAGGACGGCGCCCTCGACGCGGCCACCCGGGCCTCGATCGCCGCCCGGTTGCAGCGATGGGACACCGCGTCCCACCACGGCCCGTGGACGGCCGAGACGCTCACGCTGATCGCGCGCCGCCCGGCCGTCCGGGCGCCGGAGCTGGCCGCCGAGCTGGGCCGCGAGACGGCGCCGTTCAAGCGCGACGTCCGCAAGCTCAAGGAGCTGGGCCTCACCGAGAGCCTGCCGGTGGGCTACCGGCTGTCCCCCCGTGGCCGCGCCTACCTGGACCCGGGCTGACCGTCGAGAACGACCTTCTGCTGATCAACAGGGCCCTCCGGGCTGCACAACGTCGTTCTCGACGGGGCCCCGAGCAGGACGGCCACCGCGGCCCGCATCCCGTCGGGCGAGATGCCCGGCGGGAGCGCCGGCCCCGCCGCGAGTTCGACGCGGTTCCAGATCCCGCGCCGGAAGGGGCGCACCATCGCCCGGCCGGACTCCACGCGGGAGAAGAACGACCCCCACAGGTTGCGCAACCCCACCGGTACCACGGGCACGGGACGGCGGGCCAGGATCTTCATGATCCCGCCGCGGAACGGCTGGAGCTCGCCGTCGCGGGTGATCGCGCCCTCCGGGAACAGGCCGAGGACGTCGCCGTCGGCGAGCACCCGGTCCGCGGCCTCGAACGCGGCCCGGTAGACCGCCGGGTCCTCCCGCTCCGGGGCGATCGGGATGGCCTTGGCCAGCCGGAAGAGCGCCCCCAGCACGGGGATGGCGAAGATGCGGTGGTCCATGACGAACCGGATCGGGCGCGGGCTCGCCACCATGAGCAGCACCGCGTCGACGAAGCTCACGTGGTTCGCGACGACGATAGCGGGACCTTTCGTGGGCAGGTGCTCGTCACCGGTGATCTTCACCCGGTACACGCAGCGGGAGACGACGAACGCGACGAACCGCAGCAGGTACTCGGGCACGAGCAGCAGTACGTAGACCGTGACGGCGGCGGTGAGCAACCCCGTCACCAGGAACACCTGGGGCACGGTGGCGCCCAGCGCGAGCAGGCCCGAGGCGAACCCGGCGCTCGCGATCGTGAACACCGCGGTCATGGTGTTGCCCGCCGCGACGATCCGGGCGCGGTGGCTCTCCGGGGAGCGCAGCTGCACCAGCGCGTACATCGGCACGCTGAACAGGCCCGCCGACACCGCGATCAGCACGAGGTCGGCCAGCACCCGCACGGCCCCGGGGGCGGCCAGGAAGGCCCCGACCCCGCTCGCCACGGGCGGCACGAACCCCCGGGTGGCGAGCCACAGGTCCACCATGAACACCGTCATGCCGAGCGCGCCGACCGGCACCAGCCCGATCTCGACGTGGCGGCGCGAGAGCGTCTCGCACAGCAGCGACCCGGCGCCGATGCCCAGCGAGAACGCCACCAGCAGCAGCGACGCGACGTGCTCGTCGCCGCCGAGGACGTCGCGGGCGAACGTGGGGAAGAGCGCGAGGAACACCGCGCCGACGAACCACAGCCACGAGATCCCGAGCAGCGACCGGAACACCACCACGTTCTCGCGGGCCAGCCGCAGCGTCCGCCACGTCTCGGAGACGGGGTTCGCGCTGATCCGGACGCGGGCGGCGGGCGCGGCGGACGGCACGAACGCGGCCGCGACCCGGCCCGCCACGGCGATCACCACGCAAGCCACCGCGACCAGCAGCGCCCCGTCACCCGGCACCGCGACGAGCAGCCCGCCCGCGAGGTTGCCCAGCAGGATCGCGACGAACGTGCCGCTCTCGACCAGCCCGTTGCCGCCGGTCAGCTCCCGCTCGCGCAGCACCTGCGGCAGGTAGGCGTACTTGACCGGGCCGAAGAGCGTCGAGTGCACCCCCATCAGCACGACGCACCCGAGCAGGACGGCGGGCAGCTGCGCGAGGAACCCCCACGCCGCCACCGCCATGATCGCGATCTCGAGCGTCTTCACCGCGCGGATCAGCACGGCCTTGTCCACGGCGTCGGCCAGCTGCCCCGCGGTCGCCGAGAGCAGCAGGAACGGCGCCACGAACGCCGCACCGACCACGAGCCCGGCCTGCGCGGGCGGCAGCCAGCTCACCTGCAGCTGGTAGGTGACCAGCACGGTGAAGGCGAACTTGAACAGGTTGTCGTTGGCCGCGCCGAGGAACTGCGTCAAGAACAGCGGCGCGAACCGGCGCTGGCGCAGCAGCCCGAACTGGCCGGTGTGCTCGCTGGTGGTCACGGTTCCTCCCGGTTGCCTGACGACGACACCCGGAACGGTCGCAGCGGGCCGGGGGAGCGGGCATCCGTACAGCTACGGAAACGTCGCGCCGGGGCTGCCGGTTCAGGCCGGCTCGAGCCCCGAGACGAGCCAGCGCCCGTCCTCGGCCGCGGCGAGCGTCACCACCACCTGGTGGGCCGTCCGCCGCGGCGGTGCCACGTCGGAGGTGCTGACCTGATCGACGTAGAGCAGCACGACGGCCCCCTCCGCGGCGGCCGAGACGACCGCGGAGCGCACCACCTGGGCGCGGGTCGTGAACCCGGGTTCGCGTCCGCCCAGCGGCGCGACGACGTCGTCGAAGCGGGCCGCGAGATCCCCGGTGACGAGCGTGCGGTCGGCGGTGAGGTCCGCCTCGGACCCGGCGGCGTCGGTGCTCAGCAGCTGCACCGTCAGCGTCGTGGCCGCGTCGAGCGCTCCGGCGGCGAGGTCCTGCCGGTGCACGGTGTCCCACCAGCGCCAGCCCGCGATCGCGAGCACCGCGATCGCGGTGGCGACGACCACGACCATCGAGCGCAGCAGGATCGCGCGGGTGGACAGCGCCGTGCGCCCGGACGGCGTGCGACCGGTCACGGCACGACCTGCACGGACTCGGCCTTCCACGTGCCCTCCGTGCGGCGCAGCTCCACCACCAGGCGGTGGTGCGTCGCAGGTCCGCCCGCCGGCTCGACGGTGACCGTCACGAGCGCGACCGCCGCCGCGTCGTCGATCCGTTCCAGCGCGCTCGCGCCGATCTCCGCGGCCACGGCGCCGTCCCGGCCGGGCGCGCCGCGCAACAGCTCGGCGACCGTCGTGGGCTCGTCGCGCAGCGGCCCGGTGGTGGCCTCCCGCAGCGCCGCCGGCCACTCGTCGCGGCCCTCGGGGCCGGAGCGGCTCAGCTCCAGCACGACCTGACGCGCCACGGCCAGCGCGGGCCCGCGCTGCCGCGCAGCCGGGTCGTCGCCCGCGACGAGCAGCACGACGTCCAGCGTGGCGAGCAGGAGCGCGACGACCGCGAGCGCGGCCATCGAGACGGCCCAGCGGGAGCGGCCGGTCCGCCCCGGCCGGACCCGGGCGGGTGGCCCGGGCGCGGGTCCGGGTGCGGGCCCCGCCGGACCCGCGTCCGTCCGCGGCTCGTCGCCGAGGGTCCTCAGGTCGGCCATGCGCAGTGTTCGCCTCGCTCCGTGCGATCAGGTCGCGAGCGAGGATAGGCGGTCACCACCGCGACCGGACGCGGCGGGCTGGCGTCGATCGGGTCACCCGGGCGCGCGCACCGTCGCGGCGTGGGGCACCGTGGACACCGTGGACGCACAGCGGCGGGTGGAGATCGTCGAGGGCGGTGGCGCGCCCCCGGGTGGGGTCCCGCACCGGATCCCGGACGGCGCCGCGATGCGCGAGGTGCTGGGGCACTTCGCGTCCGGCGTCGTGGTGGTGACGGCGAGCGCGCCCGGAGGTCCGCTCGGGTTCACCTGCCAGTCGTTCGCCTCGCTGTCGCTCGATCCGCCCCTGGTCAGCTTCGCCCCGGCCCTGACGTCCACGACGTGGCCACGGATCCGCGAGATCGGCTCGTTCTGCGTGAACGTGCTGGCCCGGGAGCAGGAGTCGGTGTCGGCGGGCTTCGCCAGGCGGGGCATCGACCGGTTCGCGGGCATCGGGTGGCGTCCGGGTCCGACCGACGGGCACCCCCTCCTGGACGGGGTGTGCGCCTGGATCTCCTGCACGCTCTGGCGGGAGTACGACGGCGGCGACCACACGATCGTGGCAGGCCTGGTGCGCGACCTCGCCGCGGACCCGACCCGCACGCCCCTGCTGTTCCACCGGGGCCGCTACGGCCTGGCCGAGCCCGGATGAGCACGCTCGCGTCCCTGGTCCGGCCGGGGATGCGCATCGCGCTGGGCGACGGCGTCGGCACCCCGCGCGCGGTCGCGGCCGAGCTGGCCGCGGTGGCCGCCGCCACCGGCGGGGTGCGGCTGCTGCTGGGCTGGACACCCGCGGCGGGTCCCGCGCTGGACGTCACCGCGTTCGCCGACGTCCGCACCGTCATGGGCGGCCGGGGGCTGCGCGCCGCGATCGACGCGGGGACGGTGCGTGCGCTGCCGGTGCGGCTGTCGGCCGTGCCCGCGCTGCTTCGGGGCCCGCTGCGCCCGGACGTCCTCGTCGCGCCGCTGGTGCCGGTCGCGGGCGGGTTCGCGTTCGGGACCGAGGTGTCCTGGATGGGGGCCGCCGTCGCCGCGGGAGCCGTGGTGGCCGGCGCCGTGACGGCGGGCCGGACGTGCTGCGATGCGGGTCCGCCGCTGCCGTCCGAGCGGGTCGTCGTGGTCGCGGAGACCGCGGAGGAACCCGCCACCCCGCCGTACACGGCGCCGAGCGGGGTGCACCGGGAGATCGCCGGGCGGGTCGCCGCGCTGGTACCCGAGGGAGCGCGGCTGCAGGTGGGGCCAGGCGCGCTCGGCGCGGCGGTGCTGGACGCGCTCCGCGTGCCGGTGCAGATGGACGCGGGCCTGCTCCCGGACGGTGTCGCGGACCTGGACCGGCGCGGCCTGCTGCGCGGCACGCCGGTCGCCACCTACCTCGCCGGTGGCCCCGCGCTGCGCGAGTGGGCGGACGGGCGCCCGCTGCTGCACGGCGTCGAGCACACCCACGACATCGGGCGGCTCTCGGCGCAGTCGGGGTTCGTGGCCGTGAACACCGCGCTCGAGGTCGACGAGCAGGGCCAGGTCAATGTGGAGGGCCTGCCGGGAGCGGCGGTCGGGGGCATCGGCGGGCACGCCGACTACGCCGCCGCGGCGTCCCGCTGCCCCGACGGGCTGTCCGTCGTCGCGGTACCTGCCACCCACCGTGGGCGGCCGACGCTGGTCGAGCGGCTGTCCGCGCCGGTGTCGACCCCGGCCCACGATGTGGACGTGCTGGTCACCGAGCACGGGGCCGCGGACCTGCGCGGCCTGGACCGCGGCGAGCGGGCCGCGGCCGTGCGTGCCCTGTGGCGGTGAGCCACCCTCCCCCCCCGCACCCGGTCACCGCAGGCCCGGGGACGGCGTGGCTCAGGGGATCTCGGTGCGCACCGCGTAGAGCATGTCCTCGCGCACGCGGACGAACCCGAGCCGATCCGCGACGGCGCGGCTGCCCGCGTTGTCCGGCGACGTCGTCCAGGTCGGGCGGTGGCCGCGGGCCCGGATGTCGGCCACCACCGCGGCCGCGCACGCGGTGGACAGCCCCCGCCCGCGGTATCCGGCCTCGGTGACCACGCCGATGTCCTCGTGGTCCTCACCGACCCAGAACGGCACGGCCACCGACACGAGTCCCCCGCCGTCGAACGCCCCCCACGCGCGGCCGGTGCCGGCGAGCCCCGCCGGGCCGCCCCACGTGTCGGAGATCCACACGAGTGCGGGGTCCAGCGCCGCGAGCGCGGAGGCGTCGTCCGCGGAGAGTCGGCGTACCGGCGCCCGGGTGCCGGTCGCGCCTGCCGCGTCCGCCCCGTCCGGCAGCACGGCGACGATGCGGTCCCACACGGCGACCCCCGGGTCGAGCGCGCGCAGGGCCGGCAGGAACTCCGGCGGCGCCTCGACGAAGCCCGTCAGCTCATCGGGCGGGAACCCGTCGAGGAGGTCCGGATCGCCCCGCAGCGCGTGGTTGCCCGCCACCTCGGCGTGTACGAGCCGCGGCCCGGCGGGCCGGTCCACCCGGCAGCGCCCGTGACCGGTCGCGACGACGTGCGCGTGGAGGAGCGGGCCGGGCCGCTCCGGGCTGAACCAGGACCGCAGCGCTGCGGCGTCGGGGACGGGAAGCACCGGCGGATCGTCGCGGACGGACGGGTGGGCCCGCCACGGGATTCGGCCGGACGGTGACGCTCGAACCCGACGACCGACCCGGGCACGCGCGGGGGAGCGTCCTCAGAG